>NZ_JADNQO010000002.1:0-940735 GCF_047608665.1 Amycolatopsis sp. cmx-11-51 | reverse complement strand
TGATCGGTCAAACGACGCGCCCGAACTGGTTTTGCCATCCACCCAGACTGACGCCCCGACGATCACCCGCCACGAACGCCGACCGGCGTGTCGCCAACCCGGCCAACGTTCATGGACACAGCACTAGGCTCCCACCGATTTGCTGACGCGTCCGCAATGGCCACCTTCACCCGGCTCCGGGCGCTCGCTCTGGATCGCGCCGGTGCGCCTGTCGACCAGAACTGTCACGTCATCGCGACCAGGGTCCTCCGCTTGCCCGTGAACGGCTCGCGCCCGTGGGCCATCAGCATGTTGTTGATCACCATGATGTCGCCCGGCTGCCACGGGAACGCGTAGCTGACCTTGTCGTAGGTCGCCTTGATCGTGGCCAGGTCCGCCTGTGGGATCGGCGAGCCGTCGGCGAAGTACGCGTTGCGCGGCAGGTCCTCCTCGGGGTACAGCTCCAGCAGCGCCTCACTGACCTCCTCCCCCAGGCTCGAGACGTGGAACAGGTTGGCCTGGTTGAACCACACCATCGCGCCGGTGTGCGGTTCCGCGACAAACGACGGACGCAGGTGCCGCGTGCGCAGGCCGTCGTCGGTCCATTCGTAGGTCTGCCCGTTGCTGGTGCAGTAGTCCGCCACCACCTGGCGGTCGTCGGTCTGGAACGCCTCCTGCCAGGTCAGCCCGAGGCCTTCCCGGAACGCCCGTGTGTAGGTGACGCCGCCCGCGAACCGCTCACGCAGGTCCGCCGGCAGCAGGCGGTGCACCGCGCGGCTGTCGGCGATCGGCGTCGCGCCGCCGGTTTCGGCCGCCGTGTCGCACAGGAAGAACAGGCGGGCGGGCCAGTGCGCCGAGTACGAGTTCTCGTTGTGCATCGGGATCGACTCGGCAGGCGGGTACTCCGTCGAGGTGTAGATGTTGCCCGAGACCGCCGACCGCGGCGTCGACCGTTCCGTGTACGTCAGCAGCGAGCCGCCGATCTCCTCGGTGACCTGGTTGAACACCGCCAGGTCGGCCGGCATCCCGCGCAGCAGGATCGCGCCGTGCTCGCGTAGCCGGTCCTGCAGCGCTTCGCGGTGCGCGCGCACCCAGTCCAGGCCCGTGGCCGCGTACACGGTGAGCTTCGTGTGTTCGTTGCCCTCGACGAGGCCGAGGTTCGCCGCGAGTTCGGCGGTCATGACTCCTCCAGTTCGAATCGGATCAGCTTGGCGGCCTCGGCGTGCAGCGCGGCGAGGTCTTCGGTGTCGGCGAACCCCGCGGCGAGCACGTTCACCGCGTAGATCTCCTGGTCGTCGGTGAGCAGTTGGCCGGGACGCACGATCGTGACGACCTCCAGGACCTCGGGCAGATCGGCGACCTCGTCGACGCCGTCGACGCGGACCAGCCGCCCGGCGCCCTCGGCGTAGAAGATCAGGTAGCCCACCGGCACCGGCAGGCCCGCACCTCGCGCGGGCGGTGGCGTGCCCAGTGCCAGCGACACGGCCTCGGCGATGACATCGATGCCGGTCGCGAGCTTCAGCAACACCGGCTGGGCGCCGCCGGCCGGGCGGCCCGCGTTCACCTCGACGATCGTCGGCCCCAGCTCGGCGTCGTCGATCAGCTCCACGTGCGCGCAGGTGTTGTCCAGGCCCAGCGCGAGAGCGGCAGCCGTCGCCGCCGCGAACAGCCGCTCGGTGCCCTCTTCGGACAGTTCGAGCGGCGGGCAGACCATGCCCAGCTCGAACTTGCGCTCGTCGATCAGTGGCTTCTCCACCACTGCCACCGGCTCCGCGACGCCGTCGCGCACCAGGACGTCGACCGCGTACTCCGGCCCACGCAGCAGGCTTTCCACGAGGAACACCTTCACCGGGTCGATCGGCGACGGTCCGCCACCGACGAGCCGGTGGTACCGGGCGTCCTCCGACAGCGGCAACCGCTCGGCCAGCAGCCGGTACGCGGCCGCCAGTTCGTCCACAGTGGACACCGTACGCACGAGATTGCTCGCCGCGCCGTTCACCGGCTTGACGATCGCCGGGAGCCCGACCGCCGAAGCCACCGACGCCGCCTCGGCAGCCGACGGGATCAGCGCGCAGCGCGGCCCCGGCAACCCGGCCGCGGCCAGCACCTGCCGGACCGCGAACTTGTTGTGCGTCACGGTGAACACCGACGCCGGGCAGCGCGCCACGCCGAGCAGCTCGGCCGCACGGGCGACGCTCGCGATGATCCCCTCGGCGGCGGTCATCACCCCGGCCGGACGCGCGGTCCGCGCCCGGATCGCCTCGGCAACGGCTCCGGCGTCGCGGACGTCGTCGACGAAAACGAAGCCGTCCACCAGTTCCGTCAGCTGTGCCTGCTCGGCCGGTTCCAGGGGCTGGGTGACCAGCTCGGCCCCCAATCCGGTCGCACGCACGGCGGCCACGACGTCGGCGATCCACTGTCCTGCGGTCTCCCGGACCACGAACGCGGTGTTCACACTTCCTCCAGGTCCAGCCGGACGAGCTTGCTCGCCTCCGCGTGCAGGGCGGCGAGGTCGTCGTGATCGGCGAACCCGGCCACGACGAGGTTGACCGCGTAGGTCTCCTGTTCGTCGCTGAGCACCTGCCCCGGCGAGACGGTGGTGACGACGTCGATCACCTCGGGCAGCTCGGCGATCTCGTCGAGCCCGCCGATCTTCGTCAACCGGCCCGAACCGGCCGCGTAGAGGATCAGCATGCCCAGCGGGATCGGGAGTTTCGCGGGTTCCCGCACCGGCGGCGGGGCGCCCACCGCGAGTGCCGCCAGTTCGGCGAACACGTCGATGCCGGTGCGCAGCTTCGTCAGCAGCGGCATGATCGACCCGGCAGGCCTGCCCGCGTTGACCTCGACGATCGTCGGGCCGCGGTCGACGTCGTCGATCAGCTCGACGTGGGCGCAGGTGTTGTCGAGACCCAGCGCGCGGACGGCGGCGACCGCCGCCGCGGTGACCAGCTCGGCCCGGTCTGCGGTGAGCCCGGCGGGCGGGCACGACAGCGCCAGCTCGAACTTCCGCTCGTCGATCAGCGGCTTGTCGAGGATCTCGACCGGCTCGGCCACGCGATCGCGGACCAGCACGTCCACCGCGTACTCCGGGCCGCGCAGGAACCCTTCGACGAGGAACGTCGACGAAGGGTCCAGTGTCCCCAGTGGACGGTGGTAGCGTGGATCCGCGGACTCGGGCAGTCGCACGGCCAGCAGCTCGTACGCGGCCGCCAGTTCGTCCACGGTGGACACGGTGCGGACGAGGTTGCTGCCCGCCCCGTTGACCGGCTTGACGATCGCCGGGAGCCCGACCGCCGAAGCCACCGACGCCGCCTCGGCGGCCGACGAGATCAGGGCGTGAGCGGGCCCGGGCAGCCCGGCCGCGGCGAGCGCCTCCCGGACAGCGAACTTGTTCGCGCACAAGGCGAACACCGACGCCGGGCAGCGCGCCACCCCGAGCAGCTCCGCGGCGCGGGCGGTGCTCGCGATGGCGCCGTCCGAGCCGGTGAAGATGCCGGCCAACGCGCCGCCTGCGATCTCCCGGACCTTCGCCGAAACGGCTTCCGGGTCGTGGACGTCGTCGAGCGCGACGACGTCGTCCACCACGCCGGCCAGCGCGGCCCGCTCGGCCTCGTCCATCGGCGGGGCGAGCAGCACCACGCGGTGCCCGGCCGCCCGCATCGACGGCGCGACCTCGCCGACCCAGTGCCCGCGGGCCTCCCTGACCAGCACTGCCGTACTCATGCGGCCTCCTTCCCGGCGAGCTTGCGCTCCCGTTCCTGCGCCCCTACCAGGTCGTCGGGCAACGAATCGGGCACCTCGGTGTCGAACCGGCGCAGCAGCCGCAGCGAGAACCCGCCCACGTTGATCAGCAGCAGGATCAGCGCGAAGACGACATAGGCGAGCCCGATGCCCCGGGTCTCGCCGGTGCCGAGCACGGCCCCCGCCGACCCGGCCAGTGCCCCGCCCGGCGCCAGCAGCGGCGAGAACCAGCCGACGGCCAGCGGTGCCAGCACGGCGAACCCGATCGGCAGCGTCGACCATGTGATCGTCTGGTTGATCGCGAACACCCGGCCGTGGAACCGTTGCGGCACCTTGACCTGCACCAGCGTCGCGTAGATTCCCTGCGAAACGGACATCGCGGCGGCAAGGACGAACACCCCGGCCGCGACGACGACCAGCGACGGACGCAGGCCCATCACCAGGCTGCCGAGCGCGATCCCGATGTTGCCGACGAGCACGCCGACCATCCGCCGGTGCCGCGGGCCACCCCACAGCGCCATCCCGATCCCGCCGGCCACCGCGCCGACGGCCTCGGCCAGCGCCACCTGCGCGACGTCGGTGACCGAGCCGAACGACAGCACGAGCGGCGAGACCAGGAGCAGCGCGGGGGCGAGGAAGACGTTCGCCAGCGCGAAGTACAGCAGCATCGTGCGGAAGCCGCGGTGGTTCCACGAGTACCGCAGCCCGCCCGCGATCGCCGTCAGCAGCGGTTCGCGCGGGCGCCAGCCCAGCAGATCCGGGAACCGCACCAACAGCAGGCCCACGATCGCGAACGCGTAGCTCACCATGTCCAGGATCAGGATGCCGGACAGCTGGATCGTCGCCAGCAGCCCGGCCGCGAGCACCGGCATCAGCAGCTGGGCGAAACCGGTGGACAGCTGCGCGAGGCCCATCGCGTGACCGAGATACTGCTTCGGCACCAGCTGCGCCACCGACGACTGATAGGCGATGCGCTGGAATGACGCGGCCACCGATCCGAGCGGGATGAGCACGTAGAACAGCCACAGCTGGACGTGCCCGGTGATCAGCAGCAACGCCAGTACCAGCTGGATCCCGCCGGCGGTGCCGCTGGCCGCGATCATGATCCGCCGCCGGTCGCCGCGGTCGACCAGCGCGCCTGCCACCGGCAGGACGAGCACGCCGAACATCAGCGCTAGCGCCCACAGCAGGCCGAGGTCGGCGACCGAGCCCGTGCGGGTGTAGAGCCAGATCGGCACCGCGAACGACGTCAGCGCCGAACCGGTCGAGGACACCAGCTGCCCGACCGTGATCGTGACGAACCGGGCCATACTCGGCCGCACCGTGGATTTCTCGTCCACGTCCGCCCGATGGGTCTCGTGCACCGCCCAGGCCGCGTCGTCGCCGCGGGCCCGGACGTCGAGCTCGCCGGGATCGTCCAGTGCCGGGTGCACGCGCGTGACGATCTCCGCGAGTTCTTCGGCCCGGTAGCGCAGGAAGAAGTGCCCGGCCCGGTCGAGTACCACGAGCGCGGTGGTGTCGGTGAGGAACTCCCATTCCCGGTACCGCTCGGCGTAGTAGTCGGTGACCGGGTCCTCGGAGCCGACCACCGACACGATCGGCGCGCGCAGCTTGGCCACGCGGGCGTCGAGCAGGCCGCTGAAGTACTCCTCGGCGGCGCGGCTGTCGGCGCGCATGTTCGTGATGATCCGATCGGCCTGCGCCGGGTCGAGGTCGTCGGTGTCGACGCCCATGCCCTTGAGCCAGTTCGAGTAGTACCGGTTGCTGCGCAGCTTCTCCAGCCGGGTGCGCAGCGTGCCCACCGCGCCCTTCATGCGGGCGAACGGGAAGATCGCGCCGATGTAGACGACCTCCAGCTCGCGGCCGCGCTCTTCGAGCAGCCGGGCGACGCCGACGGCGAGTGCGTTGCCGACACCGCAGTGGCCGTAGATGGCCAGCGGGCCGTCGACGCGGTCGAGGATCTCGTCGGCCAGCCGCTCGACCAGGTCGTCGAAGGGCAGGGCCTCTTCGGACAGTCCGACGTCGTGGCCGGGGATGGCGACCGAGTAGAGCGAGTGGCCCTCCGGGAGCGCGTCGGCCAGCGGCTGGTAGACGATCGCGCTGCCACCGCCGTAGGGAAAGCAGACGTAGGTCAGCGTCCGCTGTGTCGTCGGCTTGGTCAGCTCGTACAGCAGGTGGCGCGGCCGGTCGGTGGTGTCACCGTCCATGAAGGACGCCAGCTCGCGGATCGTGCGGTGCTGGAACAGGTCCATGACGCCGACCTGGCCGGTGCCCGCCTTGGCGATCCGCGCCACCACCTGGGTGGCCAGCATCGAGTGGCCACCCAGGTCGAAGAAGTCGTCGTCGACGCCCAGTTCGTCCACTTTGAGCACGTCCCGCCAGATCCCGGCCAGCAGGATCTCGGCCGGGTTCGACGGCTCGACCAGCTCCTTGGTCGTGTCACGGGACGCGACCGGAGCGGGCAGCGCCTTGCGGTCGAGCTTGCCGTTCGGGGTGAGCGGCAGCTCGTCGAGCGGGACGAACGACGGTGGCACCATGTAGTCCGGGAGGCTCTGCTTAAGCACCGTCCGCAGCGCGCCGGGGTCGGCGTCGCCGACGACGTACCCGACCAGCCGCTTGTCCCCCGGCGTGTCCTCGCGGACGATCACGGCGGCGTCGCGCACCCCCGGCTGGGCGCGCAAGGTCGTCTCGATCTCCCCCAGCTCGATGCGCAGGCCGCGCAGCTTGACCTGGTCGTCGATCCGGCCGAGGAACGTGATCGTCCCGTCCGGGCGCCAGTGCGCGAGGTCGCCGGTGCGGTACATCCGGCCATCGCGGAACGGGTCGGGCACGAACCGCTCGGCCGTCAGCTCCGGGCGGTCGTGGTAGCCCATGGCGAGGCCGACGCCGGCGATGTGCAGTTCGCCGGGCACGCCGACCGGGCATGGCCGCCCGGCACGGTCGAGGACGTAGATCCGGATGTTCTGGATCGGCGCCCCGATCGGCACCGACGCGACCTCGGCGAGCGCGGCGGGCGTGCAGTGCCAGGCGGTGACGTCGATGGCGGCTTCGGTCGGGCCGTAGAGGTTGTGCAGCTCGCAGTGCGGCAGTCGCCGGGTGAACTCGCGGGCGGCGTCGAGCGGCAGCTCCTCACCGCTGCACACGACCCGCCGCAGCGCCGTGCAGGTCTCGACGCCTTGTTCGGCCAGGAACAGCGTGAGCATCGACGGCACGAAGTGCGCGGTGGTGATGCCTTCGGACGCGAGCAGCTCACGCAGATACGCGGCGTCCTTGTGGCCGCCGGGTTCGGCGAGCACGAGCCGCGCGCCGGTGCTCAGCGGCCAGAAGAACTCCCAGACCGACACGTCGAAACCGGCCGGGGTCTTCTGCAGCACCGAATCGGTGCCGTCGAGACGGTACGCGCGCTGCATCCAGTCGAGCCGGTTGACGATGCCGCGGTGACCGTTGGGCACGCCTTTCGGCCTGCCGGTCGAGCCCGAGGTGTAGATGACGTAAGCCGGGTCGTCCGGTCCGGCGAGCGGCTCGGGCGGGGTTCCCGGCTGCCCGGCCGTCTCGGCAGGGTCGTCCAGGACGACGACGGTCGCGTCACCCGGCGGCAGCGTTTCACGCGACGCCGCCTGCGTCACCACGACGGGCGCGGCCGCGTCCCGCAGCATGAACGCCAGCCGGTCGGCCGGGTACTCCGGGTCGAGCGGGACGTACGCGCCACCGGCTTTCAGCACGCCGAGGAGCGCGACGACCAGCTCGAACGACCGCTGCGCGAACACCCCGGTGAGCACGCCCGGCCCGACGCCGAGGCCACGCAGCCGGTGCGCGAGCCGGTTGGCCCGCTCATCCAGCTCGCGGTAGGTCAGCGAAGCGCCGCGGAAGGTCACCGCGGGCGCGTCCGGCGTCCGGGCGGCCTGCTCCGCGACGAGCGCGTGCAGCGTGGTCTGCGGGAACTCGGCCGTCGTGGCGTTCCAGCGCTCCAGGACGAGTTCGCGCTGCCCGGCGTCGAGGATGTCCAGTTCGGACAGCCGCCGGTCCGGGTCGGCGACGATCGAGCGCAGCAGCGTGACCAGCCGCCCGGCCATCCCGGCGACCGTGTCCGCGGTGAACAACGCGGTGTTGTGCACGAACTTGCCGATCAGCCCGCGTTCGACCTCGATCGCGTGGAACTCGAAGTCGAACCGGGTCGCGGGCAGATCCATCGGCAGCCAGCGGAAGTCCACATCGGACTCCCCGGCCGCGCCCATCCGGCCCATCTCGTAGTTCTGCAGCACGAACATGGCCTGGAACACCGGCGAGCGGCTGACGTCACGGGGCACGCCGAGCGCGTTCACCAGCCGCTCGAACGGAACGTCGGCGTGGTCGAACGCGTCCAGCACGTGCCGCCGGGTGCGTTCGAGCAGTTCGGCGAACGTCGGGTCGCCCGCCAGCTGGGCACGCAGGGGCAGCATGTTGATGAACATGCCTGCCACGCCTTCCAGCTCGGGCAGGCCGCGCCCGGCCGACGACGAGCCGATCGCGAAGTCCTCCTGGCCCGAGTACCGCGCCAGCAGCACCTGGTAGGCGGCCAGCAGGGTCATGAAAAGCGTGACGCCGTGCCCGCGGCTCAGCTCGCCGAGGGACCGGGTGAGGTCGCGCTCGACGAAGAATTCGTGGATCGCGCCGTCGAAGCTCTGTTTGGCGGGCCGGGGCCGGTCGGTGGGCAGTTCCAGTGGCTCGACCCCGGTGAGCTGCGCCCGCCAGTGCTCCAGCTGCCGGTCGAGTTCGCCACCGGTGAGTGTGCGGCGCTGCCAGTGCGCGAAGTCGCCGTACCCGATGCTCAGCGTGGGCAGCTCGGCCGTGCCGCCGGTGCTCAGGGCGTGGTACCGCGCGGCGAGGTCACGCAGCAGCAGGTCGACCGACCAGCCGTCGCCCACGATGTGGTGCGTGCACAGGACAAGCAGGTGCTCCTCGTCGGACACCCTGGCCAGGGTCGCCCGCAGCAGTGGGCCCGTGGCCAGGTCGAACGTCTCGGCCGCGGCGGCGTCGACGGC
The DNA here is from genome assembly GCF_047608665.1 of Amycolatopsis sp. cmx-11-51. NCBI lineage: Bacteria > Bacillati > Actinomycetota > Actinomycetes > Pseudonocardiales > Pseudonocardiaceae > Amycolatopsis > Amycolatopsis sp. cmx-11-51. The sequence goes on along the minus strand of NZ_JADNQO010000002.1, from coordinate 931,994 downwards.
GACACGGGCAGCTTCCTCGCTTCCGGCCTCCACAATGGACAATCCGACCGTGACCGATGGTTCGATGTGGACGGTCGGCTGCCCGTCGTCCCCTGCCGGGAACCGCATCCGCAGCGCCTCGTGCCGCTCCGGCAAACTGTCCAAAGCGGACTGGAGCGCGGCGACGTCGAGCCTGCCGGTCAACCGGATCGGCACCGGGATGTGGTAGGACCCGGTGCCCGGCGCGAACTGCTCCATGAACCAGACGCGTTCCTGCTGGTAGGACAGCGGGACGAGGGCGTCGCCGGGGCGCGGCGTGATGGTCGCGGCCTGCTCCGTGCGCCGCCGCAGCCGCCGTTCGAGCAGGGCGCGGCGCGCGGCCGCTCCGCTGGTTTCGTCGATCGTGGTCACGAGTGCTCCCCTTCGGCCAGCTGGCGCTGGACCTCTTCGTCGCTGAGCTGGTCGAGGTCCTCGCCGAGCCGCCGCTCGATCTCGGCGGCGAGCCCGGCGACGGTGGTGAGAGAGAACAGCCCCCGCACCGGGATGTCGACTTCGACCTGCTTGCGGATCCGGGCCATCGCGCGGATCGCCAGCAGCGAGTTGCCGCCACGGGCGAAGAAGTCGTCGTGCGCGCCGAGGTCGCCGACGCCGAGCAGGTCGCCGAGCACCTCGGCGACGAGTTCTTCGGCCGCGGTCCGGGGTGCGACGTACGCCGGTGCCTCGCCGGGTTCGGGATCCGGCAGCGCGGCCCGGTCGAGCTTGCCGCTGGCCGCCATCGGCAGCGCGTCGAGCGTCACGAACCGGGTCGGCACCAGGTATTCCGGCAACGTCTTCCGCAGGGCCTCGGCCGCCCCCTCGGTGCTGCCGACGACATAGCCGACGAGCGTGTCGCCGCGCACCGCCACGGCCGCGTCCCGCACCTCCGGCAGCTCGCGCAGCGCCCCTTCGACCTCGCCGGGCTCGATGCGGTAGCCGCGCAGCTTCACCTGCTCGTCAGTGCGGCCGAGGTAGTCGAGCGTGCCGTCGCGGCGCCAGCGGGCGAGGTCGCCGGTCGCGTACATCCGGCCGGACGGACCCTCGGTGAATTTGCCGGCGGTCAGGTCCGGCAGCCCGAGATAGCCGCGGGCGAGCTGCGACCCGCCGACGTACAGCTCGCCCGGGACGCCCGGCGGCACCGGCCGCCGCCGCTCGTCGAGGACGTACACGCGGGTGCCGGGCACCGGACGGCCGATCGGGACGGGTCCGGACGGCAGCTCGTCCCCGGGTTCGATCCGGTGCACGACGCAGCCGACCGTGGCCTCGGTCGGGCCGTACTCGTTGACGACGAGCGTGCCGGGGTGCCGTTCCCGCCACGGCTGAACGGTCTCGGCGGTAAGGGCTTCGCCGCCGAGCACCAGCTCACCCGTCGGGAACAGCTCCTCGGCGAGGACGGCGAGGTGCGTCGGGGTCACCTTGACGAACGTCGGGTGGCCGCCGTCGACCACCGCGCCCCCGGCGGTGAGGCTGCCGAGCAGCGTCGTCACGGTGAGGTCGAACGACGGCGACGTGTGCAGCAACGCCCGTCCGGCCAGGCCGGGGTACGCCTCACGCGCCCAGGCCAGGTACGTGTCGACGGCCCGGTGCTCGACCTCGACACCTTTGGGCCTCCCGGTCGAGCCCGACGTGTAGATCACATAGGCGACGTCGCCCGGCCCTGCCGCCGGTTCGGGGTCTTCGGTGGCCGCGGCGGACCACTCGCCCGTGTCGTCAAGGGCCAGCGTCCTGGTGTCCAGTGTGGACTCCCCGGTGACCAGTACGAACGGGACACCCGCGTCCGCGAGGATCAGCGCTTGCCGCGGGGCCGGGTTGGCCGGGTCGAGCGGGACGTAGGCCGCGCCGCTCTTCAGCACCCCGAGCACGCCGGTCAGCAGGTCCGCCGAGTTCGGCACACACACGCCGACGACGGTGCCGGGACCGGCGCCCAGCTCGCGCAGCCGGTGTGCGACGCGGTTGGCTCGCGCGTTCAACTCCGCGTACGTCAGGCGAACCCCGCCGAAGTCGACGGCCGGCGCGTCCGGGGTCCGCCGCACCTGGGCCTCGAACCGGGCGGGCACGGTCATCGCGTCCGAACTGGACACTGTGGACACTGTGTTCCACCCGGTCAGGACCAGCTCTCGCTCGGCGTCCGACAGCAGCGGCAGGTCCGCGATCGACTGAGCCGGGTCGGCCAGCGCCGCGGCGAGCAGCCGCAGGTACCGCTCGGCCACGGCTTCGGCGGTCTCGCGGTCGAACAGGTCGGTGCGGTAGACGAGCCTGCCGTCCACGGCGGTCAGGTCGATCGCGATGTCGTCTTTCGCGGTGGCGGAGCGGATCGGTTCCAGCCCCGAGTCGGGCAGGAAGTTGAACCCGAGCTGATACAGCGTCTGCACGCCGGGGTCGCGCTCGGCCCCGGCCATCTCGGCGACCGCCTGGAACGGCACCTGGCTGTGGTCGATCGCCTCCAGCAGCGTGGTCCGGACCCGGCCGACCAGCTGGGTGAACGCGGGTGCGCCCGAACAGTCGACGCGCACGGCCGTCTGATTGACGAACATGCCGATCAGGTCGGCCAGCTCGGGCAGGTCGCGGCCGGCGACCGGGACGCCGACGACGATGTCGTCCACTCGGGACAGTCGCGACAGCAGTGCCGCGTAACCGGCCAGCAGCACCATGAACGGCGACGCCGACAGCTCCCGGCCCAACTCGCCGACCCGGTCGATCAGCCCGTCCGGGAGGGCGAAGTCCACCTGGTCACCGGCGAACGTCAGCTCCGTCGGCCGCGGCCGGTCAGTGGGCAGGCCGTGCACCGGCGGCAACCCGGCGAGCTGTGTCCGCCAGTAGTCCAGCTGTTCGCGCGACGTTTCGAGCTGCCCGCGCTGCCAGGCCGAGTAGTCCGGGTACTGGATGGCCAGCTCGGGCAGCTTCGGCTCGCGGCCCTCGAACACGGCGTCGCACGCTTCGCCCAGCTCGGCCCCCAGCACCAGCACCGAGCCGGCGTCGAACACGGTGTGGTGCACGACGAACGTGAGCACCCACTCGTCGTCGGCCATGCGGCACACCTGGGCCCGCCACGGCGGCGGCGAGTCGAGCGGGATGGCCTCGCGCGAAACAGCACCGACGAGTTCGGCGAGCCGGTCACCACGGGCGTCGGCGGGCAGGTCCCGCAGGTCGTGCACCTCGGGCTCGATCGGCACCTCGGCGTGCACCACTTGCACGAGCGCGCCGCCGTCCATGCGGAACGACGTGCGCAGCGCCTCGTGCCGCCCGACGATGACGCCGAGCGCGGTGCGCCACTGCGCCCCGGTCAGCGGGCGGTCCAGCCGGGCCTGGCAGTGCAGGTTGTACACCGGGGACGCCGGGTCGAGCTGGCCGGACAGCCAGATCCGCTCCTGCCCGAACGAGGCCGGGAACGTCCATTCCTTCGTGTCGCTCATGTTTCGTGTTCTCCGTGTCTGTTGGCGAATTCAAGACCCGACGGGGTCTCGGCTGCCGGCCTGGCTGGTGTGCGGAGTGGCAGATGGTGTCGTCGTGGCGGTTGGCGTGGGTGAGGGGTGGCCGCGAGTGGCGAGCATGTCGCGAAAGCCACTTTCGGGACGTCAGGTGTCGCGAAAGTGGCTTTCGCGACATGCCGAACCGGGTCTTGGCTCACCCGGCCCGAATCCGCCAACGGTCTCAGCGCTCGAGCTTCGGGATGGTGGTCCGGGCCGGTTCGGCGGGCGCCTCGGCCTTGCCGGCGCGCAGCTCCTCGATCCGCTCGACCAGAGTGGCCACTGTGGACGCTTCGAACAGCGTCTTCATCGCCAGCCGCGTGCCGGTGGCCTTGCGCACCTGTGCGATGAGCTGGATGGCGACCAGCGAGTTGCCGCCGAGTGCGAAGAAGTCGTCGTGCACGCCGATCCTCTCCACGCCGAGTAGCTCGGTCCACTGGCGGGCGATCTCGGCCTCCAGGTCGGTGCGCGGGGCGACGTAGTCGTCCTTCGACACCTTCACCTGCGCTTCGCCGGGTTCGTCCAGCTCCTCGGCGCTGACCCGGCGCTCGATCAGCTCCCGCACCGGGAGCGTGCTGATCACCACCTGCCCGCCGAGGCCGGGGGCCAGCGCTCGGACGAACGCCTCGGCCCCGTCCACCGGGCGGATCCCGGTCGACGTCTTCACGTTGTCCACTGTGGACATTGCGGACACTGTGGACGCCGGAGCCAGGCCGCCGCCGACGGCGTCCTGATCGACCTGGCGCAGCACGAAGTCCTCGATCGTGACGAACACGCGGCCGGTCTCGTCACACAACGAAAGGTCGGCCGCCACCACCTGGTCGCCGCCGGAGTCGCGGTAGCGCAGGTGGCTGCGGAAACTCGCCGGGAGCGCGTCGTGCACGACGACCCGGCCGTAGCTCATCGGCAGATAGGTGCCGCTCCCCCGGCCGCGGCCGAACGCGGTCGCGACGTCCAGCAGTGCCGGGTGCAGTCCCCAAGCGCCGGCGTCACCCGCCGCCGCCTCGGGAGCCATGATCGTGGCCAGCTCCTCCTGTGCGCCGATGCGGTGTTCGCGCAGCGCCGCCCAACGCGGGCCGAAGGTGACCATGCTGGTGCGGCCGGTGCCGAAGCCGTGCCCGTCGTCGATCGGCTCGGTCCGCCCGGTCACCGCCTCGATGTCCACAGTGGACGCCGACCCGGCCGCGACCCACCCGGCCGATCCGCGCACGTGGGTCCGGCTCGCGCCGGCGATATGGCTGGTCACGGTGAAGTCGTCGCCGTCGAACTCCACGCGGTACTCCGCGGTGGCGCCGTCCGGGACGCCGAACGGCTCCAGGAACGCGACGTCCCGCAGCTCGACGACGTGCCCGTCACCGGGCTTCGGCAGCGCCGCGGCCACCGCCGCGCGGACGGTCTCCAGGTGTCCCGTTCCCGGCACCACCGGCACCCCGGCGATCCGGTGCTCGTCGAGCAGCCAGTGGGTGGGCGCCGAGACGAGCCCGTGCGCGCCGTCCTCGGTACGCGTGGTGAGCACGGGGTGCTCGACCGGGCCGAGCGCCCGCGACCGGGCGGTACGGATCGTGGTCGGCGCGGCCACCTCCGCGGCCATGCCGACCTCGTCCCAGCCACCCCAGGCATGCGAGACCAGCCGCGCCCGCCAGCCGTGGCGGCCCCGCGCGTAGGCGTCGAGGAAGTTGTTGGCGGCGCAGTAGTCGACCTGCCCGATGCCGCCGATCACCGCGGTGATCGACGAGCACAGCGCGACGAAGTCCATCGGCAGGTCGGCGAACGCCTCGGCCAAAGCCAGCGTCCCGGCGATCTTCGGGGCCAGCACCGCTTCGGCCGCGGCCCGCTCCTTCACCTCGGCGACGCCGCCGCCGGGCATCCCGGCGGCGTGCACGATCCCGTCGAGGCCGCCGAACTCGCGCTCGGCCAGCTCACGGACCTCGCGCAGCCGTGCCGCGTCGGTGACGTCGGCGGCGACGACGTGCACCACCGCGCCCGCGGCCTCCATCCGCCGCACGGCGAGCATCGCGCGCCCGGCCCGGTCGGTGCCGCCGTGCGCGGCGAGGTGCGCGTCCCACTCCGCCCGCGGCGGCAAGCCGACGCGGGCGAGCAGCACGAGCTTCGCCCGCACCCGGCGGGCGAGGTCCTCGGCGAGCGTGATGCCGATGCCGCCGGTCCCGCCCGTGATCAGGTACCGGCCACCGGCCCGCAGCGCCGGCTCGGCGGCCGAGGGCAGTTCGATCTGGGTGTGGTCCAGCACCCAGCGACGGCCGGCGCGCAGCGCGACCTCGGCCGCCGCGTCAGCCGGGCGGAACAGCTCGGCGACGGCGTCCTCGAGGCGAGCCGCGTCAGCGTCGATAACGTCGATCCGGCGCACCACCGTGCCCGCGATCTCCAGCGGCACCACCCTGGCGATGCCGGAGATGGTCGCGTGCTCGGGGCGGGTCAGGTCGGTGCCGGTGACGTCGGCGGTGCCGGTGCTCACCACGTCGATCCGCACCGGCTCGCCCCAGGCCTGGACGAGGTTGAGCAGGCTGAAGAACCCGCGGTCCTGTGCGGCCATGCCGCGCTCGTCCCCGGCCAGCGTCCAGGCGTGCACGACCCGCTCGGGCCGGGCGGGCAGCGCGGCCACGAGCGCGTCGTAGTCCTCGCGCACCCCGGGCCGGACGGTGAATCCGGTCGCCGTCGCGGCGAACCCGTCGCCGGGACGCACCTCGGTGACCGCCACACCCGCGTCGCGCAGCAGGCCGGACAGGACGTCGTCGGCGGCGAAGACGAGCGCGTTCGCGATGGCTTCGCGTCTCAAGTCCGGTTCCGCCTGCCGCCACGCCGGGACCGCGAACCACTCGGACAGGGGCAGCGGACCGCTCGGCCGCGTGGGCCGGGCGGCCGTGACCGGGTCCGGATCGACCCAGTACCGCGTGCGCGCGTACGGATAGCCGGGCAGCGGGGCCCGGTGGCCGGGCGCGCCGAACGTCCGCGGCTCCAGCGAAACCCCGTTCGTCCACAAGAGACCGGCGGCGCCATACAGTGTTTCGACGTCGCCGATGCGCTCGGTACGGCCCGGCAGGCTCGGCTGCGGCGCGGGCATGCCCTTCGGGACCTGACCGCGGGCCAGCCCGGCCAGCTGATGACCCGGGCCGCATTCGACGAGCGCCCAGCGGCCGCCGCGGGCGAACAGATTTTTGACACAGTCACCGAACCGGACGGCCTGACGCAGGTGGGAGGCCCAGTAGGCGGGATCGGTGGCCTGGGCGTCGGCGATCCAATCGCCGGTGACGTTCGACAGGAACGGCAGCGCGGGCGCGGTGCGGACGACCGCGGTGACGGCCGCGGTGAACTCGGCGAGTACCGGGTCCATCATCGGCGAGTGGAACGCGTGCGAGGTCACCAGCTCGCGGCACTGCACGCCGCTGGCCTTGAGCGTCGCCGCGAAGTCCGCGACCGCGTCCGGCGGCCCGGCCACGACGCACGTGCCGGGTCCGTTGACTCCAGAGACCGCGAGAGTGCCCGGCAGCCGCGTGGTGACGCTCTCCTCGTCGAGCTGGACGGCGAGCATCGCCCCGGCGGGCATCGACTGCATCAGGCGGCCGCGCGTGGCGACCAGGTTCAGCGCGTCCGGCAGGGTGAAGACCCCGGCGACGGTGGCGGCGACGTACTCGCCGACCGAGTGGCCGATCATCGCCGCCGGCCGCACGCCCCAGCTCTGCCACAGCTTCGCCAGCGCGTACTCGACGACGAACAGCGCGGGCTGGGTCACGCGGGTTTCCCGCAGCGCCTGCTCGTCTCCGGGCCGGAAGATCAGGTCGCGCAACTCCGGCAGCTCGGGTTCGAGCAGCCGCAGGCACTCGTCGACGGCCGCGGCGAACACCGGCTCGGCCTCGTACAGCTCGGCGCCCATCCCGGCGTATTGCGAACCCTGGCCGGGGAAGAGGAACGCCACGTTCACCTCCCCGGCCTGCGCGGACACGAGGCGCCTGGAGTCCCGCAGCCCGTCGACAGCGTCCTCGGAGTCACGGGCGACGACGACCGCGCGGTGCGGGTACTCGGTGCGCCCGGCGGCCAGGGTGTGGGCGACGTCGGCGAGGTCGAGGTCGACGTCCCCGGCCAGCCGCTCGGCCAGCAGGTCGACCGTGGCCGAGAGCGCTGCCGCGGTGTTGGCCGACACCCGCAGCAGGTGCGCCGGGTGCGGCGCCCGGCACCGCTCGAGGACCGGCGCCTCCTCCAGCACGACGTGCGCGTTGGTGCCGCCGACGCCGAACGAACTGACGCCCGCCCGCCGCGGCACCGGGCCCGCCTCCCACTTCGTCACTCCGCGCGCCGGGTAGAACGGGCTCGCCGGGAAGTCGATACCCGGGTTGGGTTCGTGGTAGTTGATGGTCGGCGGGATCAGCCCGTGCTCCATGACGAGCACGGCCTTGATCAGCGAGACCACACCTGCCGCCTGCGACAGGTGGCCGATGTTGGACTTCACCGAGCCGATCGCGCACCAGCCGGTGTCCGCGACCCCGTTCCCGTACACAGTGGACAGTGCGGTGATCTCCATCGGGTCGCCCAGCGCGGTGCCGGTGCCGTGCGCCTCGACGTAGCCGATGGTGCGTGGGTCGACACCGGCCATGCCGACGGCCTGCGCGACAGCCTCCGTCTGCCCGGACACGCTGGGCGCGGAGAAGCCGACCTTGGTGGCGCCGTCGTTGTTGATCGCGTTGCCCAGCACGACGCCCCGGATGTGGTCGCCGTCCTCGATCGCCTGCGACAGCCGCTTCACCAGCACGACCCCGGCGCCGCTGCTCCAGACCGTGCCGTTGGCTCCGGCGTCGAACGCGCGCACGTGGCCGTCCGGCGAGGTGAAGCCGTCGACGCCCAGGTAACCGATGCCGTGCGGCATCTCCACATTGACCCCGCCGGCCAGCGCCATGTCGCACTCGCCGTTGCGCAGCGCCTCGCAGGCCAGGTGCACCGCGACCAGGGACGTCGAGCAGGCGGTGAACACCGCGAGGCTCGGGCCGCGCAGGTCGAGCTTGTACGACACCGAGGTCGTCAGGTAGCTCGGCTGGTTGCCGGTCGACATGCCGATGCCGCCGTGCTGCGAGGCGAGGATCCGCTCGTTGCGCAGCAGGTTCTCCGTCAGGTAGCCGGTGCCCCCGGACCCGCCGTAGACGCCGATCGCGCCGGTGAAGCGGGCCGGGTCGTAGCCGGCGTCGGTCAGCGCGGCATGGCACGACTGGAGGAACAGGCGATGTTGCGGGTCGGTGATTTCGGCCTCGCGGCTGGTCATGCCGAACAGCTCGGCGTCGAACTCGTCGAAGCCGTCGACCACGGTGGTGGCGTTCACCCAGCTCGGATCGTCCACAGTGGCCGGTTCGGCGCCGCGGGCGATCATCTCCTCGCGGGTGGCGGGCACGATCGACTCGACGCCGTCGACGAGGTTGCGCCAGAACTGCCGCGCGTCACGCGCGCCGGGCACGCGCACGTCCAGTCCGACGATCGCGATCGGTTCGGCTCCGGGATCGCCGGTGCCGGTTTCGGGGAGGTGGGTCAAGGTGGTGCTCCTATCCGAGGCCGGCCGGGCCGGCGGTACTACGGGGTCTTCTGGTCTGGGTGCGGCCGCGGCGGGCGGCGACGCGCTCGGCGGCGCGGGCCAGCTCCGGGCCGGCGGCGCCGCCGGAGTGCAAGTGCGCGGCGAGGGCGCGGACGGTGGGATGGCTGAGCAGGTCGACCATCGGGATCCGGCGGCCGAGCCGGGCGGTGACCTGGGCGTGCACCCGGGCCAGCGCGAGCGAATGCCCGCCGACGTCGAAGAAGTTGTCGGTGTGCCCGACTTCGGCGACGCCGAGGATGTCGCACCAGGCACGGGCGATCACGGCCTCGGTCGCGGCGAGCGCCACCGGGTCCGCGGCCGCCGACGGCGGCCGTGCCGGGGCGCGGTTCGTCGCGTCCGGCGCGGCGGTGCGGACACCCGCCCGCGGCAGCTGCGGCACGCTCGTCCCGACCGGCGCGTCCGGCGCCGCGGCCAGCGCGTCGAGCAGGGCGACGTAGTCCTCGGCGAGCCCTGCCATCCGGACGTGGTCGAACAGGTCCGGGTTGTACAGCAGTTCGACGCCGTCGTCGTGGACGTACACCGTGAGGTCGAACGGCGACCCAGGTTTGTCCACCGGCAGCCACGCCGACCGTATGCCGGGCAGGTCGAGCCGCGGCTCGGTGAAGTTCAGGACGTTGAACATCACCTGCACGAGCGGGGCATGCGCGGGATCACGGGGCACGCCGAGCGCCTCGACGAGCCGCTCGACCGGCGCGGCCGGGTGCGCGGTCGCGGCGAGGAGTTCCGCGCCGCCGTCGCGGACGTGCGTGGCGAAGTCCGCGGCGTCGTCGGCCCGCAGCCGCACCGGCACGATGTCCACGAAGAACCCCGCGACCTCCTGGAACTCGGCGAGCTGCCGGTCCGCCACGACCGTGGCGACCAGGTGGTCGGCCGCGCCGGTGAGCCGCCGCAGCAGCAGGCCGAACGCGGCGAGCAGCACCCCGGCGCGCGTCGTGCCGGTGCGGGCGGCCAGCGCCCGGACCGACTCGGCGACGCCGTCCGGAAAGGACTGACGCAGGCTCGCGCCCCGGTAGGTCTGCACGGCCGGGCGCGGCCGGTCCCGCGGAAGGTCCATTGTGGCCGGTGCACCGGCGAGATGTCCGGTCCACCAGGCGACGTCCACCGCCTCCCGGCGTTCGTCGCGTCCGGCCCGCCACACCGCGTAGTCCGCATAGGACGCCACCGGCGGCGGCAGCGGCTCACCCCGGTAGGCCGCCGACAGGTCGGCGCAGAGCAGGTCCTGCGACCAGCCGTCGAACACCGCGTGATGCAGCGTGAAGCCGAGCACGTGCTCCGTCTCGCCGAGCCGGTAGAGCCGCACGCGCCAGGGAGCATCGCGGTCGAGGTGCACCGGCGTCGCGGCGTCGGCGGCCAGCCGGGCCCGCAGGCCGTCCTCGGTCACCGGCGCCACCGGCAGCGGAACGTCCGCCGTCGGCAGGCGATCCGCCAGCGGCACGCCGTCGACGGCCCGGATCCGCCAGCGGAGCACGTCGTGCCGCTCGGCGACCGCGCGCAACGCGTGGCGCAGCGCGTCGACGTCCAGCGCGCCGGTCAGCCGGAACGCCATCGCGATGTTGTACGGCGCGGCGTCCGGGGCGAGCTGGTCGAGGAACCACAGCCGCCGCTGCGGCGGGGACAGCGCGGGCGCGTGCCCGGTGGTCAGCCCCGGTCCGGTCAGCGGCGACGCGTCAGCGACCCGCCGGGTGAGCCCGTCGAGAGTGCCGCCGGCGAAGACGTCCTCCGTGGCGACGTCCGCGGCCAGCTCCGCCCGCAGCGCCGCGACCAGGCGCATCGCGGCGATCGAGTTCCCGCCCGAGGCCAGGAAGTCCGTCCCCGCGCCGGCGCCGAGCACCCGCCGCCAGATGGCGGCGACCGCGCGTTCGGCCGGGGTGCCGAGCGGGCCGAGGTCCTCCCGTTGTCCCGCCAGCGCCGCTTCGGCCAGGTCGCGCAGCGCGGGCCGGTCGATCTTGCCGGTGACCGGGTTGACCGGCAGGCGGTCGAGCACCCGGACCGCGGCCGGGCGCATCGCCGCGGTGAGCCGGTCCCGGCCGAGTGCGTCCACATCGGACGGTGCGGACGCCGGTGCCAGAAAGGCCACCAGCCGGGTGCCGCCCGGCCCGGGGACGGCCGCCACGGCGGCGGCGTCGACGTCCGGGTGAGCCGTGAGCGCGGCCTCCACCTCGCCCAGCTCGATCCGCTGGCCGCGGACCTTCACCTGCCGGTCGGCGCGGCCGGCGAACTCGAGACGGCCGTCGGGCAGCTCGCGGGCCAGGTCGCCGGTGCGGTAGAGCCGTTCCCCCGGCGTGCTCGGGTCGTCGACGAACTTCGCGGCGGTCAGCTCCGGGCTGCCGAGGTAGCCAAGCGCGAGGCCCGGACCGCCGATGAGCAGCTCGCCGAGCTCGCCGGGCGCGACCGGCCGCAGCTCGGCGTCCACGACGTACGCCCGGTGGTTCGGCGTCGGGCGGCCGAGCGGGAGTGGGTCGGCAGGGATGCCGGTGACCTCGTCGGTGACGACCGCCACGGTGGTCTCGGTCGGGCCGTAGGCGTTGAAGAACCGACGGCCCGGCAGCCAGCGCGCGGCGAGATCCGCGGGCACCGGCTCGCCACCGCAGGCGATGACGCGCCAGCCGGGAACGGTCGCGGGGTCCATCATGGACAGCAGCGTCGGCGTGACGAAGCCCCACTCGACGTCGTGCTCGACGAGGAACCGCCGCAGCCGTTCGGGATCGGCCCGGTCGGCGGCACCGGCGAGCTGGACCGATCCGCCGTGCGCCAGCGTGACGAACACGTCCATGGTGAAGGCGTCGAAGGCGGGCGAGGAGATGCCGAGCGTCCGGGTGCCGGGCCGGATTCCGACGGCGGCGGCGAACCCGGTGACGAACGCGACCACGTTGCGGTGACTGGTCAGCACGCCCTTGGGGCGGCCGGTGGAGCCGGAGGTGTAGAGGAGGTGGACGAGGTCGTCCGGCCCGGCGGGGCACACGGCGGGCCCGTCCGCGGGCGGGGGCACGTCGAGGGCATCGATCCCTTCCGTGGCACCGAATTCGGCTCGCGCGCAGTCACCGACGACGAGGGAGATCCCGGCGTCCGCGGCGATTTCGGCCAGCCGCGCCTTCGGGCCGCCGGGTTCGAGCGGCACGTAGGCGGCCCCGGACAGCAGCACGCCCACGACGGTCGAGATCAGCTCCGGCCGCCGGTCGGCGCAGACGCCGACGCGGGCGCCGGGCCCGGCGCCCCGTGCCCGCAGCAGCCGGGCGACGCCGGTCGCCGACGCGACCAGTTCACGGTAGGTGAGCCGGGCGTCGCGCTGCCGGACGGCGACGGCGTCCGGGGTGCGCGCGGCCTGGGCGAGGATCAGCCCGGTGAGCGTGGTGTCCGGATAGGACAGTGGCTGGCCATGGCCGCCCGCGACGGGCAAGGTGTCGGTCACCGAGGGCTCCCCTGGTCGGATGTGTGGTGAGGCGGAGGGTCGATCCAGTGCCGCTCCCGCTGGAACGGATAACCCGGCAACGGGACGCGACCCGGTTCACCGCCCGCGAACCGCGCGGCCCACTCGACCTCGCCGCCCCCGGTCCAGTGGACAGCCAGGTCCCGCACCGCCCCGGCCGCGCCCTCGACGTCGGTTCCGTTAGCCAGCAGCGCATCGAGCGCAGCGACCGCCGACGCGACCGAGTCCGCCACTACGGCGGCCCGGCACGCGAACGCCCGCCGCACCGAAAGCGTGTACGCCACGTCCCCGAGGTCCGGCGCGTCCGTGGCGAGCCGCTCGCGCAGCCGGGACACCGCCTCGCGCAACGCCTTCGCGTCACGCGCGGACACCGGCAGCACGAACGGCCCGCTCGCCGTCCGCCGTGGTGGGACGGCCGGGGCCGCCGCCACGATCACGTGCACGTTCGTGCCGCCCATGCCGAACGAGCTGACCCCTGCCACCCGCCGCGCGCGGGCGGGCCAGTCGGCGGCCTTCGCGGGGACGTACCAGGGGCCGCCGGCCAGGTCGACCTCCGGGTGCGGGGCCGTGAAGTGCAGGCTCGGCGGGATGACGCCGTGGCGCACGGACAACACGGCCTTGATCAGCCCGGCGACGCCCGCCGCCGCGTCGAGGTGCCCGATGTTCGTCTTCACCGAGCCCAGCGCGCACGTTTCCGGCGGCGCGTCCCGGTAGACGCGGTTGAGCGCGGCCACCTCGATCGCGTCGCCGAGCGGGGTGCCGCTGCCGTGGGCTTCGAGCAGCGCGACCTCGTCCGGGGCGACCTCCGCGACGGCCAGTGCCTCGGCCACCGCGGCCGCCTGCCCGGCCGGTCCCGGCACGGCGTAGCCCGCGCGGTCCGGGCCGTCGTTCGTGATCGCCCAGCCGGGCAGCACGGCGTAGACGTGGTCGCGGTCGGCGAGTGCGTCCGCCAGCCGCCGCAGCACGACCACCCCGGCGCCCGAGCTGAACCCGGCGCCCGCCGCGGCGACGTCGAACGCGCGGCACCGGCCGTCCGGCGAGACGAGCCCGCCGCCGCGGTACCGCGGCCACGTCACGTTCGCCCCACCGGCCAGCGCGACGTCGCACCGGTAGTCCGCCAGGCTCTGCGCGGCCAGCGCCACCGCCGCGAGCGAGCTGGAGCACGCGCTCTGCACGGCCACCGCCGGCCCGGTCAGCCCGAGCCGGTAGGCGGCCTGGCCTGGCAGGTGGTCGGTGAGCTGGCGGCCGGTCAGCCGCCCCTCCCAGTCGTCCGGGTCGACGTCGCCGGTCACCGCCGGGTTGCCGAACAGGTGAAACAGGAAGTAGCGGTTCACCGAGGCGGCCGTGAACACCCCGACCGGCCCGGCCTCTTCGGCGGGATCGCGCCCCGCGTCCTCAAGGGCCTGCCACGCCGTTTCGAGGAACAGCCGGTGCTGTGGATCGGTCCGCGCGGCCTCGTCGGCGGTGAACCCGAAGAACCCGGCGTCGAACTCCTCGACACCCTCGATCCGGCCACCCGCCCGCACGTACGCCGGGTCGGCACGCAGGCCCGGCCCGACGCCCAGCGCCGCCAGCTCGTCTTCGGCGTAGTCGTGGATCGAGTCGACGCCCGCGCAGAGGTTCCACCAGAACGAGGCGGCGTCCGGCGCGCCAGGGTACCGGCAGGCCAGCCCGACGACGGCGATGAGATCCCCGGCCGGTTCCTCCGCGGTTGCCGTCGGCGGAGTGTCCGAAGTGGACTCCGTGAGCCAGGCTGCCTGCCCGGCGATCGTCGTGCGCTCGAACAGGGCGAGCAGCGGGACGTCCACCTCGAACTCGTCGGCCAGCCGTACCTGCACCTGGCCGAGCCGCAGCGAATCGCCGCCGGCGTCGAAGAACGCCTCGGTGCGCCCGACCAGGTCACGGCCCAGCACCGCGCACCAGATCCGGTGCACCCGTTCCTCGGCCGGGGTCAGCAGCTCCGCTGGGATGGTCGTGGCCGCCCGCGGGTCCGGCAGCGCCCGTTCGTCGAGTTTTCCGGTGACGGTCAGCGGAAAACCGTCCAGCACCGCGACGGCAACGGGTACCGAGTAGCCGGGCAGGACGTCCGCCAGCGCGGCCCGCAGCACCCGGCCGTCCGGACGCGGACCGGCCGCGGTCACGTAGGCGAGCAGGTCGCCGTCGCGCACGATCGCGCGGGCTTCGGCCACACCGGGCTGTTCGGCGAGCCGGGCCTCGATCTCGGTCAGCTCCACCCGGAAGCCGCGGACCTTGACCTGCCGGTCGAGCCTGCCGAGGCAGACGAGGTTCCCGTCCGGCAGCAGCCGGCCGAGGTCGCCGGTCCGGTAGCGACGGCCGCCGTCGGCTGTCACCCCGAACGCCGCGCTCGGCTGGTCGAGGTAGCCGTCGACGAGGTGCCGCCCGCGCACTTCGAGTTCGCCGCTGTCCAGCACGGTGAGGGTGAACCCGGGCAGCGCGCGCCCGATCGGCAGTGGCCCGTCGACGTGTGGGTCCAGCTCGGCGGCGGTCGTCCGGTACTGCGCGGCGAAAGTCACCTCGGTGGCGCCGTAGCCGTTGACGAACACGCACTCCGGCGCGAACCGGCCGCGGCGGACGTCGGCGTGGGTCGCCTGCTCACCGCCGAGCAGCACGGTCCGCACGAACGGGAGGCCGGTCTCGCCGAGGACGTCGAGCAGGTGCCGGTAGACCGTTGGCGTCGAGTGGTAGACGGTCACCTCGTGCCTGGCCAGCTCGCGCGCGGCGTGGGCGATGCCGTGCGCGCGCAGGTCGACCGGCACGAGCGCGGCGCCGCTGAGCAGGGCCGGGTAGAGGTCCGGGATCGCCGCGTCGAAGCCGAACGACGCGAGCAGGCTGAGCCGGTCGGCCGCGGTGATGCCGAGCGCGGCGATCTGGTTGTCGACGATGTGCAGGAGGTTGCGGTGGGTCTGCGCGACGGCCTTCGGCCGGCCGGTGGACCCGGAGGTGAACAGCACATACGCCGGGCTGTCCGGATCGGATTCGGGCACCGGGAGCGGCGCGGTCTCCGTGCCCGAGCGCACCAACCGCGCGGATCCGGTGCGACACAAGGACTCCGCCAGCTCGGTGTACTCCGGATCCGCGAGCACGGCGGTCACCCGCGCGGCCGCGAGCTGGTACTCGAGACGCTCCCGTGGGAAGGTCGGGTCCAGCGGGACGTAGGTGCAGCCCGCGGCGAGGGTGCCGAGGATCGCCGCGATCGCGGCGCTGCCGTGCCCGGTGACGAGCCCGACCCGCTCCCCCGGCCGGACCCCGGCGTCGCGCAACCGCAGCGCGTGGCCGCCCGCGAGCCCGGCCAGCAGCGCGTAGGTGAGCCCGGCGCCGTGCTCGAAGACCGCGATCCGGTCGGGCAATTGCCGGGCGTACACGTCGAATCGGCTGACACAGCCGGCTTGTGTCATCGGGCGTCGAGCAGTCGCTCCGAGGTTTTTCGGGCGCGCGACAACAACGGCGTGGACTTCATCTTGCTCCCCAGTGACCATTCAGGTGAAGAATTACGCAAGGTTAAGACCACCGGCCGCGCCGAGGAATACGAGTTCCGTCGATTTAGTCCGAATGGCCTACAATCTTGGACCACATGTTGCAGCTATCCACATCTTCCAGCCCAATCGGCGATCCGGACGGCATTTCGTGCCCGACTTTTCAACCACCATCGACACTCGTTTGACTACCTTTAGTGAGGCGTCGGATATTAACCGACACCCTGTCGCGGAATGCGTTTACAACAACCGGCAGGCGGAATTCGCCGCAATCGATTCAGAAATACGAGTCCCGATCGCGGCATCCGAAATACTTACGCCCGTCGTAAAGTTACGCTCGACCGAGACAGAAGGGTCACTTGACCGTCAACGCCGCGCCCGTGTCTCTGAACTTCGAAGCCGCGCCTCGGTGCCGCGCAGAAGTCGGGGTGGAATGCACGTGCGCCGAGCACCTCGCTCTGGCCGTACAGTGCGGCCGACATCCGCCACCCCGGCAGCAATGCCGCCAGGAGGGCGAAGTCGAGCAGGGCGCCGCCCACCACGAGCAACCCCGTCAGCACGCGACCTTCAGCCTGCAACACACTCACGACTGAAAGTATTCGTCCACGTCACCCTTCCGTGTCGGAACTTCACCCGGCGCGAGGCTTTCGACCCGAGCCGACCACCTGGATGGGGAAATTCGAGGCAGCCTGCGACGCCGGTCAAGCCCAGGTGATCACGGACCGCCCGTCTACCACAGAAACCAAGCAGGTGAGTGGCCGTGATCGATCATCGCGCGGGAGCCGGTTTCATCGGGTGACAGCACCTGCAGAAGCGCGGGTCCGGGGTTATGGTGATTTGATTGTCGGTTGAACCAACGAGCCGGCGTTTCCGCGCACGTCGAGACGCTGGGTGTTGCGAATGGACTACAAGCCTTGGGGCTCGGGCCTGCTGCCCGAGGACGTACAGGTGTCATGTTCGCCCGGAGATCCGACGATCATCGCGCTGGGCGGTGAATTGGACACACATACGGTGGTCGCCCTGGAGTGGGTCGTGACGGCGATACTCGCCCGCCACCCTCGACCGCGGGTGATCGTGATGGATCTGGACGAAGTCGGCTTCTTGAGCGTGGCCGGAGTGCGAGCGCTACACGCCGCTACCGATCGCGCCGCCGCTCACCTGGTCACTTTTCGCGTCGCCCTGGGACGGCGCGCCATTGTGCGGCGTGCGCTGGCCGTGACCGGCGCGGAGGCCCTCCTGGACATCTACCCCGACCGGTACGCCGCTCTGGACACCGGTCTGCGTCGCGTGTTCGACGACCTCGTCCGTGATCTGTAGCCGATCGCGGACGGCCTCCCCGAGTTCGGGTTTCGCACTCCAATCACCGGGTAGCCAGGCAGAGAGAATCAAAAGAACCGGAGGAGGTCATATGCACCGCGAAAACGATCTACTCTCGCCCCACGAGGACAAGGACACGACGGCCGGATTTCAAGACATGGTGAAAGCCGATGGCCCGACCCGTGCCAAGCAGGGACGGGGCCTGGAGGGGCCCGCCGACGACGGACCGGGTGCGTCACCCGTGGATGAGGAGTGATCATGACCGCAGGAACGGAAGACCTCGAGCGCGGTGCCACGGAACTCCCGGATGCGCCACACGATCGCATTATGCCCGCCAATGAGATACGACTGGCCGCGGAACGTGCGGGCAGGGAGTGGGAACAGCCGGAAACCGATTGAGACCCAGGTGGCTTCGACAACCGTCGCGATCAGCGGTTATCGGGCAGAGGGCGGGGTAATCGCCGAGTATGAGCGATCCCACCTCCCACGGTCTCCTCGCTACTCGCCTTGTCGAGGCCACTAAAGCCGGCGCGCACGAGTATGTCGCCGAAGTCCTGTCGAAGCTTGCCTCGTCGGTCTCGGTCGAACTTCCGGCGATGGTCGCACGGGAACTGATCGACTCATGCGCGAGCGTCATTTCACGCCACCGCGTGTGCACCGATGACAGAACTCTCCACAGCTTCATCGTGGAGAACGATTGTGCCGAGTCGGTAGACGTGGACACCTTGCCACCTGGACCGCGTGCCGCACTGCGCGCATTGGTCGCGACGCTCAACGGCGACGAAAGCGCACGTGATATCCAAGTGGGCTTTGCCACCCGCGGCACTCCGAAGGAGGTCGTCACCGTGCTCATCCACTGTCTCATATGGACATTGGAGCTGGAGGACTTCTCCCCGGCTCAGGCCCCGCAGTTGAGCTGCTACTCCGATGGGCTCCGAGACTAGAACAGCTCAGGGACGCCACACCTCGCGCCACGAAGTTTTTCGCTTCGGCGAATCTTGCCAACCGGGTTGCCAGTTCCCGGTCCCGCGCCACGATCTGCCGTCCTGGGCCGGCTCGCCGGGCACGACGGCCCGCGTCCGGGAAGGAGGCCTCGCGCAGAGCTACGTCGAACCCGGTCGCCTGCCACCCCCGAGCGGACCGTTCTTCCCACCATCTTCGACGCCGCCGCGCAACCGGCCGCCGCGGATTCCTGGTAATGGTCGGCGAAGCGCCCGCGCCCCCCTATCGGACATCGCGTCGTTGACTCGAAGGCCGTGTCCACATTGGATGGCCCGGCACTCGCACCGACTCCTGCTCGAGCCGTACGGGCGCCGGGCCCCGAAATCACCCGCCATCCGTCGAGCCGGTCGGCGCAGTCGCCGGCTTCTCCTCGGCAGCACCTTCGGGATTGGCCTCGCCGTCGAAGCGATTGCACAATTCATCGACCGAGTGGGCGATTTGGGCGAGTTCGGCCAGCACGGCCCGATGGACCGTTCGGATGGCGCCGGCTTCCTCTTCCGCGCGAGAGAGGATGAGCTGTGCTTCGCGACGCGCGGCGCGTTCAATCTCCTCGCGGGCACACTCCGCGGCGGCGGCCGTTTTCTGGGCGGTCGTCAGCAGGGTTTCGCTTTCCTTGCGGGCCTGTTCTTTGATTTCCACGGCCTCGGTTTTGGCGACCGCGAGAATCTTCTCGATCCGCTTCCCCAAGCCGCTGGCCTGGTCCGGTTCCGCGACTCGAGGCGCGGGAACCTGCGTTTTGGCGAGCCTGCGCTCTGCCATCCTCCGGGCCTTCTCCTGCCGTTCCACGCGCTTCTCTACCGTCCGCACGTATTCGTCGACCTGTCGGCGATCGTATCCACGCAGGACGAGCGGGAATCGGACGTCGGACTCCGTTGTTTCCTCGGCTTCGGACACCATGCTTTCCATGGACCCAGTGTCGGCTACGACAAGGAGACCGGCAAACCGAAACCAGATATCCGCGCCATCAAGAGCACCTTCGGGGAGTATTCCCAAGAGAGGAGAGGAACTGCGTCACGGCAAGCGTTGCTCGCACCGAGCGGCCGGGCCGGGGGCATACGCATTCACCCCGACGGCGGCGTTTGATCACCAGGTCGTTTCAAACGACTATTCCAGGTTGCTCCGCGAAAGCAGGATCGGGTTCATCAACAGAACACGAACAGGATGCCAGCGGCTTTCGCCTACTGGCATCCCTCTGCGCTCGAATTGCATCTTTTCAAGGCCCCACATCGGGTCCCTGGCCGTAGCGGGCCCCAGGGCGGTCCTCGCGCGACGACGGGCCCGTCAGGCATGCCAGGATCGCATTTCATCTTCGGTCAGGCGGCGTACGGTGGTGATCACACCGTTGTCGGCACTGACCGCCCATCGCCAGGACAAAGGGGTGACACGCACCGAAATCAGATGCTGTCGATTCTTGACCCACAGCCAGCCATGTTGACGTCGCGCCAGATAGAGCCGGGGTCGTGACTTCTGACCCGTTTCGATCAGAACACGCACTGAATCGGTCGGCTCGCAATCACCGGTGCACCACACCTCGGCAATGCGGTCACAAACACCACCGTTCGCCATACGGCATCCTTCCCTGCCAACTTGGATGAAGGGATGAGCGAGACACGGGAATGAACTTCTTCCACGTGGGTGCGGTCAAACCCGGTGGCCGGACACGGTCACCGGGTGCCGACGACTCGTGGCTGGTCGTGGGGCAGCTCGATATGTGCTTTCTGCCGATCAAGCTGTTCGGCGCCATTGGCCGCGTCGACACGTTCCGCGGCGGCGAAACTGTTTCCGTTCGCCACGACCGTGCCCGTCAAGTCGAGCAGCTGGCCGGGTTTGACATCCACGGGTGAAGCACCGGCGGGCAGCAGCTTCACCCACACCCGGTCGGTGGTGTTCTCGCCTGCCCAGAACCCTTCCGGACCCGGCACCGACTGGACCGGTACGGCGCTACCTGAAATGGGTTTACCGACGAACGAGGTGAGATCTCCTTGCGGGAGAGGGAATACGTCGCGACCGTCCACGGTGAGCTGACCGGCTTTTCCGGAAGCGGCGGTGGTGGATTCCGCCGGTGCGGACTGAGAACCGGCAGGGGGTACGGCACCGTTCGCGTTCTGGTCGTTGTTCGCCGTTTGGTTGCTCCTACATTGGGTCAGGCCCAGGATGAGAGCCGCGACGATGATCAGGGCCAGCAGCAGCAACCAGATCCAGCCGCGGCTTTTCCCTGATCGAGTGCCGGTCGCCTCGGTCGCGCCTCCGGTTCGGAGTTTCCCTGACCCCCGTGTCGCCCCAGGCCGTCCACGCGAACCGGCTTCGGATGCCGAGTGTTGTTCTCCTGGTCGTGTCACGAGAGCCTGCTTTCTTCGGAATCGAACGTAAACCGGTATACCCGGCGAGGTGTCGCGACCCCACGGATTCCTGTCCGTCGTACCCGAGAGAGCGAACGCGCCTTTGACGGAGCCCTGGAGACAGGCCCTGACGGCATCACGAACAGGTGAGAATGGCCGTCGAAGTGGTTCCTACCCCGGAGACGTCACGGCGCCCGCAGGCCCACCTCGACAGGGTAGGCATGCTCGGCGGGTGCGCGGGCGAGCGCGTTCTCGGGATCTCGCACCATGGCCAGGCAGCCTCGGTCGACGATCGAGCGCAACCCGAGGGCCGACGGTTACCGCGCCGGAGCGGTGCCCGTTCTCGGGCGGCAGATGACGATCGGGCGGCGAGACATGCCGAGGACCTGCTAGTGGAACTCGGGCAGGACGTGTTCCCGCCAGCCTCGAAAGAATCCCACATGGTCGGAACCGATCTGCTGGACGTAGATCTCATCCACTCCTGCGTCGACGAACTGGCGCACCCGCTCGGCGTGTGCCTTCGGATCGTCACCGCACACGATCGCCTCGCCCACGTCCTTCTTGGGCACGAAAGCCGTGGCCGCCTCGAAGTCCTCAGGCCGCGGCAGCATTTGAGCCAGCTGGCCGCGCAAGGCATCGTTGGCCCACAGGCGGTGCGCCCGGTCCAGCGCCACTTCGGGGTCGGCGTCCCAGCTGACCTTCATGCCGGCTTGTACCGGTTTGTCACCTCCGCCGGCTTGGCGGAAGACCCGGACAAGGTCGGCGTCAGGCTTGACCGTGCAGTATCCATCGCCGATCCGCCCGGCGAGTTCGGTGGCTTGCGGGCCGAACCCGGACACGTAGATCGGCACCGGTTCGGCCGGCATCGTGTAGATACGTGCGTCCTGCACTTGATAATGCTTCCCATGGTGGCTTGTCGATTCACCACGCGCCCCTGCCGCGTGCAGCTTGCGAATGACGTCGACCGCCTCTTCCAGCATTTCCAGCCGCTGACCGGCCGAGGGCCACGCGTCGCCGAGGATGTGTTCGTTCAGCGCCTCCCCCGATCCCACACCCAACACGAACCGGCCGTCCAGCTGGACCGCCGCGGTCGCCGCAGCCTGCGCGAGCACGGCTGGGTGAATCCGAACGGTCGGGCACGTCACCGCCGTCGTGACCGGTAGCGAGACGGCCTCCGACAGGGCACCGAGTACCGACCACACGAACGGGCTCTGGCCCTGAGCGTCGTTCCAAGGATGAAAGTGATCCGAGATCCACAGCCGCTCGAACCCCGCACGCTCGGCCGCACGGGCCTGGGCGACGAGCTCGTGGGGGCCATACTGCTCGCAGGAAAGAAAATAGCCAATGGACGTCATGGCCATCGGTTACCACCTCGACGTGGTCGAAACACCCGATCCCCCTATCGAAAGAATCCAGCCGACGTACCGCCTCCCCGTCAGCTCCTGGGAACTCAGGCCCGGTACGGCCCGTGGTCGCCGAGATCCGGGCTCACCTGGGGGTGCCGCCCCTCCTGGCCGGGGACCGGAGTGACGGTCGGCTCCCAGATCGCGCCGGACGGCACCGGCCTGGTCGGACCGTCCGATTCCACCCCGCCGGGAGGCACGGGCCGTTCGGTCTCGCGTTCGTGGAAGTGGGCTTCGACGACGTCGTCCTGCCGCTGGCGGGCGAGCACGGACAGGGTGAGCACGTGGGCCAACGCCATCAGCAGCAGGAAGACACCCAGCCTGCCCACCAGCGCGGCCGTCGAACCCGACCACTGCGGGCCGACGACCGAGAGTAAGGCCAGCACACCGATGGAGACCAGGTGAAAGACGGTCACCACCATCCACGCCGACGACCCGTTCCCCTCGCCTCCGCCTCGCCCCCGCAGGTAGCGACGGGCACCGCGATAGAGGATCTGTCCGTCCGCGACGACGAAGATCAGGCCGATGATCAAGAATCCTGGCAGCTCGTTGTCGGGCATCTTCTTCTCCTCCGTTTACCGCCGGATACCCACTGACAGCGATTTCCCGAGCCTCCGGACATTTTGTACCGGATCGAGTTACGGGACATCGACGTTCAGATCGCTCCGGAAAAACGATGGTCACACACCGGGCGGATGGCGCCGCGGCTCGGCAGGCGGGTACGTGTTGACCGGCGGGGCGTCGGAGCCCGCGCCCGGATACCCCGTCATCGCACCGGCTTTCGGGCCACGACGGGCCAACCCGGCAAGACCGAGCAACCCGACCAGGCCGAGCAGTCCCCAAAGGCCGTTGTTCCCATCGCCGTCCACCCGATCGTCGCGGGAACTCCCGTTCCCATCCCGGTCGTCATCGACCTGTTGCGAAATCGGCGTTACGGGCGATGGCGCGGCCACCGCCGATACCGTACCCCCTCCGCTCAGCAGGAGGGCCACTGACGCAGCGCACGCACAGGTCGATATCCGTAAACCCCGCTTCATTTCAAACCTTCTTTCACTTTCGGGTAGGCAGAAGATCGCTCGATTGGGGCATACCCGCGTCGAGAGAACTCACACCTGCCGTCACTGGAACGTGTCATCATCCCGCGTCATCGAGGGCGTAGAACGGAGGAGTCGCGTGGACTTCGGACAACGGACCCACTCACGTCGGCGTCGTCACCGTGCACCGCATCGACGACCACCGCATCCGAGTCACCGCGTAGAGGGACATCGATCCAGAAAGCTTGCGGACAAGCTCGGGTGGCCGGATCTCCGATCTATCAGTCGATGAGGTTACGGCGCAAGCCCTGAACGACCGCATGAGCGCGGTCATTGGCTGACAGTTTCCGGAACAACCGTTGAGCATGCGTTTTGATCGTATCCTCCGACAGATGCAGATCACCGCCGATCTCACCGTTCGTCTTTCCACTGCTCATCCCCCGCAGGACTTCCAGCTCACGCCCGGACAAGCTGATGTCCTGCCCCTCCGCGGCTCGCGGAACGGGCACCAGCAGAGAGTTCGATGAGCCGCCCAAGGCCAGACCACCCACGGAACCGGGTTCGCAGGACAAGAACCCCTGTGCTCCCTCTTGGATCGCATTCGCGGCGAGTTCCGCCGACTCCGGTGGCCCGAACACCAAGATTTCCGCGTCGGCTCGCGATGTCATCAGCGCTCTGACCGTCTCCAACAGCAAATCCGACTGAAGACGGGTGCTCAGAAAGACCACATTCGCCGGCGAGGCATGAAAATGAGCCAACAACTCCGCACTGCTCGCGGACGGACCGACGCACCGCACTCCGGGTGCGCCGGCAAGCAGGCGAGCCATACGCTGACGGGGCTCACGCCGGGTTTCCAGAATCAGGACATCCACCACCACGTCCTCCAAAGGATTGAAGAGATGGCTACCGGACATCCGGCACTTCGATTCGAGATCCGGTATTCGATCACAGGCTACACATCCATTGAACCATGGTACGACATCAATGTCTGTTGATCTTCGAATCGGATTCTTGGCTCGGCCGCGTTCTCTGCTGATCCTGTTGAGTGAAAGCGCTGCTGGTGGAAGAAAGACCGATGGCCTCGTTCGGCTGTTTGTCGACCAGCCGCCCCGCGGACGTCATAGCCGCGGCAGGTCGACTCGAGTGGCGTCGAGGGCGGAGAAAAGGTCTCCAAGGGTATCGACCCGGCCGAGGACGTCATCGGCGGTGAAGGTCAGTTGCGCCGGCCGGTGGCAGGCTCGAACTTCGTCCCAGGCGATCGGAGCGGAGACGGTGGGGTGTTCACGGCCACGCAGGGAGTACGGGGCGACCGTGGTCTTCGCGGGGTTGTTCTGCGACCAGTCGATGAACACCCGCCCGATTCGCTGGGCCTTGGCCATCGACGCGGTCACCTTGTCAGGGGTTTCCCCGGCCAGTCGCTGCGCGAGCTTCTTGGCGTAGGCGGAAGGCGCGGCGGAGTCTTCGGTGGTGATGCCACAGCAGAGCTGCATTCCCTTGGACCCGGAAGTCTTCGCCAACGGCTCCAGGCCGTCCCCGGTCAGGACGTCGTACAGGCGCTCGGCGATCCGGCAACAGTCCACGATCGACGTGCCGGGGCCGGGGTCGAGATCGAACACCAGCCTGTCCGGCGGGCGGCGAGCACCACCCCCGTCGAC
The DNA here is from genome assembly GCF_047608665.1 of Amycolatopsis sp. cmx-11-51. Taxonomy (NCBI): domain Bacteria; kingdom Bacillati; phylum Actinomycetota; class Actinomycetes; order Pseudonocardiales; family Pseudonocardiaceae; genus Amycolatopsis; species Amycolatopsis sp. cmx-11-51. The sequence goes on along the minus strand of NZ_JADNQO010000002.1, from coordinate 907,251 downwards.
AGTCCATTGTGGAACATGGAGTTCCAATGCCGCCATGTTCGCCGCCCATACCAGGGCGCCGAGCTCGTCGAGCAGGGCATAGGTGATCGCTTCATCCGAACCACGCGAGCGGGACAGCCGCACCGTGGACAGCCAGGCCGGGGCGCCGCGGGGGACGTTCTTCTCGAAGAATTGCTCGCCGCCGACACCGTCGGGGAAGCGGATGAAGGTGACCGGTCGTGCGGCCAGATGGGGCAGGAGGAACGGGGCGACGCGAGAGTAGTAGTTGATGACCTCACCCTTGGTGAAGCCGTCCGGGTAGAGCGGCTTGTTCAAGTTGGACAAGGTGAGCTGACGTTTTCCCGCCTGTACGGTGACTTTCGTTCCCAGGGAAATCCTGGACGAAGGCGGATCCTCCGTTTTCGGCACGACACGACGTGGCCCCGGGACGAGCACGTCACTCGGTTTCTTGTCTTCCCGAAGTCCCCGCCAAGCGGTGTGGCGGAGACGACCGGCGCCGCGCGTGAACTGCCGGAACTCGACCTCACCCACCAGCTCCGGTTCCACCCAGCGCGCCCGTGCGGAGTCCTCTCGTGGCGGGGTGACGGCGAAGGGATGACCGCGTCGTGCCAAGGCGTCGAGACGCGTTCGCAGACGAGAGCGTTCCGCTTCGCTGAATCCCGTCCCGACATCACCGAGGTAAACGAGATCACCGGTGCCGGGGTCGTGCGCACCGAGCAGGAGACTGCCCATCCGGCCCGCGATCCGGCCCTGCCCCGGCCGGTAGCCGCACACGATGACCTCGGTGGTCTGGGTCAGCGGGTGCTTGAGCCAAGCGTCGCTGCGACGTCCGGGACTGTAGACCGAAGTACGGTGTTTGGCGACGAGGCCTTCGTGCCCGCTGGCGACAACGTGCTCAAGCAAGTGTTCCGGAGTACGGCGGTCCGCGTCGAGCTCGGTGAAGGTGAACCGGCGGACCACCGACAGGCGGTACGGATCGGGCATCGGCAGCTGCGTGAGCCGCTCCCGTCTCTCTTCGTACGGTTCGCGCGAGAGCTTCCTCGAACCCAGCTGCAACAGGTCGAAGGCGAGGAACCGTACTGGGACGTCCTCGAAAGGTTCACCAGGGCGGCTCACGTTGTGGGTCTGGTAGCGGCCACGGCGTTCCTGCAAGGCCCCGAAGTCGATCTGCCCGGCTTCGTTGTAGACGACGATCTCGCCGTCCAGTACCGCGGGCCGCCCGTCGAGAGTCTCGGCGAGCACACCGGCGAGTTCGACGAACTCGGCGGTGAAATCGATACCGTTGCGACTGGTCAAGACCCCAGTGCCGGCCGGTGCGATCCGCAGGCACGCCCGGTAGCCATCGAGCTTGTACTCGTAAGCCCATTCAGGGCCTTCACGCAGCCGGCCACCATCCGGCTTGGCCAGCATCGGCTCCACCCACGGCGGAACCCTCGACCGACCACTGTCGTCCGCTGTCCGCGCCATCACCAGCTCCCGTCGCCGAGCCGCGTCGAGCGGTCCGGCCGCCCGCGGAAACGGTAACCCGAACGGCCTAGTGGCGCCGGGTACGCGCAGGTCGTAGCCGGTCAATCACTCGTGAGAACCAAAACCGGGTGAGGACGGACTCAGGTGGCGAGCTGCTCACGCAGCTTCTGAAGGGTCCTCGCGAGAAGCGATCTGCGATCGCGTCGAGCCTTCGAGGAACCGCACCGTGACGATGGCTCTCTCGCGCTTTGGCAGATTCCGCAGAAAGAGGACCCCACCCCGAGGGCGGGGCGGCAAACGACGACACCTGGACGGGGTGGGCTAAAGCTTCGGCAGCTCCTGTTCCACGCCGATCAGCGCCTTGAAGGGGTCGCCGCGCTCGGTCAGGCGGGCCCGTACATCCCGGATCGTCCATCGGTCCGGCGCGAGTGTGGGGTCGTCCAACTCGTCCCAGTCGAGCGGTATCGACACCGGTGCGCCCACTCGCGGACGCACGCTGTACGGCGCCACGAGGGTCTTGTTGAGCGCGTTCTGAGTGAAGTCCAGCCGGGCGCGGCCTTCGCGTTCGTCCTTCGCCCACGCCCAGCTGACCAGGTCGGGCAAGACCCGCCCGATCGTCTTGGACACGGTCTCCGCCCATTCGCGTGTCTGCGCGAAAGTCAGGTGTGGTGCGATCGGCACCCAGATCTGGATCCCGCGCTGTCCGGTCACCTTGGGCCTGCCGGTGACGCCGAGATGGTCGAGCGCGGTGCGGTGCAGCCGAGCGAGCTCCAGCACTTCCTCGAAGGACGTCGCCGGACCCGGGTCGATGTCGAACAGGACCCACGTCGGGTGGTCGACGTCGGTGGCCCGCGAGGTCCAGGCATGGAGCTCAAGCGCGCCATAGTTCGCCAGCCAGGCGAGCGACGCGACGCTGTCGGCCAGAACGTAGCGCCGGGTCTCCCCTCGCTTGGCACGTTCATTACGCCAGGTGTGCAACCACTCGGGAGCGTGAGCGGGAACCACCTTCTGCCAGAAGCCAGGTTCCGTGACTCCTTGCGGGAAGCGGTGGGTGTTGAGCGGGCGGTCCGACAAATACGGCAGCATGACCGGGCCGACGGAAACGTAGTACCGGATCAGGTCACGCTTCGTGATCGGATTGGCGCCGTCAGCCGCGGGAAAGAGCGCTTTGTCGAGATTCGTCAGCTTGAGGTCCCGTCCCGCGACCGACCACCTGCCGCCGGCACCGAGATCGTCGAGAGCCGCCAGCTCGCCCGCCGTGGCCGCCGGGAAAGCCCCGCCGACCTGGCTGTCCGCCTCCGGGGCCTGCCGGTCTCCGTGCCACAGCGCCTCGGGTGCGGCGGCGACCTCGTCGTTGGTGCGGCCGCTCTTGACCGAACGCGGATGGTCTTCGGCGTTCCAGCCTGGGTGTGCATGATCGTCCTGCTTGTGGAGGAGGAACCACTGCTCCTTGTCACCGCCGCGACGGGATCGCACCAGGACGAACCGGCCGGCCAGCTTCTCGCCCTCGAGGTCGAAATGGAGGGTTCCGTCCTCGATCGCGGCCGCTGGATCGGCGTCGACGGGACACCAAACGCCCCGATCCCACACGATGACGTCTCCGCCGCCATACTCGCCGCGCGGGATCACGCCCTCGAAATCCGCGTACTCGACAGGGTGGTCTTCGACATGCACGGCCAGGCGTCGCGCTTTCGGGTCCAGTGTCGGCCCCCGCGGCACCGCCCAGCTCACCAGGACACCATCGAGTTCCAGCCGGAAGTCGTAGTGCAGCCGACGTGCCCGGTGCCGCTGGACCACGAACCGGCGGCCGCCACGCCCTTGTCCAGCACCACCCGCGGGTTCCGCGGTACGCGCGAAATCACGCATCTCCTGGTATCGCCGCAGCTTGCGGGCCGGAACCTCCGTCATGGCCAGGGGATACCCCATCCGGCACCCGAATTCACCAGCGACCGGGCTCGGGCCGAGCAGACTCGTCGGTGGCCGAACCACGGATCTCGTCCGACGAGGCGAGACGGGAGCCGTGCCCGTCGGCTGGGCTCCAAAGCCCGGTCACGGTCACCGCTGCGACGCCGGCGCCTCCGCGCCGTATGGAGAAGAGTGAATCGCCCGGCTTCGCTATTGACCGCGTCCGGTTTGGTTCTGGAGCTGGTCGATCAGCTCTGACGCTTCGGCTTTGCTCAGTGTGTCCGGGACCGTCGTACCCGCCTCCTGGGCGAGGGTGCTCAGATACGAACGCTGAGGCCCGGTCATCGGTTCGTCACCGGTCGCCCACTCCTCACGGGGCTTCTCCGGACTCGGTGTGTCACTCGGCTGCGCGCTGTCGCTCATCTGATGTCCTTCGGGTGAGAAGACAAGGTCGTGCGAGTACTACCCAGCCGAGCGGGAAAACACACCTGCGGGAATGTCAGGCGTCTTGCCGCTTCCGGAGCGGGAGTCCACCACCGGTTTGTGATCCTGGTGTCCAGGATCAGCACCGCACGGTACGGCGGCAATTCGTCGATGTCCGTCACCGCGATCCTTGTCTGGGCTTGCCCAGCTCGGGCGATACCGGGCCGACGGGCTACCGGGGGGCTGCGGTGACCGACGGCGACGACGCCAGAGGGACCAGCAGGCGCGCCGCTCCGGTGCCGTCGGCGGGCACGGACCAGATGTCGCTTTCCTTACTGTTCTCACGCGGCAGGCTGTAGGCGATCGTGTCCTTGTCGAGCCAGACCACCTGGTCGTCCACACTGCGCGTCTCCGCGAGCGGGATCTCCCGCATCGTGGCCAGCTCCAGCACGTGCTCCCGCCAGGGCCGGACGTCGCCGTCCGCCACGCGCTTCTTGAACGCGAGTTTCGTGCCGTCCGGCGACAGCGACGGGCATTCCGCGTTCTCCCGCAGTGTGCTCGCCTTCCATGCCTCGTTGTCACCCCGCACCAGAAACGTCCGCCCGCCGGTGGCGACCGTGGCGAAGAACGTCCGCTCGTCGGCGGCGAAGGTGACACCCCAGTAGTTGACGTCCTCGCCGCGGTGGGACGCGTCCCCGATCCGCAGCGGGATGCCCTCGATGTTGCTCGACAGCTCGTTCCGCTCGCGGTCCATGATGGCCGTCCGAGTCGAGAACGTGCCGGGCTTCGAGTAGGAGTCACCGGTGACGAAGGTGGTCCAGCTGCCCATCCGGCCACCGGGCGAGAGCTTGGCGCGGTTGGGGATTCCGGGGACGTCGACCCGCTTGACCTCGCCGAGCGCGGCGTCGACGAACCGGGCGACCGCGCCGGGCATCGGCGTGGGTTCCTTCGCCAGGCACAGCCCGCCGTCCACCGCGGTGTAGAACCGCTCACAACCGAGTGAACTGATTCGTCGCGGACCCCCTGGTTCGGAGACGGGGACCGAGGCGACGTTGCCGTATCCCGGCCCCGGCGCACCGTTGCGGAACAGCAGCCTCCCCGGCTCTCCCAGCGAGACGGGTCGCGAGGAATCCACCGCGACCGCCGCGTCGGCCGTCTGCCGCTCGGGGCTGTTCGCCTTGGCCTGCACCACGTACACCACCGAGGCGGCGGCCAGTGCGGCGACACCCGCCACCGCCACGACGAACTTCACCGGAAGCTTCACCCGTCTCCTTTCCCCGTCACCGGCAGCCGTACGGGCCTGCTTTGTCGAGCAACTCCCCGTTGGTGCCGATGATCTCCCAGGAATAGGTCTTCCCCTTGAGTACCAGCTTCAGCACCCCGTGCTTGCCCAAGATCTTCTCGACACCTTCACGGGACTTGTAATCGAGGTAAAGGCTGTCGCCGCCGATCCCGGCGATGACCGACCGCACGCCATTGGCCTCGTCGACATGCCCGTTGACGTCCAGCGGCTTCGTGCGCTCGTAATGATGATCGTGCCCGGCGAAGACGACGTCCGCCTTGGCTTTGGCCAGCTCGTTCCACAACGGCGCGATACTCTTCGCGTCTCCGGCATTCCCGGAATTGAACCGCGGATGGTGCCAATATCCGACGACACAGGACTTCTTGGTCTTCGCGAGGTCCTTGCGCAACCACGCCACCTGTTCGGCGCCGCCCCCGTTGTACACCGGGTCCGAATCGAGTGCGACGAAATGGAAGGCGCCGACGTCGAAGCTGTAGTACGGTTTTCCCTTGGGAGTCGCGATCTTCCCGAAGTACTGCCGGTATCCCGCCAGATCGTTGTTCCACTCGTGGTTGCCCGGCGTGGGCTTGGTGATCTTCTTGAACTTGCCCCAGCTCTTGTCGTAATAGGACCGGAACTCCTCGATGGTGCCGTCGACGTATTGATTGTCGCCGACCGTCAGCACGTACCGGGGTTTGATCCTGCTCACCAGCTCCGCCGTCCGCTGGTGCTCCGACGGCAGCTCCGCTTTCGCGATGTCACCGGCGAGGGCGATGACGATGCCATCGGACGCCGCCGGCCGGGTGGATGCCTTCACCGGCAAGGTCGCCCCGGACAGGTTCCCCGCCGCGTCCCGCGCCCGCACCGCGTACTGGAAGTCGAAGCCCGACGCCAGCGACGTGTCGGTGTAGGAGGTCGTCGCCGACCGGCCGATGACGTTGCCGTTGCGCAGCACCTCGTACTCGACGACCCCGACATTGTCGTTCGCCGGGTTCCAGCCGAGCGTGATGCTCTCGGTGGTGGACGACTTCTGCCGGAGCCCGGTGGGCATCGACGGCGGCTGGATGTCGCCATCGCCGGTCCGGACGCCGTAGACCTCCAGTTCCCACAGCGAGTACCCGTAAACGGTCGCCCGTACCGTGCCGAAGATCCGGACGTGTCGCGCGGAGGTGTTCAGGCCGGTGAACTCGTCGAGGCCGCCGTCGCTGCCCACGACGGTCTTGACCTCTCGCCAGTTCTGACCGTCGTCGGACGCCTGGACCTGGTAGTCCTTCGCGTGTGCCGATTCCCAGAAGACCTTGATCCGGCTGAGGTCCGCGGGACCCCCGAGGTCGATCGCGATCCACTGTGGATCGCCCTCCAGGCTCGCCCAGCGAGTCGTCGAATCACCGTCGACGGCGAGCGCACCGCCGAAACTCTCGTTCTCGACCGTGGAAGTGGTGGTGCGTTTGTTGACCGACAGCAGTGATTCCACCTGCCCGGTCGCGGCGCTGGAAGCGGTCACGGGCTGAGCGAGCAGGACGATCGCCGCGATCGCGGCGGTGCCCGGCTTCACCATTCGATTCACCTGTACTCCTGGATGGGCCTACGTGGTCGTGGACTACAGACCGGGTCCGGCGCCGCGTACGGCGCCGGACCACGGCCGTCAGCGGCAGGTGTACGGACCCGCCTTGTCGAGCACCTTCCCGGCGGTGTCGTAGATCTCCCAGGAGTACGACTTTCCGTTCAGCACCAGCTTCATCACGCCGTGCTTGGCGAGGATCTTCTCGACCCCTTCGCGCGCCTTGTAGTCGGTGTAGAGGTAGTCGCCGCCGATGCCGGCGATCACCGACCGAACGCCGTTGGCCTCGTCGACATGCCCGTTGATGTCCAGCGGTTTTGTCCGCTCGTAATGATGGTCGTGCCCGGTGAACACCACGTCCGCCTTCGCCCTGGCCAGCTCGTTCCACAGAGGCGCCATCTGCTTCTTGTCGCCGGAATTCCCCGAGTTGAAGCGCGGGTGGTGCCAGTACCCGATGACGCAGGACTTCATGTTCTTTGCCAAGTCGTCGCGCAGCCAGGCCACCTGTTCGGAACCACCGCCGGTGTAGATCGGATTCGAGTCCATCGCGACGAAGTGGAAGTCACCGATGTCGTAGCTGTAGTACGGCAAGCCCTGCGGGTACGCGATCGCGCCGAAGTACTCCTTGTACCCCCTGAGCTGGTCGTCCCACTCGTGGTTGCCCGCCGTGGGCTTGGTGGTGCTCTTGAACTTGCCCCACGTCTTGTCGTAGTGGGCGCGGTACTCGGAGATGGTGCCCTTGTGGTACTGGTTGTCGCCAACGGTCAGCACGTACCGCGGGTTGATCCTGGCGACCTGGTTCGCCGTCCCCTGGTGCGTAGAGAAGAGTTCGGGGTTGGCGATGTCACCCGCCAGTGCGATGGTGACGGGGCCGGTGCCGCCGGGTTTGGTCGCGGCCCTGATCACCGGACTCGCCGCGGAGACGTTGCCCGCCGCGTCCCGTGCTCGCACGGAGTAGCCGAACTCCGCTCCGGACGCCAGCCCGCTGTCGGCGTAAGTGGTCGTCCCCGTGGTTCCGACGACATTCCCGTCGCGGAGCACCTCGTACTCGGTGACCCTGACATTGTCGGTCGACGCGGTCCAGCCGAGGGTGACGCTGTCCGCGGTGGTGGCTGTCGCGGCGAGGCCCGTGGGCACCGTCGGTGCCTGCGTGTCGCCGCCGCCGACGCGGTCACCGTAGATTTCCAGCGCCCACAACGAGTAGCCGTAGGTCGTGCCGCGGGCCGTACCGTGCACGCGGAGGTGGCGCGCCGAAGTTTCGAGGCCCGAATGTTCGTCGACGGCGCCGTCACCACCGGTGACCGACTTGATGTCGGTCCAGGTCCTGCCGTCGGCCGAGCCCTGGATCTTGTAGGTCTTGGCGTAGGCGGCTTCCCAGGTCAGTTTGACCTTGGTGATGGTCGCGGCACCGCCGAGGTCCACGGCGATCCACTGCGGATCGACCCCCTCCTCGCTCGCCCACCTGGTCGTGGAGGCGCCGTCGACGGCCTTGCCGCCCTCGAAGCCGGGGCCCTCGACCGACGAGGTCGTGGTCGGTTTACCGGCGGACAGCAGGGATTCCGCCTGCGCGGCGGTACCCGAAGAGATCAGTGTCTGCCCCAGCAGCGCCAGGGTCGCCACCGCGACACCGGCCAGGGGTGTTCTCCGTTTCATGCGAACTCCTCGACGTTGCGGAGTCGGCGAGTACCGGCGGTGGCGGCGTCGGATCGGCCGGAGTCGCTTAGTTAAGTAAGTTTCCTAACGATAGGAGTGTAGAAGGTTGCCAAACTCCCAGTCAACGGGTGATCGCGCCGTGTCCGGCATCATTTGATGGCAGGATCGCCGCGGTCAAGAGTACGAGCGAGCCGTGGTGATGCTGGATCGGCGTTGTGCGACGTCGTCATGCACGACGCCGCGGAGCGTCACCGGCGGCCCCAGGGATCGCCGAACGTGCGGAGAGCGTTGGCGCCGCCGTCCCGCCGATGGCTCCGGACGTGTCCCGAGGTCGACTCGCCGGGCGCCCCACCGCGTCGGTACGGCGACGGTTGGTGCTCACGAAATCCCGAGCAATGCCGCGACAGCCTCGCGTGCCTGATGCGCCGGCGCCGGGTCGCCGGTGATGCCCGCCGTCACGATGGCTCCCTCGGCGAGCAGGTAGACCGGTTCGGTCGCCGCCCGCCCGGCGGCCCGCACCCAGGTCTCGATCTGGTCATGGAACGCCTGTTTGTGTGCTCGCACTTCGGCCAGTACCGCCTCGGACGAGGGGCCGAATTCACCATGGGCGTTGATCCAGGCGCAACCGCGGAAACCGGGTTCGGCGAACCATTCGGCAAGCCAGTCGAAGATCGAGAGCACCCGCTCACGGGGATCCACGACTTGTTCCACGTGTGCCGCCAGGCCGCCCCTCCAGCGCTGGTCACGACGTTTGAGCATCGCCACCACGAGGTCTTCCTTGGCTTCGAAGAACCGGTAGATCCGCTTCAGTGAGAGGCCGGACGTCGCGCGGACCTGGTCCATGCCGACTGCCTGAATGCCGTTCTCGTAGAAGAGATTCTCAGCGGCGTCGAGTAGGGCGTCGCGGTCCAAGCTGTTCTGCTCGTCGGTGACGGCGGCCGGCATCGAAACCTCCTTGACGTTGAGAACGATCGTTCCCTATCGTAGGCGCCAGACATGGAGAACGCACGTTCTCCACATGAGGAGGTCGACGATGTCCGAAGATCGCCCGCCCTACCCGCCGTTCACCCGCGAGACGGCGCTGCGGAAAGTCCAAGCGGCCGAGGATGCCTGGAACACCGGCGATCCCCGCCGAGTGGCGTCGGCGTACACGCCGGACTCGGTCTGGCGGAACCGGGACACGTTCGCCCAAGGGCGGGAGGAGATCGTCACGTTCCTGACCGGGAAGTGGGAGCGGGAACTCGATTACGCGCTGCGCAAGAACCTCTGGGCGTTCACCGAGAACCGGATCGCCGTCCGGTTCCAGTACGAATGGCGCGACCAGGACGGACAGTGGTGGCGCAGCTACGGCAACGAACTGTGGGAGTTCGACGAGCACGGTCTCATGAGCCGCCGTGAGGCGAGCATCAACGACGTCGCCATCCCCGAGACCGAGCGGCGCATCCACGGCCCGCGCCCGCGGGAGGAACACGGAACCGACTTCCCGCTCCGCTAGCTCAAGTCGGCTGAGTCGACGCGGATTCCTCGCTGAACACACCACGCGGGACGTTGTCACCGCCTAGGATCGACCGCGCGTAGTCCGGGGTCTCGATCTCCGGCGGAAACTGTGAAAGGGCAGGCATGTCACCCCTTGCGTTCACGACCATCGAGACCATCCCACGAGTGTTGTTGCTCGTGGTGGGCCTGCTTGGCCTGATCTTCTCGATCAAGGGACGCTCCAAGGGAGTCTCCGGCCTGATGGTGGGCGCTTTCGTGGTCATGATCGTCACGACGGCGGCAGGCATCGTCTGGCAGTTCGTGTTGTTGAACGTGCCGTCCTGGAGCACGTCCAACGACCTCTCCTTCGACGAGATCCGCTGGATCTTCATGGGAGTCGGCATCCCGCTCGACGCTGCCGCGGTGCTCTCCTGGCTCCTGGTCGCGATCGCGGTCGTCAAGGCCGGCCGTCCACCTCGGCGACCCGGCTTCGCGCCGCACCCTGGACCCGCCGACTATCCGACGGCCGCGCAGCCGGGTTTCCTGAGCCACCCACCGACTCAGCAACCACCGAGCTAACGCAGCGAAGTTCTCAGTGATCCGTCCGGTTGAGAACTCGCTGACGAGGTGCTCGGCGGCGAACACACCGCCCTCACTCCGCCGGTGGGCCGATCCGGGTAGCTGTCACGAACGGCGAAGGTCACTTCACCGACCAAGGCCCGAGCCGCACCTAGAGCACTGTGCAACGTGTCGATGTCACATTCCGTTCCGCGCTCCCGGAGCTCGATCAGGGAAACGGCACACGTGAGAGCGCTGTCCACCGCGGCCATGAGCGGATCACCGGGCACTCGCAGCACGCCACGGGCTCGTTCGACCGCGTCGACGGCTCGCCCTACCGCGGAACCGATCTCGACGAGCTTCTCCTGCCGCCACGCCGATCTGTCCGGTTGACTGTTCACCATCACACCCCCACCAATGCCATGACTCCGAGACCCAGCAAGATCACTCCCACCACCGAATCCAACGACCTTCTGACCCGCGGTCGATTCAGGATCGGATGGAGACTTCCGGCCGCGAACGCGAACCCGAACAACCACAGGGCGCTCACCGTGACGTAGATGGCGAAAAGCATCAATTCGTCACCCACACTCGACGTGGCCGAGGCCGGGAGGAACTGCGGAAGAATCGCCAGATAGAACAGACCGATCTTCGGGTTCAGGCAATTCACGAGCAGTCCGCGCAGGAAGAAACCCGTGCGCCCGCGATCGTCGTGCTTCGGTGCGGCAGACGCCGCAGATATCGCGGAACGCAACGCCATGATCCCGAGCCAGATCAGATACGCGGCGCCGACCACGGAAACGACCCGAAAGGCCACGCTGTCGTTGACCAACAGGGCCGACAGCCCCACCACCGACGCGATACCCCACAGTGCGATGCCGAGCACGACTCCACCGGCGGTGCGCACCGCCGCGGGGCGCCCGGAGGCGGCACTCGTCTGAAGCAGCAGTGCTTGGTCCGGCCCCGGTACGATGACGACGGCCGCGGCCGTGAATGAAAGCATAGTAAGTATAGTCAAACGAACTCCCCCACATTGTTCACCCGCGAACTGTCCGCAGGCCTGATTCTATGATTCGCGGTAAACCCACTCCAAGATGCCGACCGCGCTGCCGTATTTCATGCGCGCCTGTTCCCAGGCGATCGATCGGTCCCCGTCGAGCACCGACCCCTTGACCTCGTCACCGCGGTGCGCCGGCAAGTCGTGCATGAACACCGCCTTCGGCCGGCGGGACATGACTTCGTCGTCCACATAGAACGGACGAAAATCCTCCCGCCAGTCCGCGTTCGGTTTCGCCGTACCCGTGGTCTGCCAACGAGTCGTGTAGACCGACGTCTGGGCCTTGTTCTGCGCGATCGGCTCGTTGCGGGCGATGGGCGCGGACACCGGCCCGCATGCCGGTCCGGTGCTGCGCAGGCTGCGCGCGATGACCTGCCCCTCCGGTGGCTTCACCTATCGCGAACCCGACCGAGCCGGGGACGCGCTGAGCACCGCGGCCACCGCGTTGCTGTCGGCGGCCGACGACCCGCGGCAAGGCCAGTGGCGTACCTGGCTGCCAGGGTGCCGTCTGCCGAACGAGGGCGGAATCATGTACATGCCCGCCCGTGGCAGCGAAGTGCGGTGCACCCTGTGGGCTCTCGCCGCCGGCGCGGCGGACGTCGACCCCGCCGCGCCTCGCGAGATCGCGAACTGGCTGAAAGATCTGCAGAACCCGGGCGGCGGTTTCGGCTACTGGGAAGGCCGGGGATCGGATCTGGTCTCCACCGCGGCGGCGGTGGAGACCTTACGGCTGCTCGGGATTCCGGTCTCCGAAGTACTGGATCCCGCGCGGCTCGCGGAATTCGTACTGGGCTGCCGTGACGAGCAGAGCTATCGGCACGTGCCGGGGGCGCCTCCCACGCTCCGCGCCGGGCTGCAGCGTTACGGGTCCGGGAACAACTGGGCGAGCCCGTGCCCGGCGAACTCGCCTGCCTGCTCGAGCGGCACCGGGTGGCCAGTGGCGGATTCGCCAACGAGGGTTCGCGTATGCCGGATCTGCTCAGCACCTACGAAGCGGTGGTGACCGCTGACCGTCAGCGTATTCCGGTGGACTTCCCGCGGCTGACCGTCTTCCTCGACCGGATCGGCAGGCCGGAGGGCACCGCGTGGACACCGCTCACACCGACCGGCGGTGGGGTGCTGGCCGACTGTCTCGGTGTGGCACGACGAAGGGCATGCGGTACCCGGAACACGCCATGCACATGAACGGCCTTTGACGGGCTTGGGAACTCGGTCGCGGCGGCGGCGCAGAGCCGCGTGAGGCGGGTTTCGACCACACCGCCGACGCCCTCGGCTTCGGCGATGCCGGTTACCCCGCCCAGACGGGCGAGTCTTGAACCATCCCGGTCAAGCACCGCTTCCGGCGCGGGCGGTTCTGGCCGCTTCCCAACCCCGCCTGCGAGCGTCTTCGGCAGCGGCTGCCCTGGTCACGGGGCGACGATTTGGACAGTTCTAGGCCGAAGTCAGCTCCGCCGCCAGTGCCGCGTGGCGACGCACAGGCGACCAGAAGGGCAGGAACCACTGCCCTTGTGCCGGAACAACCGCCCACGCCCTCACCGGCGCGAAGTGCGACGCTCCACATACAGCGAAAACCGACGAACAACAAAGGAGTCGAGCAAACCATGCGCAAGCTATTGACAGCGATCGCCCTGCTCGCGGGCTGTCTTGCCGTCGGGACGACACCGGCCGACGCCGCCCAGACCCGCGCGACGGCACTGGCGGACTGCCACGTCGCGAACGTGCAGTTCACCTTCGACAACTGGGGCTCCACAGGGGGCTTCCATGCCTACTGCGGCCATAACCGGCACGTCTGGGCCGTCACCGCGTTCTACGACTCCGCCGGAGCACAGATCGCGGGCGGCAGCGGCTACAGCCTCGTCGCCGCCAACGGCCAGTGGCACTGGTTACACGCGAACACCAACTGGGGCGGCCTCTGGAAACCGGTGTACACCGGCTGCATCTGGATCACTCAGGACAACCCCTCCCCCGGTGGCACCTTTCTGTACAGCTACTGCAGAAACAAGTAGCTGACAACAACGTCCGGAGACAGGAAAGGAACGGTCATGCCATCATGACACGATCGGCGGTCGCCGCCGGTTTCGCGGCACTCTCGATACTCGGCATCTGGGCCACCGCCGGAGCGATGCCGAATCCGGCCGCGGCTACGAACACGCAGCCGGTATCGACCCCCGCAGTCGCGGACTGGACGTTCTACGACTACTACCCGAAAAAGGTACAGTGCGCCGACGCCGGGAAAACGGTAAAGCCATCGGCCTGTGGAACGAATACGAATGCCGGTTCATCCTGATCGGGTACGACTTGCACTACCGGTGACGCCGATTGTTGCTCACCGCGGAACTCGCTGCTCCGCGATGAGCCAGGTCAGAGCCGGCAGGACACGTGATCCGGGTCAGCCGGTGACCCGGGCCCGAGCATCGAAACCCGATCGATCCAAGGCGCGCCGGTAAGCGAATTCAGCTCAAGTCGTCCAGCCCGCGCTGCCACCGTTGCCGCCGCTCCGCGGAATCCTGGTCCCACCATGGAGTACCTCGCTCACCCAAGGCGACCTTGGCGGTGTGCACCCGCGCCCGGGCGTCTTGTTCCGCTTCGGAGTCCTGAGCACGGCGGGCCGCGCCAACGTCTCGCCGAGCCCGCATCAGCAGACTGCGCAACCGAGCCGCCGCTTCGTCCGGGATCTCCGGATCGGTGGCTCGCCAGCGCCGGCCGTCGATCACCACGAAGTGCCCGTCGGGCGTGCGATCCGGCTCAGCCATTCGCGTGCCCCGTCAGCCGGATCCTGATCGGCCCCTCCCACTCGCCATCCGGATCGAGCGACCGGCCACGCTGGGTCAGGCGCACATCACCGGCCCGCGCGAGTTCCCGTGCCAGTTCCCGAGCCCCCGGCAGCAGCGGGCGCCAGTCATCCGCCAGTGCCCTGGCCGCGTCGGAAGGACAGGTGCTGCTGCCTGTACCTCGACTGAAAGCCAAGGCGAGGATCGCGGCCCGCAGCCGTTCTCGAAGCGGCCCGGCACTCAACGCGGTCCGGGAATGCTCCGCGCCCGGTCCGGCACTCTCCCGGATCCGCTCCAGCTCTCGTCGTGGCCCTGGCCGATCGGTCATACCGCCAGGATCGCACCGATCCGACCACCTTGCCGCACGCGTGGCCACCTCCCGCCGTGACTGACCCGAGTATCGCGACTCCATCCGGGTGACGAGGCTTGTCGAGCGGCAACGACCTCGTCGGTGAGTGCGTGAATCCGATGGCGAGTTCGGATCGGCCGGACTCGCTACCGTGAGGGAGGACTTGATGAGGACCAGTCGACCAACAGGGCGCGCAGGAGCCGGGACAAGAGCAGCCGCGGCGGCGGTGATGACGATCGCCGCGGGGCTGCTGGTAACGACGGCACCAGCCGCATCCGCGTCGGCCCAGGCCATCCCACCTGACTGCAGGGTGTGGCGGAGTACGGGCTCCTGGGCGGTTTCGTCGAAGTGCACCCAACGCGCACACCGAGCCGCGGCGGAGTGCCGCACTTACACCCAACCCACCTACCGGTGGTATTTCGGTGCATGGGCCAACAAGAACGAGGAATCGAAGGTGAACTGCCCCCAGGACACCACGGGTCTGCGAGGGATGAGCGTGGACTACCCGGACTGATCACGAGCGCCGGGGACATGTAGACGCTCACCGTCGAGCCAGTGTCTTCCGGCACGGCCTGTCCCCTCGGCGTGTACACCGAGGGGACAGGCCGACTTCACTACCGTCCTACCGAACAAAGAACGGGCCGACAGGCACCTTCGGCTTGGCCTGAGCCGACTCAGGCTTAGGTGCAGGCTCGACTGCGGCACAGGTGGTGCCGTTCGGTGGCAGCTTCAGCGACACGAGGTACTGGTCGTTGATCGCGCGGGTGCACTCGCTGCGGTCGTAAACGCCGTGGCCCCAGCCTTCGTAGGTGACGAAGACGGTGGTGTCACGGGACTGCCGGTGCGCGTTGACCGCCCATTCGTACACCGTCGCCGGGTCGTGCTTGGCGTTGGTCAGCAGGATCTTCGGCGCGTTGCGGATGTTCAGTGGCCGCTGCGGGTTGGTGGCCTTCGGGAAGCCGATACACCCCATGACGGCGCTGTGGCCGATCGCCGAGCCGCGGGTGTTCGGCGCGATGCCGTTCTCCAGGTTCACCAGCGACTTGTACTCGCGATAGGAGCCGATCCGGAGGTTGTAGTCGTTGCAGAAGATGCCAGGGAACGGGTTGGGCACCGTCTCCCCCGCCGCGAACG
Source organism: Amycolatopsis sp. cmx-11-51 (assembly GCF_047608665.1). NCBI lineage: Bacteria > Bacillati > Actinomycetota > Actinomycetes > Pseudonocardiales > Pseudonocardiaceae > Amycolatopsis > Amycolatopsis sp. cmx-11-51. The sequence continues at coordinate 891,615 of NZ_JADNQO010000002.1, read as the reverse complement.
CCGACGCCGGCACCGGTAGGCCGTCCACGATCTTCTTGATCTGCTCGGCGTACGACTGCCAGCCAGGCCCGTAGGCCATGCCGACCACCCCTTGTCCGAGGTCCTCCGGCGTCAACTTGACGTTCGGGTCCCACGGCGCGGGCACCTCACCTCGCTCCGCCTTCGCCAGCAGGTCCTTCCAGATCTTGCGGAAATCCTGGCCGTGGAACGGCGACGACGGGGTGCGGTCGTTCCACTTCATCCACTCCTGGAACGAGTCCTCCGCACCACGCGCTTCCGACGCGACGAACTGCTTCGTGCCAAGGCTGTGATCCATGTTGGAGTCGATGATCATGGCGCGGATGTTCTTACCGTACCGCTCCGCGTAGTGCTGACCCATGATCGTGCCGTACGAGATGCCGTAGTAGTTGATCTTCCTCTCGCCGAGGGCCCGGCGGATCGAGTCGATGTCGTGCGCCACGTCGGCGGTCGACGCGTGGTCGAAGATCGGACCGGACTGCTTGCGGCAGTCCTCACGCAACTCCTTGTTGAACGCGACCAGCTGGTCGTATTCGGCCACGTTCTTCGGGTAGCTCGACGGCTGCTCGCGGATCAGGTCGGCCGAACACTTGATCGGCCGGCTGCGCGCGACGCCACGCGGGTCGAAGCCCACGACGTCGAACTTCTCCGAAATCTCCTTGCTGAAGTAACGGTTGGCCGATACCGCGAAGTCGACGCCCGAACCGCCAGGGCCGCCAGGGTTGATCACCATCGCGCCGATCCGCTTCGATGGATCGGTGGCCTTACGACGAGCCACGGCCAGGCCGAACTTCTCCCCGTTCGGCTTGGTGTAGTCGATCGGCAGCGTGAGGGTGCCGCATTCGACGTCCGGCGCCTCCGCGCACGGCTTCCATTCGATCGGCGCGACCGCGTACTCCGGCTGCCCTTCCGGAGTCGCGGTCGCGACAGAACTCCCACTCAGTACCAACGCAGAACTCGCGAGCGCGGTCCCGAGGACACGCACCATCTGCTGCATGGATTTCCTCCCTAGGTCCCCATGGGTCAAAGGAGGAAACTTCCACGATCGAGTGACGGAGACAACCGTCTGAGGTAGCACACCGAATCAGACTGCGGTCGGACAACCACCATCGGTCAGTGTGATTGCCTACTCCGTTCGGAGGGCGGCGGGATGAGTGGTGGGACCGCGGGCAGGCGGCGGTTACGCGTGGCTGTCTGAACGCGGCGTTGGGGACATCAGCCCGCCGGAAATGAGGTGTGCTGCGGGATCTCGGCGGCGCACCTGGTCCGGTCGGTTATTCAGTGGCGTGGAGGCGGGTGTTCTGGCGTTGGGATTCGTGGAGTTGGTCTTCGAGGGAGATGATGCGGCAGGCGGCGTCGACGGCTGTGCCTTGGTCGACCAAATCCCGGACGCGCGCGGCGAGGCGCAGCTGGTGGCGGGAGTAGCGGCGGTGTCCGCCTGTCGAGCGCTGTGGCGCGATCAGTCCGGCTTCGTCGAGGCTGCGCAGGAAGTTCTGGGTAGCGCCCAGCATTTCCGCGGCCCGGCCCATCGTATAAGCGGGGTAATGGTCGTCATCGAACTTGTCGGCCCCGCCCGGATCAGGAGCGGGGGTCTCGCGTTGGTCAGGAATCATTCCACCTCCACATCACAAGGAACCCCGGATGCCAGATCGGCACCCGGGGTCCCAGGGTTCGGGTTTCACCATTGTCAACCGGCCGTGAGGCCGGGTTCCTGTATCCGCGGCGTCCGTCCGAGAGGCGGACGACGTGGAGATCGCTGAGTCGTAACCGAGAACCACCTTCCAATCCGATGGGACTGCGGTACCCGCGCGGCACTAACGCACAGCCGCGGCGGGCGATCCAATGATGTGCCCTTTCCCTTCTATCCTGTATTTCTTCTTGCCGTGTATCACTTGCTGTACAGCGACTACTGCCGGCGTCACCGGCTGGAACCCCTTCACTGATCGGTCCCAGCACGCGTCACACCGCTGATCACTGCCCGGGACCCTGTCCGAGATCGGCCCCGGCCACCTGACCGGTCCTGCACTGACCAACTAGCAACTACCTACTGCGTTACCGCAACTGCCTTGTTCGAACTGCACTTCCTTCGCCGGGATCGGCCTTGCCACTACGTCTTCACTTCTCGATCCCGGTACAGCACCGGCCACCAGTCGAAACCTGTTCACAGATCGGCTTCGTCCTGCCTGACCGTCTTGTCTCACCTCGCGGGCAGTTCGTCATCTCCCGCGCCTGCTTGACGTTGTCTTTCTCGGTATGAGCAGAACAATACACACACCTGCGGCTGAATGTCTACCCCAGTGATCATAGATTTGCTCCTGTCACGACATCGGGTAAGCCAGCCATCGGAGATCCGCAGGTCAACGCGGGGTGACCACGGTCAACGATCGCCCGAAAGAGCGAGCCGGGATGACCGACCCGACCGCGCGGCAGGACCCGTTCGGCCTGACCGGCGCACCCTCGCCGGACGCCGCTACAGCCGACTCGGCGCAGAGGAATCCGGACGTCTTTCCGTCCGGACCGGCTCGCCGCCCCGACACCAGTCACGTCCCCCGTCGGTGACCGGTTCTGACGGGTGATGGTGAAGGTGGTTGATCGCAGGCATGTCCGGGCAGGTGGCAACGGCGACTACGCCGCGGCGGGTCGAATCATGGTCGCTCACGAGCTGATCTCCGGACGTTCTTTCTCGCGAGACCGCCGATGATGAGCCGGTTTTCCGGCCCGTCTGGGCCGGGCAGATCGGGGTGCCAGCCGTTGACGGGGACGATGCCTGGCGCGATGAGGTCAAGCCCGGGGAGCCAGCCGGCGAGCACCGCATGATCGCGGGGCACGAGTGGGCTCGCACTCGTGGTGTAGGTGCCGACGCATTCGCGGATACGCTCGCGCAGGTCAGGGGTGGCGTGCTCTTCGGACAGGTGCGAAAGGCCGACGTAGCTGCCAGCGGAAAGCGCGTCGTGATAAGTGGCGACGAGTTCGGACGGCCGGTCCTGGTCGGTGACGAAGTGCCAGACGGCGATCATCAGAAGTCCGATCGGCTGATCGAAGTCGAGAAGGGCGCGGACATCCGAGTGGTCGAGAATCGCGGCCGGGTCACGGATGTCCGCGTTGATCACGGTCGTCTTGGGGTCATCGCCGATAAGCAGTCGGCTTTGAGCGACGGCAACGGGATCGTTGTCGACGTAGACGACTCGGACGTCGTCGGCGAGCGCGGCGGCGACTTCGTGAACGTTGCCGACAGTGGGAATGCCGGAACCGATGTCCATGAACTGACGGACACCGTGATCGATGAGATAAGTGACGACCCGGCGCAGGAAGTTCCGATTGTCCAGCGCCATGGTCTGGGCTGGGATGAGTTGAGCGGCGCGCTCGGCGAACGCGCGATCGACGGCCGTGTTGCAGGACCCTCCGAGGTACCAATCGTAGGCGCGGGCGACGCTGGGCTTCTCGATGTCGACGATGCGGATGTCGGGTCGGTCGGGGTTGCTTTCGGTTGGCGTGCCCACGGTGGATCCCCTTCGCGCCGGATACCCCCGGACGCTATCAACGGCAGGTTGCATCGTGCATCTGCCGCTTGGGCGGACTTGCACCCACGCAGGCGTACCCGCGAAATTCACCCGTAAGAGTCAGAAGGACCGGTCCGACCTCGACGTTTCGTGGTCATTTCGCGGCGTATTCGGGTGACCCGTTCTCTTTGGTGTGGCAGTTCACGGGGATATGGGCCACTCGGTCGAGATAGAGGTAGCCGCGACGCAACAGAGTCGCGGTCGTGTGACCGTGTTCGATGTCGATGGAGGGTTTTTCTCCTCATGTCCCCGAATGTTTCGTTGGTTCTCTTCGTGCTGGCCGCGGTGCCGTGGGTTCTGAGCGCGCACCACAGGCGTCTCATGCGTGCCGGGTCGGCCTTGGTGGGCGCGCTCCGCGGCTGGCTGATCCGCCGGTCCGCGGTGCCGGTCCTGCGCGAATGCGCGCCCCTGTTGTTGAGTGCACGGGCGGTGCGGCTGGAGATCACCGCGTCCGGAGCGCTGCTGGTGACCACGAGCGCCGTTGGTGAGGTCGGGACGGGCCGCCGAGGCCGTCGGGGACGGGCGTGAGCGAATCGCACCCGCATCCGCCGCCCTGGAGCGCGCAGGACCTCAATGAGCTCACCGAGATCATGACCGAGTACGAACCTCGGCTTTCAGCGTCGCTGCGTATCAAATTCCCGGGGATCGATCACGAAAACGTGGTCGGACAAGCACTTCAGGAACTGACCCAGCACTGGCACCACCTGAAGAAGAGCAGGCGTGCCTGGCTGACCGATGTGGCGAAGAAGCGGGCCATCGACGCCGTTCGCGCCGCGCGGCGTCAAGGCGGCAGCCTCGACGATCCTCGGCTCGCGACGTTGCGCCTGGCCTGGGCGGGCGACGACGAACACGCCGTCGTCCTGGTGTACCGGGCGATCGCCGCACTGCCCCAACACCTTCGTTATGTGTTGTCACTGCGGATGTTCGGCTACGAGATCGAAGAGATCGCCCGCCGGGTGAATCGCGCGCCCCGGACCGTCGAGGACTGGATCACTCGTGCTCGCCAGAAAGTCAGCGCCGACCTCGATACCGCTCGCCACGACCGCGAAGGGAACCTGTGATGACTGATCCCGCATCCGAAACCAGCCCGGCGTCAGCAGCCCCCGCTCACCGCGAAGGCTCCGGTGACGAACGCCTCGACCGCGTCCTCGGCCTCATCTCCGCCGCCGCCGCCAAGCCGGTGCACACCGAAGGGGACGAGGAGTGGCGCACCCTGACCGCCGCCGAGGTGACCGCGATCGACGATCCCGTCACACCCGGCCTGCGCCTGACCGCGGACGACGCGGTCGAATTCGGCCGCCGCTGGCGCCAGGCGATGGCCGACAAGGCGTTCTTGACGACGCACCCGCGGTTCGCCGATCAGAATTTCGGGCGCTGGACCGCCAGCTTGCTCCAGCATCTCGGCGCCAGGGTCGACCGGATCACCGAATTGATCAAACCGGAGCTTCCGATCCTGAGTCCGCACCAGGTGGGGCGCGCGCTGTCCTACACCCACAAACTCTCCGCCGACGCGCTCGGGACCTGCGTCAGTCTCCTGTCGGACTTGGCCACCGAGTTCACCCCGCACGCTCCTCGCCGGATCAAGGCCCAGGTCGTCGGCGAGTTCGCGGGAGGCTTCGCCACCGGCCTCCGCGACAGGGTCCGGGAAGACCAGACGCTGTTGAGCGTCAGCCTGGCCCGAGCTCACGCCGACTACCTCGAGGTCGCGGGCGCGCGGGAGTTCCACGTCCGAGTCACCGAAGCGGGCACCGCGGTGCTCACCCTCGACCCTCGCAGCCGGATCCTGGAGGCGAACACCGCGGCGCAGGCGTTGCTCGGCTGCACCGGGGCGCAACTGCGCGAACGACCGCTGGCCGACCTGGCCGACCGCGACGCGGACATCGCCGCCCTGCGGGGTGCCGTCGAACAGATGGCCACCGCGCCGCATTCGGCGGTGACCCGGACCGAGTTCCAGCTCGTCGGTGACCACTACGGGCCACCACGGTGGATCTCCGCGGTACTCGGGCACGCCGACGACGCCCAGCGCGGTCTCAGCGTCCTGCTCCACGACGTCACCCTCGTGCGGGCGCTACGACACAGTGACGACCTCGACCCCGCGACCGGGCTGCTGACCGCGCAGGCGTTCGCCGACCAGGCGGGCGAACTCCTTGACCGCCGGGAACGCGGCGGCACGGCCTTGCTCACCGTCCGGGTCGGTGCCTGGCGGGACCTGGACCACGTGCTCACCCAGGGCATGCGCGACCGGCTGCTCTCCCAGATCCACGCCCAGATCGTCGCCGTCGCCGACCCCGATCACCCTCAGCTCTTGGCCGGGCACAGCCACGGCGACGGAGACGTTCTCGTGCTGCTGTCCCGGCTCGGCGACTGGTCCCTGGTCACCCGGCTGGTCAAGCAACTCGCCGACTGGATGCGTGAGCCGGTGCGGGTCGGTGGGCACCGGCTGCACCTGCATCCGCGGATCGGTATCGCCGAAGTCCGCGAGGGCGACACCCTCGAATCCGCGCTGCGTCGAACCCGCCGCGCGCTACGGGATCCGGACCGCTCCGGTGAACCATGGATCCACGCGGAACCGGCGGACGACGCCGACCACCATCGAGCGCTCACCATGCTGGCGGAGCTGGATCACGCCATCGACCACACCAGCCTGGTCCTGCACTATCAGCCCGTCCGCGCCGCTGACGGCACTTTGGCCGCGATCCGGCCGGTGGCCTCGTGGACCAGTCCGACCGGCGAACGTCATCGACTCGCCGACGTGGAAGAACTCGCCGAGCGGACCGGCCTGCTGGCCGCCGCTCAGCCGCTGATGCTGGACTTGGTCTGCCGCGACATCTACACCTGGGCCGGGATCGGCAACCCCCCACAGGTGATGCTCGACCTCCCCGGAAGGCTCGTCCACGACGAAGCGCTGCTCGACGCGCTCACCGCGACGACGGCCACCGCCGGTTTGCTGCCAGGGCAGCTTCAGCTGGCCATTCCAGCGGCTTCACTCGTCGCGGCACCACCAGTGCTGGCCAGGCTCGCGGAACTTCCTCATCTCGGATGCTCCCTGGCACTCACCGGCGCCTACGGCGATGCCTTGCCCGCGGCCGCGATCACTCAACTTCCTTGGGACACCATCGGAATCGACTCGACCACCCTCGACCACTTCACCGGCTTCGCGTTACTCGACAGCGCGATCGCCGCCATCCACGCCCTCGGCGCCAGGGCCCTTGCCGAAGAACGACCGAATCCGGTGGCGGGATTCGACCTGTATCAACCCGCCCTCGCGCTCACCGCGGCTGAGATCCAGTCCGAACTCGGCGAACGATCATGACCGTGAAAGATGCGCCAGAAGAAAGACTCTCCGCGTGCTGAGGAAATTCCGGTGGACATGGGCGGCTGCCTCCGCCGACGGAAAACTTGAAAACCACACTGTCGGAAAGCCATCACCCCGGACAGGCCCAATGGCCACCATTTCGGAAAACGGTGCGTCACCTTCTTTCACTATTCCAGGGGGGTGTCCGCGTGCGACGGCCTCAATAACATGAAAGGTCGCCGACGTTCCCCAAGAGGTGGACCTCAACCGAGGGATGGTTATGACGACATCGGAACAGACCTGGCCCTCGACCGACTGCAACGGAATTATGCTCGCCGATCCCGTCGGTCTCACCTTGGCTGGAACAGTGGTGGTACTCGCCCGAAAAGCCGCCACCACGCTCGAAACGCTGTACTACAACGTGCGTATCTCCGGGGCGGATCCCGGCGTTCCGCAGGAATGGGCCGGCTGGAACGAACTGTGTCTCGCCGGTAATACCACCGTTTCGGCGGACGACCGCCCGTTGTTGCGGATCGCCGGTATGGACCTGATCACCGTCGACTCGGCCGCCGCCGCTCCGAAGCCCGCGGACGCGCCTTTTCGTGCCGTCACCGACGGCAGGTACATCTCGTGCTTCCGCCAGTCCACCACCGGCAGCCTCTACATGGATCGCTTCGCGCTGGTGCGGACTCCGCCGCGGCAATCCAGTGGCTCACGTGACGGTCAAAACCAAGGCGGCTGGCGGATGGAGCGGGTGTGGGAGGTGCGCTACCGGCGCAGTGAGCGACGCGACGCGCCCGCCGGCCCCGGTGACGAGCTCGGCTTCCGCAACATGATCGATGAGCCGTTCCAGGAACCCACCATCGAGCTGTCGGCGCTGTCCGGTATCACCGGCGGCCGGTTCGACGTCGTCCTCGCGCCCACGTCGGATGCCGATATCAGCCGCTGGCACATCGTGGCGGTCACCGGCGAAGTCCTCACCTTCGTCTCGTATCCGCAGGACAACACGGGTGGTGTGGAAGTCGATCCGGCGCTGTCACGCACCTTCACGATCACCCCCACGCTCTGGAACTCGGGAAAGAGCACCACGTTGACGCCGACCGCCGGCGTCGGCGCGAGTCTGTACGCCGAGCAGGAAAGGAGCGGCGCGGAGTCGAGCCTTCGCCGGGCGGTCCGGCTGGGCGTCACCGTCCCGGTCGCCAACGCCGGGGCCGGCCTGCCGGGAGCACTGGCCGTCTACGACTTCGGTGTGCTGCCGGACGGAACCATTCCGGGGTTCCCGGCGGGGATCGGTTGTGTGCTGATCGACGGGGCGCTGAACAGCGGCGGTTTCACCCCGGCCACCGGCGACCATCCCGTCCCCGCCAAGGCGGTGCGCTCGGCCGGTGCCGGCACGGTGAGCGCGGTTCTGCTGGGCACGCCGAGACCCGCCGCCGCGCCCGCCGTCCTCGACAGTGCCGATGGGCTCGTGCACTGCTACTTCCCCCAGCCCACCGCTTCGACCGGCGTCGAAGCCTTCGCGGTCGCCCAGTACGACCCCACGGTGACCAGGACCCAGGTCACGCTGCCCTGGGACGCCGACGACGACCAAGCCGGCACGTTCACGCTGATCGCCCGGCGCAGTGGCAGCACCTTCGACAATGTGGTGGCGACCGTCGCGCCCTGCGTCCGTGAAGGCGTCACCGCGGCGGATCTCTGCGACGTGACGATCGACTACGGCACCGCCGCCGGCCTGCCGCGCGAGAACTGGGGCGGGGTCCCGCGAGACGTACGGACCATGGTCACGATCCTCAACGGGGCGTTCTCCGACGACCCCGCGGACAAAGCGGTCCTGTCGGGAGCACGGCCGTTCTACGACTTCCTCGGCCATCAGCCGTCGGCACGGTTGCCCTTGGCCTCGGCGGGCAGGCTCGTGCTGGTCTCCCACCGCCCCGACATGCCGCTTTCCCGGGTCGAAGTCACCGCGGCGGGGAACGGGACCGTGGAGCTGACCGTGCGCTACGCCTCGGACGCCGGTGCCACCGCGGTGCAGACCTGGCGAGCGGTACCGGTCAACACCGCCAACGCGGCACCGGTTCTGGGTGGTGACGCGGACCCGGCGACCTACTCCTATCGACAAGACGCGGCAGACACCCCCGTCTACGCGTTGAGCACCAGCGGTGGCAGCATCCTGCTCTTCGGCAAGACGACCGAGAACCTGTCGCTGACGATCTCACCGGCGGACGGCGGTCCGGCACACTGCTCGGTCTCGCTGGCTGTCGGCGGTCACTCCGCCGTGAAACTCGAGAACGTTCCGCGTGACCAGGCGGGTTTCGTCGCTCGGTTACGTGCTTGGAGTGCGGCCGACGCGGTGTTCACCCACATCTCCGCGGACCCGAAACCCGGGCCGGTCGCCGACCAGACCTTCGTTACTGCGCTGAATCTGCGCGGCGGCTCGATGCTGTTCGATGTGCTCGAACCGGTCGATGTTGGCGATCTCGCCGCCGGGCAGGTCGACGCGGCAAGCTGGCAAAGACGTTCGCTGACCCCGACACCACCGGATGACACCGTCGGCCGGGCGATGATCGCCATGACCGCGCTCCCACCGAAAAGCCCGCTGTTCGGCCGGGCCCCGCGGGCGGTGGACGGCACGAGCACCCGGACGGTGACCGGCGACAACGGCAAGTGGCTGGCCGCACACCAGGCGAAGGCGCTCGCGCTGAACGGCCGTCAGGCGATGAGCGTCGCGCTCACCAGCACTCAGCTGTCGCCACGACCGGCCTGGACCGTGGAATCCTGGATCCGACCGGAGGGAAGCGACCCGGCGGTGGTGATCACCTACGACAACGGCCCGGCGAAGGGGCTGGGCGAACTCACGCCGTCCTACTATCTCGGCGTCGCCGGCCTGCCCACGCTTCGATTCGGTGCCTTCGAGCAGAAGAGCAACGCCAGAAGCTCCTGTCTCGCGGTGCCGTCGAACCCGGTTTTCACGCCAGGGCCCACCGGCTTCACCTGGGAGGCGTGGATCAAGCCGGACCAGAAGCCGTGCCCCAAGGCGAACCGGCTCGGCAGCATCCTGCAGGTCTGTGACGCGAAGAGCAAAACCAAGCCGCTGGTCAACCTCGGTCTCGACTTCGGGCGCCATCTGTCACTGGGCTACCGGCCGCAAAGCCACGAGCCGAAGTCGGAGTACCTCACGGCCGGGACTCCCCTCCCTTCCGATGTATGGACGCATGTCGCGGCGACGGGCTCCTGGCTCAACGGAACCTGGACGCTGACGATCTACGTCGACGCCGTGCCGGCCAACACCGTGCGTGACGTCAAGCTGCAGCCACCGTCGAAGTCGACCTCGCCGTCGCTGGCGATCGGCGCGTCGATCGGCCCGCACGTCAGCATGTTCGGCGCGCTGTCGGACGTGCGTCTCTGGTCTTTCGCCAGAACGGCCGCGGAACTGCGGTACACGTGCGACGCCGCGCTGACCGGAAATGAACCAGGGTTGGACGGCGCCTGGTCCTTGGCCGAGGGGCACACCACCGCCGAATCGGTTTTCGCCAACCACGCCACCGCGACCGGGGCCGCGCTCGACGCGCGACTGAAACTCACCAAATCCCAAGCGGTCGGCTCGAGCGATGACGACCCGTTCATCGGCATCGTCACGGGCGTCGGTGGTACGGCGCCTGTCCGTGCCCGCGCGCGCCTGCGCCCTGGCGAGTGGAATCACGTGGCCGTGAGCTATCAGGCGGCCGGTGCCCTGAAACTGAACCTCGCGGACGCCACCTCGGGTCCACCGGCTTACGGCGTCTGCCCCGAGCCCGGCGACCTCACGTTCGACGGCCAGTTCAGCATCGACTGCTGGGTGCAAGCGATCGACTCCACCGGTCTGCGGCAGACAATCCTTTCGCAGTGGGGAGATTCCGGAAAGGACCAGTCGTTCCGGCTCGCACTGGATTCCGACGACAATCCGTTCTGCACGGTCGGGCTCGTCGACCCGGCGAGTGGTGACCGGACCCGGCTGACCGTGCGGAGCGGCGCATCCGTCTCGAACGGCCCGGCCGTCCACGTCGCGGTGACGCTGACCTCGGCTCAGGTCAAGGCGGGCCTGCGGTGCACGCTCACGATCTACGTCGACGGCTTCGAGAACGGAAAGGCGCAGACGACACTGAGCGGTGCGAAAACAGTGACGTCCGTCGATTCCTCGGCTCCACTGACGCTCGGCATCGGCAATCCGCCGTCGAAGGACGGCCGGGTGGCCTTGGAAGCGCAAGCGCGCTTCACGGGTGCTTTGAGCGGGCTGCGATTCTGGTCGGCCGGCTTGTCGGCGGACCAGGTTCGGTCGGTGATGCGACGGAACCAAGCCGCCGACGCCGATCAGGGCGTGGTTTCGGCGTGGTGGTTCAGCGAAGGTTCCGGCAATGTCGCCGAGGATTCGGTGAACGACAACGACTTCCTGCTCACCGACACGGACCTGTGGGGCACGCTCCAGAACGTCGGCCGGTATCGGTGTTACCACGACGGTCAGCCGATCGGGTCGGTGATACCCGCGCCCGCCGACGAAGTCACCGGGTATCTCGGGTACGACCAGTGCACCATCGGTGCCTACGAACAGAATGGGGAAGAGTTCCAGGACCACCTCGACGGATCGCTGGCCGAGGTACGGATCTGGCGCTCCGCACGCACCCGATCCCAAATCACGTCGACCCTGTACCGAAAGCTGAAGGGCGATGAGGCGGACCTGGTCGCCTACTGGCCCCTGGACAAGACCAGCGCGGACCTCACCGGCCGGGGCGCGAACGGGCGTCCCGTCGGCTCACCCGGTTATGTCGCCTCCACCGCACCGGTCGCGAACGAAGGACCTCAGCTCACCAACGTCTACCAAGGCCCGCGGACCCGGTTCCAGCGTCCACTCTCGGGCCGAGCCGCCGTGGTCGAGTACCCAGAGCTGGAGACCCATGGGGACGGCACTCCCTACGCGGTGATGCGGCGTGCCTACTTCTTCGACGACACCGCCCTCACGTTGTCCACCGGCTACGGCATGGGCGAGACGGACCTGGTGTATCTGGGCCAGGTACAGACCCTGCCCACGCTGATCGGCTACATCGAGGGCGCGCCACCGGTGCCCAGCGAGAACCTGTCCCGCCCGCTCTACGACAGCCCGTTCGGCTACAACTCCTATCAGGACGCCTCCTCGGTCACCCTGCGGTCCGAGGAGAGCACGTCGATCAAGTTCACCTCGTCGGACTACAAGACCGCGCTGAAGATGGAAATCGACACGAAAGCCGGTGTCGCCGCGAAATGGGCGGACAGCGCGTCCGTACTGGCGTGGACACATCTGCTCACCGCCGGTACCGGGAAGATCGGCGCCCGGCACAAGTCGAACCTGGAAATCGCCCGCCAGCGGGACGAAACCTACCTTTCGGCGTGGACCCGCGTCACGACGGACACCTTGGGACTGAGGGGGATGTGGGAGCCGGCGCGGACCGATCGGTCGGACTACCTCAACCCGGTGGTCGGCCGTCGCTACCAGCCGTTGAACCTCGGATACGCGCTCGTTGAGTCGATGACGGCCGACCTGTACGCGATGCGGCTGCACTCCACCGGGGCGATGGTCGGCAAGGTGGTGCTACCCGACCTGGAGATCCCGCCGGACCGCAACATCCTCACCTTCCAGATCGACCCGCGTTACGTGAAGAACGGGACACTGGACGGGAAGGTCGGGCTGGTCAACGACCCCGACTTCCCGCGGGCCGACGTCGCCAGAGGCAGCTACTTCAAGCCGGACGAGGCCTACCGGCTGGCCGCGAAAACAGCGAAGTCCGACGCGGCCATGCGGAGCATGTTCATCCAGTTCGACGCGGCGAGCCTCGGCGAAAGAGGCAGCGCCGATCTGGACGAGATCAACGACAAGCAGTTCCATGACTTCGGCCGGGGCGTCCCGACGCGCGGAATCGCCAACCGGTACGTCTGGACGGCATCCGGCGGCCTGCACACCGAAACCGAGCAGTTCTCCGCTGTCCACGAACGGGTCTACACGGGATTCAGCGACTACACGCATCTGACCGGCCTCACCGGCGAGATCGCCTTCACCGCGCAGTACGGTCTGTACGGCGCTATCGACGCGTTGTTCGGTGGCCATGTCAAAGTTCAGGTCGGCAAGTCGGAGAACGAGTCGCGCGGGTTCTCACTGGCGGTGACCTGCCCTGGCGACCCGATGCTGCAGGGCTACCACGCGGACACCGGCTACACCCCGGAATACTGCCCCGGCAAAGTCGACGCCTACCGGTTCATGTCGATCTACCTGCCGCCTTCGGCGGACAACGGCGACACGTTCCACAACCAAGTGATCGACAAGGAATGGCTGACTTCCAGCAGCGACCCGGACGCGGTGGCGCTGCGCAACGTCCAGCTGACCGGGCAGGGCGCGTGGCGGCTGCTGCACCGGGTCACCTACGTCAGCCGGGTACCGCCGCTGTTCGACACCAATCCGGACCAGACCGTCGCTCACGAGCCCGCGCAAGTGATCGACCTGGCCGACAACCCGTTGCTGATCGAACTGGTCGAGGACGAAGTGACCGCCGACATTCCTTCCCCCGCCGACATCGGGAACGGGGTGGCGACCGTTCTGGCCCCACTGGACGGCCACACGGCGTCGAAGCTCGGGGATCTCGTGCCGTGGTGGGCGGCGTTCGTCGCCGCGACCCGGCAAGCCAAGGCGGATCCCGTGAAGGTGGCGCTGCTGAACCGGATCCTGACCGACGTCGTGGCGTACTTCCAGGCCGGATACGCCTCGGGCCTGCTGCCCCGGCGAGCGAGAGTCGGGAACACTCCGAGTAGTCATCGCGCCGAGCGCTGTGCCGCGAGTCCTCCGAATGGTAGTAGGAAAAGTACGTAGAGTGTTTTCGGCCCGGCGTAGCGAAAGCGCATTTCCACCTCGATCGAGTGAACTCCGCCTACCCGGCCGACCTGGGAAAACACGGCAAAACCGCTGGCAGATTCGATCTGATCACCAACCGTGCGCGTTGATTAACGCACTGCCTACCTGTTAGAGATGACCGTTCCTGATTCGTATCCCGTTGCGGATCACTCTGCGCAAGGACAGGCCCTGATGACCAAACTGCAGACCTCTTGCGGTGGCGCACGCCCACATCCGGTTCAGGCGCTTCTCGTACTGGTGCTGGCGATGCTTCCACTGTCCGGCTGCGGTACCACCGGGGGCGAGGGCGGCGGGGCCGCTGCCCCCGTGGCGCCGCCACCCTCGTCGCCCGAGATGCCGGCCGCACTACCCGAGGCGAACACTTTCGGCCGGCTGGACTCCGCGCCCGCAGACCCCTCCCCCACGCTCCCCGCCAACGGCGAAGTACTGCACCCGAAGGCGGACGCGGTGGTCTACCGCGCACCCGGCGCGGAGCCGATCGCCCGGCTGCCCGAGACCCAGATCGGCTCACCGACCTGGGTCCCGGTGATCGCCCGGCAGGGCGACTGGGCACAGGTGCTGCTACCGGCGCGACCCAACGGCGCGACCGGCTGGCTGCACGCCACCCCGGAAACCGCGGAATCGGCGCACAACGACTTCCAGGTCAACGTGGACCTCGCCGAATTCCGCCTGGAAATCCTCGAAGCCGGCAAGCCGACCGGTTCGTGGACCATCGGCATCGGCAAACCCGAGCACCCCACGCCCACCGGCCGCGCGTTCATCCTCGCCTCGATCAAGGAGAGCGTGAACACCTACAGCCCGATCGTGCTGCCGCTGAGCAGCCATTCCGATTCGCACGAGACCTTCGGCGGCGGGCCCGGCACGGTCGGCATGCACACCTGGCCGGACGACAGCTTCGTCGGCAAAGCCACCAGCGACGGCTGCATCCGAGTCACCCGCGAGGCATTGGACCGCCTCGTGGAACTGCCGCTCGGCACCGTCGTGCACATCACCTGAAATCCGATCATGGAGGTAATTTCCTTGTCCCCGCGTACACCGGGCGTGCTCGCCTGCACGGCCGCGGCCTGCCTGGCCGTCACCGCCACCCCCGCCGTGGCCACCCCGGCCGAGTCCGCCTACGCCATCGCCGCGTCCGGTCTGGTCACGATCCCCCGTACACCTTCGGTTTCCGGGGCGGGCAAGGAATCGCTCGCCTCGGTGGCGCTGCCGACATCCGGCCCGTCCCTGGTCAGCGCGAAGGCACTGAACGCCGATGTGAAACCGGGGTACGCCAAGTCCGGTGTCACCGGTCTCTCGCTGGATCTCGCCACCCTGCCCACCGCGGCCACACTGCCCGGGCTGAGCGCCGACGTGATCAAGTCCGAATGCCAAGACGGCAAGGGGTCGGTGTCGATCGCGAACCTGAAGGTCGGCGGCAAAGCGATCAAGCTCGACCAGGTCCCGCCCAACACCACCGTACCGCTGGCCCCGTTGCTCGAATTGGTGGTGAACAAGCAGACCAAGAACGCCGGCGGCACGCTCACCGTGACCGCGGTCTCCGCCAAGCTGCTCGGCCGGACGCAGACTCTGGACATCGCGTCGGCGACCTGCGCCAAATCCGCCGGCACCACTCCGGAACCGCCGACCAAACCCAGCGGTGACAAGCCGCAGCCCAGCGGCAAGGCCCCCAAGCCCACCCCGGTCCCCGCGCACCTGGACGTCACCGGCTGACCATCGCCCGCACAACACGAGTGTGGCTTCCGGGTCCCGCCCGGAAGCCACACTCGATGCGGGCGCGCCCTCAGATCGCTCCCGTCCGCACGGCGTATGCCACCACGTGCGACCGGTTCCGCAACCGCAACCGGCCGGTCATGCCGTAGATGGTGTTCTTGACCGTCCGTTCCGGACAAGAGAATTCGGCCGCGATCTGGTTCGTGAGGAACGCGCCGAACTCGACGATGAGTCCATCACTTGACGCGCCCTCGCGGCCGGTGAAGCGGAACGCGCTGTCACCGGCGATAGCTTGGACGGGTGGCGGGTCCGTCGCGACCCCGACGTCAGAGCGGCGAACAGGACCGAAACCTCAGCGGCGAGCCCACACCGGATCAACACCTCCACCTCTGCCGGTGACGTGACTGTCGGCTACTCCTGAACGCATGGCGCCCACCCGGCACGAACCGGTACTTCCCCGGCATCGCCTACGACCCGCCCTGCCTGTCCCGGTGACCACGCATGGCCACGCCGAAGAGACCGCTGGTGTGGCCGGTGAGGGTGGCGAGTTCGGTGGGGCGACGGGGATCGTTGACGTCCCACAGCCGTGCGGTGTTGTCGTTGCCCGCGGTGGCCAGGATGCGGCCGTCGGGGCTGAAATCCACGCCGTAGACCGCGCACGTCGGTGACAGCGCGACCGGTCACTCGTCCGCGACCTTCGCCACCGACGACGGCAGGCACGCGGCGCTAATGACCAACACCTTTGTACAGGCCGAAGGTACGACGACACGGGTCCAGGTAATCGACTCCGCGCTGTGTGGCACTCCGGTGGGCTGATCCGCCTGCACGGGCAGGATTCCGTCGCCGTTTCGTGATTCGGGTCCTGGGCTCGTCTTTACCTACCCGCTGATCGCGGCGGCACCCGGATGCGGGCAACGAAGGATTGGGGACGTTGAGTGGCCCAATCCTCCGCCGATCAAGATCCGACGCCGGAGCGCCCTCGTGACGAATGTGGCCGAGGCGCCGCACCAGCGACCCGCTGCTGCGGCGCCTCGGCGAGTGCGCCCGTTCGGTGTCCTGATCCTGGTCAGGGAGTGGGGGTCTGACCAGGGCGGAGGACATCCCCGCAGGACCGCAGATGCGCGACCGAGTTGGCCGCGACGACCTTCTGGGTCTCGGTGGTCACGTAGTTCTGCGCCTCGGCGAGCAGTGCGGGGTCGCGGACGAGATCCTTACGCACCCACACCCCGACGTCACCGAACGCGGCCGGATCACGGGGGCTGCGGTAGAGCACCTCGTACTCCTGCGCGAACCGTTCGTCCTGGGCGAAGCCGAGCGTGGTGTCCCACGAGCCGATGAGCGAGATCAGCTCCGGACGGACCTCGTCGAAGACGTACCGACGCTCACCCGCGAAATCCGCGGTGCTCAGGTAGTCGGCGATGACGCGGTCGGCGAGACCGGCGAGGTCGATCACCTGGAGCCTGCTGACCAGTGACATCCCGCCGAGGTCGATCACGCCGATCTTCGCGGAGTCGGGCAGCTTCAAGAGGTCCGCCACGCCGTTGGTGACCCTGGCGTCACGCTCGACGACACTGCAGAACGGCGTTTTCGGGGTGGCGCGGTACTTCTCGCCCTGAGTGTAGAAGCCGCTGACCGACGACACCGTCGCGATGACGAGCGTGACCACCAGCAGGACCCGGCCGCGGATCCGCGCCTCGCGCACGGTCTCGACGATCACGATCGTGCCGCCGAGCGTGCCGAGCGCCCAGATCGGGGTGGCGAACCGGAACTGCCCCATCCAGTCGGCCTGGAGGACGCAGAAGGCGACCACCGACAGGCCGAACGGGACCACGAGCGCGACCATGTCCGCGCGGAGCTTGGACGGCTTCTGCATCACCAGGGCGAGACAGACGATCGCGACCGCGACAAGCAGCCAGCCCGCGTACTGGAGGACCGTCCCGGCCTTGGCGATGTCGGTGATGTCCGGGAGCGGCTGAGCCTTGGCAATCGCGGTGTTGGGCAGCAGGCGCCCGTACTCGATCCAGCGGAACAGCAGATAACCACCGAAGGGGACGACGAACCCGGCGGCGGACAGCAGTACCGCCCGGACGGCGGGGGCAAGGCCGCCGCGGCGGGTGAACAGCGCGACCACGATCGGGAACGCGGCCGCGTAGATGACACCGTCGGGGCGGCTCAGCCCGGCGAGGGCGGCGAGCGCGCCGGTCGAAACAGCGACCTTCGCGGTCAGAAGCGTGCCGGAGTTCACACCGCACAGGGTGACCACGGCCACCGCGGTGGCCGTGAGGGCGTAGACCGAGTTCTCCAGACCGGAGAAGCACCAGATGACGAATGAGGAGTTGGCCGCGAGCGCCGCGCCGGCGATCACGGTGACCAGGGCGGGCCGCGATGTCACGCGCTTCGCGGCGACGTACACCAGCACCAGGATGGCCGCGCAGCACAGCAGCGCCAAACCCTTGGGGAACAGGATGTAGTCGGGGACGCCGAAGATCGTCCCGTTGTCGAACAGGCCGACCAGTTTCCCGAGCGCCAGCAGCACCATCCACACCGGGTTCGAGAAGCCCTCGACGGGCTCCACTCCAGGCTGCAGCACCGGTCCGAAACCATCGGCGAGGTTACGGGAATAGGCGAACGTGATGGCCGCGTCGTCGATCATCCAGTTGCCGTAGAAGCTCGCGTGGACGGCGATCAGCACCGTGCCGGCGAGGACCGAGGCGATGGCGCCGAGAAACGGCGGGAAACCCCGGCGTGAGGGGGCCATGCCGTCACCTGATGGTCTGGCCCCGCCGCGGTCCGGCTCCGCCACCGGCGGCGGGCCGGTCAGTTCCACACTGCTCACGTGGTGAATCTCCCATATTCCGAGTTCGAGAATCCGGCGACTGTGCGGCGCGGACCGAGCCCCGGTGCCACGGCCGCAGCGTCCTGCTCATCCACTACGCGGGTTGTTCGCGGAACCCCATGAGCCAGAAACACAGGTTGAGCTGATAGTCATCGCCCAGGCGGGTAATTTTACCGCACAACGCGGTACTCTCTCGACCAGGGCCGAAACCGGCGGAGTCGACGACACCCGCGTTGATCATTTTCGGTGAATATCGATATCGCGGCGCGAACTCACGCCGTCGACGCCGCGAGAAGGTTCACCGCCTCGACACCACGCGTCTTTCACAATTTCAGGTTCGGTAAGCCGCTGAGCCCGCTCGGTGAGCACCGGGACCTCGACGCCCTCGAACGAGTCACCGCGCCACAACGCCAGCGCCGCCCGCAGTGACCCGATCGCGCGCTGTGGATCCGGCTCCGCCGCCCCCGCCTCGACGAGGTCTCGACCGTTTCGCGTCGACCTCCTCCGCCCGCGCCCGGAGCCGGTAACCCGCCCCGAAAGAAAGCCTGTCCGGCTCTCCGAGCCCCGTACGCAACCGATGGATGTGCACATGCAGTTGCCGCGGCGCGCGAGTCCCGCCGTTCTCCCCGCAGCACGTCCGTCAGCACATCCACTGGCACGTCGCCCAGTATCCGATTTGGCCACAGCTCGACCCGCTCCTACCGGGCGACACCGAGGAAAGCGTCCAATTCGGCCCGGGTGGGTGCGGTGGCGGGTCCCCGCCTGGTGACGGCGATCGCCGCGGCGGCGTTCGCCCGGCGAGCGGCCTCGAGCAGATCCGTCCCGGCGAGCAGTTCGGCAGCGAGGACGCCGCAGTGCGCGTCCCCCGCGCCGTTGGTGTCCACGGCGGCCACCGCGAATCCAGGCACGGCCACGACACGCTCTCCGAAGAGCACCTGGCATCCGGCGGGACCATCCCGGACGACGAGCGTCTCCACTCGGCCGCTTGTCAAGTCGAGGGTTTCCGCCTCCGTGACGTTACAGCTGAGAATGTCCACATGCGACAGGACGGCCGCGAGCACCTGGTCGGGAACGTCACCGGCGAGTGGGCCCGGATCGAACAGGACGATCTCGTCGCCGGTCCGGGGCAACCAGTCCAAAAGGGCTTCCGCGTTCGATGCGTGCAGCAGGCTGTATCCGGTGAGGTAGACGACGTCCTGGCCGGTGAGGACGATGTCGTCGAGCAGGCCTCGCGGCAGGCGCCCTTCGGCACCGGCGCCGGTGATGAAGCTGCGTTCACCGTCGTTCTCCACGAGTGCGACGACGATCCCGGTGTCACCTTCGCCCATCGGTTCGTGCGCGAGGACGATACCCTCGGCGGCCATCGCCGACCGGGCGAGGTCGGCGAAGTTCGCAGTACCGTGCGTCCCGGCATAGAGCACAGGGGCGCCCGCTCTGGCGGCAGCGGCCATCACATTGAAGCCCCCACCCGGCACGAAGTCCACTGTGGACGCCATCACGTCCCCGCCCGGCACGGGCAGGCTCGGCACCCGCATCACGAGGTCCACCACGACCTGCCCGGTATGGATCAATCGTCCGCTCATCGCAGTGGACCTTTCTGTTCAGCGGCCGCGGCCGGCAGGTGGAGACGTCCATCGTGGACTTCGGCGATCTGGTCGGCGGCGGTGAGGTGGGTGCGGTCGTGGGTGACCAGGATGGTGGCGGTGGCCTGCTGATGGGTGAGCCGGGTGATGAGGTCCACGACCGCGGCACCGCGGTCGTGGTCGAGGGCGCTGGCGGGTTCGTCGATCAGGAGGATGGTGGGGCCGTTCATCAGGGCCCGCTCCTCCCCCGCGTCCGTACCTCCCATCAGGTCGCCGCTGGTGCTGGCCGCCGTGTGCGCGGTTTGGCTGGCTCTGGTGGTGCTGACCGCGGACGGGGTCTGGGTCGTCCCGCTGTACTTCCTCCAGCTCCATCTGCTCTCGCGCCGGAGGGGCGCGGCGGCGGTGATCGCCACCACGCTGACCGCGATCATCGCCTTCGCCGCGCACCAAGGTGTCTTCAACCCCGCCGCCGTGATCGGACCCGCGCTCGGTGCGGCCGTCGCCGTCGTGTGGGGATATCAGGCCCTCTACCAGGAGAGCCAGCAACGGAGACGGCTGATCGGGGAACTCACCGCCACCCGCGCCGACCTCGCCGAGGCCCAGCACACCGCTCCAGCATCCAGCTGTTTGTTGCGCGCCGCCGAACGCGCCCCCGGCACCGCGGACCGGTTATGTCACCCAAGCCCGCCAGGCCGCGGCGGACAACCTCGCCGAAGCCCGCCGTTTCGTCGCCGCCCTCACCCCTCCCGCCCTGGACGGCACCACCCTGGCCGGTGCGCTGGAACGCCTGTGCGCCACCACCAGCACCCGCCACCCGATCGCCTCGCGTTTCCACCTTTTCCGGCGATCCTGTGCCGCTGCCGACCGCTTATGAGGTCGCCTTGCTCCGCATCGCCCAGGCCGCCCTCGCGAACACCGTCCGCCACGCCGACGCCGCCACCGCCGAGATCACCCTGAGCTACCTCAGTGGCCGCATCGCACTCGACATCGTCGACGACGGCACGGGTTTCGACCTTGACCGGCTGCCGGTCGCGGATCCCGAGAAGGGCGGCTTCGGACTGGGCGCCATGCGCGGCCGTACCCAGGCTCTGGGCGGCACTTTCATCCTCGAGTCCACTCCTGCCCACGGCACCGCGCTGGCCGCCCGGTTGCCCCTGCCCGAGGCGAACCCGTGACCGAAGCAGCCATCCGCCTTCTCCTGGCGGACGACCATCCCCTGGTGCGAGCCGGACTTCGCGCCGTGCTGGAGACCGAACCCGGCCTCGTCGTGATCGCGGAGGCCGCGACCGCCGAAGACGCCGTGGTCCGTGCCGCCGAGGGCGACATCGACGTCGTGCTGATGGACCTGCGGTTCGGCCCCGGGATGACCGGCGCCGAAGCCACCGCCGCGATCACCGCCCGCCCCGGCGCCCCCCGCGTCCTGATCGTCACGACCTACGACACCCTCCCAGCCATCGAAGCGGGCGCCACCGGCTACCTCCTCGAAGACACCCTGCCGGAAGACCTGGCCGCCGCGGTGCGCGCCCGCCGCCGCCGGGCGCACGAGCTGGCCCCCACCGTCGCCGACCGGCTCATGAACCGGATGGGCGCCCCCGACACCGCCCCGACCCGGCGCGAGATCGAAGTCCTCGCGCTGGTCGCCGACGGCCTCTCCAACCGGGCCATCGCCGCCCGGCTCCACCTCACCGAAGGCACGGTAAATCCCACCTGGCCCGCGTCTACACCAAACTCGCCGTCGACTCACGCACCGCGGCCGTCGCCGCCGCGACCGACTTGGGCCTCATCCGCCGCTAACACGGTGGTCGAGCTGGCCGCCCTCTTCTCCGTCCTGCGTCACGCGGCCGGGCAGGAGCGGACGTGGATCCGCGCGCTACTCGGGCCGGAGGTCGAGACCGGCGTGGTCGGGTCGCGTACGCCCGGACAGAAGTCCGCCTTCTGCACGAAACCGCCTAACGGATCAGGCCCGCAGCGCTCAGATCGGTCCAGACCTGCGCGGGTACCTTGACGGCGAAGGACTCCACGTTGCGCCGCGCCTCCTCGGCTGAGCGCATCCCGACCGCGATCCCGGCGACAGCCGGGTGCCGCAGGGGGAAGGCCATGGCCACCTGAGGAAGCGTCACGCCGTGTGACTCGCATACGTCGGCGATCTTGGTGGCCCGCTCCAGAACTTCCGGTGTCGCGGCCTCATAATCGAAGTGCGCCCCCTCGCTCGGCCGTGGCACGGCGAGCAGCCCGGAGTTGAAGATCGACGCCGCGATCACCGAGACGCCGCGTTCCGCGCACGCGGGCAGGAACGTGTCGAGCGCGCTGTGATCGAGCAGCGTGTAGCGGCCGGACTGCATGACCACGTCGACATCCGCTTCCTGCACCAAAGTGGTCAGCATGGCCGTGTCGTACATGCCGGCACCGATCGCGCCGACGACGCCTTCCGACCGCAGCTCCGCCAGGGCGGGGTAGCCATCGCGCAACGCGTCGTCGAAGAACTCCTCGGCATCGTGCAGGTACAGCACGTCGATCCGGTCCAGGCCCAGTCGCTCCAGCGAATCCTCGACACTGCGCCGGATCCCGTCGCGAGTGAAGTCCCGGACCCGGTAATGCGTCGCGGGGACATGGAAACCGGCCGGATCCAGCTTCCCGTCCACGTCCTGCGGTACCAGCAGCCTGCCGACCTTCGTCGACAGGACGAACGACTCTCGCGGTTGCTGCCGCAGGAATTCACCGATCCGGCGCTCGGAATGCCCGATGCCGTAATGCGGAGACGTGTCGTAGTAACGGACGCCGCCGTCCCAGGCCGCGGCCAGCGCCCCCGCCGCGGTCTCGTCGTCCAGCGGCGCGAACAGCCCACCGAGCGGCCCGCCGCCGAACCCCAGCCGTGTGACCTCGACGGTGGTGCGCCCGAGTCGGTTCGTCTTCATCCCAGCTCCCCATGATCAGCTCGCCGACGACGGTGTCATACCCGCGGCCCACTGGTCGAGGAGATATTCAGCACCAGTCGGCGCAGGAGACGACCTCGAACCCCCGGCTGGGGAAGACGGCGTCGACGAAGAAGTCGTGGATCGCCTGATCACCGTCCGCGCAACCGTCGCGCAGCACGGTTACCTGGTAGCCGCGGTCCGCCGCGTCGTAGGACGTCGCGGCCACCATCGCACTGGTCGCGACTCCGGCGATCGCGACGGTTTCGACGCCCTGGGCACGGAGCACCAGGTCGAGATCCGTGCCGGCGAACGCGCTGGCACGGCGTTTCAGCACGACGACGTCCTCGGCGGTGACCGGCAGATCGATCTCGGTTCCGGCCGAACCCTCGTGGAAGGTGTCCCCGGCCTCGTGGAACGTCTTGAGCATCGCGTTTCCCGGCGGCAGGTCGGCCCCGTTACCCCGGAGCGCGAAGTGCACGAACACGACGAGCGCACCGGCGGCACGGGCACGCGGTAGCAGTTCCTTGAGCGGCGGCAGGACCTGCCTGGTGAACGGGTAGTCGCCCGTGATGCCTCGCTGGAGGTCACCGATGATCAGCGCGGTGGTCATGACGGGAAGCTAGCCAACCGGCCGCGCCGCTCAACACCCGCGGCCGCTACATCGTCGACCTCGTCAAGCGACGAAGACGCAGAACCGATGCCCCGCCGGATCCGCGTAGACGCGCAGCACCGGATCGCACCATGCGGTCCAGGTCGTCCCGCTCGAAGGCCTTCGGACGGCAGATTCAGAAGCGCGAGCGGTTTCGCCGCGGTGTCGTCCGTGAATTCCACCCTGAGGTCGGTCACAACAGTGGGCCGGAACTCGCTCATCCGGCAGGTCGGGACGCGGGGCTGCTACGGTTGACCCGTCGCGGTTCAGACACCAGCCGCCGGGTCCGTTCTACTTCGTGGTCCGGCATGCCCAAACAGGGCAGCAGCCGGTCCTCCCCGTACCGGCAAGGAGTCAAATTTGACCGACTATCGCGCCCCCGCCTCTGATCCGCCCCGTTCGGTCCGGAGATTCGTGTCTCCTCTCGACGTCTCGGTCACCGCGTCCGGCACCGACACGGTGGTCACCGTGTCCGGCGAGATCGATCTCGCCGTCTCCGACAGCCTGCGGCGGACACTGGAGGGAGAACTCCAGTTCATTCCCGCGGCGTTGATCGCGGACCTCTCCGCGGTCACCTTCTGTGACTCCACGGGCTTCACGGCACTCGTCCAGATCAGGGCGAAGGCCGAAGAGACGGCCGTACCGTTCATCCTGGTCACCCAGGAACGGGCCCTGTTGCGCCCGATGTCACTCCTCGGGCTCGACGCGGTGTTCAACGTGCACCCGACGGTCGACTCGGCACGGGACGCGCTCTGCCGCTGACCCGCCCGGCTGTCATGATGGGCGGTTGTGACGGGTGACGAGGATCGAGGGTTCCGCATCGGCGGCCGCCCGCTGGCGGAGCGGCTGACCGAAGTCCTGCCGTCGCTCGCGAAGGCGGTCCTCGCCGAGATCGTGTCCCGGATCCCCGAGTACGGCCACCTGCCCGCCGAAGAACTCAGTGGCGACATCACGCACGTGATCGAACAGAACCTGCGTTCGTTCATCGACACCCTGCGCACCGGAGCGACGCCGACGCAGGAGGAACTCGACTTCCTCCGCGAGTCCGCCGCCCGCCGTGCGGAAGAGGGCATCCCGATCGACATCGTGCTCACCGCGTATCACATCGGCATCCAGGTGGTCTGGGCGTCGCTGACGCCGGACGCGCGTCCGGAGGAGGTCGCGGACGTCCTGGCCGTCAACGCGCTTACCCTGCGTTACCTCGAAGTCGTCACCCCCGCCGTCGGCGCGGGGTACCTGGACGAGCGCCAGACGATGTTCGACGACGAGCGGTCGGCGCGGCACGCGGTGCTTTCCGCCCTGCTCGACGGCGAGCCCGCCGATGTGGCCGCGGGACAGGCGGGCCTGCGGTTGCCGCCGTGCTACATCGTCCTCGCGGCGACGGTCGGGGCGCATCCGGACGAGGAGGCCAGCGGCGTCGACCCGCTGGTCGCCGGACGCCGCAAACTCCGGCGGCTGCGGGTCGAACTGGAGCGCCAGATCCGCGGCACGGTCCTGACCTCGCTCACCCCCGAGGGCGGCGTGGCCTTGCTGCCGCACGAAACCCCGGCGGGCGAACTGTCCACACGCGATTGGGCACGGCTGGAGCGGGTCCTCGCCGACGTCGCCCGCACGGCGGGCGCGGAGGTCATCGCCGGGGTCGCGGCGGCCGGACCGGCAGGCGTTCCCGCCGCGGCGCAGCTGGCACAGGACGTGCTCGCGGTCGCCACCGGCTCCGGGCGGCCGCCCGGGCTGTACCGGCTCGACGACGTCTTGCTCGAATACCAGCTGTCTCGCCCCGGCCCGGCCCTCGACCGGCTGGCCTCCCGGCTGCAACCGTTGGACGGTAACGAAGAACTCCTCCAGACGCTGGAGACCTTCCTCCACCGTGGCGGGCGGCGGCAGACCGCCGCCGCCCTCCACGTCCACCCCAACACCGTCGACTACCGGCTGCGCCGGATCGCCGACCTCACCGGGCTGGACCCCACCCGGCTCGAACACATCGCCTTGCTGAGCGCGGCACTCGCGGCCCGGTCGGCGACCGGCCGGGGATGAGTGGGTCAGCGCGCCGCCTTCGCGATCGCGGCGCCGAACACCGCCATCCCCGACGCGTTCGGATGCAGCGGGGCCGCGGCGTGCGCGGGGATCAGGCCTTCGAGATAGCGATCACGCGGGGCGGCGCAGATGTCGTGCCCGACGGTGAGCGAGGCGAAGTCGACGAACGTCGCGCCGCGGGCCTCGGCCTGCTTCCGGGCGGTGGAGCCGATCAGGTTCATCACGCCCTGCAGGTAGTTCGCGTCCCGCGCCCAGACCGGCTGCACGGGATAGCAGCCGTTGTGCCGGATGTAGGTGCCGTATCCGGTCACGAGGATCTTCGCCCGCGGCGCCCTGGCTCGGATCTCGTCGAGCGCGGCGCCGAATTTCGGGGCCCACGCCTGGATCGAGTCGCCGAGGGGATCCTTGCCACCCGCGGTGAGCCGGTCCGCGCACGAGTGACCCGCCGGTTCCGGCAGCAGGTTGATGCAGCTGAGCGCCTGCTGGAACAGGCCGGAGTCGTTGGCGCCCATAGTGATCGACACCAACCCCGTCGACGGCTTGAGCGCGTCGAGTTGCGGCGCGAGGATGCCGAACCGCCGGTTCGTGAGATCGGCGGTCACCGCACCCGAACACGAAACGTCGGCGAGCTTCGCGCCGAGCGCCGCCGCGGCGAACGCCGGGTAGTCGCGATCCGAACGCAGGCACAGCAGGTTGGGATCCTGCTTCGGGATCAGCGGCCCCGCGGCGGCGGAATCGCCGAGCGCGACGTACTCCAGCTGCCCCGCCTGCGCCGGTGTCGGCGCCGACGTCACCGCCACTGCGGCGGCCAGCGCCACCAGCCCTGCCTTGACCCGCTTGCCCAGCGCCATCCCAGCCTCCAACGTCGTCGTTGTTACCGCCCGGTAATACGTCCTCACATCTTGCGGGCGAGGGCCGGACACGGGCGTGGGGAATTTCCCAGACTTACCCCAGGCGTCGTTGTGACACGTCACCAAGCAGACGCTTGAAAATCATGGGGAACGGGTACCACTCCCCTGTCGGAGGTGATGATCGATGTCCCCTGCACAGACTGGAACCGGTCCCGTGGTGACCGGATTCGACGGCTCCCCGGAGTCCGGCCGCGCCGTCCGCTGGGCGGCGGCCGAGGCGAAAACCCGAGGGCGAGGCCTGGTGCTCGCGTACTGCACGAGGGATCGCTTGCCACCGACGGGTTCCGACCCTGTCGCCGCGCCGCTCACCGAACTGGTTCCCGAGGCGACCGACGACGCGGAACCAGCACGGCGGCAACTCGAGTCCATGGCCGAAACGTTGCAGCGCACCGACCCGGATCTCGACGTCCGGACCGTCGTACAAGGCGGTACCCCGGACGAGGTCCTGACGTCGGTCGCCGACGGGACGGACGCGTCGATGATCGTACTGGGCGAATCCCACACCGGGGTGTTCACCCGCGCCGTGACCGGCTCGACCGAAGCGGAGGTCACCCAGCACGCCGGCCGCCCGGTGGTTGTCGTCCGCGGCGAAGAGCCTCCTCAGGACGGGCCGGTGATCTTCGGGACCGACTGCACGGACCAGAGCGCCCAGGCGGCCGGGTTCGCGTTCGATTTCGCGTCGAGGCATGGCCTGGCCGTGCACGCGGTCCATGCCGCACGGCTTTCCGCTTGGGGGCCGATGAGCGAGCCGCTGCTCGGCGGCCCGGTGCTGGATCCGGCACCGCCGCTCCCCCAGGAGGTCGTCGACGAACTCGTCGCCCGGCAACTGAAGCCATGGCGGGAGCGTTATCCCGACGTGCCCGTCGAGATCGTGCACGGCGTCGGGCCGACTTCTCAGGCGCTGACCGTGCAGTCCAGCGAAGCCGCATTGCTGGTGCTGGGCCGAAGTGACCATGGCAGCCTTCGCCGCCTGCTGCTGGGCTCGGTCAGTGACGACGCGCTCCACCACGCGCATTGCCCGGTCGCGGTGGTGCGGTCTTAGCGGATCCAGCTCAGCCGTCCAGCGGAGCGGTCATACCGTCGAACAGACGGTCCACGCCCGGTGATACCCGAAAACGGTTTCAGAAAACAGGTTTGCCGATACCGAACCGGGGTAACCCCTGTTCGTGAACGATGACGACCTCACTTTCGGCATCGAAGAAGAATTCTTCGTCGTAGACCCCGCAGGACATCTCTCCCAGAGCGGCAACATGGTCGTTGATTCCGCCGAAGAGGCTGAAGGCGAACTGCAACACGAACTGACCCGGTCACAGGTGGAATCCGCGACCGCGATCTGCCGTACCAGGGATGAAGCGTTGGGGCAGCTGAAAGCTCTCCGGGCCGAACTCACCGAAGCCGCGGCTCAGCGCGGCTGCCATCTGCTCCCCTGCGGGAGTCCGCTGCTGATCGAAACCGGCTTCCCGCACATCACCCCGAATCCTCGCTACGAGCGGATCGCCGAACACTTCGGTGCCACCGCGCGCACCACGATCACCTGCGGCTGCCACATCCACATCGCGATCCCGGACCGGGAAACGGGTGTCCGGCTGATCTCGCGAATCCGGCCGTGGCTGCCAGCCTTGCTGACGCTCACCGCGAACTCGGCGATCTCCGACGGCGTCGACACCGGTTACAGCAGCTGGCGATATCAACAGTGGACCAGGTGGCCGTCGGCAGGGCCGCCGCCCGAGTTCACGTCGCTGGACCACTACGAGAGCATCGTGGACGCCTGGCTGCGCGCGGGAGCGATCCTCGACCGTCAAATGGTTTATTGGGACGTAAGGCTTTCCGAGGGCCAGCCGACGGTCGAGTTCCGGTTTTCCGATGTGGCCGCGACGCCGGACGAGGCGGTGCTGCTCGGCATCCTGGTCCGGGGACTCGTCACCACGATCCTCGACGACGGGCCTGCCCCGTCTTTGTCCAACGAGGTACTGCGCGCCCATCTCTGGCGCGCCTCCCGGGAAGGACTTTCGGGCCGGTGCCCGCATCCGCGCACCGGCGATCTCATGCCCGCGCACGAGGTTGTCGGCGATGTCGTGGCCTTCGCCGCGGCCGCGCTGGAGACGACCGGCGATCTGGACTTCGTCCGCGACGGCTGCGCCCGGTTGTTCGAACACGGGAACGGGGCGGATCGGCAACGGGCCAAGTTCTCGGAGCGGAAGTCCCCGGAGGATGTCGTGGAGATGCTCATCCGCTGAGCCGCTTGGTTTCGGTGACCGACGTGCCGGCGTTCCTGCTCCGCCGAGGCTGTACGTCCGCCGGTCCACCTCGCGACCGGCGGACGTACAGCCTCGCTGGACCGATCGCCGCCTCCGGTTACCCGATCACCCGACGCCAAACCTGATCGCGGGGAGTCGTCCGATGCCAGTTGCGGGAAAAGACCCGTCGCTCGCCTTCGTAGCCATCGAACCGGGCGTCGATGACGAACTCCGTCGGTGTGCACGACACCCGGGTGCGGGTCTCACTCCTGGCTTCCCACTCGTCGCGGGCGAACGTCATCGACCACTCCGTTTCCGCCACCGGGGAACAGAAGTCGTCCGCCACCCACGAGTAGCGCTCGAACACGTCCCTGGTCACGTCGAGCGCGATGTCCTCGAACCGGACCTTGCCCGCGTTCTTCACGATCTCGAGCGCGGACCGGTACTCGATCAGGTCGCGGGACACCGTCCAGCGCACCTCGCCGGGTTCGACCTGGGTCAAGGCAATGGTTCCGTACCTTCGGGTTCGTCGAACGGCCGCGCCGACACCTCCTCGGCCTCGGCCGTCGGACGCACCGGCAGCGTGAGCGTGCTCCGACCGGTGTGGACGGTCACCATCGCCGGTTCCGGCGGTGGCCACGCCAGCGGCCAGTACGACGAGGAGATCGACAACCGGATCCGGTGCCCGGCGGGGAAGGCCTGCGCGACGGCGTTGAGTTCGACGCGCACCCGGTACGGCTTACCCGGTTCCAGCGGCTCCGGGTCGTCGTGCCCGTCCCGGTGGGTCAGGTTCAGCAGTCCGCAGGTCACTCGCGTTGCCCGGCCGTCCGGGGCGACATCGGACAGCCGGACGGCGACCTGCGCCACCGGCTTGTCCGCCGAAACCTCCAGATCCACCACCGGCGAACCGAGGATCTCGCACGGCTCGGTGAGTTCGTCGGTGTCGAAGACGAGTGACCCGCCGTCCTCCTCCCGCTGGTCGTAAGGCAGGTCGGGTGGAGCGCTGTACGAGGCCCACTTGCCCGCGAACTGGCCGACCGAGAGCGGCGACTCCACCGACAGCCGTTCTTCCCGGACCTCCTCGTCCGGCCGGGCGATCCGGTACCGCGCGAGCCGGTGCACCGAGGGGTGGGCGTGCGGCGACGGCCAGGACGGCTCGCCGACCAACCGGCCGGGCCGGTCCTCGTACGACGTCGACGGCGGCACACTGTCCTGCATCCACGTCCGCAGCATCGGCCCGTCCATGACGCCGTTCTCGGCGTCCTTCAACCAGTGTCAGGCTCGGCGGTTTGCGCGCGGCCACTTGCAGGGCGGCGAATCCGCCCCAGGAAATCCCCATCATCCCCGTGCGGCCGGTGCACCACGGCTGCCCCGCGATCCACTCGAGCACCTCTTCCGCGTCCTGCTGCTCTCGTTCCAGGCACGGAGTCCCGCACCGAGGTGAGGTCACGGTGCCGGTACGGGATGTACTCCAGGATCGCCGGGACCGGCTCGCCGTCCGAAGCGACCGGCCGCCAGATCCTGGCCGACAGCCGGATACCGTCGGAGACCGGGATCCAGACGTGGTCGGACTCCGTGATCTCGTACGGCAGCGAAGCCACCGTCCGCATAGGCTATTCCTCCTCGAAGTCGAACCGTAGCGCTTCGGTGCACTGGCGGTATTTGTGTTCCATCTCCCGCTGGGTCTGCGCGGCGACGAGGATGTGCGCGAGTTCGTAGCTGTAGCTGTCCTGCGCCGGCATGTCCGAGAGCCGCGTTCCCTTCGCCGGCACCACTTCGATCTTCACGCCGGGGATCTCCGCCTCCAGGTCCGCGATCTCACCCCTGGTGGGCACGCGGGTGACCAGGGCGTCACGGAACCGGCGGTGGTACCACTTGGCCGCGACCTGGTAGTCACCCCTGTTCCGCCGTCCGCCGGGATCCTCACCGAGTCCCAGCCGCACCATGATGTGATGGTTCGCCACCCCGTCGACGTACTCGAACAGCTCGGCGTGGGACTGCGAGTGCCGCGGACTGATCTCCAGCAGGCAGGCCTGACCGGATTCGGGATGGCAGAAGAACTCGATGCTGAAGGTGGCGTTGTCGAAACCGATCCCCTCCATCACCCGGACCGAGATCTCCTTCATCCGCTCGACCGCGTCGTCGGGCAGCTGCGACGGATACTGATGTCTCAGAAAGCAGGCGGAGTCGGGATAGTTGATCGAATCGAGAACGCCGTAAACCGTCACCTGTCCCTTGTGGACGTAACCCTCGGTCGCGGCCTGCACACCGGTGAGTTCGCCCTCCGCGAGGCACGCGGCTCCTCCGGTGTCGGCCACTTCGGCGGGAAGCGCGACCTTCCCGAGGACGTGATCCAAGGGCAGACCGACCCGCTCGACGCCGGCCCGGATCTCGGCGACGGCCTTCTCGAACTCACTCTCATCGGC
The DNA here is from genome assembly GCF_047608665.1 of Amycolatopsis sp. cmx-11-51. Classification (NCBI taxonomy): domain Bacteria; kingdom Bacillati; phylum Actinomycetota; class Actinomycetes; order Pseudonocardiales; family Pseudonocardiaceae; genus Amycolatopsis; species Amycolatopsis sp. cmx-11-51. The sequence continues at coordinate 860,531 of NZ_JADNQO010000002.1, read as the reverse complement.
GACGTGGAAGGCCAGTTCCGACGAAAACGACTTCACCGGCTTGAGCCACATGGGGTAATCGACGCCATCAGGTGGCCGAGGCTCGTCCTGCTCCAGATCGACGATGCCGAACGGCGGCAGCTCGTCGATCACCTTCGCCTGTTCGAGTCTGCTCCAGTATTTGTGCTCGCACTTCAGCACGGCCTCGAGCGAAACGCCGGGGAGACCGTACTTCTCACACAACATCGCCACCATCGCCGAAGAGGGGAAATCCCAATAGCTGACGATTGCGTCGATCGGCCCATCGAAAGCGTCCAAATGCGACTGCGCCTTTTCCATGAGCTCGACGATTTGGATCTCGCCCTGCTGGAGTTCTTCGGGCGACAGCAACGGATGGAAGCGATACCGGTCCGCGCCGGGGAGCCGCCTCATCACTTCTTCGTTGCTCTCGTCGAGCCCGATCACGAAGATGTTCTTTTCCTCTGGGGACCTGGAGGATGTGTTCATGAGCGAGACCTACCCGTTCGAGTGAAACAGAAAACTCGAACGACACTGGTTTGCCCACGTTGTCGTCCGGGAACCCGCAGTCATGACCGAGTTGCCCGGCATACGTTCCCTGTGGCTCGACACCGCCCCCGCTTCCGATCGCACCGGCACGCCGCTACCGCGGGAGACCGACGTCGCCGTCCTGGGCGGCGGGATCGCGGGACTCACCACGGCCTACCGGCTGGCGAAGGCGGGGCGATCGGTACTGGTCCTGGAAGCAGGCCGCCTGGCGGCAGGGGTGTCCGGGCACACCACGGCGAAGATCAGCACGCAGCACGGGGTCAAGTACGCCTCGCTCGCCAAGACCAAAGGCGTCGAAGCCGCCGCGATGTACGCCTACACCCAAGCCGCGGCCCTGGAATGGATCGCGACAACCGCCACTGAACTCGGCATCGAGTGCGGTTTCACCCGCGCCGACAGCTTCGTGTACACGACCAAGCCTGAAACGTTGGAAAGCCTTGAACGAGAAGCGGAAGCAGCCGCCGAAGCCGGTCTTCCCGCCTCCTTCGTCGCCGACGTCGATCTCGCCGTGGCGGCGGTCGGAGCGGTCAAATTCGCCGCGCAGGCCCATTTCCACCCCCGTCGGTGGCTTCTCGGCCTGGCCGACGAGATCGAACGCGCGGGCGGCACGATCATGGAGGGCGTCCGCGCGGAGGGCGTCGACGAACTCGGCGGCACCAAGGTGCGCACCAGTTCCGGCGACGTGCGGGCGGCCGAGGTGGTGGTGGCGACCCATTACCCGATGCTGGACCGCGGCCTGTTCTTCGCCCGGCTCGAGCCGGTGCGGGACCTCGTGGTCGCCGGTCCCGTCGAGGGCGGCCGGTCGCCGGACGGGATGTTCCTCGACGCCGACACGCACCATTCGGTCCGCGGCTACCTCAACGACGGCGTCCCGTACGCGGTCGCGGGTGGCGAGCACTACCGCGTCGGTGACTCGGTCGACGTCGAGAGCCGCTACGAACGGCTGGCCGGCTGGGCGAGTGCGCACGCCGGGATGCCAAGGGCGACCCACCGCTGGTCCGCCCACGACCTGTCCACTTTGGACTCGGTGCCGTACGTCGGGCGGTATCACCCGGCGAGCCGCCATCTCTGGGTCGCCACCGGCTTCGGGCAGTGGGGTATGACGGGCGGCACCGCGGCCGGGTTCCTGCTGGCGGATCTGCTGACCGGCCGGGACAACCCCGCGGCGAGCCTGTACGACCCGAACCGCTTCGACCTCGGTTCCGCGATCAGCACCGTCGAGAACAGCGCGACGGTCGCGAAGTTCTTGGTGGGTGACCATCTCAGCGCGTTGCGCAAGCCCGCGTCCTTGGCGGAACTCGCGCTCGACGAGGCCAAGGTGACCCGTGACGGCGGCGAACTCGTCGCCGCTTACCGCGATCCGGACGGCGAACTGCACGCCGTCGGCGCCCATTGCACCCACCTCGGCTGCCTGGTCGCGTTCAACAACGCGGAGAAGACCTGGGACTGCCCTTGCCACGGTTCCCGGTTCGGCGTGGACGGATCGGTGCTTCAAGGACCGGCCGTGCGCCCGCTGCCGAAGAAGCGGGAGCGGCGATGACCGGAATCGGCGTCGAAGAGGAATTCCTGCTGGTCGACCCGAGAACCGGGGTGAGCTGTCCGCGCGCCGAAGTGGTGCTCGCGCGGCACGGTGTCTGCTGTCCGCTGCCTGAAGGCGCCGCCGTGCGCCGCGAACCGCGGCCGACGCAGATCCTGGCCACCACCGGCGTCTGCGACACAGCGGATGAGCTGTACCGGCAGCTGATCGCCGGGCGGCGCACCCTCGCCGAGGCGGCGGCCGGGGAGGATTGTGCCATCATCGCCTCCGGCACTCCCTTGCTCGGCGAAACGGACGAGGACTGCGGATGTCAGGTGCACGTCGGTGTGCCCGATCGCGAGGTCGCGGTCGCCGTCGTGAACCACCTGGTGCCCTGGCTGCCCACGCTGCTGGCCCTGTCCGGCAACTCTCCGTTCCACCGCGGTCACGACACCGGCTACGACAGCTGGCGGACGATGGAGCGGAGCCGATTCCCCGGTTCGGACCTCCCGCCCTACTTCACCGACGCCGCCGACTACGACCGGCAGGTCGGTCGTCTCGTGGACTGCGGGGTACTCGCGGACGAAAACCGGACGTTCTGGTTCGCGCGTCCCTCCTCGCGCCGGACGGCGGTCGAGGTACGCGTGGCCGATACCGCGTCCACTGTGGACGAAGCGGTGCTACAGGCCCTGCTGACCCGCGCGCTGGTGCGTACCGCGCTCGACGATCTGGACCGCGGTGTTCCGGCCGAACCGCTGGATCCGCAGATCGCCGCCGCGGCGGTGTGGTCGGCCGCGCGGTACGGCCTGTCGGGCCCGGCCGTCGACCCGGTGGCCGGCAAGCAGGTCCCGGTCGCCGACAGGAACGCTTCCCTGCTCGCGCGCACCGCCCCGGCACTGGAGGACACCGGCGACCTCGCGTTGGTGCGTACCCTGCTCGGACGGCTCGAGAACGAGGGCACCGGGGCGGCACGACAGCGCCGGGCCGCCGTCGACGGCGATATCGCGGTCCTGCGGATGCTCACCGGAGAAACGGTTCCGGTCGCCTAGATCGGGTACTCAGTTCGCATGACGACGATCGACCGTACGGTGGCCGCCGCACTACCTCGGACCCGTGGCTCGCTCTCCGCCCCGCAATCGACGCCCTAACAGGCGAACGCCGCAACGGCTTCGACCTCGAAGCGGCGGCACGCGCGGACCCCTTCGGCGAAGATCTGCAGCTCGCGCTGCACGTCTATTCGGAGGTGGCCGGGCCGAGCAGGCGCATTCCCGGCTGTTCGCGGAGCTGTTGACCGCGGCGGGCCTGTCCGACGGCTACCGCGCCTGCCTCGATCATGTCCCGGCCCGCAAACTCGCGACGGTGAACATGATGTCGCTGTTCGCCCTGCACCGGAGCCCGCGCGGCGCGCTCGTCGGGCATTTCGCCGTCGCCGAGATCACCACCGTGCCCGCCGCCCGTCGCATGGGCCAAGCTTGGGAACGGCTCGGCGGAGCGGCGGCATGCCGGTACTTCTACACCGAGCACATCGAGGCCGACGCGGTGCACGAACAGGCGCTCCGGCACGACGTCGGCGGCGACCTGCTGGAGGACCGGCTGTCCGGACACCTCATGCGGTCCTGGACGGCCGGGGAGTCCCTCACTCATCCGGCCGCTGCCGTGAGCGGCTCGACCAGCCCTCTACCAGCATCGGACCGCGGGGTTCGGTCCGCACCCGTGTCCTCTTGCTGTTCGCGGTCATGGGGTCTCCGATTCACCGTTGATCCTTCCGGCTGCCCCGGCCTCGTGGTGCCGGACGTCCACAATGACCCGCGCGTCAGGGGTTACTTCGCCGGGGAACGGGTAGTCGACCGGCAAAGGAGGCATCGATGACGAACCACCATGACGACCCGAAGCACAACAGCGACCAACAGGACGAAGAGGACCGGCAGGAGACCCGAGGCGAGCAAGGTACCTCTTCCGGCGATCCCCACGACGACACCGACCCTCAGTCCGGCTGATCCCGGCCCTGGGCCGGGCGGGTGTTTCGTGGTGTCACGGGATATCCGCCCGGCTGGGGTAATGCCGGTGAACGAACGTGCGGCCGCGTCGTTCTTGCGGCGGCGTACTCCTCATCGCCTCGGTGCACTTGGCGAAGCGATGAGCGTGCGGGCGAAGCCTCACCGGACGGGACCGGCCTCGAACACCTTCACCATGTCCCGCATCAAGCCGTTGTCCGACGGCAGCGCGCGCAGCGCCGCGACCGCCCGCCCCTGCACCGAAGAGCACCAGCGCCACCAGGAATCGAGGTTCTCCCCTCGTCCAGCCTCTTCGGCGGGGACGAGTGCCGGCCAGCCGAGCGCGTCGGCCTGCGCCGTCAGGGTGCCGCCGCCGACGACGGGGTCCACCGCCAAAACGGGAACACCCGCCCGCAACCCCAGCACCAGGCCGTCCAGCCGGGTCGTGACCACCACGTCCAGATGCGACAGGATCGACGTGAACTGGTCGGGCGTCGCACAACGCGCCCAGTCCGAAGACGTCAGGCTCGGGTCGAGGGGCACCCGCCCGCAGTCGATTCCGGTGAGCCACCTCGTCACGCTGGACCGGACGGCGGTAGGTTCCGGCTCGAGGATCAGGCCCGCCACCAGCACCTCGTCCGTCTTGGCGTCGATCGAGAGGTCCGGGGTGGCGATCCCCTGGTGGTCGCGGGCCAGCACCTGATCGAACCCGGTGACCGCGTCATCATCGGGATCGGTCACCGATACCCCGACGGCGATCCGATGACAGTGCGCGAAGCGCCGGTGCACCTCGCGTACCTGCCTGCCCCGCGCGGCACCGGAGACGAACACGACATGGCTGTACCTCGCCGGATCCACCTCCTCGTAGTTCAGGCCCTGCTGCCGATGAGACGGCCCCCACGCCAGCTCATGCGGCACCTCCGCCAGTGACAGCGCGGCATCGACCCTTCGCATCCCGAGCACGTCCACCGGAGTCGCCTTACCGTGACGGAAACTCGCCCATCCGATTACCAAAGCTCGCATATCTCACGCGTACCCGGCTTCGCCCGATTCACACGGGTTTCCTCGAATTGCCGTCCGGGTAGACCGTCGGTATGAAGGCTCTCGCTCTCGTTTGCTCGCTCAAACCTTCGCCATCGGCATCGAGCAGTGCTCTGATCGCCCAACAGGTGCTCGACAAAATGACGGAACGCGGTGTCACCGGTGAATTGGTGCGGGTCGTCGACCACGACGTCAAACCCGGGGTCGAAGCCGATATGGGCGACGGCGACGCCTGGCCGGAGATCCGCCGAAAGATCGTGGCCGCGGACATCCTGCTGCTCTCGACCCCGACTTGGGTCGGTCACATGTCCAGCGTGGCGCAACGGGTGCTGGAACGACTCGACGCGGAATTGTCCGAAACGGATGACGAGGGCAGGCCCGGCATGTTCGGCAAGGTCGGGATCACCGCCGTGGTCGGCAACGAGGACGGTGCGCACAAGGTCACCGCGGACCTGTTCCAGGCGCTCAGCGACACCGGTTTCACCGTGCCCGCCCAGGGCGGGACCTATTGGAACGGTGAGGCGATGAAGGGCGGCGACTACAACGACCTCGACGAAACGCCGGAAGCGGTCGAATCGACCAACTCGACGGTCGCCCGCAATGCCGTCCACCTCGCGAAGCTGCTGAAAGAGAAGCAATATCCCGCGTCGTGATCGGACACGACGCGTAATTCGGCGGGTAGGCCACATTTACGAATCGGCATCCAGCCGCTGGACAAGACGGCGGGCGGGCAACGCCATCGCCCCGAGTCCGATCGACGTGGTGACCTCGTTGGTGGGGGTGACGAGCAGGTGATCGATCTCTTCGACGAGTTTGCGGCATTGATCGAGCTTGTCCGGGTCGCCCGAACGGACCGTCTCGGCGAGCGCTTCGAGCAGGTCGCCGACCACCCCGCGCGCGTACATGCCAGGATGCCGGAACGGCTGCCCGCTCTGGGCGGTTTCGCTGACCGCGTCGATCAGCTGGGCGAGCGGCGGCCACAGCGAAATGAGGTTCGCCAGCGGCTCTTCCCGTGTCTCACGCCGGCGGCGAAGATTCAGGTAGCGGCCCTCCCTCGTCCAGCCGATCGCCTCCTCCGCCTCCGCGACCAGACTGCGGACGTCGCGCAGTCGCTCGTGCAGGGAGTCCGGCGCTTCGGGTGGCTCGCCGCCGCGGACCAGAGTGGCGGTCTCTTTGAGGACGTCCTCGATCGCCGACACGAGCCGGGATGTCGCCGTCCCCAGTCGTTCTCCGTGCAGTGGCGGCAAGATGACCGCGTTCAGCACCACGCCGATCGCCGCGCCCAGCGCGGTCTCCAGCAACCGGTCGGCGAGCAGGACGGGTTCGGTCGCGTTGCCGTAGGAGATCAGCAGCATGCCGGTGATCCCGACCCAGACGCCCGAATCACCGAACCCTCGCCACGTGCCGATCAGCAACCCGGCGAAGACGACCAGGCCGAGAGCCACCGTCACGGACGGGATCACCTGGCCGGCGCCCGCCGCCAGCAGCACTCCCGCGGTGACCGCGCCGACCTGCTGTGCCCAGCCGCGCACGGACCGGTAAACGGTGGCCTGCACCAGGAACACGGCCGCGTACGGCGCCAGAAAAGGTTGCGGCAGCTCAAGGACCGAGGTCGCGACGATCCAGGCGATCACTGCCGCCGCCGCGGCCTTCGCGGTCTGGATGAGATTTCGCCGTTCCTCCCCGTGGACCCGGACCACCCTGCCGAGCCAGGCGAACGGCGAAACCCACCGGCTTCGCGTGTTCATCATTCCCCGGTCGACGTCCCGGACACGACCACTCATCCGGGTGTCGTCTCCCCGCCGAGCGCCGCGATGACCTCGCCGCTGTAGTACGAAGAGAGCCTGTTGGACGCCAGGAAGACGTACGAAGGCGCGAGGTCGTCGGGGTGGGCCGCCCGCTCGAACGGGACCTGAAGGCCGAACTTCTCGACCTTCTCTGGCGGGAACGTCGACGGGATCAACGGTGTCCACACGGGGCCCGGCGCGACACAGTTGATCCGGACGCCCCGATCGGCCAGCGACAGCGCCATGGCGTAGGTCCAGGCATGCACGGCGCCCTTGGTCGCGGAGTAGTCGATGAGGGATTTGTTGCCCCGCAAGCCGTTCACCGAGCCGGTGTTGATGATCGCCGCGCCCCTCCCCAGATGCGGCAACGCGGCGTTGGTCACCCGGAAGAAGCTGTGGATGTTCACGTCGAAGGTATGAGTCCACTGCTCGTCGGTGAGTTCTTCCGGCGAGTCGACCGGCCACTGCGTGGCGATGTTGTTGACTAGGATGTCGAGCCCGCCGAGCGCACTCACGGTCCGGTCCACGATCTCGCGGCACTGTGCCGGCTCGGCCAGGTCGCCGGGCAGGAGGAGGCACTCGCGCCCCTCCGCCCGGACGCGCCCCTCGGTGTACTTCGCGTCCTCGTGCTCGTTGAGGTAAGCGATCGCGACGTCGGCGCCTTCCTTCGCGAAGGCGATGGCGACCGCGCGGCCGATGCCGGAGTCACCGCCGGTGATCAAGGCGCGTTTACCGCCCAGCAGGTCACGGCCTTCGTAGTCCTCCATGGAGTCACGGGGAGGCGGGTCCATTTTCGACGTCACGCCCGGCGGGTCCTGCTGCTGCGGCGGCCTCAACCTGTCTGCCATCGGTACTCCTCGGATCGGGTGCTTTCCGCGCCATGGGTACCCGGGTGAACGCGCCTCTGAACATGGGTACCGAAAGACCCCTTCCGGTACCCATGTCCGGCGGTCCGCGGCCACCCTCCGGTACCGGATCGTCCGCAGCGTCCGCCGGATGCATACCGGCCGCACGCGCAGTTCGCCGTCGTCGACTCATTCGAGCCGCGCGGTCCATTGACCGGAAGGACCGCGCGGCTCGAACGATCACCCTTCGGACGAGCTACCCGGCAGGGTGCGCACGGCCTTGTGGCGCAGCGACTCGAAGGCGTGCTTCCGCGCCCGGCGCCCCGCTATCGGGACCGCGGCGGCGAACGGGTTCGGCTCCCGCTGCCGTTCGGCGGCGAACGCGCTGACCAAACGAGAGACCGCGTAGCGTCCGGCGACGTTGGCACGCTGAAGAAGCCCGGCGTCCACGACGGATTCGAGAAGCTCGTCGGCGGTCTCGATCATGATGCCCATCGCGGCGGCGACACCGATCGATGTCGTCCAGCCCGCCCCGCTCTGTCCGAAGTGGTGGATGACTTCACGCCCGGCAGGCGAAAGATGTTCGTACGCCGAGGTGAACCGATCCCGGACGTTGACGTCACCCACACAGAGGCTGTCCATGAACCGTTCGCGGTCGGCGAGCTGACCCGCCGTGTACGCGACCGTCCATTCCGGACGCGCGGCGATCTTGCGGCCGACGATGTTGATCGCCAGCGGAAGGTCACCGCACAGATCGGCGATCGTGTCGGTGGCGCTGTGTTCCGCACGGACCCGGCTCGGACCGGCGATCCGGCCGATCAACGTTAGCGATTCCTTGCGGGTGAACGTATCCAGCTCGACACGGTTCGTGTCCTCCAGTCCGAGCAGCCGGGCGCGGCTGGTCACCACGACCTGACTGTGCGGCGCCTGGCCGAGCAACGGCCGCACCTGCCCCTCGTCGCTGACCCCCGCGAGGAGCACGAACAACCGGCGTTCCGCCAGGAGGGATCGGTACAGGCCGATGCGCTGCATCGGGTCGTCGGGCACGAGATGCGCCGGCACGCCGAGTGCGCGCAGGAAGCCGCGCACGATCCCGTTGGCCGAGCGGCCACCGGTTCCGTTGTTGCTCAGGTCGGCGTGAAGCTGCCCGTCCGGGAAGTCGGCGGCGACCCTTTCGGCGAGCCGCAACGCGAAGGCGGTTTTACCTACCCCGATCGGACCACTGATGAGCAGCGGCACTTTGACCGGGCCGGTCGCCCCGATCATCTCGGCGGCGTCGGCGAGGTCCCGCTCCCTGCCGACGAAAGTCCTCGACCCCATGGGCAGCTGGGCCGGACGGGCGAGATGGACGACCCCGGATGCCAGCACGTGCGCGCCGTCCATCGGCATCTCGGCAGGCGGTGGTGCGGGAGCACGTTCCTCGCGCCCCTCGACGCCACCGCCCGTTTGCCCGGCGAGACTCCGCCAACGCCGTTCCCACGCCGCGCGGTCGCCGCCGCACGCGGCAACGAACGCCAGTGTCACGGCGAGAGTGGGCAGCCGGTGGCCGCTGGCCGCGCTGGACAGCACGGACGGCGCGAACAGCGCCGTCCTGGCGAGTTCCCGGTAGCTCCGGTTCCCCGCCCGGTTCCGTAATACCCGCAGATCATGAGCGAATGCGGCGATCGGACCAGCGGAGCCGTCCAACGGTCTCTCGGGTCTGCCCATGCCTTCTCCTCCCCTGGATGAGGCAACGCGATCGCGCTGCGTGACCGACATCCTTTGCGGCCTTCGTAGTCACAACACTAAAGGACCAATGAGGCTTGCAGCAGATACAAATAGGTGACTCAATGTGCAAAGTCCAATAGAAGGACGCGGAAATTAACCCCCTTGGCGGCACCGGATAGGGTTCTCACATGTCTGACCGCTCCCCCTCTCTCCGCTCTGCGACTGCCGCCGCCGAAGTGTTCAACGGCTTCACGAATGCCGACACGTCATGGCCTCGACTCAACAAAACTGCGTCCGATCAAAGAGGGCTCTCCGCGATCGACCTGTCACAGGCCGCACAATTCTTCTTCGCTGATTGAACTCCTGGGGATGCCGTATCCGGTACCCGCGGGAAGGCGAGCCCGCCCCCTCCGACGACGGGGTCCGGACCTGGCGGAAGACCTGGGGCACCAGCCTGCCGTCCGTCGACCTCGTCCACCTGACGGACGCGGGCATCGACACGGCCGTGAAGGCGCACGCGGACCTCTCGGGTGTCGTCGTCTCAGTCGGCGTACGCTCGGCTCGACCGCGGCTGCCAAGGCACTGTATCCATTGCGGCCCAACATGATCGTGCCGCAAGACTCGGTCACGCCCAGGCCGCGGCGGTGATCGCGGAGGCGGGGACGAGATCCCCACCCCCGTGGGCAGGCCCGTGTCACTGGCCAAGATTTTCGACGAATACTTTCACGTCGCCTTCACTATGGGGCGCCACGGGTGACCGGGGAACGAACAGTGGAGAGTAGTGGAAAAATGGTAACCGGGATGACGTCAGACGGATTGCTTCGGAGCTGCCCCGCGCCTACGAGGCGACGGTACGGGACCCGGCGAAGCTCCGCGTAGGGCGAATCGTGTTCCTTTCACTCTCGCTGACGAAACCGTACTGGGATTCAGCTATCCCATATAGGAGCGGGAAGCACTCGCGGGAGGCTAGCCGGATAAGTTCAGGGTGCCGATTTTCTCCGATATGCGCTATCAGCGGGTTCGCGTCCGACTGTCCGCGCTTGATTACGAAGAGTTACGAGAGCTGATCGCTTGGGCGGAATACCTCGAAAAGGACCCGAGCTGACCCACGCCTTTCGCAGTGAGCCGTTCAGCCCTTTCGACTACCCTTTTCGGTCGCGTGAATTCTCCTTCGGGCGATCGGAAAGGCAGTTTCTGGACAAATCCGCACTCCCCGGGTTGCCGTGCAGTGAAGCTTGGGTCGTGAAGGCCTCTTTCCCTACCTTGAGAGCAGGTAAGGAGGCCTTCACGGCATTCGGGACGGGTCGCGCCGGATGCGAAGGTCAAGCTTCCTCGACTGAGCCGAGGACACCCAGGGCGCGAGGCCGTGGCACACCGCTCCCTACGCCGGGCCAGCGACGCAGTAAAGGCAGCTGCGGTCACACTGAGGCGACCGCAAGTAGCCGACTACTTGCGGGGGCTGCGATCAGAGGGTGGCTTCGTAGGCGGTGGCGAGTCGCTCCAGCACACCGGACCCGTCCCGGTCCGGCGCCCGCTCGCCGAGATGGACGGCCCGCAGTTCGGTCATGAACTCCGCCCACAGTTCCGGCCCGCCCGCGGCCAGCAGTTCGGCCCGCACCTTCAGACGCTTCGTGGTCGGGCGGTGGGTCAAACCCCACGAACCGAGCTGGGCGAACACGGGCACCAGCTGGATCGACGCCTCGGTCAGGCTGTACGCGGCCCGCTTCCCGGGACCGACGTCCTCACGGGTCAGCAGACCGGCCTTGACCAGCCGTTTCAGCCGGTCGGCCAGGATGTTGGACGCGATCCCTTCTTCGGATCCGGCGAGCAGTTCGCGGAAATAGCGCCGGGTGCCGAACATGATGTCCCGCAGCACGAGCAGGCTCCAGCTGTCGCCGAATGCCTCGATCGCGGCGTTGATCGGGCAGCCCGAGCGAGCGGGTTCCGCCATGCGCCTCACCTCCGGAAGAAGTGGTTGCAAACTACCATCGCCCACTCTACGGTGAGCAAACCGATTGCACAACGCAAGCAGCAGGAGGCGGGATGCTCGAACCACAGACCGCGAACGGAAAGGTGCTCTGGCACTTCACGATGTCCCTGGACGGCTTCGTCGCGGGCCCAGGTCACAGCATGGACTGGATGGCGGGCACCACGTCCCGGCCGGGCCTGGTCACCGAGTACGCGACGACCACTGGCGCGATCCTCGGCGGCCGCGACGGTTGGGACGCCTACCCCGATCCCAACGGTATCTACGGCGGCGACTGGCAAGGGCCGCTCTTCGTCCTTACCAGCCATCCCGAAGACGCGACACCCACCGAGGGAGTCACCTTCCTGAACTGCGGCCCGGCCGAAGCGGTGCGGATCGCACTGGAGGCGGCAGGCGGGAAGAACCTCGAAGTGTTCTCGCCGAACATCGGCCGCCAGCTGCTCCAACTCGGGTTGATCGACGAGATCGACCTGCACATCGCACCGGTCCTGCTCGGTGACGGCATCCGGCTGTACGACAACCCGGGCGGCACGCCGATCCGCCTCCACGGACTCGGCAAAGTGGACCCGTTCGCCGAAGTCGACGTCCGCTTCAAGCCCATCTAGAGAGTTCTACGTCACGCAGAATATTTTCGACATTGTGCAGATTTTTCTCTGCACTGTGTCATAGTGACCTTGTGACAGCGAAGCGTCGTGACGCACCGAGCAAAGGCGACCAACGAGAACAGGCGATCCTGGACGCCGCCGAGACCTTGCTCGAACGGGAGCGCACCGAGCCGATGACCGTCGAGTCGATCGCCAAGGGCGCCGGACTCTCCCGCGGCTCGCTGTACTTCTACTTCGGATCGAAACAAGAGGTCCTCGCCGCACTGGTCGCACGCACCGTCGCCCGGTTGCACATGGACGACCGGTCCATCGACGTCGGCCCGCCCGCGCGCGACATCGTGCGAAGGGCCGTGGAGCTCACGGCCGACGCATGGCGTGAGCACGGAACCGTGATGCGAGCGGCGGTCGAGTTCAGCGCCGAAGTGCCCGAGATCGCCCGGCTGTGGCACGCCACCATCATCAACAACACCGAGGCCATGGCCCGCGTCCTCGTCGCGGCCGGCCTGTCCGATGAGGACGGTCCGGCCGGTGCGGCGTCGCTCGCCGGCGCGCTCTGCTGGATGACCGAACGCAACTTCTACCACGCGTCAACACAACCCGGCGGCCTGGCTCGGATGACCGAGACGATGGTCGAGATCTGGTGCCGCGTCCTACCTGGAGAGTGACCATGCTATTCCTGATCACCGGTGTCAGCGGCGGCCTCGGCCGGGCTTTCGCCCAAGGAGCCCTCGACGCCGGGCACACGGTCGTCGGCACGGTCCGCCGCGACGACGACCTCGCGGCGTTCGAAGCGCTCGCGCCGGGGCGCTCGCACGCGCGACGGCTGGATGTTACCGACGACGACGCGGTGTACTCCGTCGTGGAGGAGATCGAGACGCGGGTCGGACCGATCGACGTGCTCATCGCGAACGCCGGCTACGGGCACGAGGGCGTGTTCGAGGAGTCACCGCTTTCGGAGCTGCGAGCACAGTTCGCCGTCAACGTGTTCGGTGTGGCCGCCACTGTCCACGCGGTACTGCCGCACATGCGGAACCGCCGCGCCGGGCACGTGTTCGCGGTCAGCTCCATGGGCGGACTGATGACCGTGCCGGGGTTGGCCTACTACTGCGGCAGCAAGTACGCCGTGGAGGGCATTCTGGAGACCGTCGCCAAGGAAGTCGCGGACTTCGGCGTGCACGTGACGATCATCGAACCCGGGTCGTTCCGCACGGACTGGGCGGGCCGATCGATGGTCCGCACCGAACGGTCCATCCAGGACTACGACAAGCTGTTCGAGCCGATCCGTGCGGCGCGACAGGCGGCGAGTGGCAACCAGCTGGGCGATCCGGCCATGGCCGCCGAGGCCGTCTTGCGAGTCTTGGAGGCGAAGAATCCTCCTGTGCACCTGGTATTGGGCTCGGACGCGCTGCGACTGGTCGCGGCCGGCCGCTCGGCGGTCGAACAGGACCTGCGTGCGTGGGAAGAGCTGTCACGCTCCACCGACTTCCCGGACGGCCACCAGATCGCGTCGAACTGACGTCCGGTTCAGTTCCGGTTCCCGTAAGACTGCTCGCACGGGTACCCGTCGCGATCGGCGTCCCAGCTCAACGGGCGTCCCGCGGTCACCCAGGCGTTGAACGCGTAGGTGAACGAGTACCCCTCGGCGAACAGACGCTGACACGAAGTAGGACTCGGCGCCACGGGTGCCCGAGTGACGGTCACCGGCGGCTCCACCACGACCACCGAAGTGGGTGGTGGTGCGACGACCGCGGTGGTCGTCGACGGCGGCACGATCTCCCGCACCACGGTGACCGGTGTCCCGGCGGTCCGCGTCCCGCAACCACCCAGTGCCGCAACGGAAACGACGGCACCCGCCGAAACCAGCAGTGCCGTGATCATCCTGTTCATATCTTGGCCTTCCGGTGGAACCGCCGAATCCTCACCAGAGGAGATCGGCGATTTCACCGGCGGCGTCTCGGATTTCCCGCGATCGGAGCCGCAAGTCCCCGGAAGTCGGGAGCTTCGGCACGGATCACGCCGGGCCGGAAGACTCTAGGCCTGGACGACATTCACCATCCACGAGATACCGAACCTGTCGGTGCAGGCACCGAATTCGTCACCCCACATCTGCTTTTCGAAAGGAACCGAGACGGTGCCGCCGTCGGAGAGTTTCTCCCAGTATCCGCGCAATTCCTCACCGTCGTCACCGCTGAGACTGACCGACAGGTTGGTGCCGGGATCGTGTTCCATTCCCGGTGGCGTGTCCGACGCCATGATCGTGTAGCCACTCGGCGAATCGAGCTGGCTGTGCATGATCTGGTTTTCCACCGGCGAACCCGCCATACCGGACTCGCCGAACGTGTTCAGCGTCAGTTCTCCGCCGAACACCGACTTGTAGAATTCCATGGCTTGCCGGGCGTCGCCGGCGAAGCTGATGTAGGGATTGAGACGGGAAGCCACTGGACACTCCTTCGAGTCGAGTCACGAGCATCCTGGCAGACGCCGCCGAACGCGACAACGACCGGACTACGGCCGGGTGAATTCCTTCGCGCAACGAAAATTCGACCCCGTTCACCGAATGCGGTGAGCGATTTCCCGAACGCGCTCCGATAGCCGACGTGGCGGTGCCATGAATGCCGCTTCGATGTCGACACATGCCCGCGCTTCGAATCCGTTCCGCGACAGCCGACCGGTTCGGCGAAACCCGCGGACTTCTGCCGGTTGCCCGGCGGACCCAGCGCCGCCCCGGTCAGCTGGTGCGGGCCGGTGTCACGGGCGAACCTGTACCGCATGACGCACTCCCGCACGATGCCGCCCATCGACGACGTTCCGGCACGGACGGTGATCTGCTTGGTCGTCCGGTCCGGCATCACCGGAAGGGCGTCGCACGCGCTACTGGACGGCGCGATCTCCTACGCCCGCTCACATCGGGACCATGACGGCCAGCCCGGCACAAGGGTCTCGTGAGCGGCAAGTCGCGTTAGAGCGACTCTTAGTGACCTACCCACGCCTGACCAGCAAGGCCATCCCACCCCAGCCCAGCCGAGTGGGGAAGATTGGGGACGTTCAACGTCCCCAATCTTCCCCACTCGACTCTTTCCCACCTCACCATCCCGGTACGCCCCTTAACGCCCACGAGGCCTCGCCTCGTCGCAGACCTGACGGGGGAGCCGATTCGCCACCACCTCGCCACGCGTAGGGCGCCTTCCCCGTATGGCATGCGGGGAAGGCGCCCTACACCCCGCGCCCAGAACGACGAAACTCAACGAAAGGGTCAATACTCGATAGCTACCGATTGACTTTCGATAGATTGCACGCGAAACTCGATGCATGATCACAGCGCAACGGGCGGTCGCGCCCCTCAGAGTGTTCCTCGTGTTGCTGTTCGGGGTCCTGGTCCTCTTCCAGACCATGTCCCTGCCCGGCCAGTTCGCGCATATGGCGCGGCAGGACCCCGACATGGCTTATCTGCGCTGGCCCGCGACAGCAGTGTCGATCTTCTGGGTGCTCTGCGTGCAGGTCGTGGTCGTCGCCACCTGGCAACTGCTCACCCTGGTCAAGAAGGACCGGATCTTCACCGAGGCGTCCCTGAGGTGGGTGGACGCCATCGTGTGGGCGATCCTCTCCGGCTGGGTCGTGCTCGCGGGTGTGTTCCTCTACGTCGGCTTCAACGCCGACGACCCGGGGCTCCCGCTCCTGTTGTTCCTCGCGGTGATCGGCGTCGCCGTGCTGTGCCTTCTGATCATCGTGCTGCGCACGCTGCTGCGGCAGGCCACCATTCTGCGATCCGACCTGGAACAGGTGATCTGATGCCGATCGTCGTCCGCATCGACGTCGAACTGGCCAAGCGCAAGATGAGTGTCGGCGAGTTCGCGGAACTCGTCGGGCTCACCCCGGCGAACGTGGCGGTGCTGAAGAACGGCCGCGCCAAGGCCGTCCGGTTCAGCACCCTGGAAGCCATGTGCCGGGTACTCCGGTGCCAGCCCGGCGACCTGCTCGAATGGATCGACGAAGAGTCCCCCGTCGTGTCGTGAAAGAGTCGCCTCACGGCCGCGGTTCGGTCATGAGACGAGCCGGGATCGTCACGTGCCGCCCATGACCGCGCGCCGAACCGGCGTCGGTCCGTCCGGACCTGCTGCACCACCCGCGGCCGCGCGGAGCGGATCGCACGACGCCCGCTGACTCAAGCCACTTCGGAGCTGCGGCCACCCGTCGTGCAGGCCGAGCATGTCCAGCAGTGTCGCGTAGTCTCCGGCGCTCGTCGCCCGCGAAGCCACGACGAGGGCGGCCTTACGACGGATCGTTTCCTGCTCCGGCGAGTCCTGGCCACCTGGCGGCAGGTCGGGGACCGGGTGGAGCCCGAGTTCGTTCCTCATCAGTTCCCCTTTCGGGAAGGCCCTCTAGTACCCACGTTCGCCAGCTTGCACACAGGTGTCCCCGTCCGTGTGAATCAGCCGCGCAACGCCGGGAGCAGCGTCTCCTCCGCGAAACGGAGGAAGCCCTCTTGCTGGTCGCCGCCGATCTGGATCAGGGCGAGGTCGGTGAAACCGGCCGCCTCGAACTCGCCGGCCTGCTTCACGATCTGATCGACGTCCGGCCCGCAGGGGATGGCCGCCGCGACGTCCGCGGGTTTGACGAACTGGGTGGCCCCGGCGAACCCCGCGGGCCCCGGCAGTTCGGCGTTGACCTTCCAGCCACCGGCGAACCAGCGGAACTGCTCGTGCGCCCGCCGGATCGCGGCGTCACGGTCCTCGCCCCAGGACACCGGCAGCTGGGCGATCTTCCTGGACGGCGGGCCGGGTTTGGTGGCGTCCCACTCCCTGCCCAGCGACTCGTTCGGTTCCACGGCGATCATCGCGTCGGCGATCGGCGCGAACCGGGTCACCGACTGCGACCCGGACACCGCGACGGCGATCGGGACACGCCGCTCCGGCAGATCCCACAGCTTCGCCGAGTCCACCCGGAAATGGTCACCGGCGTAGTTGAAGTATCCGCCGTCGAACAACCCGCCGATGATCTGGACTGCCTCGGCGAGCATCTCGTGCCGCACGTTCGCCGGTGGCCAGCCCCGGCCGATGACGTGCTCGTTGAGGTTCTCCCCCGCCCCGAGCCCGAGGGTGAACCTGCCGTCCGACAGTGCCTGGATCGTCGCCGCCTTCTGCGCCACGACCGCCGGGTGATAGCGCATGGTGGGGCAGGTCACGAACGTCATCAGCTCGACCCGTTCGGTGCTCTGGGTGACCGCTCCCAGCACACTCCACGCGTACGGCGAATGGCCCTGCTCGTCCAGCCAAGGGGAGTAATGGTCGCTCATCACCTCGAAGTCGAATCCGGCCTTCTCCGCCCCCGCGGCGTGTCCGACCAGGTCCTTCGGTGCGGCTTGTTCGGTCATCAGCGTGTAGCCGATCCGCATCGGCGCCTCCTTACGTCTGACCTCCGGATACCCGTCCGTTTCGGGTGTCAACCAGAGGTTTATCCGGCGAAACGATCGGGGTACCTGAGCTGAGGAGAAGGGAGCAGCCATGCCGCAGCAGAGTTGGAGCGACAAACGCGAACGACAGTACAAGCACATCAAGAGTTCGGCGAAGGACCGCGGAGCGAGCACGGACCGGGCGGAGGAGATCGCGGCGCGCACGGTGAACAAGAACCGCGCGCAGTCCGGCGAGTCGCGCGAGGCGAGCAGGACCTCCACTCAGGACATGTCCCCGCAGCGGCGAGGCGGCAAACGGTCCGGCAACCGGCAGGGCCCGAACGGACCCACCAAGGACCAGCTCTACAACGATGCGAAGAAGCGCAACATCGAGGGCAGGTCGAAGATGTCCAAAAAGGAGCTTCAGCGCGCCCTTGGCCGTTGATCGAGTGTCCCGCGGAGGGTCCCCACCGCGGTTGCCCCACGGCCATGGACGGATAGGTCTCGCAATGGATTCACACGCACGGGGCAGCCTCACCCCCGAAACCCCCCATGAACAGGACGGGTTTCTCGATCGAGTCGAACTCCGCCTGCCCGCCGAGGCGGAGCAGATCCCCCTCGTCCGCACGCTCACCCACGGTGTGGTGGCACGTGCGGACTTCGGCTTGGACGCCATTTCAGACGCGAAGATGGCCGTCGACGAAGCCTGTTCCCAACTGGTCCAGCCCGCAGAACTGGGAGCCACTCTGTGTTGCGTCTTTCACGAGATCCCGGAAGGGATAGCCGTTTCGATCTCCACTCGGACGGCCGAACCCCATCTCCCGAGCGAAACGACGTTCGGATGGCACGTTCTGACGACCCTGACGCGGTCGGTGACGGCTCGCTGCGAGCCGATCTCCGGCGAAACGGGGAGCATGACGACGATCGAGCTCGTCCTGACCCCGGGAACGAGCGACGGGTGAACGCCGAGCGCAGGTCGACCACCCGCCAGGCGGACGACTACGCCCATTGCCAGCCCCTGTTCGACGAGATGTTCTCCCTGCCGGAAGACTCCTCTCGCCGGCGGGTCCTGCGCGCCCGGTTGGTCACCGAACTGCTGCCGCTCGCCGAGCACATCGCCACCCGGTTCTCCGGGCGTGGCGAACCTCGCGAGGATCTGGTGCAGGTGGCGCGAATCGGGCTGATCAACGCGGTCGACCGCTTCGATCCCGGTCGCGGCCACGACTTCCTCTCCTTCGCCGTACCCACGATCATGGGAGAGGTCCGGCGGCACTTCCGGGACACCGGCTGGTCGGTCCGGGTACCGAGGCGGCTCAAGGAACTCCACGTTTCCCTCAGCCAGGGCACGGCCGCGTTGTCCCAGCGCCTCGGCCGCGCGCCGACGCCGACCGAACTCGCCGAGTACCTCGAACTCGAGGTGAACGAGGTGCGCGAAGGGCTGCTCGCCGGTCAGGCGTACCAGACGTTGTCGGTCGACAAACCGGTCCACGATGATGCCACCGAGGCCCTGTCTCTCGCCGACACGATCGGCGAGGAGGACCACGAGATGGCCTTGGTCGAGACCCACGAGGCGCTGCAACCACTCCTGCGGGAACTCCCGAAGCGAGAGCGCGCGATCCTCGTGATGCGGTTTTTCGGGGGCTACACCCAGACGCAGATCGCGGAGCGGGTCGGCATCTCGCAGATGCACGTTTCGCGGCTTCTTTCGCAGACGCTGGAGCAGTTGCGAGGGAAGCTTTCGGAGTAGGCCGGTCGTGAGGTTGGGACCGACCCGCATTTGGCTCACCTACCCAAACCTGCACAAGGGTTGACGATGTGGGAATGGGGACGTTCACTGTCCCGATTCCCACATCGTCACCAGGCCGCGCCCCATGCCTGACCGACCTGTACCGCCGCTCGCCCGCCTGACACACGTGAAGACCCCCTTCTCTCAGCTGAGAGAAGGGGGTCTTCACGCGCAAAGGGTTAAGGCGTCGTGTACGGCGCCTGCTGCTCGATCGACGGGCTCGCGGTGGGGTATCGGCCTTGCTGACCGGGCACCGGAGTGACCGTGGTGCCTTGCTGTTCAGGCTCGACACGCTGCCTCGGGCGGTTGATCACCGCTTCGGCCTCCTGCTCGCCACGGATCCGCGAAAGCACGCCGAGCGTGACCGCGTGGGCGATGGCCAGCACCAGCAACAGAACGCCCAGCCTGCCCACCACACCCGGCAGGTCACTGCCGCCCATGTCGATGGTCGACAGCAGTGCCAGCACGCCCAGTGTCGCGAGGTGGAACAGCACCGTGACGAGCGACGTCATGGACGCGCCGGCGGCCGGATCGCCGTATGAACCTCGCAGGTAGCGCTTGCCGCTCTGGTAGATGATCAGGCCGTCGAGCATGACCAGCGCCACCCCGATGACGAGGAAGGCGACGTATGCGTTGGTAGTCATGCCTGGACGCTCCCTTCGTTGTGGACCTCGCCCGTGAAGCACCCGTGATCTTCCCCTGGAAAACAGCGTTTTCCAGGGGAAGATCACGGGTGCTTCAGCTGCCGGGGCGATCCACGTCACCGCGCCACGCGCCGGTCTCCTGACCGTGGCTCTCGATGTACTCCTTGAACCGCTTCATGTCGCCCTTGATCCGGCGGTCGAGGATGCCGAGTTTGTCGGCAACGTTCTCGACGAAGCCTTCCGGGTCGATCTCCATCTGCGCTGTGACACGGGTCTTGTTGTCGTCCAGGCGATGGAAGGTGATCACGCCGGCGTGGTCGGGACCGGAGTCCGAGGTCCACGCGAGGCGCTCGTCAGGATGCTGTTCGGTGATGGTCGCGTCGAATTCCTGGCTCACCCCACCGAACTTCGGGAAGGACTCGAACCGGGTCCACTGGTTGTACGCGGTCTTGACCGGTACGTCGACGTCGACCATCTCGGTGATCGTGCTCATGCATCCTCCTGCTTGTCGGGTGCTTTCGAGCCGTTGATTCCTCGGCTACCCGGCACCCGGCTGGCCGAACCCGCCGTGATTGACCGCCTGTACTCCCGGGTACCCGGCGGTCAGAACGCTCCGAGGAGGTGCCCATGATCGAAAAGACCGAAGACCGGTCGGTCGGCGAACTGGTCTCCGACCTGAGTGACGAGGTCAAACGTCTCGTGCGCGACGAAATGCGTCTCGCCGTCGTCGAACTGCAGGGCAAAGGCAAACGGATGGGGGTCGGTGTCGGGCTGTTCGGCGCGGCCGGCCTCTTCGCCTTGTTCGGCCTGGCGACCCTCATCGCCGCGGTGGTGCTGGCACTCGCACTGGTCATGCCCGCCTGGCTGGCCGCCGTGGTGACCGGTGCGGCCCTGCTGCTGATCGGCGGGCTTTCGGCCGTCGTCGGCAAGAAGGAGGTCGCGAGCGCGTCACCGCCGGTACCGGAAGAAGCCATTGAAGGTGTCCGTGAGGATGTCGACACCATCAAGCAGGGAGTGCGCTCATGACCGATTTTCCCAAGAACGCCGAAGAGGCCCGCGCCGATCGCGATGTGACGCGCGAGGAACTCACCGAGACCCTCGACGCGCTGGGCCAGAAACTCGACGTCAAGGCCCGAGTCAACGACAACCTCGACGCGAAGGTCGACCAGGCCAGTGCCAAGATCTCCGATAAGGTTTCGGAGCCAGCGGCGGCGAAGTTCCGTCAGGGCACCGAAATCGTCCGCGCCAATCCCCTGCCGATCTTCGCCGGTGTTCTCGCACTGCTGGTGATGATCCGGCTGATCATGCGAAAGAGGTCGTCGTAGTGAACAAGGTTCTTTACAAACCGCTGAACATGGTCGTGAGCGCCGCGGGTGGCGTGCTCGCCGGAATCGCGTTCAAGCAGGTCTGGAAGCGCGTGAGCGGGAACGAAGACACCCCGAACGCGACGGATCGGGACTTCACCTGGACTCAGGTGATCCTCGCCGCGGCCGCGCAGGGCGCGATCTTCGGCGCGGTGAAGGCGGCCACCGAACGGGCGGGCGCGGTCGGCTACCGCAAGGCGACCGGCGACTGGCCCACCGAGGACTGACGATGCGCGTAGTGCTCATCGGAGGTGGGTTCGCCGGCTACAACGCCGCCAAAACCCTGCGTAAATCGGTCGGCGACGACACGGAGATCGTCGTGCTGAACCCGACCGACTACTTCCTCTACCTTCCGTTGCTGCCCGAAGTCGCCGCCGGGATCCTCGAACCGAGGCGGATCTCGGTGTCCATCCCCGGCACCCTGCGCGGCGTGCGCCTGGTGCTCGGGACCGCGACTTCGGTCGACTTCGACGGCCGCAGGGTGAGCTACACCGACCCCGAAGACCACGAACACGAAATGAGCTACGACCGTCTCGTGCTCGCCGCGGGCAGCGTCAACAAGCTGCTGCCGATCCCCGGCGTGCCCGAGTACGCTCACGGCTTCCGCGGTCTGCCCGAGGCCCTCTACCTGCGGGACCACATCACCCGGCAGGTGGAACTGGCCGCCTCCGCGAAGAATCCGGCCGAACGCGACGCGCGCTGCACGTTCGTCGTGGTCGGCGCGGGCTACACCGGGACCGAGGTCGCCGCGCAGGGTCCGGCGTTCACCGAGACGCTCGCGGCCCGGCATCCCGAACTGGACGGCCAGAAGATCCGCTGGCTGCTGCTGGACGTGGCCGAGCGTGTCCTGCCGGAACTCGACCGGCGGCTCGGCACCACCGCGGACAAGGTGTTGCGGGCACGCGGCGTCGAGGTGCTGATGAAGACGTCCATCGACAACGCCGACGAAAAGGGCGTGACGCTGACCTCGGGCGAAGCCGTGCCGACCCACACCCTCGTCTGGTGCGTCGGGGTCCGGCCGGATCCGCTGATCGAGGACCTGGGGTTGAAGACGGCCAAGGGCAGGCTCGTCGTCACCACGCAGCTGAACGTCCCCGGACGGCGTGATGTCTACGCGTGCGGCGACGCGGCCGCCGTCCCGGATCTGACCAGGCCGGGTGAGTACACCCCGATGACCGCCCAGCACGCCGAACGGCAGGGCAGACTCGCCGGACGGAATGTGGCCGCGTCGCTCGGGCACGGATCGCACGGCACTTACCGGCATCATGATCTCGGCTTCGTCGTGGACCTCGGCGGCCGCCAGGCCGCGGCGAATCCCCTGCACATCCCTCTTTCCGGGCTCGCCGCCAAGGCGGTCACGCGGGGGTACCACCTGCTGGCGATGCCGGGGAACCGGCTGCGCACCGCCACCGACTGGGTGCTGGAGGCGATGACGAAGCGACAGACTGTCCAATTAGGACTGGTGCGGGCTGCCGCCGTCCCGCTGGACACCGATTCCCCGGAACTGCCGCGTACGAAGCGTTGAACTCAGGCGCTCACGCCGCCATCGAGGACGATGTCGTGCCCTACGACGTACGCGGACTCGTCGGAAGCCAGCCAGAGAACCGCGGCGGCGATCTCCTCGACCGTCCCGATCCGGCCGAGCGGGATGACCGCGCCGAGTCGTTCGGCGCGGTCGGCCTCGGTTTCGCCGGGCCGGAACGACATACCGGTATCGGTGGCGCCGGGGCTGACCGCGTTGATCCGGATACCCTCCGCGATGTGGTCGCGGGCGGCCGTCCGGGTCAGCACGTCCACCGCGGCCTTCGAAGCGGCGTAGGCGGCCATCCCCGGGAGCCGGGTGTGCGAACCGATGTTGGACGCCATGTTGACGATGACTCCCCCACCGCCCGCCCGCATCTGCGCGATCTCGTGCTTCATGGACAGCCAAGTGCCGGTGAGATTGGTCCGCACGACGGCGGTGAAACCGTCTTCGTCGAGGTCCGCGGTCGGCGCGGGGCTGCCGAGAACGCCCGCGTTGTTGAACGCGATGTCGAGTTTGCCGTGCCGTCGCACGGTCTCGGTGACGAGATGCTCGACTTCGACGCCGACACCCACGTCGGCGGTCACCGCGTCGGCCACGCCGCCCTCGGCCTCGATCTCCTTCACCGTCTGACGAAGTTTCTCGCCATCCCGGCCGGAAACGACAACCTGAGCGCCTTCGCGCGCGAAGGCCGCCGCCGTGGCGCGGCCGATACCGGAACCTCCCCCGGTGACCAGGACGACTTTGCCGCTGAATCGCTTCCCCACAGTACCCAACTTTCTGGTCCGCTCGTTCTAGTATCTAGTGCTGACGAAATCAGTGCGGACGGGCGGCATCGAGGACCGCCATGGCCTGCTTCGCCGTCGCCCTGGTCCGCGCCTCGAAATCCGGCCCCTTGCCCAGCACCCGCATCCCTTGCAGGACCGCGAGCAGGAAGGCGGCGAGTGTTTCCGGGTCGGTGGCGGCGTCGAGTTCGCCTTGCGCCTTCGCCCGGCTCAAAGCCATCCGCAAGGCTAGCTCCAGCGCGTCCCAGCTGCGCTCGACCACTCGTGCGACCTGGGGATCCCTCGGCATCATCTCCATGGCGGCGTTGACCACGAAACAGCCTTTACGCCCCGATTCGCCGAGTATTTCGGCGAGATAGCGCTCGATGAGCCGCCGCACCCCCGCGAGCGCGGGCCCCGGTCCGGCGAAGTCCTCGACGAACCGCTCGTTGCCCCGGGCGATGTAGTGGTTCAAGGCAGTCAGGTACAGCTCGTGCTTGGTGCCGAACGTCGCGTAGAGACTGGCCTTGCCGATGCCGAGTTCGACGACGAGGTCGTTGACCGACGTGGCCTCGTACCCTTGCCGCCAGAACAGTTCCAGCGCGGCACCACAGGCCGCGTCGACGTCGAATTCCTTCACCCGGGACACCTGAGTAGCGTAACCTTATCTGGAACGATCAGTCAAGAAATCGATTCGCGGCGTCCAGCGGTCCTGACCGTAGGCACGTGCAAGTAGCCGACTACTTGCGGGAGGGCCGAACGCTCACGAGCGGGATTCGGAGGCCGCCCGGACCTTCGGCGCGATCGTGCCGATCGGCCGCTCGAGTTCGGCGAACCGCTGCGTGCCGACTTCGATGAGGCGCCCACAGGGTCGACGTCGTCATGATCCGAACACCCCATCACCCCATCTCTGCGCGTAACGTTCTGTCATGGACTTGACCACCGAAAGGCTCGTCGTCCGTGACTGGTCCGAGGACGACGCCGAAGCCGCGCTGGCGATCTACGGCACCACAGACGTGACCCGCTGGCTCACCCCGGCGATGGACCGGGTGACCGACGCCGCGGCGATGCGTTCCGTTCTGCAGGCCTGGCAACAGGCTCAGCCCAACCTCGTGCCGCCGCGCGGAAGATGGGCGGTGCAGCGCAAGGAGGACGGCGCGGTCGTCGGCGGACTGGGCATCCATCTGCTGCCACCGTACGAAGAGGACCTGGAGATCAGCTGGCAGCTGCATCCGGACGCCTGGGGAGAGGGGTACGCCTCCGAGGCCGCCCGCGCGCTGCTCGGCTGGGCGTTCACCCAGGACACGGACGAACTCTTCGCCGTCGCGCGCCCGAACAACATGCGTGCCATCGCGACCGCGAAACGGCTCGGGATGGTCTGGGTCGGCGAAACCGAGAAGTACTACGGGCTTCGCCTTCAGGTGTACCGGATCCGGCACACGGACGTCGTCTAGCGTCGTTGGTCCACACGGGACACATCGCCGGTCACCGAGACGGCGTGTCCCGCGCCGCGCCCGTCCGCCGTGGCGACGATCCGCCCCCGCTCCACCCGGACCGCGGCCTCGGTCTCGTCACTGACCGCGAGTACCCCCGCGGCGGCCGTCAGCGTCCCGGTCACGTCGCACACCACACGCACGCCCGGCCAGGCCCGCTCCGGGAAGGCCTGCCGCAGACCGCCGCACACTTCCGCGACGATCAGCCGGGTCAGCGGGACCAGTTCGGCGGGCTCGCTGGTCACCACGACCACGGTGACCTCGCGGCCATCGGCCCGCACGGCCTCTTCGGCGGCGGCCAGCCGATGGGTGCCCAGGACGACGACCACGCCGTCGGCGGGCACGAACGGTTCGGCCCGCACGAGGTCGACGGCCTCGGGCGGTGACCACGGCCGGTCGGCGGGCCGCGCGGCGGGGGCGATCACCGGCGGCGCCCACCAGTCGTTGAGCGCCAGCCCCGCCAGTCGCTCGCAGGCGCTCACGACGTCGAAGGGTTCGACGAGTCCCGGCGCGGCGGCCGCCAGCTGGCCGGCGCCGTGCAGCGCGGTCAGCACCGTCTCCGCGAGCCGGACACGACGCGGAATCGGCGCTCCCGCCGGGCGTTCGGGCGGGTAGAGCCGCTCCAGCGCGAGCCCGAGCAGCAGCCCGTTGAGCTTCACCAGCTGGGCGAACGGACGCCGGATCCGCTCGTCCGCCAGCACTTCCGGCATCAGATCGCGCGAGAGGCCCGCCTGGTCGTCGTCCAAGGGAAGCGCCGCCACCCTCGCCCTGGCCAAGGCGCCCAACGCGTCCTGGAGCGTCTTGCCCGGCACGGCGTGCGGCGCTCCGGCCGACCGTTCCGCCAGTTCGGCCAGAACGGCGAAGTACAGCGCGCGCTTACCGGGGAAGTTCGAGTAGACCGCGCCGCGGGTCAGCTCCGCCCGCTCGGCGATGACGTCGATCTTGGCGTCCCGGAAGCCCCGTTCAGCGAACTCGTCACGCGCGGCGGCCAGCACCTTCGTGCGATTGCGCTCCTGCGTCTCCGCCCTGCTCAGCCGGACCATCGGCCTCCTGTCGACCCGCGCGATTGCCCTTGGACCCGGATCAAGATACCTTGACCATTCAGATGATGAGAACATCTGATTCGAACATCCGAACTGGGAGACCTGCCTTGTCCGAAGTTCCCGAGATCCCCCTGACCGACCCCGAGGTCCTGCGCGATCCGTTCACCGCTTACCGCCCAGTCCGTGAGCGCTCCCCGATCGCCAAGCTGGTCGCACCGGGTTTCGGCCCGATGTGGGCGATCCTGCGCCACGAAGAAGCGCGGAAGATGCTGAGTGACCCGCGTTTCGCCCTCAGCTCGGCCAGCTATCAGCGCATGGAAATCCCCGAGCACTGCCGCCCGTACATGCGGTCGATGCAGGAGCTCGAAGGCCCGGAACACCTCCGGCTCCGACGCCTCGTGTCCCCCGCGTTCACCCCGCGCAAGGCCGCCGCGCTCCGGCCGGGGATCGAGCGGCTCGTGGACGATCTCCTCGACGGCCTCGCCGGACAAGACCGGATCGATCTGGTCACCGCCTTCGCGCGTCCGCTACCGGTCGACGTGATCTGCGCCCTGGTCGGCATCCCCGAAGCCGACCGCCCGCGCTGGCGCGAGTACGGCACCCTGGTCGCGGCGGGCGACGGTCCAGGACTCGCGAAGGCGGTTCCAGGGATCGTCGAGGACTCTCTCGCCGCCATCGCGAACCGGAAGCTCGAGCCCGCCGAAGACGTCGTCTCGCAACTGCTCCAGATCCAGGCCGAAGACGGCGACAGGCTCAGCGAAACCGAACTGGTCGCCCTGGTCTGGCAACTGGTCCTTGGCGGCCAGGTGCCCGGCAACCTCATCGCCAACTCCGTCGAGATCCTGCTCTCCCACCCCGCCCAGCTGGCCGAACTCCGCGAAGACCCGGCCCTCATGCCCGGCGCGGTCGAGGAACTGATGCGCTGGTGCAGCCCGCAGCTGCTGACGATCCCCCGGCTCACCACGACGGACGTCCGGATCGGCGACGTCCTGATCCCCGAAGGAGAACCTGTTACTGTTGCGATCGCCGCGGTGAACCGGGACCCGAGGGCGTTCCCCGACCCGGACGTCTTCGACATCCGGCGCGCGGCGGGGCCCGCGTGGCATCTGGCGTTCGCCCACGGACCGCATTTCTGCCTCGGCGCCTCACTGGCCAGGGTGCAGACCGAAGTCGCACTCATCGCACTACTGCGCCGCTTCCCCGATCTGGCGCTCGCGGATGGACTGCTGCGGATCCCGGACCCGGGCACCTGGCGGCTGAACGCACTGCCGGTCAACCTGCACGCGACAGTTGTCAACTGAAACACGTTCTAATAGCGTGACCGGCTGTGAGACACGGGATAGTGCTGTTCACCAGTGACCGGGGCATCACACCGGCGGCCGCCGCACGGACGGCGGAAGCGGCGGGCTTCGACGCCTTCCACGTGCCCGAACACACGCACATCCCGGTCAAACGGGAGGCTCCGCATCCGCGCACCGGTGACTCGTCCCTGCCCGACGATCGCTACCTGCGCACGCTGGATCCGTGGGTCGCGCTGGCCACCGCGGCCTCGGTGACCACGCGGATCCGGCTCGCGACGGCGGTGGCCCTCCCGGCCGAGAGGTGATCGAGGCTGGCGAAGACGATCGCCAGCCTCGATCACCTCTCGGCCGGGCGGGTCACCCTCGGTGTCGGCTTCGGCTGGAACGTCGACGAACTGGCCGATCACGGCGTCCCGGGCGGCAAGCGACGGACGGTCCTGCGCGAGTACGTCGAAGCGATGCGCGCGCTCTGGACGGGACGACGAAGCCTCGTACGCCGGCGAGTTCGTCTCGTTCGGCGCGAGCTGGGCCTGGCCGAAACCGGTTCAGGCGCACATCCCGGTGATCGTCGGCGCGGGCGGGACGGAGAAGACGTTCCGCTGGATCGCGAAGTCCGCCGACGGCTGGCTCACCACCCCCGGCGACACGGACATCGAGGACAAGGCACGACGGCTAGGCGAGATCTGGCACGAAGCGGGCCGTTCCGGCGAGCCGGAGATCTCCGCGCTCGGTGTCCGTCCGGACCCGGAGAACCTGGCCAAGTTGGAAGCCGCCGGGGTCACCGAGACGATCTTCGGCCTCCCGGACCGCTCCCCCGACGAGGTCGAGGCCTGGCTTCGGCGCCTCGCCGGAAAACTCAGCCTGCCCGCTGGGAGTCGATGAGGTACCGGCCGTCCTGCTGGACCAGTTCGAAGGTCTCCCTCCCCGTCTTGGTCCCCCCTGACGCGGTGACGTAGGTGAGCGTCGCCGTCACCGTGTTCCCGGATTCGGACACGTTCGACACGGTCACCGAGCGGTAAGCCTTCCAGTAGCCCGAGTACCGCTCGAAGCTCTGGTCCCTGGTGCGCTTGAAGTTGTCGGACAACGTCGCGAACCCGGCCTGGAGATTCCCAGGAATGAGCGTGTAGTAGGCCGCGAGCGCCTGCCCTGGCGTCTGTGCCGGAGGCGGTGCGGACGACGACGGGGACGGCGGCGGTGACGACGACGGGGGCGCCGAAGAGGACGGCGGCGGTTCGGGAGAGGTCGGCGGCGGGGTGACGGCCTGCGACTGCGAGGCAGGCGGCGGTGCGGCGTCCGACGGCGTGTCCTCTCCACGCGTGATCATGACGACCACGGCCGCGGCGACCGCGGCGAGCACGAGGAATCCGGCGAGTACGCCGATCAGCATTCCCTTGCGTGCTTTCGGCGGCGGTTCCTCGGCTACGAGCGTGGTCGGCTCCCCCGCCGCCAGCGCCCGCAGTTCCCGTTCGATCTCGGTCATCGTCGGCCTGCTGTCCGGCCGGACGTCGAGCAGGCGGGTCAGCAGCGGCGTCAGGATGCCGGACTTCACCGGCGGAGTGATCTCCCCGCTGGACGCGCGGTACAGCAGCGCGATCGGGTTCTCCGCCGTGCCGTAGGGCGTGCCGCCTTCGAGCGCGGTGTACAGCGTCGCGCCGAGCGAGAACACGTCGGAAGCGGAAGTGGCGTCCTCACCGCGGGCGACCTCGGGCGCCAGGAACGCCGGCGTCCCGGAGATCTCGCCGGTCGCGGTGAGCTGGACGTCCCCCATCGCCCGCGAGATCCCGAAGTCGGTGATCTTGACGGTGTCGTCTTCGCCGAGCAGGACGTTGCCGGGTTTGATGTCGCGGTGGACGATGCCCGCCCGGTGCGCGGCCGCCAGCGCCGAGCACAGCTGGATGGCGAGACGGATGACGTCGTCGACCTCCATCGGCCCTTCGCGCAGTTTGTCCGCGAGGCTGATCGAGGGGAGGTACTCCATGATGATCCACGGGCGGTCCTGCTCGTCGATCACGCCGAAGACGGTGATGGCGTGCGGATGTACCAGCCGCGCGGCGATCCTGGCCTCACGCAGCGCCCGATTCTTGGCCTCGTCGGACTTCTGCTCCCCTTGCCCGTGCGGCAGAAGGAGTTCCTTGACCGCGACCGTGCGCTCCAGGTTGTCGTCGCGCGCCCGCCACACGGTGCCCATGGAGCCACCACCGACGGGCTCGATGAGATCGAACCGGTCGGCGAGGCGGCGGATCTCCTCCATTGTCGACGTCCCCCTGGGAGCTGTGGTGTTCGCGTGAACCTTGCCAGCATGCCAGGAACGCGCCGGGGCACCGGACCCGGCACGGTGGTTTCCGGCGCGGTGTCGGTCACTTCGCGGGCCGGGCCGTTCAGCGGAACCCCGCCCCTTCGGCTGCCCGAAAGTTCGTCTCCCGGACGGCCTGGTGCACATCCTACTTCTCCGGGTGTGGCCTGATCTCGAGAAAGGGCGGCGATGCGGGAAATCATCGGCGGCCGCGGCGTGCTTGAAGGCGCGCTCGCGTTGCTCGAAGCATTCAACGAGCACGGCGGGCAGGCAGACCTGACCCAGCTGGTGCGATCGACCGTCCACCGGCTAGATGAGCCGAAGGCGTCCTTCACCGCGTCGCACGCGGTGAAGGACGCCTTCGCCCCTACCAGGCCTTGCCGAACTTGATGCGGTACTCCGGATCTTCGGCGGGCTTGCCCGCCCCCTTGATCCTGGCCCTGGGCTTGCCCGCCTTCTTGCGTTTGGCGGCCAGCGTCTCCGGATCCCACGGGTTCTCCAGCAGGCTTTCGGCGTCCTCCTCCTTCGGCGGCTCGTCCGTCACTGCGCGGCCGCGGGTTCCTTCGGCACCGGCTTGACGGCCCAGAGGCCGGGGTTCCCTGCCGGTTCGGCCAATTTCATGACGTCGGCGAAGTCGTTCGCCTGCCGGGAGAGGAAGACACCCATCTGGCGCAGATCGCCCATCTTGCGGACCGAGGCCTCGATCAGATCGCTGACGGCCTGGACGAACCCGTTCAGGACGCGAATCATGTTCGCCGCCTCACCAGGAGGGTTGAACCAGTCCTCGATGAGGTTCGTCGCCGCATCGACGAGCTGGTTGGCACACTCGCTGATGAACCCGATCGCGTCGGCGTAGGTTTCGTAGACGATGTCGATGCAGCTTTCCATCGTGCCCGCGATCTCGTTGAAGACGCCTTCGTTACGCGAGATGCGCTTGGTCGCGTTGATCGCGTAGGTGTTGTACGAGTCGTAGCCGCCGCCCTGCCAATACGCGGCGAGGTTGTTGCGGGACTCGTCGATGGCGTTCTCGGAGTCGACCATGTACGGAGCCTTGCCCCACCACCCGGCCAGTTCCTCCATCCGGTCGGCGTTGCCGAAGAGGCCGTCCCGGATCATCGCCAGGGTGCTGAGCGCGCCCTTGTGCTTGTACTTCTCGGCCTTCTCCTGGACCTTGTTCGCGCTGTTCTCCGGCCATTCGGCCTTCTCGCGTGTCACCATGCTCTGTTCCTCAACTTTCGGAAGGCCTAGAAGCGCTTGTTCGCGTCGTCGTCGCCCATGTAGCCGAACTGCTCGTAGTACTCGGCGTCGCGGTCCTCGTAGTCCTTGGCGACCTTGTCCAGGTTGTCGCGGACCTCCTGGATCTGTTCGAAGCCGGTCCGAGCGGTCTTCAAGATGGTTTCGCGGGCGACGTTGTAGTCCCGCGGGAAACCGGTCTTCACACCGAGGAGCCCCATGTCGATGTTGGACATCGCCGCGTAGTCGCCGCCGAGCTTGAAAAACTCGTACCAGGCGTCGCCCGCGGTAACCCAGGCGTCGGTGTTCTTGCGGAGGGCGTCCGGTACGACGTAGTAGCCGGTACCTTCGATCTGAGCCAAAGTCGTTCTCCGTTCAGCGGGGGCGCGAGGCCGCGAGGGCCTGCTGCCTGAGTTCCTGCGCGTGCTCCTCGGCGGCGACGATCGCCTCCAGCAGGCTCGCGCTCAACGCGGTGGCCGTGGTGTAAGGCAGGTTTTCGAGGTCGATCTCGATCCGCTCCAGCCGTCCGGTGCCGGAGACCTCGATGACGCCGAGGTCGTCGGGGATGTCGACCTCGATGGTCTGCGCCCGGACGTCCGCTAGCGCCCGCGTCCGCGCCGCGTCCTGCTCTTCGATCTCGCTGACCAGGTTCTCCAGCCTTTGCCTGCGGCTCACGCGGACACCTCCGGCAGGATCCCCACGAACTTTTCCCGGCCGGCGGCACCGGCCGCCGCGCGCGCGGCGGCGATGGCCTCGATCGTGTCCGGGCCGATGTTCTGCGGGTAGGCCTGACGCAGCGCGTCCGCACTGACGTCGAGGTCGGTCAGCCGTCCGTTCCCATCCACCTCGGCCTCGACGAGCCCACTGTCCGAACGACCAGAGAAACGTTCTTCGGCCTGTTCGGCGGCAAGACGTTCGAATTCCGCGGCCGTCGCCTCCCAGGCTTCCATTTCCGCAGCCGTTGGCGGCTCCCAGTCGTATCCGTTCATGCGGTGCATGTAAACACCGTTGACTTTGCCGAGCGGGAGTTTCAGGACATCGCCGGAAACATTGTGGCCCAGATCACTCGGACGGTCACCTTCCGGCGGTACCGACCAGGAACGCGAGGCTGCGCTCGGCCTCCGCGACAGCGGAACCGCGCTCGACGTGGCCGTCGATCACGAGCGTGGCCAGCCCATGGAGCAGGCACCAGAGTGTGACGGCGAACCCGCCCGGATCGTTCCGCTCACCCACCCGATCGGCCAGCACCGCACAGGTCTCCCGATGCGCCTCGCCGAGTCCGGGATGCGCGGCGCGGTCACAGATCCCGGCGCCCGCCATCAGCCGGTACAACGCGGGATTCTCCAGCGCGAAACCGAGGTAGGAATGCCCGAGCGCGGTCACCGTACCGGCGCCGCAGCCCCGCAGGCAGTCCTGCAGTTCGGCGTGCCCCTCCAGCGCGACCGCCACCAGCAGCGCGTCCTTGTCGCGGAAATGCCGGTACGGCGCCGCGGTGGACGCGCCCACCTTCGCGACCGCGCCGCGCAGGCTCACCCCTTCCGGACCTCGCTCGACGAGGGCCTCCCGTGCGGCCAGGACGAGCGCCCGACGGAGGTCCCCGTGGTGATAGGAACGTTTGACGATCATGGCGGACCCCCCCAGCCCTTGATGCCACGCGAACGCCCCACCTTAGCCGAGGGCCGAAGGGCGCCATACCCGCGTCAGACGTGCCGAAGGGGCCCTTCACCGCATCTCATGAGGGGAAAGTCCCCTTCAGCTCACGGATGATCCGCGAGGTCCTTGGCCGCGACGTACCCGAAGGTCATCGCCGGGCCGATCGTCGACCCGGCACCCGCGTAACTGTTGCCCATCACCGCCGCGCTGGCGTTCCCGGCGGCATACAACCCGGAGATGACCGAGCCGTCCGCTCGCAGGACCCGCGCCCGCGCGTCGGTGCGCATGCCACCCTTGGTACCGAGGTCGCCCGGGACGATCTTGAACGCGTAGAACGGGGGTTCCCAGAGCGCGGCGAGGCACGAGTTCGGCAGGACGTACGGGTCGGTGTAGTAGTGGTCGTAGACACTGGCGCCCCGGCGGAAGTCACTGTCCACACCGGACAGTGACTGGCCGTTGAACCGGTTGACCGTGGCACGCAACGCCTGCGGCGGAACGCCGATCGCGGCGCCGAGCGCCTCCACGGTCCACGCCTTCTTGACCGCGCCCGCCGAGTACCACTCATCGGGAAGCGGCAGCAGCGGCGCGACGTCGCGGAAGAGATACCGGTTGCGGTAATGCTGATCGACGACCAGCCACGCCGGGATGGTGGGCGAACTCGGGTTCCGGTCGTACATCGTGTGCACGACGTCGCTGTACGGCACCGCTTCGTTGACGAACCGTTTGCCCGCCGCGTCCACCATCAGTCCGCCGGGAAGCGTCCGCTCGGCGAGGCAGAAGTAGGGCTCGCCGGGCAGCGGGATCGCCGGGCCCCACCAGGCGTCGTCCATCAGGTCCAACGCCGCTCCGGCCCGTTTTCCGGCGAGGATCCCGTCGCCCGTGTTCGACCGGGCGCCGACCGTCCACTGTGTACCGATCGGCTGGCGCTGGTATTTCGCCCGCATGGCGGCGTTGTGCTCGAACCCGCCGGAACCGACGATGACGCCGCGCCGCGCTTTCACCACACCTGCCGCGACGGTCACACCGGTGACCTTCCCGTTCTCGATGACGAGATCGGTCAGAGGCGTGTTCAGCCAGACCGGGACACCGGCGCGCCGCAACCCGGCCCGCAGGCCGGCGGCCAGCGATTGCCCCATGGTGAGCGGTTTCTGTCCGGCGAGCGCGGCGGCCGTGCCGCGGGCGAGGCAGGTGGCGGCCACCGCGGCGCCCTTCGGGTTGACCGCGGCCAGCGCGAGCCATTTGTAGTCCGCGCTGAAGACGGCCATCCCCGCGGGCGTGGCGAGATAGGGCGGGTTCAGGTTGGCCAGTTCAGCGCCGAGGACGTTCCCGTCGAGTTGATCGGGTTCGATCGAGCGCCCGCCCGGCTTCCCGCCCGGCAGTTCCGGGTAGTAGTCGCTGTAGCCCTCCATCCACCGGAACCGCAGCGGGCTGTTGGCCATCACGAATGAGAGCATCGCCGGGCCGTTGGCGAGGAACGCCTGCTGTCGTGAGGCGGGGATCGACGGGCCGACCACGGCGGCCAAGTACCGTGCGGCCTCTTCCGGGGTGTCGCGGACGCCGGCCGCGGCGAGCACCGAGTTGCCAGGAATCCAGATCCCCGCCCCCGACCGGGCGGCCGAACCGCCGAACTTCGCCGCTTTCTCCAGCACGACACAGCTGAGCCCGCGTTTGGCCGCCGTCAGCGCGGCGGTCATCCCGGCCGCTCCCGCGCCAACCACGACGACGTCGTACTCGCCGATCACCGCGGCGTCGGCCGAAGCCGTTCCGGCGAACGGTAGTCCCGAAGCGAGCGCGATCCCGGCACCGGCGGCGGTACCGCGCAGAACCTGGCGCCGGGACAAGCGGGGGTCGGGACCCATGAATCCTCCTCGCGTGGGGACCGAGCGAGGTCATGTTCTCCAGCCGGGCACAAAAGTGAAACAAGTTCTACCCGCTTGGAGCAGGCGGGAACGGCCGCGCTCGGCCGGTCACCTCAACCGGCGCGGGCATTCAGCCCAGCGCGCGGACCAGGTCCAGTGCGCGACCGAGGGTGGCGAGCCGGTCGGCGACCGTCTCCCCCGCCGGGTACAGCCGGACCGTGTCGACCCCGGCGTCACGCCAGACACTCAGCCGTCGCGCCACCATCGGTTCGGTGCCGATCAGCGTCGTGCCGAGCACCATTTCGTCGGTCACCAGCGCGGCGGCGCCTTCCCGGTCGCCCGCCTGCCAGCGCTCCCGCACCGCCGCGGCGGCCTCGGCCCAGCCTTGCCTGCTGTAGGCGTTGTTGTAGAAGTTCGTCTTCGCCGAACCCATCCCACCGAGACTGAACGCGAGTTCGGCCTTGCGGCCCGCGACCATGCCACGCAACTCGTCCTCGTCCCGGGCGAACGCGACCTCGGCGCCTTGGCAGACTTCGAGGTCCGCCCTCGACCGGCCAGCCTTCGCGAGGCCGGCGTCGAGATGCGAGAAGTAGGCCCGCGCCCCCTCCGGGACGAAACTGGTGCCCAGCCAGCCGTCCGCGACCTCGCCGGTCAGCTCCAGCAGCTTCGGTGAGAGCGTGGCCAGGTGGATCGGGATGTCCGGATTCGGCGTCGTCGACAGCCGCATCGGCTTGGCATCACCCGGCAGCGGGATCTCGAACTCCTTGCCGGTGAACGAGATCTTCTCCCCCGCGAACGCCTGGCGGATGATCGCGACCGTTTCGCGCATCCGCGACAACGGGCGGGCGAACGGAACGCCGTGCAGCCCCTCGATCACCTGCGGCCCCGAGGCCCCGAGCCCGAGGGCGAACCGGCCGCCGGAAAGCTCCGAGAGCGTCAGCGCGGCCTGCGCGATCGCGACCGGGCTCCGCGTGCCGAGCTGGATGATCCCCGAGCCGAGCCGGAGCCGCTCGGTCCGCGCGGCGAGATAGCCGAGCACGGACGGCGCGTCCGATCCCCACGCCTCGGCGACCCAGCAGTCGTCGAGGCCGAGTTTTTCCGCCTCCAGCACGAAATCCAGCGTGTCCCGCCAGCCACGCGAGGCCTCGACCGTGGTCGCCGTCCGCATCACGCGCCTGCCGCCTCTGCCCGCTGCTTGATCGCGGCGAGGGTCCCGGTCATCGCGTTCTCGAATTCACGCAGCCGGACGAAGACGATCTTCTCCTCCTTGTCCGGCATCTGCTCGATCGCCAGCGAAAGGCCCGACCGGCCCGGCCCCAGCCGCATCCACTGCCGGAGCTTCGTACCGCCGTTCTCGGGTTCCAGCGTGAACCGCCACAACGCGGTCGGCGTCTCGGGATCATGGACCGCCCAGGTGAAGGCGCGCGGCGCCTCGCATTCGACGACGTGCGACGTCGTCTCCCATTCGCCGAGCGCGTCGTGCTTGCTGCGGCCGACGAACCGCCTGCCGACCGCGGCGTCACCGGCCGCGCCGTCGCACCATTCGGCCGACTGGAGTTCCTGGCTCATCTCCGGCATCAGCCGCACGTCCGAGACGATCGACCAGACGCGCTCCGGAACGGCATCGACCCAGACCTGGACCTCGACCGTCGGTTCGTCGGCGTATTTGGCGCCGGTCCACTCCATCGCGGCCACCTCTCCATCCTCGTGACCTCGATAGTTGCGTAGATGGACTTACGTTGTCAAACCTTGCTGTGTGGCGAAGCGGCGCACTACATCGGGACGATTCGCCAGCTTCGGCGGGTAGCCCGGCCCGAGCCGCGCCCGGGTGTTCTCCGCGGTGAGCGACCCGGCGCAGTGCGCGCAGACGACCTCCGCGTGCGTGTCATGCCCGCAGGCGTCGTGGTGGAGGGTGATGGGCGGTCCGGCCTCGCCGGAGAGCCAACGGTCACCCCAGCGCGTCATCGCGGCGAGCACACCGTAGAAATCGGCGCCCTTCTCGGTCAGCACGTAGTCGTAACGGACCGGATCGGCCTGGTAGGCCCGCTTCTCCAGCAACCCCTCACCGACCAGGCGGCGCAGCCGGTCGGCGAGGGTGTTCCGCGCGATGCCGAGTTCCTGCTGAAACTCGTCGAACCGGCGGATCCCGTAGAACGCCTCCCGCAGGACCAGCGGCGTCCACCAGTCGCCGAGCAGGTCCATGGTGCGCGCGATCGAACACGGCCACTGCGCGAACGAAGTCCGTTTCATGCCCGCGAGCCTACGCCCAGTGCAATTGATCCGGTCATTCCTCCACCTATTCTCCGGCGCTCAGGCGCTGGCACGAAATGTCGCGATCCGGTCAAGGAGATCCCGCGCGTTAATGTCATCCACTCGCCTACGCACGCATTCCGACAGCGGCCGCAAACGATCCCGCGTACGCGCGGAACGGATTCCGTTTGCGATCTCCATCGCGGCGAGGCCGACCTCCGCCGCGCGGTCGAGGTCGCCTTCCAGGGCGTGGTCGACGGCGAGCCAGATCATCGTCAGCGACCGGCTGCGCACCATGTCCGGGCCGTAGCCGTCGATGGCCTCGGCGAGCGCGGGGATGGCCTCCCGGCTGTGGCTGACGTCGACGAGCCTGGCGAGTTCGGTGCGCACCATGCCGATCATCGCGGCCATGTCATTGGCCGTGAAGAAGGCGGACCACGACGGGGCGGCGTCGCCCGAGAAACTGGCGAAGTGCTCCGGGGCAAGGGAAAGCTCGTCGAGCGCCTGGCGGACATCACCAAGCAACGCGTAGGCCCAAGCCTCGTTCGCCGACAGGATCGCCTGCGACAGCGGCGTTCCCGCCCGGCGTGCCGCGAGCTGCCCCTGAGCGAACTGGGCGAGCGCCTCCGCCGGAGAGCGGTGATGCAGGTACATCCGGCCGAGCCGGTAGTGGATGTTGGCGGCCAGGTCGTCGTTGTCCGCCTCCGCCGCGAGTTCGAGCGCACGACGAAAGTGCCGCTCCGCCCGGACGGGGCGGCCCGAGTCGAATTCCGTCCAGCCCACCAGGTTGTGCAGATCCGCGACCACGCCGGCCAGCCTCCGCGCCAGTGCCTCGGACATCATCCCCCGCCGCAGTGCCACACCGTAGGGTTCCAGCACCCGCAGAAGTTCGCGGCACGCCCCGCCACCCTCCCGGTAGTCGCGCGCGCGGAGCGTGCCGATGACGCCTTCGAGCCGATCGATGTCGGCCTGTCCGACGCGCATCGGGAGCCGCTCAATCACCGCGGCGTCCTTGGACCTTCGGCACAGCCGGTTCGGTCCCGTTGCCTGCCCGAGGCGTGGGCAGCACGCAGCCCTGGAGCTCCCGCCGCCGCGACGACCCGTGAACGGCCTCACGCCTCCGGAGCTCTTCCTTCGGAATGGTGACGGTGATTCGCACACCCATTACTCGATCTCCTCCCCGATCCGCAACGACCAAGCTCGTCGAGGTCCAGAACGGGGCCACGTCGGACTCCCGAATTTAGCGAACGACGCAGTGCCGATGCTAACCTCGAAGAATACCGATTCCATCCGCCGAATGGTTGGCTATTTTCATTCACCGGAATATGCACGTGCGGAATCTCTTTCTTTTGCACGGATGATCGCTTATCCCGCTTGCTCACCGCACGTACACGGCTGGAACCGTCCGTGAGCACATGAGACACAGCTCTCAGCCGAACGTGTGAAAGTTGTCGACTCGGGTCACGAAAAGGCTTCACATTGCGTTATCCATAGCTGAAGATCAACAGCAACCGAACGTAAGGGGCTGAAGCGTTGGACAAGGAAACTGACCTCATCCGGGGGACGATCGTCTTCGGTCTGCGCACTTTCGGTGCGGACCCACTCCCCGTCCAGGCCGATCTCGAGTACGACCCGGAAGACCCCTACGCCGTTGTGGTGGCCTACCACTCGGGCGGCGGGACGGTCCGCTGGATGTTCGGCCGTGACCTGCTCGCGGACGGCCTCCTCACCCCATCAGGTGAGGGCGACGTGATCATCAGCCCGGCAGACGACGCCTCGATCGTGATTTTCGCGCTCAGCGCGCCCGACGGCAGCGCGGTGCTCGAAGCTCCGGCGCAGGAGCTGGCCGAGTTCCTCGACCTCACCTACGACG
Organism: Amycolatopsis sp. cmx-11-51; assembly: GCF_047608665.1. NCBI lineage: Bacteria > Bacillati > Actinomycetota > Actinomycetes > Pseudonocardiales > Pseudonocardiaceae > Amycolatopsis > Amycolatopsis sp. cmx-11-51. Next base: position 822,036 of record NZ_JADNQO010000002.1, on the reverse strand, counting down.
TGGTGCCCGCCGGTTCCGAGCCGGAATGGTTCGACTTCGAGCAGGAACTCGGCAAGCTCGTCACCGAGTCCTGAGCGACCTGGACGAACGCTTCGACGGCTTCCCGGTCGTCATCGGCCCGCCGGACGACACAGTTCGGCGGGTGGCAGACCCGCGACGCGGCGATGGACCCCGTCGTCGCGGTGGCGCGCGAGACCGCAACTAGAGGACTAATCGCGGCGGTAACGGGCGCCTGGGTGGTCGTCACGAAACCGCACCTGACCGGGTTCCTGGATGCTCTCCCGCAGGGTCTCGCCTTCCGGCACCACGAGGTCGATCACCGACGGGTTCGAGGATCTCGATCAGCGAATAGCCGGAAAGGTCGATTCCGGTCCACCCGCCGAACAAGGTGAACGCGGCTTCGTCGGTCTCGGCGACGATCGGGGTCACGAGCGCGAAGAACTCGACGCTCTCGGATCGCGGCCGAATTACGCCGCCTGACGGCGGACGTCGGTCGAATGCCCATGATGAACACAGCTCGGCGTGTTTGGCGGCGAAGGAACACCGGTGTCCGCTGTGGCGACGGTTCGGCGAGGAACTCCTCGCCGATCTCATACCGGTTGTCGTACGTGATCTGCTGATCGAGGCCGAGTTCATCGCCGCACTGTCCTCGTGACCGCGGCCATCGCCGAAACCCGCGTCGACCCCGAGGGCGCCGATGCGCCTGATTGTCGGGATGGCCATGCCGAAAGCGCGGGCACGGACGAAAGGAAACCCAGCGGCGACCGGAACGGTCGGCGAGGTCTCACCAGCCGGGTGGCGGCGCCGCGCGACCGGTGCCGCCACCCGTACCGGATCAGCCGAGTTCGCGGAGACCAGGGACGACCTGTTCGGAGAACGAGCGCAGGAAGCGCTCCTGGTCGTGGCCGGGGCCGTGGAAGACGAGGTGGTTGAAGCCCGCCTCGACGTACGGCTTGATCTGCTCGACGGCGTCGGCCGGGTCGGACGTGACGATCCAGCGTTTCGCGACCTGCTCGATCGGCAGCGCGTCCGCGGCCTTCTCCATCTCGGCCGGGTCCTCGATGCCCGCCTTCTGCTCCGGCGTCAGGGAGAGCGGTGCCCAGAACCGGGTGTTCTCCAGCGCCTGCGCCGGATCCGGGTCGTAGGACAGCTTGATCTCGATCATCTTGTCGATGTCGCCGGTGCTCCGGCCGACCTGCTCCGCGCCTTCCGCGACCGCGGGCAGCAGCTTCTCGGTGTAGAGGTCCATGCCCTTGCCGCTGGTGCAGATGAAGCCGTCACCCTGCTTGCCGACGTACTTCGCCATCACCGGACCGCCGGCCGCGATGTAGATCGGCACGCCGCCCTCGGGACGGTCGTACACGGTCGCGTCGGTGGTCTGGTAGTACTCGCCTTCGAACGTGACACGCTCTTCTGACCACAGTTTGCGCATCAGTTCGATCGCCTCGCGCAGGCGCGCGAACCGTTCCTTGAACGCGGGCCATTCGATGCGGGCGACCGCTACCTCGTTGAGCGCCTCACCGCTGCCGACACCGAGCAGCACCCTGCCGGGGTACAGGCTGCCGAGGGTGCCGAACGCCTGCGCTACCACGGCCGGGTTGTAGCGGAAGGTCGCCGTCAGCACACTGGTGCCGAGAACGACCCGCTCGGTGCGCTCGCCGACCGCCGCCATCCACGCGAACGAGAACGGCGCGTGCCCGCCCTGGTGCCGCCATGGCTGGAAATGGTCGCTGACCATCACGCTGTCCAGCCCGACCTGTTCGGCGAGCACGGAGTACTCGACGAGGTCGCGCGGGCCGAACTGTTCGGCCGACGCCTTGTAACCGATCTTCAGTGCCATCCGGGTCACCGCCTGGGCTCTTGGGGTTGTTCCGCTCTTCACCTTGGCACAGAGTCGATCAGGTCCGCCCATGCCTCGACGAGGCGGAGGGTGTCAGGAACACCACTCGGATGACGGGAATGCGACCGCAACCAGAGGACTACTTGCGGCTCGGCGGAGCGCGCAGCAATTAGAGGACTACTTGCGGAACGTGGAAAGGCCCCGTACCCACCCTCGCCTTCCGGGACCGGCACGTGGTGATGAGCTGTGCCGTTTGCGCCGTCACCTGTGCGTCGTGCTGGGCGGAGTTGTGATCGGGGAGTCGAACCCCACGCTGCCCGCCACGTGCCAGGAGGTGAGCCGGTGAACCGCCGGCTCTCGGCTTGTGCCCGCTTCCCGGAGGGCTACCTGCTTTCCACGTTCAGTCCAGGAGGTCGGTCTCCCAGTTGGTGCGCTGGATTTCGACGTCGACCACCCGGATCTCCCCCGCGACCCGATCCGCGCGGGACCGCAGTTCCGCGACCGGGAGCGCGGAGAGATACCGGAGTTCCGAACGGAGCTGACGTCCGTAGCCGCCTTGGTTGCGGCCCGCCGCGGCGTCGGCGGCCGCGGTGAGGACGCCGTGCCGGAGCCGGAGGACGTCGCGGCGCGCGATCGCGTCGGTGATCGTGCCTTCCCCGAGCGGGGTCGCGGCGTTGGTCCGGTTGATCCGCTGGATCAACGATTCCAGTTCGCCCAGCGCGGTTTCGGCGTCGACGAGCAGGGCGGCCGCGTTCTCCGCGGGCTCCTCGCCCTCTTGGTGCCGCGCGTTGTCGACGATCCGGGCGCGCAACGCCTCCACCTTCTTCGTCGCGTCGGCGCGCAAAGCGAGCGCTTCGGCCAGTTTGATCCGGGACATGCCGGGAAGTATCGCCGAGATCGGCGGCCGAAGCATCCGGTTTTTCAGCCTGCCAGGGAATGCTTCCGGTAGTCCGCACCGGGCTCCGTGTACTCGAGCCCGTTCTCGTCCATGGCGTTGAAGACGGTGAACCGGCCGCGCGGGAAGACGAAGCCGAGTGCGACCATGCTCCCGGCCACGCCCTTGTACGTGGATTCGAGCAGTTCGACGTCCTGGAGCACCTGACCTTCCAAAGCGGACAGTTCGGGGTAGATGTCCTGCCGCCACCGGAGCGGGCTCGGTTCCGCCGGGTCTCCCCAGTCCCATTCGGACCTGCCGTACGGGTCGATCGTGTTCCAGGTCAGGGAAAGCTCGTCGAACTTCCAGTGCGTGACCTCCAGCCGCTCGTCACCGAAGTCCACCACGACAGGCGCGTCCTGGAGCCACTCGCCGTATTCGACATACCAGGTCAGGTAAACGCACTGGAGCCGCTTGCCCACCAGTGCGCGCAACCGGTCCCCGTGTGCCCTCCGGATCGTCTTGAGCCCGAAGAGCCACACGGGTTCGTAACCCTCGATGTCGAAGAAAGCCATCAGGCGAGTATGCCGGTGATCAGCAGGAACTCGGCACCGGTTTCCCGGCGAGCCGGTCGTTGACGTAGGCCAGCGCGCCGGGTGCGCCCTGTACCGCCACGGTGACGTGTTCGCCGACGGGGATCCGGTCGTACTTGATCTTCACCCCGGCCGCGCAGTACTTCGCGACCAGCTTGTCGACCGGTGGGATCGGTGTCAGTTCGTCGAAGATCCCTTGGTAGAAGTACGTCGGCGAGCCCGGCTTGTGCCCGCCCATGACGTTCTCGGCGATCACCTGTTTCACCGCCGGGACGTCGAGCAGTTCCGGCACGGTCACGTAGTCGGCCATGCGACGGAACGCCTGCCCGACACTGAACCGGTCGATGCACTGCTTCCCGACCTCGACGAAAGCCGCCTTGCCGCGCGCGTTGAGCAGGGTCTCGAGGTCGATCTCCGGATACGCCCGGCTGAGTCCGACGGCCGCTCCGATGTAGACACCCGACAGCGGCCCGCCGTCGATCTGCCGCGCGATGTATCCCATGTCGGCCGGGACCCCGCCCGCCGCGACACCGGCGAACTTCAGTTCCGGCGCGTACGACGGCTGGATCTCGTTGGCCCACTGGCTCGCCAGCGCACCACCGGAGTAGCCCATCAACGCCGTCGGTGTGGCCGCGCCGTTCAGCCGCGCGGGCGCGAAGCGTTGTGCCGCACGGATTCCGTCGAGGACACCGTGCGCGGTGTTGAGCCCGGCCGTCCACTGTGAATCGGGGCCCTCGTAGTCCGCGGTGACGACGGTGTGCCCGGCGGCGAGCAGCGGCACCATCAGGGCGAGTTCCTCGGCGGGCAGGGCCAGCCCGGTCCGGAGCACGTACGAAGGCGCGCAATCGGTGGTGAGACCGTCCTGCGCGGTCTGGTACGAAACGAGCTTGCGCGGCCCCGGCGGTGGGACGAGCGGCTGCAGGACGGTCGCGACGTCGGCGATCGGCCTGCCCCGGGTGTCGGTGGACTTGTACTTGACCTGCCAGGCCCGGATCGGCAGCGGCAGGGCGAGCGCCCGGACGATGACCGGCCGGGAGTCGAGCACGGTGCCCGGTGCGACGTCAGGGAACGGCGACGGCTGGGCGTAGAAGGGATCGTTCCGGGGATTCGGTGGCAAATCGGCGGCACGGACGGGTGGTGCGGCGACCACCAGGGTGGCGAGGGCGACGAAGGCCGCGGCCAGGACGGCCATGGCGCGGCGCACATCGACGGTGACTGCGAACACGGGACCTCCAACTCAATACCGAGCGGTATCGAGTTGCCTGCCTACCATATGAGCCAGATCACAGTCAATGTCCGGAGTTCGAGTTCAGCGGGTTGTACCCTCCGGATTTATGGCCGCTTCCCGTCCTCCGCGCACCCGCCCGAGCCGGGCCGAAACCCGGCGGCGCGTGCTCGACGCGGCGACCGCCGTGTTCGCCCGCCAAGGCATCGCGGGGACTTCGCTCAACGACATCGCGGCCGAAGCCGGGCTCACCAAAGGCGCCGTGTACTCGAATTTCAGCGGCCGCGACGACCTGGTGCTGACGATCATGGAAGAGCACATCGTCGACCGGATGGGCACCGCCACCGCGGTCTTCGACGAGATCGCCGATCTGGAGGAGGCGACCGCCGAGGCGGGCGCGCGGTTGCTGAGCGGAATCGGCACCGACGCCACCTGGCACCGGCTGCTGCTGGAGTACTGGGGCCTGGCGATGCGGGATCCGGCGATCCACGCGGGTTTCGCGGAACGCCGGGCCCGGCTGCGGGAGGCCATCACCCGCGCGATCCGCAAGGCCGCCGGGGCGCACTCGGTGGAATTGCCGCTTCCGGCCGAACAACTCGCTGTGGTGATCCTCGCGCTGTCCAACGGCCTCGCCGTCGAGCGCGGGGTGGACGCCGACGCGGTCCCCGAAACGCTCTTCACCGACGTCCTGCGGCTCTTGATCACGCCGCGCCCCACCTGATCGGCGAACCTCGCCCTTCCGTGGCACCTTGAAGGGATGCGAACCCGGATGCTCGCCGTCGCCGTCGACTGCCGTGAAGCCGAAGCGCTGGCCGCGTTCTGGAAGGAAGCACTCGGCTTTCCCGAAACCGAGCGGTGGACGGACGGCCACGGAGTGACTTACGTCGAGCTGAAGAGCCCGGACGTCCCGAGTCTTCTCTTCCAGCCGGTGCCCGAGGAGAAGTCCGACAAGAACCGGCTGCACCTCGACATCGCTCCCGTCGAACTCGACCAGCGCGAAGAGGTCGCCCGGCTCGTGTCACTCGGCGCCAAGATCGTCGACGACCCCGAGGCGGACCCTTGGGTGGTCATGACCGATCCGGAAGGCAACGAGTTCTGCGTCCTCCCCCGGCGCTGAAGCGCCCGGTCCGGAGTGGACTCAGGCGGCCTTGTCGTCGGCTCGGGCCGCGGGCCGGGAGTGCAGCCCGAGCATCTCCAGCAGCATCCGGCAATCCGTCGCGTCGCGGGCGTTCGCGACCACCGCCTCGGTCGCCTTGCGCAGCACCACCGCGCGCACGGCCGTCGCCCCGCCTTCGACCAGTTCCCCTGCCGGGCGCAGTTCCTCGTACGGGTTCCCCATGACCCCACCTCCGTCTTCCCTGTCGTTGATACCCGATCCAGGCTGAGAAGACCCCCTGTCTTCGTGCGGTCCCGGTGGGTTTCTCCCTAGAATGGCGCCATTCGGACGAGCGGACGGAGCGGGGAACTGATCACCGAGTTACGCGGGGAGATCGTGATCCTGACCCCGGTCACCGAAGCCCACGTCCCGGAACTGCGCCGAATCCGCGGCACGGCCGAGGTCAGGGCGCGCTGGGGTTCGGTCGAAGACTCCCCCACCTGGCCGTTCGACGATCCCACGACGGCCCGCTTCACCGTCCTGGAGGAGGGTGTCGTCCGGGGTTTCGTCCAGTACGGCGAAGAGGACGATCCGATGTACCGGCACGCGTCGCTCGACCTCTTCCTCGACCCGGCGGCGCACGGCCGGGGGCTGGGCACGGACACCGTCCGCGCGATGGCCAGCCACCTGGTGCACGAACGCGGACATCACCGGCTGGTGATCGATCCCGCAGTGGACAACGACGCCGCGATCCGCTGCTACAAGTCCGTCGGCTTCCGGGAGGTCGGGGTGCTGCGCCGCTACGAACGCGACACCGAGGGCGACGGCTGGCACGACGGGCTGCTGATGGATTTGCTCGCCGAAGACCTCACGTAGCGCGTCAGGACGACTCCGATCAGCACCACCGCCATCCCGGCGAGCACCCGTGGGCCGAGTTCCTCGTCGAGCACGATCGCGCCCAGCGTGACCGAGACGACCGGCAGCAGGTAGCCGACGGTCGCCGCGGAGGTCGCGCCTTCGTCCTCGATGAGCCGGTAGTTGAGGTAGAAGGTAATGCCGGTGCCGAAGATCCCGAGAACGACGACGGCGACCAACGCGGTCACGTTCAGCGGCCCGGTCGGTGAGGCGTCGAACGGCAGCGCGAGCGCGCTCAGCACGGTGGCGGTCAGCAACTGCGCGGCGGAGAGCGCGATCGGGCCGCCCTGCCCGACGAGTTTCCGGCCCAGGTAAGCGAAAGCGATGGCGTAGCTGATGCCGGCACCGAGCAGGGCCAGCGTCCCCCAGCCGAGCAGGCCGCTCTTCTGCCAGGGCGCGAAGATCAGCAGGATGCCGGCGAAACCGAGGATCAGCCCGCCACCGCGGATCGCGGTGATCCGGCGTTCGCTGCCGATCCCGATGCCGATCAGCAACGACCACAACGGGGTCGTCGCGTTCATCACGCCGGCGATGCCGGAATCCACGGTCAGCTCACCGATGCCGAACAACGCGAACGGCAGGGCGTTGCAGAAGAAGGCGGCGACGAGGAGCCTGCCCCAGATCCGGCGCTCACGCGGAAGGCGTTGCCCGGCCCAGCGGCTCAGTACGAGAAGGACGGCCGCGCCGAGTGCGCAGCGGATGACGGTGACCTGGATGGGCGAGAGCCCGGCCAACGCGAGTTTGATCCAGAGGAACCCCGATCCCCACAACAGGGCGAGAACGCCCATCCGGACGAGGGTTCCTGGCGCGCCGATGCTCACTTCGTTCCTTTCGCCGGGCCGCTCGATACCTCTCCAAGCTGCCTCGGACGACTCATCAGGACAAGTGAAAAGATCTACACCGACGTTAAGCGGTCCTACATGTTCCGAAGGGTCACGGTCGTGGCCGCCGGGAAAAGACGACCACGACCGGCAAGCGAGGAGATCAATACTCGCCCGGTTGTTCGCAAGGCGGAACAGGGCCTGCTCACATTTCGCGGTCGCGCATGATCCACCTCCCTTTCGACTGGTGCGCCGGTGGGGAACGGGCGCGTTCTCGCACAGTTTGGGGGCTGTCTTCGCACCTCCGTATACCCGGTGGCCGTCTTGTGACCCATGTAATGGGAAGGTTGTCTCACGCGGAGCCGTTCCGCCCAGCGGCGGTTCGGCAGATGGCCCTGCCGGCCGTCGCGCCGTTGTGGCACGATCTGCCGCGGGCAGGGAGAAAGGTGCTTCTGGTGACCGAGAATTCCGGCTCGGCCAGATCCGGGGAGACCGGGAAAGCACGGGCGGAACCCAGGCCGGTTTCGACGGCCGCGTGGGCTTTCGGACGCGCGCTGCGCCAACGGCGGCAGGCCAAAGGACTGGCTTTGCGCGAGCTCCAGAAACTCGCCTATGTCGACAAGAGTCTCATCAGCCGGGCCGAACGCGGCCTGACCCCGCCGAGTGCTGAATTCGCCGAAGCCTGCGATCGCGCGCTGGAGGCGGGCGGGACGCTGATCGTGCTCGCCGAAGCCGCCCGCGCGGAACCGTACGTTCATCTTCCCCCGCCACCGAGTCATTTCGTCGGCCGCGAAGAGCACTTCGCCCTGCTCGACGAGAAAGCACTCGCCGGACCGGCCAAAGTGGTCTTCGTGGCCGGGCCGCCCGGAGTCGGCAAGACCGCGCTCGTGCTGAAATGGGCGAACCGGCGGCAGGAGGAGTTCGACGGCGTTCTCTGGTCGGATCTGCGTGGCTACGCGGCGGGCTCACCCGCGCAACCCGCGGACATCCTCGACGACCTCCTCCGCTGCGTCGGCGTCCGCCCCGACCGCATCCCCGCCGAGGACCACATGCGGCTCGCGCTCCTGCGCGGCCTGCTGCGCGGCCAGCGCACCCTCGTCGTGCTGGACAACGCCCTCGACTCGCACCAGGTGCGGCCGGTACTGCCCGGCACCCCCGACACCACCGTGCTGATCACCAGCAGGCGACGGCTTTCGGGACTGGTCGTCGGCAGCGGCGCGGTCCAGGTTTCCTTGGACCCGCTGGAAGAACTCGAAGCGACCCGGCTCATGGCAGACCTCATCGGCGACGAACGCGCGGCGAGCGACCCCGAAGGCGTCAACAGGCTCGTCCGGCTGTGCGCGGCACTACCGCTGGCGGTGAACATCGCCGCCGAACGGGTCGCCACGCATCCGCATCAGAGTGTCGGCGACCTCGCCCGCGAACTGGTCGCCGAGGGACGGCGGCTGGAACTGCTCGCGGTCGACGACGACGCCGTCGGGGTCCGGGCCACCTTCAGCTGGTCCTACCGCGCGCTCGAGGCCGACACCGCCCGCATGTTCCGGCTGCTCGGCCTCCACCCCGGCCCGCGGTTCACCGCGGACGCGGCGGCCGCGCTCGCCGGGCTGCCCGCACACGACGCGCGACGGCTCGTGGACAAACTCGTGCAGGCGCATCTCGTCCAGCAGGTCGGCGCTCAGTATTACCGGTTCCACGACCTGCTCCGCGTCTACGCCGCCGAAGAAGCCGCCTCCGAACAATGGCGGGAAGAGCGGCAGGCCGCGGTATCCCGGCTGACCCACTGGTACCTCTACGCGGCCAACGCGGCGAGCTGGACGCTGACGCCGGCCCGCGATCACCACATCGACCTCGGCCCCGCCCCCGAAGGTGTCGAGCCGATCCGGTTCGACACCTTCGACGAGGCCTACATCTGGTGCGCGTCGGAGATGCCGAGCATCACCGGCGTCGCGCGGCTGGCGCTGGACCACGGGCTGTACGAGATCGGCTGGCGGCTGCCGGTGGAGATGTTCGACTACCACCTGCTCGGCAGGCCGTGGCAGACGTGGATCTCCAGCCATGACGTCGCGATCGAGTCCGCGACGGCGGGCGGTGACCTCGGCGGGCTGGCGTGGTCGGCGATCAACCTCGCCGAGGCGCACCGGCGGCGCGGCGACCTCGACCGTGCGCACGAGCTGTACGGCCAGGCCGTCGACATCTCCGGCGAGATCGGCGAGAATCCGAGCCTTGGCTGGGCGCTGGTGGGGCTCGGCAATATCGCGCACGAACGGGAGGACTACGCCGAAGCCGTGCGGCTGATCGAACAGAGCGTGGCGGTGAACGCCCGGATCGGCTACCAGCTCGGTGAAGCGACCGCGCGGGTCCACCTCGGCCGCGCCTACCGCGACCTCGGTGAACGAGACCTCGCCCTCGACCACGGGCTTCGCGCCTTCGACGCGTATGCGAAGGACGCCGACCAGCACGGCATGGGCTTCGCGCTGGTGCCGCTCGCCAGGACCTGCCGCCGCTTCGGTGATCCGGAGCAGGCGCTCGGGTACTGCGAGCAGGCGCTCACCGCCTACCGGAACTGCGGCGACGTCTGGGGCCAGGCCGACGCGCTCGACGAACGCGGTTGCGCGCTGGCCGCGCAGGGGCGCACCGAAGAGGCCATGACGGTCTGGCGCGACGCGCTCCAGCTCGTCATGGACCTGGACGACCGAAAGGCGAGCGTGCTGCGCGGCCGCCTCGAAGGCGCCGCCTAGAGCGGGGAGCTGAAGGGGACTTTCCCCGCATGCGATGCGGTGAAAGCGCCCTTCACCGCATCGCATGCGGGCATGGTCCCCTTCAGCTCCCGCCGTCTAGAGCTTCACGGGCAGGTTGTGCAGGCCGCGGGTGATGGCGCTCGGCCACCACACGAGCCGGTCTTCGGGCACGGTCAGCGTCATCGACGGCGCGCGGGCGAACAGCGTCTCCAAAGCCGCGGACGCCTGCATCCGCGCGAGCGCGGCGCCGATGCAGATATGCGGGCCGAGCCCGAAGGCCACGTGCCGCACCGGCCGCTCGCCCGGGCGGAAGGCGAGCGGTTCGGGGTGGACCTCCGGGTCGCGATTGGCCGCCAGCAACGACAACAGGATCGGGTCGCCAGCCTCCATCCGCTGCCCGGCGAGTTCCATCGGCTCGGTGACGAAGCGCCAGCTGGTGTTCTGCAGCGGGGTGTCGCGGCGCAGGACCTCCTCGATGACGAGCGTCAGATGGGAGCCGTCGTCGCGGGCGCGGGCCGCCTCCTCGGGATGGGTGATGAGGGTCAGCGCGGTGGAGGCGATGAGACTGATCGTCGTCTCGTGCCCGGCGATCAGCGACAGGAACGCCGTCGCCGCGACCTCTTCTTCGGTGAGCTTGCCGTCGGCTTCCTGCGTGAGCAGGTCGCTGATCAGGTCCGCGCCGGGTTCGGCGCGTTTCCGGGCGACGACGTCGGCGAGCAGTTTGTCCAGGTCGTCGGTCGCCTTGAGCATCGACGGCATGTCGGTGACGTCGCCGGCGGCGACCACCAGCGCGGGCGGGCGGACCTCGTCCAGGAGGCTGTCCGGGATGCCGATCAGTTCGCAGATCGACCGGATTCCCAGCGGGTACGCGAAATCTTCGACGAGATCGCCCTCGCCGCGTTTCAGGATCGGGTCGAGCAGCTCGTTCGCGAGCTGATGTGTGCGGTCGCGCATGTGCTGCAATCGCCGCGGGCCGAACGCGCCGGCGCAGGCCTTGCGCAGCCGCGCGTGTTCGTCGCCCTCGACGTTGTTCATATGCCCGATGAGCGTCGGCCGGTGGTCGGCGGGCAACCCGAGATTGGCCTTGCGCCAGTGTTCCGCGGCCACGGACGGGCATTTGGACAGCCGGGGGTCGGCCATCGCGGAAACGACGTCCGCGTGCCGGGTCAGCAGCCAGGTCCAGGTGTCGCCGGGCAGCGGAAGCCGGAACGCCGGGGCGTTCACGCGCAACCATTCGTAGGCGGGCGACGGATCCCTGTCGAACTCCGGGCCGAACAGCACAGGGACCGCGGTGTCGTCGTATGCGGCATCGGACATACGAGCCACCCTGCCAGTTTGAGGCGGTTTCGCGTCCGGCGAACGCAGGTATTGGGCTGTCTCACGCGATCGTCAACGCGGTCCCCCTGTCACCCCCTTGTGGTGACCAGCAAGATCGAAGCGGGTGCGGTGCGTAACGGATGGAGGTGGCCCTCGTCAGCGAGTTGGGCAAGCAGGTCTCCGAGCGGCCCGGCGGTTCGCCACGGAGTTTCGCCGACACCGTCGGTCTCGCCGCCGCCCGCGTCTGGCGGCTTCGTGGCCGAGCCTCGAACACCCTGCGGCATCCGGCGGGGTGGGAACTGTGGCGCCTGCCGCCCGCGGCGGTCTTCTGGATGCTCGGCACCGAGATCGCGGTCGCGATCTGGGCCCTTTACAGCGCCTTCAAGGTCACTGTCACGACCACGGACCTCGTCCGCTTCGGCGTGATCGCGGGCTGTGCCGTCTGGTATCTCATCCAGACCCAGCATCCCGAGGAACAGCGGCGCGCCGACGACCGGCGCGGTGAGCACATCGACCAGACCGCCGTCTGGCTGGGCAGCGCGGCCGTCCTGCTGCCGCCGACGTTGTCGCTCGCGCTGCTGCTGATGGTGCGCGTGCAGCGGTACTCCATCGCGCACAAGGCGATGACGACGTTCCTCTTCACCACCGCCGCGCACGCCGCGTCCATGCTCGGCGTGCACACGATCACCGAACTGACGTCGCTGCACACCTGGCTCGCATCGGGCACGCTCCCCCAGCGAGCGGGCGACATCGTGTACGCCGCCGTCGCGCTGGTCGGCACCGCGCTCTGGTACTTCGGGTCGCAGACGCTTCTGATCAGCATCGCGCGCGGCCTGGCATGGGGCGGCTGGCGGCGGCAGAAGCTGGTCGGCAGCTGGGCGGACAACGCGGACTTCGTCTACGCGCTGCAACTCGCCGCGTGCACCACGATCCTCGGCGCGGTCAACATCGCGCTGGTGCCGCTGGTGATGATCGGCGTGGCGCTGCGCTCGACCCGGCTCTCGCAGGCGCTGGCGGACACGATCGCGCGCAGCCAGCGCGACCGGAAGACCGGGCTGCTGACCGAGGAGTCCTTCCACGCCCCGGCGGCGTTGCGGCTGCTGGAAGATCAGACCGACCGGCGGCCGACGGCGTTCCTGATGCTGGACCTCGACCACTTCAAGCAGTGGAACGACAAGTACGGGCATTCCGGCGGCGACATCGTGCTCGGCTGCGTCAGCGCGGTACTCCGGCAGAACACGCGCGCCTCCGACGTCGTCGGGCGCTGGGGCGGCGAGGAGTTCGCCGTACTGCTGCCGGACACCACGCGGGTGGAGGCCATGCGGATCGCCGAGCGGATCCGCGCGGCCGTCGCCGCCACCGCGATCACCGGCCTGACGGAACTCGCCAGCGGGCACGCCACCAACGAACCCCGTGCGGTGGGGCCGACCTACGGGTGCACCGTGTCGATCGGCGTCGGGCTCTCGCCGGAGAACTCCACGGACTACGGCGAGCTCTTCCGTGCGGCGGACTCGGCGATGTACGAGGCGAAGCGGGGTGGGCGGAACCGGGTCGTGCTGGCCCGTTCGGCTTTGGCGGTGAATCCTCCTTCACCGCGGGTTCCTGCGCCACCGTTGAGCCGGGCCGGGGACTCGCGGCGCGAGTGGTGAAGGACTGTCTTGAGTACGGGGCGATGGGGACTTTCGCCGCATGGCATGCGGGGAAAGCGTCCTTCACGCGGCGAGGTTGCGCTTCCCACGCCTTCACGCGCCGCCGTTGTGAGGTGACCGACTCGGTACCGGCGCCCCCAAACACCGATGTCACGTATGAGACGTAACCGTCCCATACGTGACATTCGGGGCACCTCGGACGACCCGCGTCAGCGGCGGGTCACGAGGCGAGTCTCGAGCAGGTCGTCGATCACCCTGGTCTCCACGACGGCCCGCCGCTCGAACGCGGAACCGCGCAGCGGCCACAGCGCGATCAGCACGACGCCCACCGCGGCCAGCGCGGCCAGCACCAGTGCGGCGACGAACTGGGCGGCGCCGTCGGTCGCCGTGCTCAGCACCGCGAACCCGATCAGCACGAGCGCCGTCGGCAGGACAGCGGCCATCGCCACGATCCAGGCGGGCGTGCGGCGCAGATCCCGGCGCAGGGTGGTCAGCCAGGCGGCGAGGAGGCAGGCGAACGACGCGCCCAGAAGGCAGGCGCCCGCGGTGTCGCTCAGCCGGTGCCAGCCCAGCGCGATGGTCGACGACGCGACCCAGGCGACGGCGACGCCGCCCATTCCGATGATCACCGGGCGGAACCGTTGGGGCAGAACGAAGGCGAGCGCCATCAGGATCGCCATGGCGGCGCTGACGTGTCCGCTCGGGAAGCTGTTGTGGGCCGGTCCGTAACCACCGTCGGGCAGCTCGGGGCGTTCGAGGACGTACAGCTTGAGCAGCTGCGCCGTGATGAGCGGGAGCACGAGGACGCTCAGCGCGGGGACGAGGAGGCCTGGTCTGCGGCGAAGCGACGCCAGGGCGACCAGGATGATCGCGGCGATGCCGAGCACGAGCACCATGTCCTGCTCCCGCAGCGGGCCCGCCCAGTCCATTGTGGACCACCGGCCGGACTGCGCGCTGCGGACGACGCCGTTCTCCGCGAGCTGCCCCGCCGACGTGTGCACGAAGAGCACGTACGTCACCACGAACGCGACGGCCAGTCCCAGTCCGGTGACGAGCTGGAACACGGCCCTGGACAGGGTGAGCCTGGTCTCGGCGTGCCGTCCCGGCTGCGGACGGTGGGTGTGGGCGGGCTTCGCTTCGTGGGTGAGTACGGCCATGCATCTCACTGTCCCCACGCCGTTTAGCGATGACGTCCGGACAATGTCATGGTTCTGCTACAAGATCGAGCCGAGTCGCACACGCGCGGAGATATCCGAATAATGACGACGTGGCAAGTGTCCTTTTGATCGAAGACGACGCGTCCGTCCGGGAGGGTCTGGAACTCGCGCTGCGCCGTCAGGCGCATACCGTCCACACCGCCGAAAGCGGTGAGCTCGGGCTGGAGAAGCTGCGGGTGTTCCAGCCCGACATCGTCGTGCTGGACCTCATGCTGCCCGGAATCGACGGCTTCGAGACCTGCCGCCGCATCCGCGCCGCCGGTGAGGTGCCGATCATCATGCTCACCGCCCGCAGCGACGATTTCGACATCGTGGCCGGGCTGGAGGCGGGCGCCGACGACTACGTGGCCAAGCCGATCGAGCCCCGCGTGCTCGACGCCCGCATCCGGGCGGTGCTGCGGCGCGCGGTGAGCGAGAAGCCCGCGAACGCCGACGACACCGCCGCCGAACGGCACGGCCGCCTGGTCATCGACCGGGCCGGGCTCGTGGTCACGAAGAACGGCGAGCCGGTCTCCCTCACTCCGACCGAGTTGAAACTGCTGCTGGAGCTGTCGCGCACGCCCGGACAGGTCTACAGCCGCCAGCAGATCCTTTCCGCCGTGTGGGATCACGACTACCTCGGCGACTCGCGGCTGGTCGACGCCTGTGTCCAGCGGTTGCGCGCGAAGATCGAAGACGTGCCCGCGAAACCCGACCACGTCCAGACCGTCCGCGGTTTCGGGTACCGGTTCGGCCGTTCATGAGGCTGCTCTCCGGGCTGCGGCCGCGACTCATCCTCGCCTTCGCGGCGATGACGATCATCGGGGCGGCGGCCGCGGCGGGGGCCAGCTACGTCTCGGCCCGCAACGCCATCCTCGAAGCGGTCCAGGACGCGGCGATGAACCAGCTCAAGGACCGGGTCGCCGCCTACGGCCGCCCGCTGTCCACGCCGCCGACCCAGGAGCAGCTCAACGACTTCGCCGGCAGCCTGCGGTTGAACGCCGTCGCGGTCTACCGGGACACGCGGTCGGTCACCGGACCCGATCTGACCACGTTCTCCCCCGAACTGAGGGAGACCGTCGCCAACGACGAGCGGATCCAGTTCCAGCGCCTTGACCGCGACGCCATCCCCGAGCTTCTGGTCGGTATGCCGGTGCTGGCACGGCAGCCGAACGGGTTGATGGGGCGCAGCGGGCTCCAGGTGTACTCGCTCACCTCCCTCGGCCAGCAGCAGCAAGCCATCGAAGAGCTCGCGAAGTACGCCTGGCAGATGGCCGCGCTGGCCCTTCCGCTCGCCGCCGCGCTCGCGTTGCTGGCCGCCAGGCAGGTCCTGCGGCCGGTACGGGCGCTCAACACCGCCGCGGCCCAGCTCGGCGAGGGCAGGCTCGACGTCCGGCTGCCCGCCAAAGGGTCCGACGAGCTGGCCGAACTGGTCACGACCTTCAACAACACGGCCGCCGAGCTGGAACGCACGGTCGGCGAGCTGCGGGCCATGGAGGCCGATGCCCGCCGGTTCGTGGCCGACGTCTCGCACGAACTCCGCACCCCGCTCGCGGCGATGAACGCGGTCACCGACGTCCTGGACGAGGACGCGGAGGCATTGCCGCCGGACACCGCGGTCGCCGCGCGGCTGGTCTCCGGCGAGACCCGCAGGCTGACCCGGCTCGTGCAGGACCTGGTCGAGATCTCCCGGTTCGACGCGGGCCGCGCCGAACTCGTACTCGACGAATGGGATCTCGCGACGGCGATCCGCGACAGCCTCGACGCCCGGGGCTGGCGGGACGGTGAAGACCTGGTGACCGACCTGCCCGAGGGCGTCACCGCGCGAGTCGACCGGCGACGGCTCGACCTGATCGTGGCCAACCTCGTCGGCAACGCTTTCAGGCACGGCGCAGCCCCGATCGAAGTCCACCTGCGCGCCGAAGACGACGGCGTCACCCTGCGGGTCGACGACCACGGTCCGGGGATCGACCCCGAGGTCCTGCCGCACGTGTTCGACCGGTTCACCAAGGCAGACAGCTCCCGCGCCCGGTCCGAAGGCAGCGGGCTGGGCCTGGCGGTCGCGTTGGAGAACGCCCGCCTGCACGGCGGTGACATCACGGCGGGCAACACCGGCCAGGGCGCCCGCTTCGTCCTGCGCCTGCCGCATCGGGCCGAAGGAGGGACGCGATGAGGAAAACCCTTCTGACCGCCCTCGCCTCGGCGATGCTGGTGGCGGGCTGCGGCGTCCAGCCCACCGGCGTCATCCCGGCGGGACCGGGACCGTCGTTGCGCGCCACCTCGGGGCCGACGGTCGTCGGCGGGTTGACCTTGTACTTCGTCTCCGAGGGCCGGGTCATCCCGGTGACCCGGCCCAGCGAAGGCTTCATTTCCCCCGAAGGCGCGATCACGTTGCTGATGAAGGGACCGACGGAGCGGGAAGCCGCACAGGGACTCACCACGTTCATCCCGCCCGAGATGGGACGGGTCGAGGTGTACTCGGGCGACCCGGCGTCGATGGTGCTGCCGTTCAGCATGCGAAAACTGTCCAACCAAGCCATCAACCAGCTGATCTGCACCACGCTCGCGGCTGCGACGGCGATTGGACGGGCTGCACGCTCCCAGGGAGTGAACGTGACCTCGCCGGACGGGCAGATGTACTTCCAATCCTGCAAAGCGGACTGAACTCGTCACTCACAGTGGTCATATTAAAGCGCTTCTTGTGTCTGTACGGCTGTGAGCCCTGTTTGGTTCACCGATCAAGGTAACTGTGGGCGAGCACACTCGTGCGTGACATTGCCGTGTCCTTTTCGTAATGTTGCCCGGAGCTCGCGGCCCCCGACGCGAGTTCCCGTCCCCGAATTGGTGAGTGATCAGAGAAATGGCCGGCAGACATCGCAAAACCCATGCCCCGAAGTGGAAGCTCCCCGCGGGTATCGCGGCGGCGGTCGCCACGGCGCTCCCGGCGTCGATGTGGCTGACCACCGTGGGTTCCCCCGACGTCGAAGCGGCCAGTGCCGCGCTCGCGCTGCAGGCTCCCCCGGTCTCCAGCGTGACTCCCCCGCCGTCGGCCAGCAGCACCCCGCCCTCCAGCACGACCACCCCGCCCCCCTCGACCACCGCGGCTCCCCCGAAGCCGACGACGTCGAGCAAGGCCCCCGCCCCGGTGAAGAAGACCGTGCCCGCGGCGACGGCGTCGTGTTCGACCAGCCTCGCCGGCACCAAGCCACACGTGGCCCAGGTCGGCAACCACGTCAAGGCGAAGTTCGGCGTCAAGGACGTCGGCGGCGTCGCCGGCCGCGCGAACGCCAGTGACCACCCCTCCGGCCTCGCGCTGGACTTCATGGTGGACACCGCCACCGGCAACGCCATCGCCGACTACCTCCTGGCGAACCAGAAAGACTTCGGCGTCGCCTACGTCATCTGGCGTCAGCGCTACAACGACGGCAGCGGCTGGGACACCATGGAGGATCGCGGCGGCGCGACCGCCAACCACATGGACCACGTCCACGTGTCGTTCTCCAAGAGCGCCAAGGTCAACGTCAGCTGTTAACGACGTCGAGCGGACCGCTCGCCGGGCTGGACCACAGGCCGTCCCATGACCTCTTCCACGCCTTTGACGGCGAGCCGGTCCGCTCGCTCGTTCTCCGGGTGCCCGGCGTGGCCCTTGACCCAATGCCATTCGACGTCGTGCCGTGAAGCGGCTTCGTCGAGACGGCGCCACAGATCGGCGTTCTTGACCGGCGTCTTGGCCGAGGTCATCCAGCCGTTGTTCTTCCAGTTCCGCACCCAGCTGGTGATGCCGTTCCGGACATACGTGCTGTCGGTGTAGAGGTTCACCGTGACCCGGCGTTTCAGGCTTTCCAGCGCTTCGATGGGCGCCGTCAGTTCCATGCGGTTGTTGGTGGTCGGCCCGGCGTCCCCGCCGTAGATCTCCTTCTCGACGTCGCCGTACCGCAGCACCGCTCCCCAGCCGCCGGGGCCGGGATTCCCGCTGCACGCGCCATCGGTGTAGATCTCGACTGCTGCTTCCGCCACCGGGACACCCTAGCGATTGGACGGGCTCAGTCCGGCAGCAGTGGCACCCACGGCTCCTCGGCCTGCCCGAGGTGGACCGCCCGCGTGATGGACTTCGCGCCGAAGCGGTCCCGGACGGTGTCGAGTGTCGAATCGAGCGCGTCCCTCGGCTTCGCCCCGAACGGCAAGGCCAGCTGAATCGCGTCGTCCTTCGTCAGGTTCGTCAGCGCGAGACCGATCAGCGTGAGCCCGCGTTCGTCGATCAGCGGCCGTGCCGCGGCGAGCAGGTCGCGCGCCGCCGCGACGATCGCGCCGGTCTGTTCGGTCGCCTCCAGCAGGGTGTGCGAGCGCGTGGCCTTGGTGAAGTCGGCGAACCGCATCCGCAGCACGACCGTCCGGCACACGCGATGCGCCGCGCGCAGCCGCCGGGCGAGGCGATCGGCCAGCGCCAGCAGCATCGCGTCGAGTTCGGCCGTCGTCCGCGGCCTGCTGCCGAGCGCGCGCTGCGCCCCGATCGACCGGCGACGACGACCGGTCTGCACCCGCCGAGGGTCATCGTTGTGGGACAAGGCATGCAGGTGGGCTCCGACGCCGCGGCCGAGCATCCGGACGAGTTCCTTCTCCCCGAACCCTTCCATCTGCCCGACCGTCGTCACGCCGCGCTCGCGCAGCTTCCGCGCGGTCACCTTGCCCACACCCCACAGCCGCTCGACCGGCAGCGGGTGCAGGAACTCCAGTTCCCCGTCGTGCGGCACGACGAGCAGCCCGTCGGGTTTGGCGACACCGCTGGCCACCTTGGCGAGGAACTTCGTCCTGGCGACGCCGACCGTGATCGGCAGGCCGACCTGCTCCAGGACGTCCTTCCGCAGTTTCGCGGCGATCTGACTCGGCGTGCCCGCGATCCTCAGCAGCCCGCCGACGTCGAGGAACGCCTCGTCGATCGAGATGCCCTCCACCAGCGGTGTCGTGTTGCCGAAGACCTCGAAGACCGCCTTGCTCGCCTCCGAATACGCGTGCATCCGCGGCGGGACCACGATCGCGTCCGGGCACAGCCGCCGCGCCTGGCCGCCGCCCATCGCCGTGCGGACGCCGAACGCCTTGGCCTCGTAACTGGCCGCCAGCACGACACCGCCGCCGACGATGACCGGCCGCCCGCGCAGGCTCGGGTCGTCACGCTGCTCGACCGACGCGTAGAACGAGTCCAGGTCGGCGTGCAGGATGGGGCCCTCGATCGTCATAGAACACATGTTCGCATTTGGCGGCCTACCAGCCAAGACCCCCCGCTTCAGTCGAACGGTGGACCAGGCTGGGACGCGGTCGTTTCACCCGACCGACGAACGCGCGCGGCGAGGACCGACACGCGTGCGGAGGAAATCCGTCACCGAGCGCCCGCCGGTGAGACACCAGATCGCGATGACCGGGTCGCAGATGGCGCAGCCGAACGAGGAATCGTCCAGGAACGGGATGATCGGGGCGCCCTTGAGGTGGTGCACGACGTCCCAGGCGGTGTGCAGCAGCCAGCCGATGCCGATGAACGTCCATGACTCGAGGCCGCGGTACGCCACGTAGGCCATCACCGCGGTGAAGACCGGTTCCCAGATGCCGAGCCCGCCACCGCTGGCGTAGGCCGCGCCGGCGCCCGCGATCATGATCGCGTTGAAGCGGCGGCGGCGCGGTTCGTGGATGAGCGACATCAGGACGACGTAGGTGAGGCCGACCAGGATCGGCGCGATGATCGTCATGCCTCGACGCTAGAACCGGACGGCGCCCGCCCCCAGTGGCGTGAACGCCGCCTTCCAACGGGATCTCGCCACGCGCGCGCTAGATTGCGGATATGCACACCGTCGCCGTGCTCGCGCTGGACCAGGTGATCCCGTTCGACCTGTCGACACCCATCGAGGTCTTCACCAGGACCCGGCTACCGGACGGGAGCGCCGGGTACCGGGTGCTCGTCTGCGCCGAACACCCGGACGTCGACGCCGTCCACTTCACCCTGCGCGCGCCGTGGGGCCTGGAGGCCCTGCGCGAGGCCGACACGATCATCGTCCCTGGCACCGCCGAACCGACGCTGCCGGTGCCGGAAGCCGTCCGCGACGCGCTCACGTCGGCCGCGGCGAAAGGCACCCGGATCGCTTCGATCTGTTCCGGCACCTTCATCCTCGCCGCCGCGGGACTGCTCGACGGCCTCCGCGCCACCACCCACTGGATCGCCGCGGACCTGCTCGCCGAGACCCACCCGGCGATCGACGTCGACCCGGACGTGCTCTACGTCGACAACGGGCAGATCCTGACGTCGGCGGGCGCCGCCGCGGGTCTTGACCTGTGCCTGCACCTGATCCGCCGCGACCACGGCTCCGCGATCGCGGCCGACGCCGCCCGCCTTTCGGTGATGGCACTGGAACGCGAGGGCGGTCAGGCGCAGTTCATCGCGCTGCGGCATCCACCGGCTCCCCGTGGCGCGGCGCTGGAACCCACTTTGCTTTGGATGCAGGAAAACCTCGCGCGCGACCTCAGCCTCGCCGACATCGCCGCACGCGCCGGCCTGAGCACCCGCACGCTGATCCGGCACTTCCGCGAACAGACCGGGACGACGCCTTTGCAGTGGCTGCACCGGACGCGGATCCGGCAGGCGCAGCATCTGCTGGAGACCACCCAGGACGCCGTCGAGCGGATCGGCGCCGAGGTCGGTTTCGGTTCGCCCACCTCGTTCCGTGACCGGTTCAAGCGCACGACCGGCGTCAGCCCGGTCACCTATCGACGCGCTTTCCGTTGAGCGGGAACGGTTCTTGCCGGTAGCCGGGCTTCACGGCGGCAGGCTCACGCTGTCCGGAATCTTGTCGTGGGACCAGTACGACACCGTGTACAGGGTCGAGACCGGCGGCGTGCTCCGGCTCTGGCGTATCCGATCCTGTGCGTGCTCTTGTCGGTACTGGGCAGAAGCTCGTACTACTCGGCACCGTTTCTGTTGCTGCCTGCGTTGGCTCGACCGGACTCGGCGACGGACACGGGCTGGTCTCGACGGTCGCCGAGGTTCGGTCACAGTTCCCGGGTTGGGGTGTTGCCGAAAAACGACAACGAGCCGACAGTGGCCGCAAGAGCCCTGACTGTCGACCATCGTCGCCAGTGAAGCCAAGTGACCATCGATACCGGGGAACCCGACCACATCCGACTCGTGCAGTCACCAAAGCACGCCCCTGAAGGCCATTGCCGAAAATCGGCAATGAGCCGTTTCGAGTAACGGTTCGCGACGCTGTGTGATCTTGGGGTCAGGCCGGGCAGCGTCCGCATGTGAGCGAGGGACCCCTGCTACGAAGTGGTCTTCTTACAGATCAACTTCACAGAGGTCCCGCGTCGATGAGTGTTACATACACGGCTGCCCTGGAGGTATCCGAGGACAGTGTTCTGTTCCTGTCCGGTTTGCCGCACGCAGAGCGTGTCCGGCGTGGTACCCGCGAGTAGTGCACCTACAAGCAGGCAGTGCTGGTGCTGCGCTGGTTTCTCGATGACACCCGAATGTCTGCTCTGGCAAGGGATAACGGCATCGCACTGTCGACCGCGTACGAGTACCGCGACGAGAGCGTCGAGGTACTCGCCGTGCGCCGACCGTCGCCGCGTGGGGCATTGCCGGCGGCCAAGGCAGCTGGTCACTCGCATATGCTCGTGGACGGCACGCTGATCTATACCGACCGGATCTCCACACCTGGCCCCACATCCGGGGTGGACTTGTGGTGGTCGGGCAAGCATCACCATCACGGTGGGAACATCCAGGTCGTCTCCGCTCCGGACGGGTGACCACTATGGACCTCGAACGTGCGGCCCGGTCGCGAGCACGACACCAGCGCCGCCCGCGCCGATCCCGACCTACCGGCCGGGATCACCGATTGGATCAGCGACGGCGCCCACGCACTGGCCGATCTAGGTTACGAAGGCGAACCCGAAACCTTCACGATTCCATTCAAGAAGCCAAAAAACGGGGAACTCACCGTCCACGAGCAGGCCTGCAACGCCCTCCGCGGCGCTCTGCGCTGTCTCGGCGAACGAGCTGACTCGCTACTCGAAACCACCTACAAAACCCTCCGCCGCTACCGCGGCCGCCCCAGGCGCCTCAGCGACATCGCCGCCGCCGCACTGATCCTGCTCCACCACGAACACGGCCACACCACATGACCACCACCATTGTCACGCAACGCAACACGACGCTGCGCGGAAGGCCTCAATGGCCGACAGCGCCGCAAAATCCAAAAGTGTCGGTGGTCGGTTGTACGGTTTTGTCCGTGGATACTCACAACGCCACTGTGGCGCTTCTCGAGGACCTAACCGATCCGAGTATTTTGGAGGATATCAACACTTCTGTTGGATCCCTGGATGACAGGGATTCCGTCGCTGTCGCGCAGGCCGCGTCCGAGGGCATCGCACGCCTGGAAGCGATCCGGTTCCGCGCCTTGGCCCAACTGAATCGCCACCGGGACGGAGCGAGAAGCGTGACACAGGAAATCGCCTTCGTCTGTCCTTTGTGGACAATAACGCCGCCGCGATGGTCGCCGCCGCCGACGCGTTGACCACCCGCCTGCCCCGCACCCTGGACCTCATGGACCAAGGAAAGGTAAGTGGCTTCGGGGCGATGAAGGTCGCCGCGGCCACGGCGTGGCTGTCCGACGAGAACGCTCTCGCCGCTGATGCTTTGCTGGAAAATCGCCTGCCGGGGAAAAACTCTGACCAGATCCGGAAGGCGGCGGGTCATGCGGCGACAACGGTCGACCGTGAGGGTGAGGACAAGCGGTGCGAGCACCACCGCGGAGGCCGCCGGCTCGCGGTGCGGCAGGGCGAGACAGGGGTGGCGTCGATCGAGATCGAAGACGGCCCCGTCGAGAAGGTCAATGCCGCTTACCGTCGGATCGACCGTCAAGCGCGGGCACTCAAGACTGGCGACGACACCCGCACCCTCGACCAATTGCGCGCCGACGTCGCCCTCGACCTCCTGCTCAGCGGTGACGGCGGGACGAGCGAACGCACGGAGGTGTTTCTCTACATGGACCTGTTCACCTACCTCGACCTCAACAACGACCCCGCGGAGATGGCCGGACAAGGCCACATCCCCGCCTCACTCGCCCGGCATATCGCGACCGGCCCGAACACCGTCCTGCGCCGCATCATCACCGACCCACTGTCGGGACAGGTCACCGACCTCGCCCGAACCCGATACCGGCCCACCGCGGGCCTCGACGAATACGTCCGAGTGCGTGACCGCGAATGCCGAAGAGCCGGCTGCCACCGCCCCGCCCAAGCTTGCGACCTCGACCATTCCGTGCCTTGGCACTTCGGCGGCAACACCGACGCCGCCGACCTCATCAGCTTCTGCCGCCGCGACCACCGACTCAAAGACGAACCAGGCTGGACCTACCATCTCGCGCCCGACGGCACCCTGACAATCATCACGCCGACCGGACAGACCTACGACAGCACGCCTCCACCACTCCACGAACCCCGCCCGAAAGCACTCCAGACCGAAAATCCGCCACCGTTCTGATGGCAGTACCGGGAAACGGCCACACCGTCGGCGGAGCGGACCTCGACAACGGACCTCAACGGCAACGGCCCATCACCAGAAACCGGCCACCTGGTGTCCGACCCGAACAGGTCGCACCACCGCTGAGGTAACGCCACCATTCCGAGCCACTACCGAGAAACGGCGCTATCACGCGAGCAAACCTCGGCGCAGGACCAACGATGGCGCTCCCGCCACCGCTGCGACCCGTTACCGGAAACGACCACCTGCCGCCCCTGTAAGTGGACTCCGAGGTCGACGCCCTCACATCGTCACGACCCAGCAGGCAAGCTGCCGCGACCGTTCTGAGCCATTCCCGAAAACGACCACGCTTTTATCGCGGGAGACAGACCTCGGCACGGACCGGCGACAGCGGCCGACATCGCCGTGCCCAGCGACGCTTGACATCTACCCGCACACCCCGCCGACAAGCCGCCACCGAACCGCTGTTGCCGAAAAACGACCACCTGCTGCCCCCGCCCGAGCGGGGTCTCAGGGGCGACGATCTCGCATCGTCAAGACCCTGCCGACAAGCTGCCGACACTCTGTCGAGCCGTCACCGAAAAACGGCCACAGCCCCAGACCCCGTCCGCCGACCCCGGTGAAACCGGCGTGAACACCTGGTGACACGTCGCGAACCCGGCTACCGAGCCCAGCCCTCGATTGTCCACTTCATCACGTCATTCGGGCCCCCGACTAGGTGTTCCAGGACACTTTTTGGCGGGTTCCTACAACACCCGGCCCTCGGCATGCGTCACCGACGACATTCTCGTACCGGCCGGTAAGAGGCAGGCTGTAAGGCAGGTACAGGAGACTGTCCCGCGCGTGATCCGCGGGCCGTCACCTGTTGTGCTGCGTACTTGGGAGGCTTAGTCGGTGTTCAGTCGTGTCGCCATCGTCAACCGCGGAGAAGCCGCGATGCGGCTCATCCATGCCGCCCGCGAGCTTTCGGCGGAGACCGGACAGCGGATCGAGACCGTCGCTCTCTACACGGATGCGGACCGGTCGGCGACGTTCGTGCGGGAAGCCGACATCAGCTACAACCTGGGGCCGGCGTCGGCGCGGCCGTACCTCGACTTCGCCGTGCTGGAGCGGGCGCTGACCGAGACCGGGGCCGACGCGGCCTGGGTCGGCTGGGGCTTCGTGGCCGAGGATCCGGCGTTCGCCGAGCTGTGTGAGCGGCTGGGCATCACCTTCATCGGCCCGAGCGCGGACGCGATGCGCAAGCTCGGTGACAAGATCGGCGCGAAGCTGATCGCCGAGGAGGTCGGCGTCCCGGTCGCGCCTTGGAGCCGCGGCGCCGTCGCGGATCTCGACGCCGCCATCAAGGCCGCCGAGGAGATCGGCTATCCGCTGATGCTCAAGGCGACCGCCGGCGGTGGCGGCCGCGGTATCCGGGTCATCACTTCCGCCGACGAACTCAAGGACGCCTACGAGCGCACCAGCCTGGAGGCCGAGCGCGCTTTCGGCAGCGGCGTCGTGTTCCTGGAGCGCCTGGTCACCGGCGCCCGGCACGTCGAGGTCCAGGTCATCGCCGACGGTCAGGGCACCGCGTGGGCGCTCGGCGTCCGCGACTGCTCCGTGCAGCGCCGCAACCAGAAGATCATCGAGGAGTCCGCCTCCCCGGTGCTGAGCCCCGAGCAGGCCGACGAGCTCAAGCGGTCCGCCGAGCGGCTCGCGCTCGCGGTCGACTACTGCGGTGCCGGAACGGTCGAGTTCCTCTATCACCCCGGCGACAAGCTGTTCGCTTTCCTCGAGGTCAACACCCGCCTGCAGGTCGAGCACCCGATCACCGAGTCGACCACCGGCATGGACCTGGTCAAGGCCCAGCTGCACGTCGCTTCCGGCGGCAAGCTCGAAGGCCCCCAGCCCGCCGAGTCGGGTCACGCCATCGAGGCGCGGCTCAACGCCGAGGATCCGGACCGCGACTTCGCGCCGTCGCCCGGCCGCATCGCGCGCCTGACCCTGCCGACCGGTCCCGGCATCCGCGTCGACACCGGGGTCAGCGAAGGCGACACGATCCCGGCCGACTTCGACTCGATGATCGCGAAGATCATCGCCTACGGCCGCGACCGCGACGAGGCGCTCGGCAGGCTGCGCCGCGCGATGGCGCAGACCACGGTCATCATCGAGGGCGGCGCGACCAACAAGAGCTTCGTCCTCGACCTGCTCGACCAGCCCGAGGTGATCGACGCCCATGCCGACACC
This sequence comes from Amycolatopsis sp. cmx-11-51, assembly GCF_047608665.1. Taxonomy (NCBI): domain Bacteria; kingdom Bacillati; phylum Actinomycetota; class Actinomycetes; order Pseudonocardiales; family Pseudonocardiaceae; genus Amycolatopsis; species Amycolatopsis sp. cmx-11-51. Next base: position 796,023 of record NZ_JADNQO010000002.1, on the reverse strand, counting down.
GGCTGGATCGACCGAGTCCGCGGCGAAGGCAAGCTGGTCACCCACCGCCATTCGGCGATCGCGCTCGCGGCCGCCGCGATCGAGGCCTACGAGGATGAAGAAGCCGTTGAGCGCCAACGGCTTTTCTCCACCGCGCACGGCGGCCGCCCGCAGGTCCAGCACGAGAGCGGCCGTCCGCTCGACCTCAAGCTGCGTGGCGCCGCGTACCGCGTGAGCGTGGCCAGGATCGGCCACCGCCGGTTCCGCGTCGGCATCTGGGCGGGCGACGGCGACATCCACCCCGCCGACGTCGAGGTCGACCGCTTCGACGAGCACACCGGCCAGCTCACCGTCAACGGCACCCGTTTCCGCCTGGTCACCGGCACGCACGGGCCGATTCACCTGGTCGAGGTCGACGGCGTCACCCACCGCATCAGCCGCGACGAGGGCGGCGTCGTCCGCTCCCCCGCGCCCGCGCTCGTCGTCGCGACACCGCTCGAAGTCGGCGCGGAGGTCGAGGCAGGCGCTCCCATCCTGGTGCTGGAGAGCATGAAGATGGAGACGGTGCTTCGCGCGCCCTTCCGCGCGAAGCTGCGTGAGTGCGTCGTCTCGGTCGGTAGCCAGGTCGAGACCGGCGCCCCCATGCTGCGGCTCGAACCGCTGGCGGAGGAAGGCGACGAGGTCGCCGAGGACACCGGCAGCGTCGAGATCGAACTCCCCGTGGAGCCGGACGGCGCGTCGGCGCCGCAGCGGATCACGCGGGGACAGCAGGATCTGCGCAGCCTCCTGCTCGGCTTCGACGTCGACCCGCACGACGAGCGCCGCACGCTCAGCGCGTACCTGGCCGCCCGGGCCGAGGTGGAAGCCAACGGCGACCGCCCGCTGGAGGGCGAGGTCGACCTGCTGACCGTGTTCGCCGACCTGTCCGAGCTGATGCGCAACAAGCCGATGCGCGAGGACGCCAAGACGGACACCCGGGTGCACAGCGCCCGCGAGTTCTTCCACGCCTACCTGCAGAGTCTCGACGTCGAACGCGCCGGACTGTCGGAGTCGTTCCAGAACAAGCTCAAGAAGGTTCTGGCGCACTACGGCATCGATGACCTGGAGCGCACGCCGGAGCTGGAGGAGGCGGTGTTCCGCATCTTCCTCGCCCAGCAGCGGACCGCTTCCGACGTCGCGATCGTCACCGCGCTGCTACGGCGGTGGCTCACCGAACCGCAGCCGTTCGAAGCGATGCGCGAACCGGCAGGCAAGGCGCTGGAGCAGCTCATCGCCGCCACCCAGCTCCGCTTCCCGGTGGTCGGTGACCTCGCCCGCAGCGTGGTGTTCCGCTGGTTCGCCCAGCCGCTGCTCCGCCGCACCCGCGCCGAGGTCTACAGCGAGGTCCGCAAGCATCTGCGCCACCTCGACCGGCACCCGGACTCGCCGGACCGCGCCGACCGGATCGCGAGCATGCTGGCCAGCGCGCAACCGCTGGTCCGCCTGCTCGGGCAGCGGATCGGGCGCACCGGCACCGATCACACCCCGCTGCTCGAGGTGCTGAGCCGCCGCTACTACGGCAACCGCACGTTCACCGGCGTCCAGCAGGTCACGGTCGACGGCTGCACCTTCGTCACCGGTGACTACGCCGACGAGAACGAGCGGTTCCACATGGCCACCACCGCCGTCGACCGCGCCGGGCTGCCCGGCGCGATCAAGGCGGTCGCCGATCTCGCCGCCGAGCTGCCCGCCGACACCGACGTCGAGGCGGATCTCTATCTGACCTGGGACGACGAGTCCGCCGACGACGACACGATGGCGGCCGGGCTGCGCGAGGTCCTCATGTCCGCGTCGCTGCCGAGCCGGATCCGGCGCGTCACCACCACGGTCGCGGGGCACGGCGGAGCGGTGACGCACCACCACTTCACCTTCCGCCCGTCCTCGACCGGCTTCTCCGAAGAACGGCTGATCCGCGGCCTCCACCCGCTGATCGCCCAGCGAATGCAGTTGCAGCGGCTGGCGAACTTCGACCTCACCCGGCTCCCGTCCGGCGACGAGGACGTCTACCTGTTCAAGTGCGTCTCGCCGATGAACCCGTCCGACCAGCGGCTGGTCGCGCTCGCCCAGGTCCGTGACCTGACCCCGTTGCGGGACAACGACGGCAAGCTGCTGGCCCTGCCCGCGGTCGAAGGCACGCTGGCGGGCTGCCTCGACGCGATCCGTGAGGTGCAGGCGAAACTGCCGCCGAAGAAGCGCTTCGACACCAACCGGATCATGCTGTATGTGTGGCCGACCAGTGAGCTCACCGGCGAGGAGCTGAACACGGTCGCGCAGCGCGTGCAGCCGTCCACGGCAGGCGCGGGTCTCGAAGAGGTCCAGTTCCTCGGCAGGCAGCGCGACCGCAAGACCGGCGATGTCACCGAGGTCGCCGTGCGGATCGGTTACGACGTCAGTGGCGGTGTGCAGATGTCGCTGACCGAGCCGACGACCGAGCCGATCCTGCCGCTCGACGACTACCGCCAGAACGTCCTGCGGGCCCGGCGCCGCGACACGGTGTACCCGTACGAGCTGACCGAGATGCTCGGCTCGTTCACCGAGTACGACATGGACGACAGCAACACCCTCGTCCCGGTCGACCGGCCCAAGGGGCGCAACAAGGCGGCGATCGTCGCCGGTGTGGTCACCACGCGGACCGCGCGTTACCCGGAGGGCATCAAGCGTGTCGTTCTGCTCGGCGACCCGACGAAGGCACTCGGCGCGCTGTCGGAACCGGAGTGCTCGCGGGTGATCGCGGCGCTCGACCTCGCCGAGCGGCTGCGGGTCCCGCTGGAGTGGTACGCGCTCTCGGCAGGCGCCCGGATCTCGATGGAGTCCGGCACCGAGAACATGGACTGGGTCGCGGCCGCGCTCAAGCGGATCGTGCACTTCACCCAGGACGGCGGCGAGATCAACATCGTCGTGGCCGGGATCAACGTCGGCGCCCAGCCGTACTGGAACGCCGAAGCGACGATGCTCATGCACACCAAGGGAATCCTGGTGATGACACCGGATTCCGCGATGGTGCTGACCGGCAAGCAGTCGCTCGACTTCTCCGGTGGTGTCTCGGCCGAAGACAACTTCGGCATCGGTGGTTACGACCGTGTCATGGGCCCGAACGGCCAGGCGCAGTACTGGGCGCCGAACCTCGCCGCGGCGCGCGACGTGCTGATGTCGCACTACGACCACACCTATGTGGCGCCGGAGGAATCCGGGCCGCGCAAGGCGATCACCAACGACCCCGTCGACCGGGACGTGTCGCCGTTCCCGCACGCGGCCGTCGACAGTGACTTCACCACGGTCGGGCAGATCTTCTCGCGTGAGGCCAACCCCGACCGCAAGAAGCCGTTCGACATCCGCACCGTGATGCGCGCGCTCTCCGACCAGGATCACCCGGTGCTGGAGCGCTGGCCGGGCATGGCCGACGCGGAGACCGCGGCCGTGCAGGACGTGCACCTCGGCGGACGGCCGGTGTGCCTGCTGGGCATCGAGTCGCGTTCGGTGCCTCGCCGCGGCTTCCCGCCCACCGACGGCCCGGACACCTACACCGCGGGCACCTTGTTCCCGCGGTCGTCGAAGAAGGCGGCGCGGGCCATCAACGCGGCCAGCGGCAACCGGCCGCTGGTGGTGCTGGCGAACCTGTCCGGATTCGACGGTTCGCCGGAGTCGATGCGGAAACTGCAGCTGGAGTACGGCGCGGAGATCGGCCGGGCGATCGTCAACTTCGAAGGTCCGATCGTGTTCACCGTGATCTCGCGGTACCACGGCGGCGCGTTCGTGGTCTTCTCGAAGGCGCTGAACCCGAACATGACCGTACTGGCGCTGGAGGGCTCGTTCGCCTCCGTGCTCGGCGGCGCGCCCGCCGCGGCGGTCGTGTTCGCCGGTGAGGTCAACGCACGGACCGCGGCGGACCAGCGGGTGCGGACGCTGTCGGAGAAGCTCAGCGGGGCGACCGGCGCCGAACGTGCCGCGCTGGCCGCGGAACTGGCCGACGTCCGGGCGTCGGTGCGGGCCGAGAAACTGGGCGCGGTCGCGGCCGAGTTCGACGGCGTGCACAGCATCGAACGCGCGGTGAAGGTCGGTTCGGTGGACGCGATCATCAGCGCCGCCGAGATGCGGCCACGCATCATCGAAGCGATCGAGCGAGGCCTGGCGAAGAAGTAGTACTTAAGCGCTATGAACGGTCCGTTACTTGCAAAATTTGCAAGTAACGGACCGTTCATAGCATTCCTGGGTCAGGGCTTCGCATCGTCAGGAGGCGGCTCCCCGAAGTCCTCCGGAGCGATCTTGTCCAAAGCCGCCCGGAACTCCTCGACCTCGCGGTCCTGCTCGACCGGGTCCGACGGCACCGACGGCAGTTCCGCGTCGGGCCCGGAGCCCACGATCTCGACCCGCACCGAGGCGACCTCCAACACCGAGTCGGCCACCTCGATCACGACGCCGGCGCGCAACCCGATCGCGACCGCGTCGCTCGGCCGGGCCGAGACGCGGATGCCGGAATCGAGCACCAGGTCGGCGAAGAAGATGCCGTCCCGCAGCGCGGTGACCTCGACCCCGGTGACCCGGTGACCGAACGACTCGACCACCTTGCCGATCAGTTCGATCGTGCCGGGCCGGGGCAACCGGATCTTCTCCTGCGCGAGCGCCACGGCGCTCGCCTCGGGGCCGCCGATCGTGATCGCCAGCCAGCGGCGTTCGCCGTGGCGCTCCCGCAGCAACATCACCGGTGCCGATTCCGGAGCCAGGACTGCCATCCCCTCGACGTCCATCGGGATCATGCGCGGTACCTCATTCCCTCGGTCGGGCGGTGTCGTCGTCCGCCAGCGCCTTGTCCGCGGCCATTTCCGACAGGGCGGGCTGGTCGCGACGCTGGAACGGTGTCGAGTGCCCCTCGGCGCGCAGCCGGGAGACCATGTGGGGGTAGTGCAGTTCGAACGCGGGCCGTTCGGACCGGATCCTCGGCAGATCGAGGAAGTTGTGCCGGGGAGGCGGGCAGGACGTCGCCCACTCCAGGGAATTCCCGTGCCCCCACGGGTCGTCGACGTCGACGACCTCCCCGAACCGATAGCTGCGGACGACGTTCCAGAGGAACGGCAGCACCGACACGCCGAGCAGGAACGCGCCGATCGTGGAAATCGTGTTGAGCGTGGTGAATCCGTCCGAGGTGAGGTAGTCGGCGTAGCGGCGCGGCATGCCTTCGTTGCCGAGCCAGTGCTGGACGAGGAACGTCGTGTGGAAGCCGATGAACGTGGTCCAGAAATGCCATTTCGCGAGCCGCTCGTCAAGCATCCGGCCGGTCATCTTGGGGAACCAGAAGTAGATCCCGGCGAAGGTGGCGAACACGATGGTGCCGAACAGCACGTAGTGGAAGTGCGCGACCACGAAATAGCTGTCGTGCACGTGGAAGTCGATCGGCGGCGCGGCGAGGATGATCCCGGTCAGCCCGCCGAGCAGGAACGTCACCATGAACCCGACCGACCACAGCATCGGCGACTCGAAGGTCAGCTGTCCCTTCCACATCGTGCCGATCCAGTTGAAGAACTTGATCCCGGTCGGCACCGCGATGAGGAACGTCATGATCGAGAAGAACGGGAGCAGGACGGCGCCGGTGGCGAACATGTGGTGCGCCCACACCGCGATCGACAGCGCGGTGATCGCGATCGTCGCGAACACCATGGTCTTGTAGCCGAACAACGGTTTCCGGCTGAACACCGGGATGATCTCGGTCACGATGCCGAAATACGGCAACGCGACGATGTAGACCTCCGGATGGCCGAAGAACCAGAACAGGTGCTGCCACAGGATCACCCCGCCGTTGGCAGGGTCGAAGACGTGGGCGCCCAGCCGTCTGTCGGCTTCCAGCGCGAACAGCGCGGCGGTGAGGATCGGGAACGCGATCAGGATCAGGATCGTGGTGAAGAGGATGTTCCAGGTGAACAACGGCAGCCGCCACATGGTCATCCCGGGCGCGCGCAGGCAGAGGATCGTCGTGATCATGTTGACCGCGCCGAGAATCGTCCCCAGTCCGGACACGATCAGGCCCATGATCCACAGATCGGCACCGACCCCTGGTGCGTGCGCGGCGGCGGAGAGCGGGGTGTAGGCCGTCCAGCCGAAGTCGGGTGCTCCGCCCGGCGTGACGAACGACGTGAGCGTCATCGTGGCACCGAAGAGATACAGCCAGTAGGAAAACGCGTTCAGTCGCGGGAACGCGACGTCCGGTGACCCGATCTGCAGCGGCAGGATGTAGTTGGCGAAGGCGAACAGGTTCGGTGTCGCGTACAGCAACAGCATGATCGTGCCGTGCATGGTGAACAACTGGTTGTACTGCTCCTGCGAGAGGAACTGCAATCCCGGCCTGCCGAGTTCGCCGCGCATCAGCAGCGCCATGAACCCGCCGATGAGGAAGAACGCGAACGAGGTACCCAGATAGAGCAGGCCGATCGTCTTGTGATCGGTGGTGCGGACGACGTTGAGGAACACGCTGCCCTTGGGGGCGCGGCTCCTCCCGCCGAACCGGACGGCTTGCGGTTTGTGCGTTGTCCTCACCGCGGTCACGACGACTCCCAGCATGGCGGCACGCTCTCGGAAAGCTGATACCCCTCCAGGAGAGTCCCTACACGCGGCGTTTTCAAGAGGCTGAAGGGGACCATCCCCGCGTCTGATGAGGTGAAAACGCCCTTCACCGCGTGCGACACGGGCAAGGTCGCTTCAGCCGGCGAGTAGACGCTCCAGGTGGTCCGCCGCCGCGGCCCCACCCGCTTCCTGGAACGACGTAACCACCTTCTCGGCCGCCGACCGATACGCCGGATCGCGTGCCGGCAGGGCTATCTGACGCACCCGTGGCACCACAAGCACCGTGTCCCCCACTTGCCCCACGGCACAGTGCGGCGCGAAGTTCCGGGCGGCGTCGGGTGTTCGCGGTCCCGAGGGTGACGAACACCGTCGGCAGCGCGGGGTCGAGCCGGTCCCACGGGGAGTCGCTGGTGGGCGTGCGGCCGCCGATCGACGGTCCGACCAGCCGGATTGGCGATGATTCGCCCTCTCGTCGGTATCACGCGCGATTGACGAGCCGTTCACGGGGAAACGCGAAGGGACTCACCGGGATTTCGCATTCCGGACCGCCAGTGCCAGCAGCGCCGCGGCCGGACCGGCGAGCCGTCGCCCGGCAGGCCACACCGCGCGCAGTTCCCGGCCGAAGTCGACCCCCTCGACCGCCACCGGGACGAGCCTGCGGTCGGCGACGTCTCTGGCGACGTCGAGTTCGCTGATCACCGCCGGACCGGCGCCCGCGATCACCGCGTTGCGGACCGCGGAAGCGGACCCCAGTTCCAGCAACGGTTTCGCCGGACCGACGCCGGCCTTGCGCAAGGCCGTGTCGACGGTTTCCCTGGTCCCGGAACCCGGTTCGCGGACGACCAGCGGGGTGATCGCCAGTTCGGCCGCGGTCAGCGGGCGGCGCCTGCGTGCCCACGGATGGCTTCCGGCCACGACGAGGGCCAGGCGGTCGGTGGCGACCCGCTTCGACGAAAGGCCGGGCAGCGCGCCGGGAGACTCGACGAAGCCGAGGTCGACCTTGCCCTCCCTGGCCAGTTCGGCTGCCTGGTCGGAGTTCGTGACCTCCAACCCGAGGTACAGCCCCGGATTCTCCCGTTTGAGCTCGCCGATCCAGCCCGGCACCAGATGTTCGGCCAGCGTCATGCTCGCAGCGACGCGGAGTTGCGCCTCGTGCTGGGTGCGCAGCGCCTCCGCGCCGTCGAGGAGACCGTCCAATTCGGACAGCACGCGATGCGCCCAGCCCGCGATGACCCGGCCGTCGGGAGTGAGCGCCGACCCCCGCCGCGTCCGGTCGACCAGCACCAGTCCGAGCCGTCGCTCTACTGTGGACAGTCGTTTGCTCGCCGACGGTTGCGCGATCCCGAGCCTGGTGGCGGCCTGCCCGATACTGCCGAGTTCGTCCACGAGCACGAGCAGGCGCAGGGAGTCCAGATCGGGTGTGGTCATAGCCGAAGTCTATGACCTACCCCCCGCGTTCCCGGCTACCGAGGCCACCCCGTCCGGACGAAGCTCGAATCATGAGCACCACGCACGCGAGACCGACGAAGCCTTACTTGACCGCATTGGCCATCACCGGCGCCGGAGTCACCGTCGCCTACCTGGCAGGCACCGCGTTCCCCGTCGTCAGCGCGCTCACCTTCGCCGTCGTGCTCGGCATCCTCACCGGCTCGCTGCCCGCGCTGCCGGACGAGACCCGGAAAGCGGTCTCCGGCGTCACCAAGAAGCTGCTTCGCGCCGGTGTCGTGCTGCTGGGTCTGCAGCTCTCGCTCCCCTCGGTGCTGGCGCTCGGCCCCGGCACCTTGCTCGCCGTCGTGCTCACGGTGGGCATCACGTTCCTCGGCACGATCGGCCTCGGCAGGCTCCTCGGCGTACCGCGTGGCCTGGCGATGCTGGTCGCGACCGGGTTCTCGATCTGCGGCGCCTCGGCCATCGCCGCCATGGAAGGCGTCGTCAAACGGAAGGACTCGGACGTCGCGACCGCCGTCGCGCTGGTGACCCTCTACGGCGGGCTCGCCATCGCAACCATCCCGCTGTTCGGCGGCTGGCTGGGCCTGGACGCGGTCCGGATCGGTGAATGGGCCGGGCTCAGCGTGCACGAGGTCGCGCAGGTCGTCGCCGCGGCCACCCCCGCGGGCAGCGCCGCCGTCGCGGTCGCCATCGTGATCAAGCTCAGCCGCGTGGTCCTGCTGGCCCCGATGGTCGCGGCGGTCGGCGTGCGTGAACGCCACCGTCCCGCTGATGGGAAGCGGCCGCCGCTGGTCCCGCTCTTCGTCCTCGGCTTCCTCGCGATGGCCGCCGTGCGCAGCACCGGGATCGTGCCGGATTTCGCGCTCGACCTCGCCAAGATCGCCTGCACGCTGCTGCTGGCCGGGGCGCTGTTCGGGCTCGGCTGCGCGGTGCGGATCGGCACGCTGATCCGCACCGGCGGGCGAGCCCTGCTTCTCGGCCTGCTCTCCACGCTGCTGGTCGGGACCACCGCACTGGTCACGCTGGCCGTGCTCGGCTGAGGACAGCCGCCGCGAGCAGCGCGACCACCCCGCCGGCGACCATCACGGCCGGGACGGAGACCGAGTCGACGACGATCCCGCCGAGCAGCGCGCCCGCCGAAAGGGTCGCCTGGAACGACGAAGTGAACAGCACCGAAGCCGCTTCGGGCGCCTGTGGTGCCGCCTTCGCGAACCACGTCCCCGAACAGACCGGGACCGCTCCGTAGGCGAAACCCCAGATCACCAGCAGCGCGAGCGCGCCCGCTTTCGAACCACCAAGAAAGGGCAACGCCAGTGCCGCGACGCCGATCAAACCGGCGGCGGTGAGGAACGTCAGCCGGAGATCGCGGGCGATCGCCGCGCCGGCGACGAAATTGCCCGCGATCCCGGCGGTGCCGTAGACGAGCAGGAAGACGGTGACCAGCTCCGGGCTCACCCGCGTCACCTGGCGCAGGAGCGGCGTGATGTAGGTGTAGGTCCCGAAATGGGCGAGCACGACCAGCACCGTGACGAGCAGGCCGAGCCGGGTCGCCCGCCCGCGCGTCATCTCGCGCAGGACGTCGAGCCGGGTGGGGCCCGCCGACGGCAGCGGAGGCAGTGAGAAGGCCAGTGCGGCGAGGACGCCGATCGTGAAGACGGTCATCACGGCGAACGCCGCTCGCCAGCCGAACAGTTCGCCGACGAACGTCCCCGCCGGGACGCCCAGCACGGAGCCCAGCGGCACGGCCGAGAAGATCACCGCGGTCGCCGTGCCCGCCCGTTCGGGGCCGACCAGCCGCACGGCGAGCCCGGAGCCGATCGCCCAGAACGCGCCGATCACCAACCCGACCAGGACACGCGAGACCAGCACCGCCCAGAAGGCCGGTGCGGTCGCGGCGAGGACGTCGGCCAATGCCAGCACCACCATCAGGGCGCACAGCAGGCCCCGCCGGTCGAGCCGCCCGGCGGCGACGGTGACGGCCGGGGCGGCCAGCGCGGCGAGGAAACCGGGCAGGGTCATGGTCAGGCCCGCCGTCCCCGGCGTGATCCGGAAGTCCTCGCCGATCGGGGTCAGGAGGCCGATCGGCAGGATCTCCGTGGTGACGAGGGAGAAGATCCCCAGTGTCACCGCGAGGACGGCGAGCCATCCCTTCAGCGGGGTCCGGGCGGTGGTGTCGAGGGTCGGGGCGGTCATGTGCCCCAGCCCAGCACCGCGCGGACCCCGCGGTCTGGCGGAATCGCGACGTGGATGTGGAGCTGGGCGCGGGGCTGAAGGGGACTATCCCCGCATCAGATGAGACGAAAGCGTCCTTCACCGCGTCGCATGAGGCGAAGGGCCCCTTCAGCCCGCGCCGATGCGAGCCGAAGTGGGCTAAGTCCGGGACCGCTGGGTCACCACGATGCAGGCGACCACGATCAGCGCCGTCACCGGCGCGGCCGCCGGAAGGTGCTCACCGAGCAGCAGGACCGCCCAGATCAGTGTCAGCAACGGCTGGGCCAGCTGCAGCTGACTCGCCCGCACGACACCGATCTCGGCCATTCCGCGGTACCAGACGAAGAAACCGCCGAACTGCGAGATGAGCGCGACGTACAGCAGGCCGGTGATCGCCTCGCCGCCGAGGTGCAGTGGTTCGGTCGCCGCGCCGAACACGGTGAGCGCGGCGGTGACCGGCAGCGCGAGGACGAGCGCCCAGGCGATCACCTGCCAGCCTGGCATTTCCCTGGCCAGCCTGCCGCCTTCGGCGTACCCGAACGCGCACAGCACGAGCGCGGCGAACAGGAACAGGTCCGCTGTGGACAGTCCACCACCGCTCTGGCTCACGGTGAACACCACCACCGCGAGCGCGCCCACCGCGGCGGCGAGCCAGAACCGGCGGGAGGGCCGGTGCCCGGTGAGCTTCGACGAGACGACGGCGGTGGCCAGCGGCAGCATCCCGACCACCACCGCGGAATGCGCCGTCGACGAGGTCTGCAGGGCGAGTGTGGTCAGGGTGGGGAACCCGAGGACACAGCCGATCGCGACCACGGCCAGACCGCGCCACTGCGCACGCTTCGGCAACGGGACCCGGAACGCGCGGAGAATAGCGGCGGCGACCAGCGCGGCCAGCACGCAACGCGCGCCGGTGGCGGTCCACGGGCCGAAGCCCTTGAGCGTCCAGACGGTGGCGGGGAACGTGAACGAGAAAGCGAAGACACCCAGCGCCGCCAGCACCGTCCCAGAGTGGACCGCTACTGCCCGATCCGCGATAGCGCTATCATCCAGTCTCATGTCCGATGGTAGCAGCGTCGCCAACCTGGTAACACAGCTGCGTTCCGAGCTTGAGCGCTATCCAATCGAAGGAAAGCTCCCGTCCAGCCGCGAGCTTGTCCGGCAGCTGAAGGTGAGCCCTGTGACGGTGTCGCGCGCCATCGCCGCACTGGCCGCCGAAGGCCTGGTGATCACCCGTCCCGGCGCCGGCGTCTTCCGCGCCCCGCCGCCGCGCGAGGTGGCGGTGTCCGGTGACGTTTCTTGGCAGGAAGTGGCACTGAGTTCGCAGACCGGTATCCGCGCGATCGACGCGACCGGGGTGCTCGCCGCGCTGAGCGATCCGCCGTCGGGAGTCATCGACCTCAACGGTGGCTACACCCATCCCAGCCTGCAACCGGAACGCGAACTCGCGGCGGCGTCGGCCCGCGCGGGACGCCGACCCGGCGCGTGGACCAGGCCGCCGATCTGCGGCCTGCCCGAACTACGGGCCTGGTTCGCCCGCGATATCGGCAGCCCGGTGAACGTCGAGAACGTGCTGGTCACCGCAGGCGGTCAAAGCGCGCTGACCACGGCGTTGCGCGCGCTCGGCGCCCCTGGCGCGCCGGTGCTGGTGGAATCCCCGACGTACCCGGGAATGCTGGCCATCGCGAGGGCTTCGGGGCTGCGGCCGGTCCCGGTGCCGACCGACCGCGACGGCGTCCGGCCCGAACTGCTCGCGGACGCCTTCCGCGACACCGGCGCCCGGCTTTTCGTCTGTCAGCCAGCGTTCCAGAACCCGACCGGCGCGGTCCTGTGCGCCGAACGCCGGGCCGGGGTCCTGCGGATCGTCCGTGACGCGGGTGCTTTCGTCATCGAGGACGACTTCGCGCGGCTGATGGCGCACCCCGGAAGCCCCGCTCCCCCGCCGCCGCTGGTGGCCGACGATCCCGACGGTGTCGTGGTGCACATCCGGTCGCTCACGAAACCGGCGTCGCCGAGCCTGCGGATCAGCGCGCTGGCCGCCCGCGGCCCGGCGTTGGAGCGGCTGCGCGGCCTCCACGCCGTCGAGAGCTTCTTCGTCCCCCGGCCACTGCAGGAGACCGCGCTGGAGCTGGTGAGCTCTCCCGCCTGGGCCCGCCATCTGCGGACACTCGCCGCCGCCTTGCGGGAACGCCGCGACGTCGCCGTCTCCGCGCTGCGGGAATTCCTGCCGTCCTGGAGCACCGTCCCGGTCCCGACCGGTGGCTATCACCTGTGGCAACCGTTGCCGGGTTTCGCCGACGAAGTAACGCTGACCAGCGCTGCTTTCCGCGCCGGAGTAGCGGTCACTCCCGGCAGGCTCTACTTCGCGGCCGAGGCGCCGGGACCCTATCTGCGCCTGAGCTACGTCAGCGCCGCGACCGGCACGCAGGTGCGGGACGGCATCCGGCGTCTTTCCCAGGCATACCAAGAGATCTCGGGCTAGGCCGCCCGAGCGGCCCGTTATATGTGCTCGTACCATCGCGCACGGAGGCGAATAACAGGCATGACACAGCCGGCGGCGGTGCCGCACGAGTCACCCGGCAGGCTCTGGGAACTCCTCGACGACGGCCAGCGCAAGGCGCTGCGCGCCGAGGCCGAGCTGCGCCGGTACCCGGCCGGGACGGTGATCATCCGCGAGGGCGACCGGTCGGACTGGGTCCTGATCCTGATGACCGGGCGGGTCAAGATCACGTCCGTGTCCACCGGCGGTTACGACGCCGTTCTGGCCGTCCGCGACCCGGGCGACATCATCGGTGAGATGGCGTCGATGGACGGCAGCCTGCGCTCGGCAACGGCGGTCGCCGTCGAGCCGGTCACCGGGCTGTGGCTGTCCGCGCGAGCGTTCAACTCCGTGCTCCGCGACTACCCCGGCATCTCCGTGGTCCTGCTCCGGATCATCACCTCCCGGCTGCGCTACGCCAACTCGCGCCGCACCGAATTCGGCGACAGCACCGCCGCCGAACGCATCGCCGCGATCCTGGTCGATCTCGCCGAGCGGTACGGCGTCCCCGTCCCCGACGGGACCCTGATCGCGCTGCGGATCAGCCAGCGCGACCTGGCGGGACTCGCGTCCGCGTCACGGGAAGCCGTCGCGCGGACACTGCGGACCTTGCGTACCGACGGGTTGCTCAGCACTGGACGGCAACGGCTGGTCGTCCGGAGCCTGAAGGACCTCAGGCAGCTGGCACCCGACGACCACTGAGCCGCCACGGCAGACCGAAGTGCCGCTCCACGCGTGCCCGGGTGGCGGAGAACAGTGTCCGTACGCGCGGCTCGCTTTCCGGGCGGACCAGGCTGGTGAGCGCCCGCCGTCATGCGGCGATCCCGGCAGTCCGGCGGCGGAGCAGGGTGCGGTGCTTCTCCACCCGCACGCCGAAGCGGGTGAGCACGTCGTGCACGGCCGGATCGCCGGGATCGAACAGGACGCGGTCACGGGACAGCCTGCACAGTTCGGCGGCCAACGGGTCGGCGAGGTGACGGTGAACCTTGAGGATCGCCAGGGAGACAAGACCGGTCCGATCCTTGTTCCAGCCGACGACATCGACCCGCTCCGGTGCCCTCCGGATCCGTCGGACGGCCCATGCGACGGACCCCGCGATGCCCTGACACAGCATCTCCAGCAGCCGAACCGGCACCAGCACCAGCCCGAACAGCAGAGAGAACGGGAACTCGACGAGCGCCCGCAGGCCGACCACCTTGTTCACGGGTCCGTCCTCGGGCAAGTCCTTGAGATACAGCGTCCAGTCCGCGGTCATCTTGTAGTGCCGGTAGCCACCGGTGAGCATCGCGAACGGTTGAACCCACCGGTGCCACGGCGCGAAACGGTGAATGATCTCCCACTTACGCCCCTCGGGATCGATCACCTTCATTCGGCCCTCCCCTTCCCGATGTCGCGCCGTGGCCGGCTGTAGAGACTCTGACAGGGAACGGTCTCTCGTTCTGCGTCACCTGACACAGAACGCGAAACCGGGTTGTACGCGCCTTGTACGACCGGGAAGGACCCTGATGCCCCGTCATCCGGAATCGAATCCAGGACGGAGTACTCCCGTGAAGATCTCTCGCGTCGCACAGGGCCTGTTCGCGGCCCTCGTCGCCATCGCGGCGGTCGGCGCCTCCCCCGCCACCTCACTCGCCGCGCCCGCCGCTGTCGGAAACACGGTGGTGTACAAAGAGAAAACAGAAGGTTACGACTGCTTCAGAATCCCCGCCGTCGTCAAGGCGAACAACGGCGAACTGCTCGCGTTCGCCGAGGCCCGCAAGGGCGGCGCCACCTTTTGCAACGACAGCGGCGACATCGACCTCGTTGTGAAACGCTCGGCCGACAACGGGAAGAGCTGGAGCGCCTCGAAGGTCGTCATCGAAGGTTTCGGCGACACCAAAGGAAATCCGTCGCCGATCGTGATCCCGTCCACCGGCCGGATCGTGCTGCTGTCGGTGATGGAATGCGTCAAGAACCCCGACTGCAACCGGATTCCGCGCGTCTCGATCAGCGACGACCACGGCAAGACGTGGACCGCCCCCAAGGTGCTCACCACGCAGCTCGGCTTCAGCGCCGCGCCGGCCTGGCTCGCGACCGGCCCGTCACACGGCATCGTGCTGACCCGCGGCGCGCACGCCGGCCGGATCGTCGCCGGGATGAACTACAGCAACGGGGGCACGCACAGCGGCGCGCTGATCTACAGCGACGACCAGGGCGTCACCTGGAAGCGCGGCGCCACCGATACCCCGGCGACGTCGGCCGCGCTGATCCCACAGGAGATCAGCGTCACCGAACTGCTCGACGGCCGGGTTTACGCCGCGGCGCGCAACCAGGCTAACAACGGCAACAAGTGCCTCGCCGGTGGAGCGAAGAACCGCGCGTACGCCATCAGTTCCGACGGCGGCGCGAGCTTCTCGACGAAGTTCACCTTCGAGGAGGACTTGATCACCCCGGTCGTGCAGGCCTCGATTGTGAGGATGACCGCCACCGACAAGGCAGGCAAGTACAACCGGATCCTGTTCGCCGCTCCGTCGGTCTGCGACCGCCGCAAGGAACTCGTCGTGCGGTCGTCGTTCGACGAGGGTGCGAACTGGCAGGGCAACTCCGCCGGAACGCTGGTGTGGAGCGGCGACGCCGCGTACTCCGACATGGTCCAGCTGTCCTCGGGTTCGGTCGGCGTGCTGTACGAAGCGGGCCCGGCGGGGAACGCCAACGAGACCATCCGCTTCTCGACCGTCACCGAGACGACGCTCGGCGCCCCGGTGTGCGGCAGCGGATACGGCGTGATCGACTCGGCCCCGCTCGGGACGGCGGGCACGGTTTACCTGTCCTACAACGCTTCCAACGGACAGAACTGTGTCAGCACGATGAAGAGCGCGGCCGCGGGCACCGCGACGGCGACGTCGGCCTACCTCGAGGTCCAGGGATCGTCCCGGATCACCGACTCCGGGTCGTTCTCGTGGTTCGCCGGGCCGGTGCGGGCGGCCGCGGTGGACAAATGCGTGAAGTGGGGCGGTTCCGCGGGTGGGACGAAGTACGACAGCCCGTCGGAGCACTGCGGCTGAGCGTGGTCTCGTGAATGAAGCCCAGTGCGAAGTCCGTGAAGGACTCCTTGAGGGACCCAGAGTCCCTCAAGGAGTCCTTCACGGACCTACCACCCCCGACGAGGCGTCATTTCGGTGGTCGTAGCCGTGGAGACAGCTTCGTGAGCGCCAGCTTCTCCAGCTGCGCCGAAATCTCCGCGAGCCCGGCGTCGAATCGGACCAGGTCGACTCCACGCTCGGTCAGATCGTCGCGGACGTGCTTCTCGACCTTCGCCCAGTCGTTGCGGTACTGGGTGGCGAGTTCCTTCCACGGCACACCGGCCAGTTCTCCGGCGAGACCACGGTCGTAACCGAGCAGGCCGCGCTCCATCAGGTACGCGATCCCCGGATAGCCGAGGTATCCCTGCCAGTACGAGCCGTTGTCGTTGGCCGTGATCGAACCCGCGGCCGGATCGTGGCGCACGTCGTAGGTCTTGGCCTTGTCCGACGACGCGACGCGGGCCGTGTCACCGTCGATCTCGACCCGCCCGTCCGCCACCGCGCCGAGCGCCTCGTAGAACTTGATGACCGGCGACGGTTTCCATTCCGCGGCCACTCAGCCCTCCAGCCTTTCGAGCAGGACGACGTCCACCGTGTCGCCCTCCGCCTTGCCGATCGTCTTGCGCACTTCGGCCTTCACCGGCAGCTTGTGGGTGCCGTCACCCAGCGCCATGAACGAACTCCGGAACGGATGCCCGTCGATCGTCCCGCGTACCTTGACCAACCCCCTGGTCCCGAAGAACTCGGCGGACCCGGGCATGACCACGTACGTCCAGCCGCCCTTCTCCGGGCTCTTGAGCAGTGTCGCGGTGAACCGTTTGTCCATGGGGACACCCTATGACAGGGCACCGACGAAACCGGCGCGTCAGAGAGTGACGCGGATACGCACGCGGCGGCCGACGTCGCGTGCCCAAGCCCGGATCGACGGCCAATCGCGGAAGTCGCCCGCCCAGGGGCCCGCGGCCATGATCTTCCAGAACAGGCCGCTCGCGGTGGCCGGAGTGAGCCTGCCGCCGAAGGTGGCCGTGCGCTCGGCGTCGATCCGCGCGGCCAGCACGGCGACCCCCGCGGGCAGGCTGACGTGTTTGCCCGCGGCGAGCGGCCCGCAAGGCCCGCTGTGGAACAGCCAGACCGGACGACTCCGGAGCGCCTCCTCGTGCTCGGTGAGCAGGCGCACCGCCTCCGGACGCCATCGCCGATGGTGCAGCGCGCTCCCGACGATCACCGCGCCGTACGATTCGACGTCTTCGACCTCGGTGGCGTCCAGCAAATCGGCCGTCAGGCCGCTTTCCCGCAGTTCGGCGACAATCACCTCGGCGATCTCCCTTGTCCCGCCGGATTTCCCGGCGTGGGCGACGAGCACTGCGGTCATCTCCCCATTGTCCGCGCGGCCGCAACCCGTGCCGCCGCCCGGCTCGTCGACACGCCGCATTCGGCTCACCTCTTCACCCGTCGGGGGCGTTACCCAGGAGGCAGGAAGGCCGGTCTCGCGGCCGGATCGGGTTCGTCGTAGTAGCGGTGGAACACCGCCGTCTGCCCACCGGACAACGGTGGGACGATCCAGCTCCACTCCGCCTGGCAGCGGCGACCCGCGCGTTCTTCCTTGGCGATATGCGTGAGGAACCGCCACGATTCGGTGTGGTGGTCGGCGACGGTCACGCCCGCCGCGTCGAAGGAGTGCTGGACAGCCAGCGTCAGTTCGACGAGCGCGCGGTCACGCCACAGGGTGCGCTCCGACGCCGTCGACAGGCCCATCAGGTCCGCGATTACCGGAAGCAGGTCGTAGCGGTCGGTGTCGGCCAGGTTGCGCGCACCGACCTCGGTGGAGAGGTACCAGCCGTTGAACGGCGCCGCGGGGTAGGTGATCCCGCCGATCACCAGGCGCATGTTGCTGATCGCCGGTACCGCGTGCCAGCGCAGGCCGAGCCCGGCGAACCACCGGTGGTCGGGATGCGACAGCGGGACCTCCAGCACGGCGTCCGAAGGCAGCCGGAACAGGCGCCGCTCCCCCGGCTCGGACTCGATGAGCAGCGGCAGCACGTCGAAGGAACCCTTGCGCTCGGGCGGGCGCCAGCCGTGTTCCTTGACGATCTCGGTGAAGTCGGCATGGCGCGGATCGCCCAGCACCGAGCCGTCGCCGAGCCGATGACCGGCGTAGCGGATGAGCTGGTCGTTGTGGATCTTCGGGCCGGGCCCGGCCGGACCGTCCGGGGCGAAAACGGTGATGGTCGACCGGATCTGGCCGCTCCTGGTCGCCTCACGCAAGTGAGTGACGCACTCGTCGGCGATGGCGGCGGCGCCGATGACGTCACGGCGGTCCCGGACCTTCAGCCCCTGCCAGTACAGCCTGCCGATGCACCGCGCGGAGTTCCGCCAGGCCACCCTGGCGCCGAACTCGACCTCCGCCGTGGTGTGCCGGTACGTGCCGGTCTCGTGGATCTCGGCGCGGACCTGGTCGAGCCGCTCACTCAGCCGCGCCTCGCCGCCGCCCGTCTCGTCGTGGAAGAGCCGGAGGAAGTCCTCCGCCTCGGTCACGTCCACGCTCCGTTCCCGCGGCCTCGCTTCCGAAGGCAAGCCGGGGATATCCGTCACCCGCATGGAGGCGGTCGACACCTCGGCCTCCCACTCTCCGAATTCGACGCCGGGGCCGGCGGCGGGAACGATCACCATTCCTCCTGCACTTCGAAAATGCCCGGAGAGTCATGCCTGATCGGCGAGATGGCCGGGTCCGGACCAGACGGAAGACGATACCCCACAAAAACACCAACACTATCCACCGAACGACAGAAGCCTCGTCTAGACGACGTTTTCGCAGGTAGAATGCATAGTGGTGACAATATTTGGAATTAAGTCCGAGTTCGCAGAAGATTCACAGAATCACCCTCAGCGAAACGATCACGCTTAACCAAGATCCCTTTGTGATCGTTTTACATATCCACTTCATCACTCTTTCGAGTGCACTTCCCTACCTGCTCTTCTGCTCTTTCCCCGGACCGGTGTATTGGCCCGCTCCCGCCGTCGCTAGAGTGCTGGGAACTCCGGCGGAAAGGAAAAACGTGGTCGACAGGCGGATCCCGGTCATCCTGGTCGCCGGCTTCCTCGGTTCCGGGAAGACCACCCTGCTCAACCACCTGCTGGCCAATCGCCAAGGTGCGCGCATCGGTGTCATCGTCAACGACTTCGGGAGCATCGCGGTCGACGCGATGGCCGTTTCCGGGCAGGTCGACACGATGATGTCCTTCGGCAACGGCTGCCTGTGCTGCGCCGTCGACGCGAGCGGCCTCGACGCCATGCTCGCCAAACTGTCCGAGGCCGAGGCAGGCATCGACGTCATCGTGATCGAGGCCAGCGGGCTCGCCGAACCGCGTGACCTCATCCGCCTGATGATCGCCAGCGAGAACCCCGTCATCGCTTACGGCGGCCTGGTCGAACTCGTCGACGCGGCCGAGTTCGAGGCGGCCAGGCGACGCCACCCGGAACTGGACGAACACCTCGGGTTCGCCGACCTGGTCGTGCTCAACAAGACCGACCGGGCCGACGAGGACACCCTGGCCAAGCTGCGCGGCACGATCGACGAGATCGCGCCCGGCACGCCGGTGATCGCGACCTCCCACGGCCGGATCGACCCCACGCTGTTCTTCGACGCCCGGCCGCGTGACCGCGCCGGGCAACTGTCGTTCGACGACCTCCGCGAGGAGGAGCACGACCACGAGCACCATTTCCACACCGCGTACGACAGCGTCGCCTTCACCGCCGAGCGGCCGCTGGACCCGCGACGGCTGATGGACTTCCTCGAACAGCGTCCCGGCGGGCTCTACCGGATCAAGGGTTTCCTCGACTTCGGCCCGAACGGCCCGCGCTCCCGGTTCGGCCTGCATACGGTGGGCTCGTTCGTCCAGGTGGAACGGTCGGCGTGGCCGTCGGGCCTGCCGCGCCGGAGCGAACTGGTGCTGATCGGCTCGGGGATCGACACCGACGCCGTCACCGCGCGCCTCGAAGAGTGCGTCGCGGACGATCCCGAGGTCGTCGACGAGCGGGGCATGCTGCGGGTCCTGCGGTTCGTCCAGGACGACCGCGTTTAGTCCTCTAGTTGCGGTAGTTGCGCGCGCAACTACCGCAACTAGAGGACTAAACGCGGACTATCCGGCGCGCAAGCTCTTAGTCTTTCGACTCTTTTTGTTCCTTTTTGGCCCTGCTCGGCGCGACCCGGGGCGGCTCGTTCGGCATTTTCGGGTACACGGGCGGCCAAGGCGCGTCCATGAGCCCGTTCTCCATGTCCTTCTCCGACATTTCCAGCAGCGACTCGATCGACTGCGGTTTCGTTTCCGCCCAAGGGTCTCCGCGTTCGGCGAAGCGAGCGGGCACGGTGGACAGGGTGAGCTTGTCGGGCTCGACGGTCTCCAGTTCGTCCCAGCCGATCGGCGTCGACACCTGCCCGCCGACCCGCGGCCGCACGCACCACGCGCCGAACACCGTCTTGTGCGGTGCGTTCTGGTTGAAGTCGACGAACACCCGGGAGCCCCGCTCTTCCTTCCACCACTGCGCCGTCATCTCCTCCGGGTGGCGCCGCTCCAGTTCGCGGGCGAGCGCGACGGCGGCCGCGCGGACCTCGTAGCCGTCCCACTTCGGTTCCAGCGGCACGTAAAGATGCAAACCGCGCGAGCCCGACGTCTTCAGCTGCGCGGTGATGCCGAGTTCTGCGAGCAACGCCTTCGTCAGGACAGCGCCGTGCCGCAGCTCCGGGAAACCGATGCCGGGCGAAGGATCGAGGTCGACGCGCAACTGATCGCTGATGTCCGGCGCGTCGGCCCGGTTCGGCCAGACATGGAAACCGAGGCAGCCCTGGTTCACCGCCCAGATGACGTGCGCGAGGTCCTTCGCCACGAGCGCGTCCGAAGTGGTCCCGTTCGGGGTGGACACCACCGTCGTGGTCAGCCACTCGGGCGCGTTCTTCGGGACCCTCTTCTGGAACCATGACTTCCCGCCCGCACCGTCGGGATAGCGCTCCAGCAGCAAGGGCCGCCCGCCGAGCTGCGCCAGCAGCGGCACCGAAACCGCGCGGTAGTACTCGACGAGGTCCAATTTGGTCTCGCCGTTCTCCGGGAAGTAGACCTTGCCCGGACTGGACACCGTGAATTCGACACCGTCGAGGTCCAGCGTCACCGGTTCCGACTTCATGCTTCCCCCAGCTCGGTGAACAGCGTGGCCAGCTCGGCGGGCGGTACCTCGTCGAGCTGCGCGTAGGTGCAGGACGCCGGTTCGCGGTCGGGGCGGAAGCGCACGAGCCTGCCGCCATGGCGGAACCGCGTGCCCTCGACGTGTTCGTAGCGGACCTCGGCGACCCATTCGATGCGGACCGGCTCCCAGCTCAGGTCCTTCTGCGGCGCCCACCGGCTGCCCGCGCCGGGCATCCGGCCGCCCGCCTCCTCATGGGCCTCGACCCACTCCCGCCAGGGGTGCTTCTCCAGCGCGTTCTCCCGCAGCGGCGCGAGTTCGTCCACCAGCTCACGACGCCTCGCGGCGGTGAAGCTGCTGGCCACGCCCACGTGGTGCAGGACGCCCTCGTCGTTGTAGAGCCCCAGCAGCAGCGACCCGACGCCGACACCGTCCTTGTGCCACCGGAACCCGACGACGACGCAGTCCGCGGTGCGCTGGTGCTTGACCTTCCACATCACCCGCTTGTCCTGTTCGTACGGCGCGTCGGCTGGTTTGGCCATCACGCCGTCGAAACCCGCGCCTTCGAACCGGGTGAACCAGTCCTGGGCGACGTCGGGATCCTCGGACAACGGGGTGAGGTGCACCCGGGCGAACTTCGTGTCGACGACGCTTTCGAGCAGCTTCCGCCGCTCCTCGAACGGTTCCGGTGTCAGATCCCGGTCGTCGTGGGCGAGCAGGTCGAACACCACGAAACTCGTCGGCGTCTCCGCGGCCAGTTTGTTCACCCTGGACGCCGCCGGGTGCAGCCGCAGCTGGAGCTTCTCGAAGTCGAGACCGCCTTCGGTGACCAGCACGATCTCGCCGTCGACGACACAGCGCTCGGGCAGCGCCTCCTTGAGCAGATCGACCAGTTCGGGGAAATACCTCGTCAGTGGTCTGTCGTTGCGCGAGCCGAGGACCACCTCGTCACCGTCACGGAAGACCACGCAGCGGAAGCCGTCCCACTTCGGCTCGTACAGCAGCCCAGGCGTGCGCGGCAGTTCGTGCACGGCTTTGGCCAGCATCGGCTTCACGGGCGGCATCACGGGCAGTTCCACGAGATGATCCTAGGCCTGACCACCGACGAAAGCGCGACGTCAGAGCTCCGCCAGCAGGAGTCCGCTGCGTGGTTTCGGCGTGAAATAGGTGGCCTTCCTCGGCATCCGCAGTCCGGCCGCGTGCACGGCGAGCACCTCCGCGTACGGGACCGGGGCCAGCAGCAGGACGGCGTCCACGTCTTCGGGCACCGGGGTGCCCGGCAGCAGCGGCCGCACGTGCGCTCCTTCCGGATCGACACCGAGCGCCCCACGGAGCAGGTCCTGCTCGACGACGGCGTGGTCGAGTCCCGCCCTGCCGAGTGCCACCCGGAACGCCGATTCCCCCGCCAGCACGGTCACCTCCCCGGCTTCGGCCGGCGGCTCCGGCGGGCCGGGGAGGACGTCGAAGCCCGCCTCCGTCCACCGCCGGACCAGCGTGGCCGCGTCGAGCCCGGTGCCGGTGAGCACCCGGTGGATGGGTCCGATCCGCAGTCCCGGTCCCCCGGTGACCAGTGCCAGCAGCGCGCCGCGTCCCGACGCCGCGGCGGCCGCGACCCGGTGATTGCCGTCCGCGACCAGGAGATCCATCTCGTCCAAGGCGGCCAGCAGTGCGTACCGGCCATCGCCGGGACCGGCGAGCCACAGTTCGTGCTTGCGGCCCACGCCGTCCACTGTGGACAGGATGGGCACCTGCTCCCGGCAGAGCCGTTCGATCGACGCGGTCAGCTCACGGCCGCCGGTCGCGGGGACCAGCATGGCGGCGCTCGTGGCGACACCGAGCCCGGCGAGCATCACGGCCCGCTCCGCGACGACGTCCGGATAGACGTCCTCGGTGTGCCGGACCCGCGTCACCCCGCCCTCCCGCACCGCTGCCGGATCGACCAGGCACAGCACGCCGAGCGCGACGCCGTCCGGCCCGTCGATGCGATAAGGCGCGATGACGTCGGCGACCGGGCGATAGTGCCGTTCCCGGAGACGTTCGAAGGTGGCCCTGGCCTGTGGCAACGCCGCCTCGACCGAGAGGCCGCCCGCCAGTGCGGCCGGAGTCCTCGCCGGATGCTGGACCGCCAGCAGGCTGTCACCGCGCGCCCCGGCAAGCGCGGCGATCACCCGGTCCGGATCGGCGAACTCGTCGACGTCGGGGCCCGGGACGGCGTCGAGGACGACCCAGCCACGGTTGATCGGGCGGATCCAAGTGCTCATCCGACCCATTTTGCGTCAAACCTCACGGAAAAAATCAATCCCATGACCGGGAGTCTCCATGGAATGCTTACCCATGCGAAGCAGTTGACGCCCTTCATGAGCCCGAGGAGATCCCCGCAGATGACGACCCCGGCCCCGGTCACCGCCAAGGAAGGGGTCGGTTTCCGCTCCGAACGCGGCCCCGTCCTGATCGCCGTGATGCTGTGTTCCGGCCTGATCGCGCTCGACTCGACCATCATCGCGACGGCGGTGCCCTCGGTGGTCGCCGATCTGGGCGGCTTCTCCCAGTTCCCGTGGCTGTTCTCGATCTATCTGCTGACCCAGGCGGTCACCGTTCCGCTGTACGGCAAGTTCGCCGACGTGCTCGGCAGGCGGCCGGTGATGTTCTTCGGGATCGCGGCGTTCCTGCTGGGCTCGGTGCTCTGTGGCGCGGCGTGGAGCATGCCGGTGCTGATCGCCGCCCGCGCGGTGCAGGGCATCGGCGCGGGTGCCATCCAGCCGATCGCGCTGACCATGGTCGGCGACATGTACACGGTCGAGGAACGCGCCAGGGTGCAGGGCTATCTCGCCAGCGTGTGGGCCATCTCGTCGGTGGTCGGGCCGACGCTGGGCGGTGTGTTCGCCGAGTACCTCGACTGGCGCTGGATCTTCTTCATCAACTTGCCGCTCGGCGCGCTGGCCGCGTGGATGCTGTTCCGGAACTTCCGTGAGCGCGTCGAACGCCGCTCGCACCGCATCGACTACCTGGGCGCCACGCTGCTCACCCTCGGCTGCTCGCTGCTGATCCTGGGCTTGTTGGAGGGCGGTGTCGCCTGGGGCTGGGCGTCCGCGCCGAGCCTGGCGATCTTCATCGGCGCGGTGGTGCTGCTGGTGTCGTTCGTGTTCGTGGAACGCAAGGCCGAGGAGCCGGTGCTGCCACTGTGGATCTTCACCAAACGGACGCTGATCGGCGGAAACCTGGTCGCCGTCGTCGTCGGCATGCTGCTGATGGGCCTCACCTCGTACCTGCCGACCTTCTCGCAGGGTGTGCTCGGCACCGGCGCGCTCGTCGCCGGCTTCGCGCTGGCGGCGCTGACCGTCGGCTGGCCGATCTCGGCGTCGCTGGCGGGCCGGATCTACATGCGGATCGGATTCCGGGACACCGGGCTGATCGGCAGCGGGATCGTCATCGCGGGCGCGGCCCTTACGGTGTTCCTGGCCGCGGGGTCGTCGATCTGGCTGGCGGCCGCGGCGGCGTTCGTCCTTGGGATCGGGCTGGGCCTGGCGTCGAGCCCGACGCTGATCGCCGTGCAGTCCACCATCGGCTGGGAACGCCGCGGTGTCGTCACCGCGACCAACATGTTCAGCCGCTCGCTGGGCAGCGCGGTCGGCGTGGCGATGTTCGGCGCAATCGCGAACGCCACCCTGGCGAACCGCTTCGCGAACCCGCCCGACGGGGTCGTCGGCCTGCCGTCCGGCGTCGACGCGACCAGCGTCGTCCTGGAGGGCCACGGACCCGCCACGCCGACGACGACGTTCGTGCGTGACGCCCTCGCGGACGCCACGCACCACGTCTTCCTGGCGATGCTGGTGGTCGCCGTGCTCAGCGTCGGCGCCCTGCTGCTGATGCCGCGGCGGACCGAAGAGCTGAAGTTCGACTAGCGCGGGTCTCCCGGATCAGTGCCGGGACTCGCGCCGGCTCTGGGGCTGAAGGGGACTTTCGTCGCATGTCATGCGACGAAAGCGCCCTTCACCGCGTAAGACGCGGGGAAAGTCCCCTTCAGCATTAGTTCTGCAGCGGGACGGCGTACTCGACGAAGTTCTCGACGAACCGCTCGATCGGCTCCGGTCCGGCCGGGTAGAGCACGAACTTGCTCAGCCCGGCGTCGAGGTACTCGGCGACCAGGTCGCGGGCGGCAGACCAGCTGCCCGCGATCAGGCGTGACGGGTCGGCGTCGGACCGCGCGGCGACCGATGCCGCGAGCGCGTCCGGGATGCCGTCCTCGGCGACGATGAGGCTGATCCCGAAGTGGTCGGCCTCGACCTCCCGGTCCGCCTCGGCGGCGGCCTTCTGGATCGCCTCACGGCCGGCGCGGGCCTCCTCCGGCGTGAGGAAGCTGGCCAGCCAGCCGTCCGCGAGCCTGCCGATCCGCCGCAGCGCGCCCGGCGCCTTCCCGCCGAGCCAGAGGTCGAGCCGCTTGAGCGGGCGCATGCCCAGCCCGGCACCCTCGACGCGGAAGAACTCACCCTCGAAGGTCACCTCCTCCTGTTCCAGCAAGGCCTTGATCAGCCGTAAAGACTCGTCGAAGACAGCCGCGCGACGGCCCTGCGGCACCGGGAACAGCGGGAGTTCCGCGTCCCGCGCGGGCTTCAGGCCGAAGACCGGGAGGACTCGTTTCGGCGCGAGCGCGGCGAGTGAGGCGAGCTGTTTGGCGACCAGCACCGGATCACGGCCGGGCAGCACCATCACGCCGGTTCCGACCTTCAGTTCCGAGGTGCGGGCGAGCGCGTGGGTCAGTCCGACGACCGGGTCGATCCTGGGCGAGTACACCGCCTCGGGCAGCCAGAGCGAATCGACACCCGCCCGCTCCAGCAGGTCGACCGCGGCGCCGAACTCCTCGGGCGCCGTCCCGGTCCCCAGTCCCGCACCGAGCCTGATCTTCAGCTCCTCCGCCACACTCGCTCCCTTCCACCAGGCCCCGGATGTGGGCCGATGTCCAGTGTTCAACCCCGCACACCCATGGACTCTTCCCGCGAATCCCCCGTACATTCCAGTGTCGTGCGGGGGATTCCCGCGCGGATTGGGGGATTTTCGATGGCAGGGCAGGATCTCCGCGTCTGGACGCGATGCTTCTACCGGGCACCGGCTGCCGAGACGCGGCTCGTCGCCTTCCCGCATGCCGGTGGATCGGCGAGTGCGTACCGCCCGCTTTCGGGAGCGCTCTCCCCCACCGTCGAGGTGCACACCGTCCAGTACCCGGGACGGCAGGACCGCCTCGGCGAGCCGGTCATCGACGATCTGCACGTCCTTTCCGAGCGGCTGGTGGACATCGTCGCCGAGCTCCCGAAGCCGTTCGCCCTCTTCGGCCACAGCATGGGCGCCATCGTCGCGTTCGAGGTCGCCCGGCGGCTCGAGGCGCGTGGCCTCGTTCCGGCGGCGTTGTTCCTCTCGGCCCGCCGCGGCCCCGACATCCACAAGGAGCAGGCGCACCACCTCGCCGACGACGCCACGTTCCTCGCCGAGGTCAGCAGGCTCGGTGGCACGGACCCGACGATCTTCGACGACCCGGACATCCGCGCTCTCGCGTTGCCCTCGCTGCGCGGCGACTACAAGGCCGTCGAGACCTACCGCTACCGGCCGGGCCCCGACGTGACCTGCCCGATCGTGGCGCTCGCCGGGAACGCGGATCCGGTCCTGGACGTGCCCGACGTCGAAAACTGGGCCGAGCACACGACCGGTTCCTTCGAGAAGGAAATCTTCGAGGGCGGTCACTTCTTCCTCGACGACAATCGGGACGCTGTCGTCGCCCGCATCCTCGGCAAGCTGACCGTCAGTCCCTGAGACCTTCCCTGCCCGCCCACGGGACGACCGGACGTGGCTTCCACCGTGCGCTCGGAAAGCATCAGCTTCGCGGCCCGCGCGAGCGGTCCCGGTAGGAGCAGCCTCGCGCGCGATCCCTTGTGCCCGAACGAATCGCCACGGTCGACCAGGACTTCGGCGGCGAGGCTTCCCGCTTCGGCGAACCGGCCGGCGAGCGCGCGGGCGACCAGCCCGGCGGCACGCCGAGCTGGTCCACTTCGGACAGTCCCGCCTTCGCGCGGGCGTCCAGCGCGGTCGCGAGGACCCGAGCCGCTTCGTCGAAGTGCAGTGCCTGGTCCGCTTCGCCGTCTTGGCCGGCGCTGTCGCCGAACGCAGCCAATGACCGGCGACCGTCCCCGCCGACGCCGGATCGCGCCGGGTGCCCCAATTCCGACCTGCCCGCCGAACGCGCACGGAAATTGCTGCCAGATGAGGATCCCGCGCTGTTCACCGTCCGGAGCGGCGTCACCGCCATCGAACCGGATCGAAGGCAGCCTCGGAGTCGTGTCCCCGCACGCTGACCGCGCAGGGCCGGAAGACAACGGCGACGGCACCTGGCGGGTGCGTGCCAAGGGTGTCTTCGACCGGCGGTCGATCGGTCTCCGCACGCCGCGGTTCCTGATCGGCGGGGAGATCGACGCCGTCCACTCTCCGCTCTCCGCCGGAGTGAATCAGGCCCAGGCGGAGAGTTCCTTGGCCAGCGCGGACGGCCCGCCGGCGGTGCGCAGCGTCGGTGGGCCGGGCCAGCAGTCCTGGTGCTCACCGGTGCGCAGGGTCTCGGCGAACCGGGCCACCAGCCGCGGCGGCGACGCGACCGACCGTCCGCCGAGGTAGGCGACGACGACGTGGTGGTCGTCGCCCGACTGCGTCGCGACCGCGGCCGACCAGCCGTGCTCCTCGTGCCACAGCAGGTCGGCGTCTCGCTCGGGGAAGCCGGGAAAGCGCCAATTCAGCCTCAGGCCGGCGGTGACCGGGCCGGTGAGGTCGGCCGTGCACGAATCCATCCGTATCCCCAATGCCGAAGCCACGGCCTCCAGGTAGGCGTTCAGCCTGGTCAGGAGATCCAGACCTGCTTCCGTGGGGGCGGGGGTCGAGGTGGTCACGGTCCCTCAGCTTCCTGTCATCTCAAGGTGGCGTGACGGAAATTACCCAAGCGGGAGCGGCTACACACCCTAATTTCGTCACACCTCGGTCTCGGTTCGCTCAGGCGGTGGCTTCGATGACGCCAGTGAGGGCCTTGTGCAGCACCTCCAGCTCGGAGACCTCCATTCCGAGCTTCTCGACGACGCGATACGGGATCTTTTCCGCCTCCGCGCGCAACGCGCGACCCGATTCCGTCAGCTCGACCGTCAGCAGCCGCTCGTCCTCGGCACTGCGCCTGCGCGTGACGTAACCGATCGCCTCCAGCCGCTTGAGGAGCGGGGACAGCGTCGCGGGTTCGGCACGCAGAGCGGTGCTCAGGTCCTTCACCGCCTGTGGCCCCCGCTCCCACAGCGCCAGCATGACGAGGTACTGCGGATGGGTGAGCCCGTGCGGCTCCAGCAGCGGGCGGTAGATGGCGATGACGCTGCGCGACGCGATCGACAGCGCGAAACACACCTGACGCTCCAGCGCGAGCGGGTCCTCGCCCAGATCGATCGACTTCATCTCGGGCCCTTCCGAACTCATGTGCCGATCCTAGCCGTGTCCTCGGCAACACTAATAATTAGTGTACTAACCATTAGTGTACTGTGTCGAGTATCGAAGGAGAAGGAGTCGCCTGATGCCTCGCAAGCGCCCGGACGTGTTCCGCTGGCTGTGGTACTCACTCGGCGGCAGGCTGCCCGAGCGCTACCACGACTGGATCCTCCACGACGCGACCACCGGGACCTGGCGCTGGCGGCACGTCGCCCGCAGCACGGTGATGATCGGCCCGCTCTGCGCGGTGTGGCTGCTCCTGCCCGGCCCACTCGGCCTGCGGCTGGCGATCGTGCTGATGGCCGCGCTCGTGGCGTACTTCTACTCGATGGCCTACATGGAGGAGAGCATCGAGCACCGGCTCGCCAAGAACGGCTTCCCGCCGGGCATCGGGCGCCGGACCCGCGACGAGGCCGACGCGCTCGCGGAGGCCGACGCCACCGAGCGGTACCTCGCGCGATATCGCGATCTGCACTGATCGCTCTCGCCTCCGCCGCGCTCGAGTGTCGCGAGTCGGGTGTTGCGAGTCGGGTGTTGCGAGTCGGGTGCCGGGTGTCGGGTGCCGGGTGTCGCGAAAGCCACTTTCGGGACGTCTGATGTCGCGAAAGTGGCTTTCGCGGCACCTTTCGCGACACCTCGGGCAGGCATCGTTGGTCAGGCGGCCCGACGCAGACGGGCCTCAGCGGCACGATGCGCGGCCACGAGTTCGGCGATCACCCGCTTCGGTTCCGTCCGCAATCGGCTGGGCAAGGTCTGGAGGACCGCGATGCCGGCGGCCGCGCACCTGGCGTTTCTCGCCACTGTCGCCGCATACTGCTGCTTGCCGAAGTGAAAATCGTACGAATCGATCTCCCAGGCCAGCCTCACCGCCACGAAGTGGCCATCGGGAGTCGCGATGTACTCCCCGTTTTCGGCTCGCAGTTCATGATTCCATCCGGGTTCGGGCAATCCGCTCATTCGCCACACCCGCATCGCGTCGACTTCCGCGGCCGACCGGGCTCCATCGGCGATGCGATGCAGCGCATCGCGTGGGATCGCGGTGCCGCGGCTGCTTCCGGCATCGAGTTCTTCGAACAGCTCCGGAAGGCTTGCGCCCCGCTGGACCGCTTCGGAAAGCAGCGCCGAAACCGCCTGGCGTGAGCCGAGCCGACGGCACTCGTCGAGTACCGACCGAACCAAGGGTGCCAGCGGTACCCCATCGAGCACGACCGCCGTCGGCAGCCGGGTCGTGCGTTCGATGATCACGTGCCCGGAACTGATGACCTTGCGTTCGAGGGGAACGAGGAGATGGACGCGGAAGGGATGGTCCGGCAGCGCCCGTAACCCCTGTCGACGACACGCGGTCGCGCCGGTTACCACTGCGTCGGGGCCGGCGTACAACAGAGCGGCATCGACCAGCTGCCGACGCGTCGGTTCGCCGGAGTTCAACAGCAAGACTCCCGGCAGCAGCCGTCGCCACTGCCTTCCCGGACGGCACCGGCGATAGCAAGTCCTCGACGGAACGCCGAGTTCCGTCAACCGGGCGACGGTGATCACGCCGCCGCGACTGTACTGGTAGAGCTCCTCGGGATCACGAGCCCAATCTCCAGGTTTCACTCCATGATCTTCTGCTCCTCGAGTTCTCCCCGCCAGCACCTTCCGCCCGGCCTGTGGACAACTCGCCACATCAGCCCCACTGTGGACAACTCCCGCTGGTGTCGCGAAAGCCACTTTCGGGACGTCTAATGCCTCGAAAGTGGCTTTCGCGACACCGGGGCGCCCGCCCGCGACCAGGCCGGATGAGTCGTCGCGGCTAGAGTGCGCGGTGATGAGACGCAAGCTCCGCCCGCCGCTCCCGCCCCGCCACGGGCTCGACCCCGCGAGGCTCAAGATGCCCACCGAGGGACCGTGGACGACGTTGCGGGAGCACCTCGTCGAGCGGCTCCCCCGGGTCGCGCCCGAGCGGATCGAGGAGATGCTCCGCGAGGAGCGCATCGTAGGACTGGACGGACCACTGGGCGTCGACGCGCCGTTCGTGCCGGACTCGTTCATCTGGTTCCATCGCGATCTTCCCGACGAGGTCGCCGTTCCGTTCGAGATCTCCGTCGTGCACCGCGACGAGCATTTCCTGGTCGCCGACAAACCCCATTTCCTCGCGACGATCCCGCGCGGGCGGCACATTCTGCAGACCGCGCTGGTCCGCCTCCGCCGCGAACTCGACCTCCCGATGCTCAGCCCCGCACACCGGCTCGACCGGGTCACCGCGGGACTAATCCTGTTCGTGATCACCCCCGAAGTCCGCGGAAAGTACCAGACGATGTTTCGGGATCGCCTGGTACACAAGGAATACGAAGCGATCGCGCGCTACGATCCCGACGTCTCGATGCCGCGCGAGATCAGCAGCCGTATCGTCAAGGAACGCGGGGTCATCGCCGCCCAAGAGGTCGACGGGCCGCCCAACGCGGAAACCCGGATCGAACTCCTCGAACACCGCGACGGCCTCGGTCGCTACCGGCTGCTTCCCGCGACCGGCCGTACCCACCAGCTCAGGCTGCACATGAGCGGCCTCGGGTTGCCGATCCTCGGCGACGACTTCTACCCGGAACTGACCGAAACCCCACTCGACGACTTCACCGAACCCTTGCAGCTACTGGCGAAAGTCCTCGAATTCGCCGATCCGGTCACGCGCGAACGCCGCCGGTTCGAAAGCAGGCGGACCCTCGAGGCTTGGACGGACCTCGACGCGTGGCGGCGGGGTTCGTCGCCTTCCGCAGGTCCGTGAAGGACTCCTTGAGGGACCCAGAGTCCCTCAAAGTTCCCCTCACTCTCGTCATTTAGCCTCAGTAGCACCACCAGCCACGACGGCGGGCGCGCGAAGGGCCCTTCGCTCGGCTCAGCTGCAGAAACCCGACCTTCACACCTACCCCAAGTACATGAAAGCTCCTTCCTTGCGCCTAGTGTCGCGTGATTTTGCTTGCTTGACGTTTGGTTTCGTTCCTCGGACGGCGATCTCGCGTGATCAGACGGCAGTTACGCGTGATTGGACGGCGGTTACGCGTGATCAGACGGCGATCTCGCGTGATTGGACGGAGATCGCCGTCTGATCACGGGTAAGACCCGCAGGATCACGCGACACTAGCGCAAGGAAGGGGGCTTTCATGTACTCACCGAGTCGTCGACCCGGACTCACTTCCGCCAGAACTTGATCCCGCTCCAAGTCACCTTGACCGGACCGGCGCCACTGGCCGTCCGATAAGCGCCGAACTTGTCGTAGTAGCTGCCGCTTCCGCTGCTCACGGTCTGCTTCAGCGAACCGTTGATGTACACCTTGTGCGTGCTCCCGACCTGATGCACGGTGTTGACCCGCACCGACGTCCCGACCGTCGCACCGCTGCCAAGGGTCTCCCCGCCGTGGACCGCGTAGAGCCGCCCGCCGCGTTCGACCGCGAGCATGAAGTACGGTCCGGCGCTCGGCGCGTCGCGGAAGGTCTGCTTCAGGCTGATCCGGGTGCCCGCCATGCTGGTGATCCGGAACGAACCCTCGAACTGCCGGGTCCCGCCGGTGTAGGTCACGTAGCGCCGCTCCGCGCGCTGGTCCCCGCTCCCGGTGGAGCAGGTCAGTTCGAAGTTGAGTCCGTCGACGTTGCCGCACCCGCGTTCCTGGACGGTGAACGAGGGGTTCTCCGCCGTCCACGGCCCGGTTCCGACCTGGGCGTTCGCCGGCATCGCCGACGCCACCAGGCCGAGGGCGGCCGCCGCGACCACCCCGGCGGTCCGAAGTCGTCTCCGCATCCTGCCTCCTGCGCATTCAGGGCGGGTGGTCCAGACCAGGACCAGACTGCGACTGTACGAGCACGAACCGTCATCGGACAAGGTGTTGACGCTCCGGCGTCCCGCTGATTGGGTAACGACGGTGATCCTCTCCATGACGGTCCTCGAAGGACTGGCGGCCGGGACGATCGACCTGGCCTTCCGGCGCTGGGCGAAACCCAACGTCCGCCAGGGCGACACGATGCGTACCGGAGCCGGGGTGATCGAGGTCGGCTCGGTCGAGGTCGTCGACCCCGCCGCCATCACCGACGCCGACGCCCGCCGCTCTGGAGCGGCCTCGGCGCACGCGGTCCGCGGGATCCTGCGCGGCCCCGCGGACGCCCCGGTGTACCGCATCCGCCTGCGCTATCTCGGACCAGATCCCCGGCACGCGCTCAGCGCGGATGCCCAACTGTCCGAAAAGGACATCGGCGCCATCCGCGGACGGTTGTCCAAGATGGACAAACGATACTCGTGGACCCACGAGACCTTGCGGCTCATCGCCGAGCGCCCCGGCCGTCGCGCGCAGGAACTGGCCGACCTCCTCGGCCGCGAGAAAGAAACGTTGAAGGTCGACATCCGCAAACTCAAGGATCTCGGGTTGACGCTCAGCCTCGAAACCGGCTACCGGATCTCCCCGCGTGGCGCGGCTTACCTACGCCTCACCGAGGATCCCGGTAGAACGCGCTGAGTTCCGGAACGAGCCGCTCCGGCTGGACACTGTGGAACTCGCCGTCCAGTTCCACCTGCCTCGCCTCTGGGATCGTTTTCGTGGCGGCGAGAGCGGCGGCCTTCAGCCAGTCCGTACTGCCGTTGCTGTTCACCACGAGGACCGGTGCCGTGATCGAAGCCAGACCGTCCGGCACCTTCGAAGCACCCATCACCCTGGCGTCGTAGACCAGCGTTGGCGCGTACGACCGGAGTTCGGCCCACATCGGCGTCGCCTTGGCCTCGGCGACGGCCTCCGCCGGCGAGCCGACCGCCGCCATCATGAACAGTGCTACGGCGTCGTCCCAGCTACCTGCCGCGACCAGGTCGCGCATCTCGTCGGCATACCCCTCGGGGACTTCTTCCGCTTCGCCGCGATACGGCGGCTCGAAGACCGACAACCGCGCCATCGGCACTCCGGCAGCGGCGGCGAGGAGGGCCAGCGCACCACCGGAGGAGATGCCGTGCACGATCACCGGCTCACCGAGCGAGGCGACCACCGCGCCGAGGTCTTCGATCTCGCGCTCGACCGCGTACGGCCCGGTGTCCCCGCTGTCGCCCCGTCCCCGGCGGTCGTAGGTCACCACGGAGAACTCGGCTGTCAGCTCGGCCACCAGCGGTTCGTCGCCGCGCCGGTCGTTGGCCGCACCCGCCACGACGACGACTACCGGACCCGCTCCGCGCCGTTCGAGCACGATCGGCGTTCCGTCCGCGGACTTGACTGTGTCGATCATGTGGCCCATCGTGCCGGGCCGCGCCGGACGACGCAGGTCATTTGTTCCACTCGAACACGCGTTCGACAAACTGCCGGAGCCGGGGTAGGTTCGGTTGCCATGACCCCCGCGCTTCAAGCCTCGCTCTTCTACGAGTGCGCCGCCCTCGGGCTCGGCCCGCTCGGCCCGCTCCGGCGCACCGAGCTGACCCGGGGCGCCTGGATCGACGTACTCCCGGGCTGGCTCACCGGCGCGGGCGAACTGTTCACCCGCCTCGCCGAAAAAGTGCCGTGGCAGGCGGAACGGCGGCAGATGTACGACCGCGTCGTCGCCGTGCCCCGGTTGCTGAGCTACTACCGCGAGGGCATCCCACTCCCCCACCCGATCCTCACCGAAGCGCGGAAGACACTCACCGCGCACTACGCGGACGAACTCGGCGAGCCGTTCGTGACCTCCGGTCTGTGCTTCTACCGGGACGGGCGCGACAGCGTCGCCTGGCACGGCGACGACATCGGCCGCTCCCGCACCGAGGACACCATGGTCGCGATCGTCTCGGTCGGCGCCGCCCGGCAACTGGTGCTGCGCCCGCGTGGCGGAGGCGAGACGGTCCGGCACGCCCTCGGCCATGGCGACCTGATCGTCATGGGCGGCAGCTGCCAGCGAACCTGGGAACACGCCGTCCCCAAGACCGCCAAACCGGTCGGCCCCAGGATCAGCATCCAGTTCCGGCCGAGAGGAGTCGCCTAGGCCGTGTCCCCAAAAGTGGAGTCGGCAGGTTGGGCGAGGACACGCGCGTGCGTTTTTCTCGGCCGGGGGCCTCGGATTTGCGGAGGCGGGCCGCTGCTACGGCTGGGTGAGGGACCAGCTGATGTCGCGGCCCGGCTGCGGAAATCCGAAAGCACGCTCCGAGAGACACAGCCTGAAGCTCAGTCCAGCAACACGGGCAGCGCGTCGACGCCGTAAACGATCGAGACCTTCCGGAAATCCACCGCGTCCGGTTCGATCGCCAGCCGCATCTCCGGGAAGCGGCGCACCAGCGCGGGATACGCGGTGCGCAGTTCCATCCTGGCCAGTTCGGCACCGATGCACCGGTGGATGCCCCAGCCGAAGGCGAGGTGCGAGGTCGGCTCGCGGGTCGCGTCGAACTTCTCCATGTCGTCGCCGAGGACGCCGTCACGGTTCGCGACGCTGAGCGAGACCAGCACGATGTCGCCCTTCGCGATCTGGACGCCCGCGATCTCCATGTCCTCCTTGGCGAAGCGCGGGAAGGCCATCTGCACGACGGTCAGGTACCGCAGCAGTTCCTCGACGAATTTGTGGACGGCCTCGTCGTCACCACGCACGGTCTCGAACAGCGAACGGTCCTTCAGCAACACGAGCGCGCCGAGCGCGAGCATGCTCGCCGTGGTCTCCAGACCGCCGGTGAGCACACCGTCGGCGAGGCCCGCCAGTTCGCGGTCGTCGATCTCGTCGCCGTGCTCCTTGATGAGCATGCCGAGCAGGCCGTCGCCCGGGTTCTCGCGCTGCTTCTTGACGATGTCGTCCAGGTAGGACAGTGACTCGGTCATCGCACCGAGTGACGCGCCCGCGCCACCGAAGAGATCGAACCGCGCGGTGCTCAGCCGCTGGAAGTCGTCGCGGTCCTCGTACGGGACGCCGAGCAGCTCGCAGATCGTCAGCGACGGGATCGGCAGCGCGAAGGCCTCCCACAGGTCGACCGGACCGTCCGCCTTCTCCATCGCGTCGAGCTGGTCGGCCACGATCTCGTCGATCCGCGGTGTCAGCCGCGAAAGCCGCCGCATGGTGAACTCCGGCGTGAGCAGACGCCGCAACCTGGTGTGCACCGGCGGATCGGCGAACCCGAGCCCACCGGGGTTCTGGTCCTCGGTCACGCCCGCGCTCCCGACCAGGTTCGTGAAGTCGCTGCTGAACTCGCTCACCTTGCCGAGTACGGCCTTGGCCTCGTCGTAGCCGGTGACCAGCCAGCCGTTCATCCCGAACGGCAGGTCCAGCTTGCTGATCGGCTCCTCGGCGCGGACCCGGCCCAGCTCGGCGACCGGGTCGAGACCGTCGCGTTTGAGTGGTGTCAGGAGGTTGTCCGGGATGATGGACATCTTGGACAGGTCGAAACCGTTCTTCTGCTGCCGCGCCAAGTAGCGGCGGCCGATCCACGCCAGCACGCGCGAGCGAATGCTCCCCATGTCCTGCACCCTACTCCAGCCACGTAGCACCTGACCTGGCACAACAGGCCGCGTTCGCCCGGCGGAGCACGAATTTCGACGGCGGTTCACTCGCCGTCCCACTCGATTCGTCACGTCCAGGAGGTCGGATTCGGGTCGCGCGGGGTTCCCGGCGGCCGGGAGACGCCGGTCACCGTCGGTCACGACGAACCGGGGTAACGCCTGACATCCGGTGCGCGTCGTGAAATTGTCGGACCGTACTGGGAGGATTCGGACATGTCAGCCTCGCTCATCGGACGCGACCATCCCGCGGGTGTGCTTCGCGCGGAGATCGCCCGTGCCGCCGAAAGCCACGGCGGGCTGGTGCTGGTCACCGGCGAGGCCGGGATCGGCAAGACCACGCTCGTCACCGGCGCCGCCGACGAGGCGAAGCGCCTGGGCGCCCTGGTGCTCAACGGGTCCTGCTGGGATTCCGCCAGCGCGCCCGGCTACTGGCCGTGGACACAGGTGATCCGCGGGCTGCGGCGCACGGTCGAGCCGGGCCGGTGGGCCGCCATGGCGGACAGCGAACTGGACGTCCTGCTCGGCGAGGCGCGCGGCGACGGAGCCGCCGACGGGTTCCGCCTCTACGACGCGGTGACGAGCGCGCTCGTGGCCGCGTCCCAGGAACGGCCGGTCGTGGTGGTGCTCGACGACCTGCACTGGGCCGACGCCGCGTCACTGCGGCTGCTCGAGTTCGCCGCGCAGCACACCTGGTTCGAACGACTACTGCTGATCGGCACGTACCGGGACGTCGAGGTCGAGGCGGCGGGCCACCCGCTCCGCTCGCTGATGCTGCCGCTGCTCGCGAAGGCCACATCGGTCACACTCACCGGTCTCCAACCGGACGAGGTCGGCGCGCTCATGGCCAGGACGGCGGGCGCGGAACCGGGCGGCGCTCTGGTCATCGAAGTCCATCGCCGCACCGGCGGCAACCCGTTCTTCGTCGAGCAGACCGCGCGGCTGTGGCACAGCGGCGGATCCGCCGAGACGATCGCGCCCGGCGTCGCCGACGCCCTGCAGCGACGGCTTTCCCTGCTCCCCCAACCGGTTCTCGATCTTCTGACCACCGCGTCCGTACTCGGCAGGGAATTCCACCGCCGCCTGCTCGCCGGAGTGGTGGCGGCACCCGTGCCGCAAGTGGACAGACTGCTGGACCAGGCCGTCGCGGCGCGACTGGTCGTGGTGCACGGGCAGGGCCGGTTCGCGTTCGCCCACGACCTCGTCCGCGAGACGCTGTACGCGAGCCTGTCCGAAGCGGAGCGGCGGAAACTGCACGCCGCGGTCGTCGCGGCGGTCCGCGAGATGCCGAAGTCACCGGACCGGATCTTCCCCGCGGACCTGGCCCGGCACGCGCTGCTCGCCGGCCGGGAACTCGATCAGGATCAGGCCGTCGAACTGTTGCTGGCCGCGGCGATCGACGCCACCGGCCGGATGGCGGCCGAGGAGGCGGCCACGCACTACCGGCGGGCGATGGAGGTCGCCGAGGATCACCGCCGCCGTGCGGTCATCGCGCTCGAACTGGGCGCGCATCTGACCCGCCACTACGAAACCGACGAGGGAAGACAGGTCCTCGACGAGGTCTCCGCGCTCATCCACGAACTCGACGACGACGATCTCCTCGCCCGGCTGGCGCTGACCCTGATCCGCGCCGACCACAAGGGCCTGCGGGTCGACGAGACCGTCCTGGTGCTCACCGAAGCGCACAGACGGCTCTGTGGCCGAGAGCCCGGTCAGGACCTCACCGTCCAGGAGATGACGCAGGAACTGACCGCGCGCATCATGATGACCGCCCGCGACGATCAGGACGATTCCGCACTGCTGTTCGGTTTGTGGGCCCGGCACGACGCGATCTGGGGGCCGGGCAGCGCAGCCGAACGGGAACGGCTCACCGACGAACTGGTCGTGGTCGGCCGCCGGACGTCGAACCCGGAACTGGAGCACTACGCGGCGTCGTTCAAATGGGTCGCGCTGCTCGAACGTGGCGATCCCCGGTATCTCGAGCAGTACCAGGAGTTCGTCGCCTTGGCGAGCAGCGGCCGGGCACCGAGTTCACAGCTGGCCTCCCTGATCGACCAGAGCATCATCGCCACGCTCCAGGGCCGGTTCGCCGAAGCCGAGGCGTTCATCCAGCAGGTGCTCTCGAGACACGAGGGCGACGAGCACCCCCATTTCAGTGATCTGAACCAGCTACAGCGGTGGACCCGATGGTGTTTGGAAGGCCGGTTCGACGATCTCGCCGGATTGCACCGCGAGATCCACGGCGGCGGGTACGCCTACGGACGGATGTTGGAGGCGGTCACCGCCGCCCAGCGGGAGGACACCGCGGAGGCCGTGCGGCTCACCGATCTCGCCGCCGACGCGAAACCGTACCCCCGCGATCTGGAAGCGCTGTGGTTGCGCTGCCAAGCGCATACGGCGGCGCTCTCGCGCGACCCCGAACGGTGTGAAGCCGCCCGCGCGCTCCTCGCGCCCTACAGTGGGGAATGGCTGGTTTCCCTGTACGGCTGCGAGATCTCCGGCCCGGTCGTCCTCTGGCTCGGCAGACTCGATCTGGCGCAGGAACGCTGGAACGACGCGGTGGTCAGGCTGCGTGACGCCGTACTCTCGGCGGACCGGCTGAGGGCCACGGTCTGGGCGATCGAGGCCAAGTCCTGGCTGGCGATGGCCTTGCTCGGCCGCAATCTCGAAGGGGACGCGGCCACGGCGACCGCCTTGCTGTCCGAAGTGGACAGAGAGGCCACCACGATCGGCATGCCGCAGGTCGTGGCCAGGGTCGCCGAAATGCGGGATCGCACGCGGGCCCCGGTCGCTCCGGCCGCCGAGTTCCACCGCGACGAAGCCGTGTGGACACTGCGTTTCGGTGGCGTCACCACGCATCTCCCGGACTCGAAAGGCTTGCGGGATCTGCATTTCCTGCTCGGCAGGCCGGGTTCGGAGGTGACGGCCGTGCGGCTGCTCGACCCCGAAGGTGGTGAGGTGGTCGTCGCCGCCAAGAGCCTCGGCGGTGACGCCGTCCTTGACGACGAAGCGAAGGCCCGGTACCGCGCTCGGCTGGACGAACTCGACGACCTGATCGACACGGCGACCGAGCTGGCCCAGGACACCCGCGCCGCGACCTTGGACCGTGAGCGGGACGCGCTGCTGGCGGAACTGCGCTCCGCCGCCGGGCTCGGCGGCCGCACCCGGCGGCTCGGCGACGAGGCCGAACGCGCCCGCAAGACGGTGACCGCCCGGATCCGGGACACCCTCCGCAAACTCGACGAGCAGCACCCGGCGCTGGCCGCGCACCTGCGCGCTTCGGTCACCACCGGTTCTTCGTGCCGCTACGCCCCGGACGACAAGGTCCCCTGGCGGCTGTGAGCCGCCAGGGGAACCTTGTCACCCCCAGGTCACTTCCGGTTGTAGAGCCGCATGGTGAGCGTTCCGAACACCGCGAGGATGACCCCGCCGGCGATCAGCACCCAGGTGATCTCGCCGCCGTCCCAGTTGCCGTCCATCATCGAGCGGACCGCCGCGACCACGTGGGTCACCGGGTTGACGTTCACGAAGGCCTGCAGCCAGCCGGGCATCGTCTCCGGGTTGACGTAGATGTTGCTGAGGAAGGTCAGCGGGAACAGCACCATCATGCTGACCCCCATCACCGACTTCTCACTGCGCAGCAGCAGGCCGAACATCGTCCAGATCCACGAGAACGCGAACGAGAACGCCAGCAGCAGGAGGATCGCGGCGGCCACGCCGCCGAACCCGCCGCCGGGACGGAAGCCCATGATCAGTCCGACGCCGAGGATCACCAGCGACGCGATGAGGTAGCGCAGCATGTCGCCGAGCAGGTACCCGACCATCGCCGACGGCCGCCAGATCGGCAGCGTGCGGAACCGGTCGAACACCCCCTTCTCGATGTCGGTGTTCACCGAGACCCCGGTGTACATGGTGATCATCAGGATGCTGCTCGCCATGATGCCCGGCAGCACGAACTGCAGGTACTCCGTCGGCGAACCGGACAGCGCGCCGCCGAAGAGGTACGTGAACATCAGCGTCATCATGATCGGGAACGCCGTGACGTCGAACAGCTGCTCGGGCACGTGCTTGATCTTCAGCATCGCGCGCCACCCGAAGGTGATCGAAGCCGACAGCGCGCTGGGGCGCGGCGGGCGACTCTTCGCGATAAGGACGGCGGCGAGGTCCTCCGCCTTGGGTGCCGCGAGAGCGGGTTCGTTTTCTTTGACTGCCGTGGTGCTCAAGCTGCACTCTCCTCAGGCGTGGCGGTGCGGTCGGTAAGGGCAAGGAAGACCTCGTCGAGGCTCGGCTGGCCGAGGGAGAAGGTGTCGACGACGATGCCCTCGCGGGCGAGTTCGGTCAGTGCGCGCGCGGCGTGCTCGGCCGCGCTCTGCTCGGTGCTGTCACCCGAAAGCCGGGCGGTCAGGGCGAGCGGGTCCGCTTCGAGCTGCACCTGCGCCTGCAAGGTGCGGACGAGCAGTGCTTCCGCTTCGGGCCGCTGATCGGCCTCCCGCAGCCGGACGTGGACCGCACCCGCGCCGACCGACGCCTTCAGCTGCCCCTTGGTGCCTTCGGCGATGACCTTGCCGTGGTCGATGACCGCGATCCGGGACGCCAGCTGGTCGGCCTCGTCGAGGTACTGCGTGGTCAGCAGGACGGTGGTGCCGTGCTGCACGATCGCGCGCACGATGTCCCAGACCTGGTTGCGGCTGCGGGGGTCGAGCCCGGTCGTCGGCTCGTCGAGGAAGAGCACGTCCGGGGTGTTGAGGATGCTCGCGGCGATGTCGATCCGCCGCCGCATCCCGCCGGAGTAGTTCTTCACCTGCCGCCCCGCGGCCTCGGTCAGCCCGAACGCCGCCAGCAGTTCCGCCGCCCGCTCCCGCGCGGCCGGTTTGCGATGCCCGGTCAGCCTGCCGATCAGCACCAGGTTCTCGGTCCCGGTCAGGTCCTCGTCGACCGAGGCGTACTGCCCGGTCAGACTCACCAAGGACCGGACCGCGTCGGCCTCGCGGACGACGTCCTTGCCGAAGACGCGAGCCTCGCCGCCGTCGGGGCGGAGCAGGGTCGCGAGCATCTTCACCGCGGTGGTCTTGCCGGCGCCGTTCGGCCCGAGGACGCCGTACACGGTGCCAGCCGGAACCTTCAGGTCGATCCCGTCGACCGCCCGGTTCTCCCCGAACACCTTGACCAGCCCCGAGGCTTCGATGGCCAGTTCACTCATTTCCTTGTTCCTTTCAGAAACTTTCAGCAGACGTACGGGCGGGTGGAGCGCGCGTCGCGCAGGGCGAGGCCCCACCAGACGAGTTCGTCGAGCAAGGTGGTCACGGCCTGTCCTTGCCCGTCGGCGTCGAAGGGGGTGCCATCGCGGGCGAAGGTGCCGTCGAGAAGGTTGAAGGCGACGGTGTCCCGCATCGTCACGGTGTGCAGCTCGGTGAAGATCGAGCGAAGCTGCTCCACGGCATAGAGGCCTTGCGACCGGTAGCCGTAGGAAACGAAGCCGACCGGCTTCGCACGCCACTCGTCGTAGGCACAGTCGATCGCTTGCTTGAGCGACGCCGGGAAGCTGCGGTTGTACTCGGGGGTGACGACGACGAACGCCTCCGCGTCGTCGATCCGCGCGGCGAGCCGCTTCATGTCCGGGGTCGCCTGCTCCGGCAGCCCGGCGGGCAGGTCGAAGTCGATCAGGTCGAGGACGTCGAGAACGAGGTCGTCCCGGTGTTCCGCGCGGCCGGTGAACCACTTGGCGACGGCGTCCCCCACCCGCCCTTCCCGAGTGCTGCCGATGATCACCGCCACTCGCATCTTGTTCACGACCGACCTCCTCTCGCCTCACCCCCTAGGCGCGAGAAAGCCGCCGGGCTTTCGCTAGATCGGATCTAGCGAAAGCCCGGCGGCTTCGGTCGGTGATCTCGCTACGCGTCCAGCGCGATCGCGATCGCGCCCAGCAGGGACGCGTCCTGGTCGAACTTCGCCGAGACCAGTTCCGGCGGGAACGGCACGGCCTGCGCCAGCCGTTCACGCAGTGCGGGCAGCAGGACGTCGGCCGAGCGGACCAGCCCTCCGCCGACGGCGATGCGCTGTGGGTCGAGCGCGATGGCGAGGTTCGCGACGTGCATCGACAGTTCGTCGAGCGCCGCGCGGACCAGTTCCTTGGCCTGCGCGTTCTCCCTGGCGAGGCCGAACAGCTCGCCCGCCGTTACCGGGCGGCCGAGCGACTCACTCGCCCGGCCGCCCAGCCCACGCCCACCGACGACCTCTTCCAGCGGCGCCGCTCCGCTGGCGAACCCGTCGGTGTCCTGCGGCGAGCGGAGGTTGTACCCGATCTCGCCGGCAGCTCCGTTGGCGCCGGCCAGCAGCCGTCCGCCGACCAGGACCGCCGCGGCGATCCCGGTCCCCAGTGAAAGGAACACCGCCGGATCGGTGTCCGCCAGCGCTCCCCACCGCCATTCCGCGAGCGCCGCCGCCTTGGCGTCGGTGCCCACTTCGATTCCGACGCCGCCGAACTCGTCGGCGACGAGTTCGCGCAGCCGCAGTTCCTCCCAGCCCGGCACGTTGGGGGCCAGCAGGATGCGGTCCTCCAGCACGATGCCGGGGCTGACGACGCCGATCGCCACCAGGTCGTCCGCGGCGCCTTCGTCGGCCAGCAGTTTCCGCGCCGCGGCGAGCGCGCGGCTCACCACCTGCTCGGCACCCGCGTGCGCGTCGGTGTCGAGCCGCCGGGAGACCAGCAGGCTCCCGGTTCTGTCGGCCAGCCCGATCGCGACCTTCGTGCCACCGAAGTCGATCCCCAGGATCAGCTCTTCCCCCGTCACTTCCCGTTCCCCTCTGCCGCCCCCGCGAACGATTCCTGGATTCCCTTTGGCCCGAACGGCCACACGCGCTCCGCCTTCGCGTAGGTGAGGAACGCCGCCACCCCGAGCGCGATCCAACCCACCGAAAGCCCGATCGAGAGCCAAGTGGCCGAGAAGTAGATGTAGACCCAGCCGAGCAACGCGATGATCGTCGGGATCGGATAGAGCCATTGGCGGTACGGCCGGTCCAGTTCCGGACGCCGTCGCCGCAGCACCACGATCGCCGCGACCTGCGCGAGCGACTGAACGAGCACCAGCACCGTCACCGCCGCGTTGATCACCGCGGTCAGGGTGAACAGCGAGCCGATCGCGGCGATCACGATGAACACGGTGATGACCTTGGCCGCGCCCGTCCCCCATGCCTGTTCCAGCACGGTGGAGGCGACCGACGTGGCGCTCTTGAGCTCCTCCAGCGGGATCGAGCCGAGCACGCCGAGCTGCAGCAGGAAGTACAGGCTCGTGATGCCGAGGATCGAGAAGATGATCGACCGCGGCAGCGTCCGGCCAGGGTCACGCACCTCGCCGCCGAGGTAGGCGCTGGTGTTGTAGCCGAGGTAGTCGTAGATGGCGATGATCAGGCCGGCGCCGAGCCCGGCCCAGAACGCGCCACCGCCGAACGAGAACGCGCCGGGCGTGAAGGCGAACGCTTGCGCGCCGTCGAAACGCGTGAAGGGCGCGACGATCACCGAAAGCGCGGCGAACAGCATGATCGCGAACAGGACGGTGGTCAGCTTGCCGATCTCGCCGATCCGCCGGAACGCCGCCAGCACGACCAGCACGATGACGCCGAGCCCGATCACCTTGCCGAGACCGGTGGTGCCGCCCTCGTCCGCCACACCCGGGATCAGGTAGCCGAGGTATTGGACGAGCCCGATGATGCCGGTGGACATGATCAGCGGGATGAACAGCACCGCGCTCCAGGCGAACAGGAACGGCATGAGCCTGCCGGTACGGGAGCCGAACGCTTCGCGCAGGTAGACGTAGGTGCCGCCGGCGCCGGGGAGGGCGGCGCCGAGCTCGGCCCAGATCAGGCCATCGGCCAGCGCGATGATCGCGCCGATGAGCCAGCCGAACACGGCTTGCGGGCCGCCGAGGGTCGCCACCATCGCGGGGATGGTGACGAACGGGCCGATCCCGCACATCTGGGTCATGTTGATGGCGGTCGCCTGCAGCAACCCGATCTTCCGCTCGAGCCCCGGCTGCGGGGGTGAACTCAAAACGCGCCTCCCTGTTAGTTAGTAAAGTTTCTTAACATATTTTGCGGCGTGTCGGAAGTCCAGGCGGCGAAGTTGTCGCGCTTCGGTCCATCCCGAATTGCCCGA
The DNA here is from genome assembly GCF_047608665.1 of Amycolatopsis sp. cmx-11-51. Taxonomy (NCBI): domain Bacteria; kingdom Bacillati; phylum Actinomycetota; class Actinomycetes; order Pseudonocardiales; family Pseudonocardiaceae; genus Amycolatopsis; species Amycolatopsis sp. cmx-11-51. The sequence continues at coordinate 751,921 of NZ_JADNQO010000002.1, read as the reverse complement.
AAGGGCGGAATCAGCGAAATATTCCCGAACGGACCAAGCCGGGACGTATCAGGGAGCCGTCATTCCGCGTCCTTACCCCAAAGGACGTCTTCCAAGGACGGTGAGGTCCATGAAACGGCTGATCAGCGCGATGACGGCGATCGCCGCCCTCGGGTTCACGTCGGGCTGCGGCGGAGCGTCTCCTCCTCGCGACACCGCCCCGGCCGACCTGACGACGGGCAGCGGAGTGACGACGGAGATCGCCCCGACTGCGTCGGCGGGCTCGACGTCGTCCACGTCTTCCGGCGGGGGCGGCGGCCACACCGACGACCCGACGCCGGGAGTGCCCGGCAGCCCGATCATCTACGACCACACCCGCCTCGGTGCCGCGCCGGAGACCGCCAAGTCGGCTATCGAGGGCGACATCAGGAAGGTCTGCGGACCGAGGCTGTGCGGCGTAAGGGTCATCGTCGTCGGCGAGGGCGAATGCACCGCGAGCATCACCCGCTCTCCGGTCAAACCCGGCGGGACGGTGACGATCAAGGCCAAGGCGTGCGCGCCCGAGGTCACCGAGGAGACCACGACCCCGGAGAGTCCGGTGTCCTCCAGCGAACCGGCCACCGAGACCAAGTCGGGATGACCGCGCGGCGCGGCCTACGTCGGCCGGAGCCCAGGACGATCGAGCCGGACCCCGGTCCGCCGCAGGCGCTCAAGCTGGTCGGCGCGGTGCTGGCCAACACGACCCTGCTCACCGCGCTGCTGTACTTCTTCGGGCTCATCGAGACCCAGGTGCTCTTCGCGTACTTCCGCGTGCACTACACCCTTCTCGCCCAGACCCCGGACGAGATCTTCGCGCGCGGTGTCGACGGCCTGTACCTGCCGCTGGCGGGTGCCGCGGGGACTGTGCTCGGTTTCGTGATCGCCGTCCGGATCCTGCGGCTGCGCCTCACCGAGCACTCCTGGGCCCGGCTGCTTCGGATCTGCGCCCCGATCGCGGCCGGACTCGGTGCCCTGCTGATCGTCTCGACCGTGCTCGTCACGCTGGACCCGGAGCCGTTCCGCGACCGCCCCGGCCTGCCGGGACTCGGCTTCGCGCTCGGCGTGCTGATGCTGCTGTTCGCCTGGCGGCACTGGGCTTCGACGCTGCGAACCAGCCTGCTGGAGCTTGTCCTGGGTTACGCGTTGGTCAGCATCGGGCTGCTCTGGGCCGTCAGCGACTATTCGGCCGCCGTCGGCACACGACGCGGTTTCGAGGTCGCGGCGCAGCTTCCCGCGCGGCCCGCCGCGACGCTCTACAGCGCCGAAAGCCTCAACCTCACCGCCGGCGGTGTCCTTCAGGTGAAATGCGCGGCTCCCGACGCCGCCTACAAATACCGGTACACCGGACTGAAGCTGCTGCTCCAGTCCGGTGGCCAGTACGTGTTCCTACCGTCGAACTGGCGGGCGGGCGACGGTGTCGCGTTCGTGATCCCCAAGACCGACAAGCTCCGACTGGAATTCGGTCCCGCCCGGTCGGCGCCGCCAACCGGCTGTTAAGCCAGGTGGCGCACCAGCCACCCGGTGATCTCGTCGTCGACCACCTTCGCGATCGGCAGCTGCGGCGCTGGTTCGATGCCCGGGTCTTCGGCCAGCGGATGCGCGAGAGCGGGCACCCCGGTCAGGTCGACGTCGTCCGGCCGCTTGTACTGCCCACGCAGCGCGGCGACGAGGTCGTCGGCGTCGGTGCGGAAAACCGGGAAGTCGTCCTCGCCGCTGACGAGCAGCACGGGAACTTGTGTTTCCCGCGCCGATATTTCACCCGATCGTGCGACGAAGTCGAGCCGATCCGCTGCCTGGTTCGCCTCGTCGTTCCACGGATAAGGCCGCTCCAGCAGGCCTTCCACCACGCCGACCACCGAACGCGCCCGCACGGCGGGGTTGACCAGTGCCGCGGCGCGGACCGGGATCTCCCGCGTGGCCAGGATCTCCAGCGCCACGGCACCGCCGAGCGAACCGCCGACGACGGCCATCCGGGAAGTGTCGAAGCCGAGGCGTTCGCGCAGTCCGGCCAGTGCGGCGGGAAACTCCAGCGCCGCTTGCCTGACGAACGGGTCGACATAGGCGAGCATCGCGTCACGCATGGCCCGTTCGACGACGGCGTCCATGCCGCCGTCGATCATTCTCGCGCCGCACAAGGGCATTCCGAGGTACACCCGCCACGCAGGCGCCCCCGCCAGCGGCAACGCGGCCGCGAACGCCGCGTCGGAACGCGGCGCGTCGATCATGTGCCAGGCGACGACCACCGGCGCGGGGCCGCTGACCTCGGTCGATGGCGGCAAGGCGGTGAACGGCACTCCCGCCGCCGTGCCCGTGATCGGTTCTCCCACCGCTGTCCTTCCCGGTGCGCTGTCGATCTTCACGATATCCAGGACGCAGCGGAGGTGGACCTCGTTCCGCCACAGGAGAAACAGTATGACCGCGGGGTCACCCCGACGCGCCGCGGAGGTGGTTGCGGGTGTCCGGCGGCGGCCGAATAGTGTTGCGGCCCGGCCCTTTGGAGGTGGACCGCCCGTGCCCGATGTCGACTACTACGAAGTGCTCGGCGTGGGCAAGGCCGCCTCGGTCAACGAGATCAAGACCGCGTACCGGCGGCTCGCGAAGTCGCATCACCCGGACGCCGGGGGCTCCGCGCTCACGTTCCAGCTGGTCCGCGAGGCCTACGACACCCTCAGCGATCCGATGCTACGCGCGGGCTACGACGCCGGTGGCCGTTCCGTACGCGTGCCGATCCGGTCGCGGCCGAGACGTCGCTTCGGCGAAGAACCGGGCTATGAGCCCGAGCAGGTCGTGATCGATCCGGAAGACCTCGAATGGTGGGAATTCGCCGGGCAGGACGGGCGTGTGCGCCACGGACGGCGGCGCGGCCCCGGGCACACCCCGGTCGTGGCGGCGGTCGGCGGGATGGTGCTGGTCCTGCTGCCGGTGCTGACCGGCGTCGGATTCTCGGCCCCCACCCTGATCGTCTGGCTGATCCTGACCGCCGGAACCGCCCTGTTGGTGCAACGGCTCGCGCGCGGCTATCTCGCCGCTTCCCGCGCTGAGAGCCGGTTCGCCGCCGAATTCGGCGGGAAGCGTGTGTTCGGCACCCCCGGCACCGAAACCCACGAACTCGCCGAGCGGCTCACCGCCGACCTGCTCGAGCGCTACCTGACCCGGCTGCCCGGCGCCCGCATCTTCCATGGCCTCTCCTGGCCGGACTCGGTGTTCGCCGACGTCGACCACGCGGTGTTGTGCGGGAAGCGGCTCGTGCTCATCGAATCGAAGCTGTGGCTGCCCGGACACTACGAAACCGCGGACGACGACCGCCTCCTGCGCAACGGCCGCGCCTTCCGCGGCGGCGGGAGCAGACTGGCCGAAAGCCTCGCCGAGTACCGGCGGATCCTGCCGGGGGTCGCGTTGCGCGGGGCGATGATCGTGTACCCGAGCCGGACCGGTGAGATCACCACGGACCTCGAGGATCCCTCCCCCGCGCCGCCGATGACGCCGGAACAGTTCCTGCACGAGGTCGGCGGCTGGCTGGCGACAGAACCGTCCACTGTGGACTCGGCGACGATGCGGGTGGTGCGGGACCGGGTGGCCGGGACCGGCTGATCTCCGGGCCGCTCCAATGGCGATTCGGGCGTTGTTCCGTGAAGGCCTCCTTGAGGGACTCTGGGTCTCTCAAGGAGGCCTTCACGGACTTCAGCTACTGACCTGGCTACCGGCCCGAGCGCTCCTTCTTGGCGCGTGCGGAACGGGTGCAGACGTCACCGACGTCGACCGTCTGGCCGCGGTCGACGTAGACGTCCGCCAGCCCGACGAGCTTGCCCTTCGGCGACGTGCAGGTCAGCTGGTACGCCTCCTTGGGGCCGTAGGTCGGCGGGATCGGCGACTGGAACGACACGCCGCCGGTCCAATCGTCCACAGTGGACGGATTTGCCTGCGAGTAGTTGACCAGCACGGCCGTGTAGTCCCCGGCGGGCGGGTCGTACAGGATCGCGTGCTCTTCCGTGGTCGAACCGTTCGCCGACGACGAGACCATGTTGCCCGCCGCGTCGAAGACGTACAGGTCCCAGTCGGCGTCCTGGCTGGCCCACTTGATGTCGACGCTGAACTTCCCGTTGTCCACCTTGGGGAGCCCGTCGACGTGGAACTTGAAGCTCTCCGACGTCGGGTCGTTCGGGTAGTTCGTGTTGATCGCCGGGACCCCGGCCGGGTTGGCGACCTGGATCGACGGCTGCGCCGGGCCCTGCGGCTCGCGGCCGTAGCGGCCCGCGACGTAGGGCCGGGTAGACGGGTTGATCGACCAAGCGAACCGGCCGCCGGTCGAAGCCAGCGACGAGTTCAGGTTGTCGGTCACGTAGATCGGCGGCTTCGTCGAGCCGTCCGGCTGCACCACCGGTGATGTCGGCGTCTGGAAGGTCTTGTGCAGCTTCAGCTGGTAGCCCTTCGGCGCCGTACCGATCAGCGTCGAGTGGGCCGCCGGGTCGGCGGTGTTGGCCAGCATGTCGACGAACGCCGCGCGGTTGCCGCCCTTGCCCGCGCCCGCCGCGGGGGCGACGCCGGTGTATTCGGCGACGACACCGTCGGAGAACGGCGGGTGGAACTCGTTCGGGCCGACCTCGAAGGTGAAGCCCCAGCCACCGGTCGCCCAGTACGACCAGTCCTCGGTCGAACCGGTCGTGTCGTAGAGCGCCCACGACGGCTGGCTGGTGTATCCGTTGCGCGACGCCATCTTGTCGCCGAGAGCCTGGTACGCCGGCTCGTCGAGCGGCGGGCGGACGGCGGCGACACCCGGGACACGCAGCACCAGGTTCGAGAAGGTGTGCAGCGTGATCAGGTTGGTCACCTGGCGGTTGGACACGATCGAGCGGATGTTCTGCGTCTCGGGCTCGGAGAACGGGCCGGAGCCGCGGAACGTGTCGCTGCGCCACAGGGTCGACGCGCCGGCGCCGCCCCAGAAGCCCGCGTAGTTGCGGTTCGGGTCGGTGCCGCGTTCACGGCCGCCGGGGTTCGCCTTGCAGACGCCGGTCGCGAACTCCTTGGGCGAGTCGTTGACGTTGCAGTTCTTGCGCTTCATCTCGTAGTCGAAGCGCGAGAAGTCGCCCCTGGGCTCGGCCTCACGGGAGATTTCGAAGCCGTCGGGGTTGACGATCGGCACGACGATGTTACGCGTCCGGCCGACCAGGCCGCGGATTTCGGCGTTGTTGCCGGTGTAGCCCTTGACCAGCTCGATCGCCCACTCCATGGCGTGCTCGCCGGCAGGCCACTCCCGGGCGTGGTGCACGCCCATGGTGAAGTTGACCGGTTTGCCGTCCGCGATGTTCTTGACGTCGGACGCGATCTCGAGACCGACGACGTCACGGCCTTCCCAGGTCGGCTGCGGCAGCGTGAACGCCGTGACGAGCTTGGGGTTCTTGCGGGCCAGTTCCTTGACCTCGAACTGGTAGTCGTAGAGGTGCCGGTAGCTCGTGCGCCCGGACGGCAGGATGGACCCCGGCGTCTTCGCGGCGTACTCGCGGTCGGTCTTGGCGTTCTGGATCGACTTGGCCGAAAGGTCGGCGTCGATCACCTTGGACTTGAAGCCGTTGTCCGCCAGCGTCTTGCGGTCGGCGTCGTTGGCGACGACGACCTGGACACCGGTGGCGTCGGCCTTCTCGGTGACGTCGAGGCCGAGCCGGAGCAGCTTGTCCTTGTCCTGCTTGGCCGGGGTCTCGACTCGGACCAGTTCGGCGCGCTGCGGCGTGGGCGCGGCGCCGGTGGGCGTGCCCTGCGGCGTGAGCGCGAGGAAGTCGACTCCCAGTACCGCGTCGCGCGTCTGCCCGTCGTACCGGCAGGTCTGCACGACCAGTTTCTGGCCCTTCTTCACGAATCCTTCGGCGAGCTCGTGGCTGCGCAACGCGGCGGACGCGGCGACCACGGCGCCGGTGGCCTTGTCGAAGACCGCGAGGTCCCAGTCGCCCTCGTTGCCGCCGCGCGGCGCGAGGCGGGCCTGCAGCAGACCGTCCACTGTGGACGTGAACTCGCGGCGATCGGTGCCGGACATGCCCGGCTTCTGCAACGCGGCGAAACAGGAACGTGGCACGGCCTGATTGGCTCGCACCACGTTGTCCGCGGCCCCCGCCGTCGTGGCCGACGGAAGTGCCACGAAGGTGCCGACGAGCACCAGGGTCGCCGCCGTCCATCCCGCTCTTCGCCGGTTTGGTGAATACCCCACAGACTGACCTCCTTGGGCAGTCCGGTGACCGGGTGAGGTCACCGGTAGCGAGACCCTAGACCCGCGACCCCACCTGAGGGACCCGCCACAAGTCGTCTGCACCCCTTTCGGCCCAACGATCTCACCGACCGTGCCGGAACGATCACCACCACGTGCGCCGTAGAATGGGATTTTCCTGTCGTTTCCGACAGGAAAGCCTAAGAAAACCTTCAGGTTGGGTGGTTACCTTTCAACCATGACGACGCCTCAGGTCACCGCCAGGCCCCCGCTGGCCCTGCTGGCCGCCGTGGTCTCGGTCGCCGGCGGAGCGCTGCTGATCCTGCTGTTGCAGGTCCTCCCCGCCACCAGTGGCATCAGCCCGGTCCGCCGCACCATCAGCGAATACGCGCTGAGCGAGCACAAGTGGATCTTCGACGTAGCGGTCCTGCTGGTCGCGTTCGGCTCGGCGATCGGCTTCGGCGCGCTGGTCCGCCGCAAGCACCTTCCCGCCCTGTCCGCGGCCTCGGTCTTCTGCGCGTTCTGGACGTTGAGCCTGGTGGCGATCGTGGCGTTCCCCAAGAACAACTGGGCGATCGGGCCGAGCACCGGCGGGACGGTGCACCGAATCGCGAGCGTCGTGGCCTTCGTCTGCCTGCCGCTCGCCGTGTGGTTCGCCGCGAAGGCCGTCTTCCCCTCCTCCCCCGCGCGCCGCGCCGTGACCCGAATACTCGCGGCGGCGGCATTGGCGTGGTTCGGCGTGATCCTCGGGGCGATCGTGATCTCGATGAACGGCGGCAGGCCGTGGTGGCAGGCGATCCCGCTGGGGCTGGTCGAACGCGCGATGGCGCTGACCGGGCTGATCGCGCTGGCGTCGCTGCTGATCCCGGCCCGGGCGGTCACCACCGAGGCCCTGCAGGTCGCGTCCTGACCGCCGAGGACCTCGCTAGGGGATGAGACGAAGCGGCCGAGGGATACGAGGCCTGCTACGTCCCCCGGTTCGCGCCGGCCCTGGTCATACCGGCCCCTGCCGCCGGGTGGGTCACGCACGCCAGGACAGCTCGTGGCACGGCGGCGAACTGCGGCAGCTGATCACCGACGTCCTGGGCAGGCGCGCCGAACTCGCGTGCTTGACACCGCACTCGCGTGCTCAGACTCCGCACACCCGAGTTCGCTTTCCAAGCACGCGAGTTCGTCGATTGAGCACGCGAGTCACGCCCTCGTCCTGACGCGAGTCCGAACTCGCCGGGCTAGAGGATCTCGATGTACCCGTCGGTTCCGTTCACCCGGATCCGTTGCCCGTCCTGGATCGACTTCGTGGCGCGCTCGACCCCGACGACGGCGGGCAGGCCGTACTCGCGGGCGATCACCGCGCCATGGGTCATCAGGCCCCCGACCTCCGTCACCAGTCCCGTGATGGCGACGAACAGGGGCGACCAGCTGGGGTCCGTGTAGGCCGTGACCAGGATGTCGCCCGGTTCGAGGTCGGCGTCGGCCATGTCCAGGATGACCCGGGCCCGCCCCTCGACGGTCCCGGCGGAAACCGGCAGGCCGACCATCGCACCGGCGGGCAGGTCGTCGCGCCGGTACGTTCCGGCGACGGCCTCACCGTCCGAAGTGAACACCCGGGGCGGTGTGAGCGTTTCGTGGGACTTGCACGCTTCCTTGCGCCGTCGGATGAGCTCGTCGTCGACCTGTTTCGTGCGCACGACTTCCTGGAGTTCCTGGAACCTCAGGAAGAAGATGTCCTCCCGCTCCCCCAGCACGCCGTCCCGCACGAGGCGCTCGGCCTCCTCCAGCAAAGCCTGCTTGTACACGAAGTAGCGGCTGACCATGCCGTACTTCGGATACTCCCGGTACCCGCTGAACGTCCGGACACGCTCGATCATCCGCCGGGTTTCCTCGGCCTTCTCGTTCCCGTCCGGGAGAGCCCGCAAGCGTTCCAGCAGTTCCTGTTCCTTCGTCGACGCCTCCTGCCGCCCTTGCTCGAAGCGACGTTCACCGGCGCCCGGCTCGAAGTTCTTGACGTTGGCGAGAATCAGCGGCAGGAGCGTCGTGGGACGTTCGCTCCACCGCGGCCTCGTGATGTCGATTTCGCCGACGCAGCGCATGCCGTACTTAGCGAGATAGGCCTCGATGGCGTCTCGCGCTTCCGTCCCTCCCGCGATCCCGGCCAGCTCGTCGAGGAAGTCGTCGTTCTCGACGCCGTGCAGAAAGGCGACGACGTCGGGATGCGGGCGGATCGCGTCCGCGACGTCGAGGAGCGCCAGCCCCATCTCCGACGTGACGTTGTGCGGGACGGACTGGGTGAGCGTGTCGGCCGCGTTCTTCTCACCCAGCCATTCCCGCAGATGCTCGTTGAGCCACCACGTCGTCTGCATCCCCGCCGTGATCACCTGATGGCTTCGCGGCTCGAACAGGATCCGCTGTAGCTCCTGGATGTCCGCCAGGATGAAGTCGAGCAGGTCCGAGCCGGACCTCGTCCGGATGTCGCGTTTCACCGCGGCGAGGGAGTTCTCGCTGAGGCCGATCAGCTCGGTGACGACGGCCGGATCGGTCTCGATCGTGGCGGGCTCGACGCCGGAGATCCGCTGGCCAGGACCTTCGTCCGGAACCGACGGGAGGAAACCGTCGCGGTCCAGGACGGTCCGCAGCGCGTCACCCATCAGCGGATCGGACTTCCCGATGACGTCCAGGAAGCCGGCGCGGCTCGTCGGCGCGGCCAGGATCCCGGTGACGTCCACGAACAGGCGCCCGCCCGCCTCGGACATGGGCCGAGGGGTCGTCAGCTGCCAGAAGGAAAGCCCCAGCGGCTTCATGGCGTCGGTCATCATCTGCTGATGGCCGACGGAGATGTAGACGTGGTTTGACTCGTCGCCGACCTCCGGGACGGGGAACAGCGTGGTGATCGGACGGCTCTGGACGATCTGGAACTCGTCATCGGCGAAGCACCATTCGATGTCCTGAGGGCGGCCGAAATGCGCTTCGATCCGACGTCCGAGCCGCTCCAGCCGCACGACCTGCGCGTCCGTCAACGCCGGTTGCTCCTGCCGGTCAGGCTCGATCGGCTGTTCCCGTGTCCCGCCGCCGGGCGAGGCGTGGAGGGCACGCTGCTTCGTCGCGACCGTCTTGGCGACGACCTCACCGTCACGCACCTGGTAGCTGTCCGAGTTCACGAGACCGGAGACCAGGGCTTCACCGAGGCCATAACCCGCCTCCACGGTGGAGACCTTCCGGTTGGACGTGACCGGGTCGGCGGTGAAGAGGACACCCGCCGCCAGCGGGAAGACCATCCGCTGCACGACGACGGCCATGTCGACCTTCCGGTGACCGAAGTCGTTCCGCAGGCGGTAGGTCACGGCCCGCTCGGTGAACAGCGAGGCCCAGCACAGACTGACGTGCCGGAGGATCGCCGCCGCCCCCACGACGTTCAGGTACGTGTCCTGCTGGCCCGCGAAGGACGCCGTCGGCAGGTCTTCCGCCGTCGCGCTCGACCGGACGGCGTAGGCGGCTTGTTCGCCGAGCCCGGTGAGCGCGCCGGTGATCGCCGCCGCCAGATCGTCGGGGATGACGATTTCTTCGAAAGTCCGCCGGATCTCCGCACTGTGCGTGCGGATGGCCTCCCGGTCGTCCGGGCTCAGACACGACAGCCCATCCAGCTGATCGCCGATCGACGGCGCGTCCGCCAGGATCCGCCGGAAGGCGTCCGTCGTCACGCAAAAGCCGTCGGGCACCCGGACGCCTTCGATCCGCGAAAGCTCTCCCAGGTGCGCCCCCTTGCCGCCGACGACCGCGACCTGCGTCCGGTCGATCTCCTGGAACCCGAGTACGTAGCCGCCCATTCGTTCACCCTCCGTGTGTTCTGCGTCCGGCGGGCGATTCTGCGGCACCACCCGGGTCTTGCCGCAAGCCCCCCAGTGCGTTATACGTTGAAGGGGGCAGGGAGTGGGGGACGATGACCTCCCCGGGCCTCGCGGTCCGCGTCGAGGCCTTGGCCTCCGCTGGACCACACGTCGACCGTCGCCGATCACCGAGTGCGGGACGTATCCCCCGGTCTCCCCTGGAAAGCGACCGCTCAGTACGGCAGACTCGGCGGCACTTCAACTCGACGACGAGGAGTCACCCGTGACCGAACACCCCTCCCGCGTAGCGATCATCACCGGCGCAGGCCGCGGCATCGGCGCGGCCGTGGCCAAGCGGCTCGCTTCCGACGGGTTCGCCGTCGGCTTGCTGGACCTCGACGAGGCGGGCGTCGAGCAGGGAGCCGAAGCGATCGTCGCCGAGGGCGGCAAGGCCGTCGGCGTCGCGCTGGACGTCAACGACGCCGCGCAGGTCGAGGCCGCGGTGACGCGGGTGGCCGAGGAACTCGGCGCGCCGACCGTGCTGATCAACAACGCCGGCATCACCCGCGACAACCTGCTGTTCAAGATGACCGAACAGGATTGGGACTCGGTGCTGGGCGTGCACCTAAAGGGCTCGTTCCTGATGACCCGCGAGGTGCAGAAGTACCAGACGCAGGAGAAGTGGGGCCGCATCGTCAACCTGTCCAGCACCTCGGCGCTGGGCAACCGCGGGCAGGTCAACTATTCGGCGGCCAAGGCGGGCATGCAGGGCTTCACCAAGACCCTCGCGATCGAACTGGGCAAGTTCAACATCACCGCGAACGCCATCGCCCCCGGTTTCATCGCCACCGACATGACCGCGGCGACCGCCGAGCGGGTCGGCATGTCGTTCGAGGACTTCAAGGCGGCGGCCGCGTCGCAGATCCCGGTGCAGCGCGTCGGCACGCCCGACGACATCGCCAACCTCGCGTCGTTCCTGGTGAGCGACGGCGCCGGATTCATCTCCGGCCAGGTCATCTACGTCGCCGGCGGACCGAAGGACTGAGCCATGCGCGAATTCGCCTCCCTGCAGGAGTTCGAGAACGCCGTCGGCGAGCACTTCGGTTACAGCGAATGGCTGACGCTCACCCAGGACCGGGTGAACCTGTTCGCCGACGCCACCGACGACCACCAGTGGATCCACGTCGACGTGGAAAAAGCGGCCGAAGGCCCGTTCGGGGCGCCGATCGCCCACGGCTTCCTGACACTGTCGCTCATTTCGGGCTTCGTCGGGAAGCTCTACCGGGTCCACGGGCTCAGGATGGGGATCAACTACGGCCTCAACAAGGTCCGCTTCCCCCAGCCGGTCAAGGTGGGCGCGAACATCCGGGCGGGTGCCGAACTGGTCGAGGTCACCGACGTCACCGGCGGCAAGCAGGCCGTCGTCCGGTGGACGATCGAGATCGACGGCGAACCCAAACCGGCGTGCGTCGCGGAGATGGTCGTCCGGCTCATCGCCTGAGGAAGTGACCTCCGGCACCTCGCCGGATCACCACTGTTCACCATACCGACTGGTCGGTACTGTACTCGGAAAGCAAGCCGCTGGAGGCACGATGAACCAGTCCGACCTGCCGGGCCTCGACCTGGCCAAGCTCAGGGCCCACCTGGACGAGCACCGGCCAGGTCTCGTACAGGGCGACCTGAGCGGCCAGGTCGTGGAAGGGGGCCGATCCAACCTCACCTACGTCGTGGGCGACGGCCGGTCCCGCTGGGTGGTCCGCCGCCCGCCGCTGGGCCACGTCCTGCCGACGGCGCACGACATGGGCCGTGAGTTCCGGGTGATCTCCGGTCTGCACGGCACGGCCGTCCCGGTGCCGGAAACCGTGCTGCTGTGCGAGGACACCGACGTCATCGGCTCGCGGTTCTACGTGATGGAATTCGTGGAGGGCACCCCGTTCCGCTCGGACACCGAACTGGCCACGCTGGGCCCCGCCAGGACGAGGGCGATCGCGGACGAACTGGTCGACACCCTGGTCGAACTGCACGCCGTCGATCCGGAGTCGGTGGGGCTGGGCGATTTCGGCCGCCCGGAGGGCTTCCTCGAACGCCAGTTGCGGCGCTGGAAGAAGCAACTGGACGGCAACCGCAGCCGTGACCTGCCCGGCGCCGACGAACTGCACGACCGCCTGGCGGGTTCGGTGCCGGTTTCGGGCAGGCCGTCGATCGTCCACGGGGACTACCGGCTCGACAACGTGCTGGTGAACGCCGACGACCGGATCACCGCGGTGCTGGACTGGGAGATGTCCACCCTCGGCGACCCGCTGACCGACCTCGCGCTACTGGTGGCCTACGCCGAACGCGACAAGGTGTCGCTGCAGTTCGTGTCCAACGCCAGTTCCGCGCCGGGTTATCCGCGCAACGACGAGGTGATCGCGCGGTACGCCGAGCGTTCGGGCCGTGACGTTTCCCGGCTCAACTGGTACGTGGGTTTCGCCTTCTTCAAGCTCGCGGTGATCTTGGAGGGCATCCACCTCCGCTACAGCAAGGGGCAGACCGTCGGCAGCGGGTTCGACAACATCGGCTCCGGTGTCGTCCCCTTGATCGCGCACGGCAACGAGACTCTCAAGGAAGAGGGATAGCAAGATGGACTTCGCCTTCGACGCGAAAACCGAGGAACTACGGGGAAAGCTCCTCGAGTTCATGGATTCGCACATCTACCCGGCCGAGGCCGTCTTCGAACAGCAACTGGCCGAGCGCGACAGCGAATGGTCGCAGCCGCCGATCGTCGAAGAACTCAAAGCCGAGGCCCGCGAACGCGGACTGTGGAACTTCTTCCTCCCCGGTGACCACGGCGCCGGACTGACGAACCTGCAGTACGCGCCGCTGGCCGAGATCACCGGCCGCAGCCTCCGGCTCGCACCGACCGCGCTCAACTGCGCGGCACCGGACACCGGGAACATGGAAGTCCTCACCATGTTCGGCACCGAACAGCAGCGGAAACACTGGCTGCGGCCGTTGCTGGAGGGCGAGATCCGGTCCGCGTTCGCGATGACCGAGCCCGACGTCGCCTCCTCTGACGCCCGCAACATCGCCACGAGCATCCGGCGCGACGGCGACGAGTACGTCGTCAACGGCCGCAAGTGGTACATCTCCGGCGCGATGAACCCGAACTGCAAGATCTTCATCGTGATGGGCAAAACCGATCCGGACGCGCCCGCGCACAAGCAGCAGAGCATGATCCTGATCCCCCGCGACACTCCCGGTATGACCGTGAAACGCGGCATGCACGTGTTCGGCTACACCGACGGCGACCACGGCGGCCACGCCGAGGTGATCTTCGAGGACGTCCGTGTGCCGGCGGAGAACCTGATCGCGGGCGAGGGCGACGGGTTCGCCATCGCCCAGGCCCGCCTCGGCCCCGGCCGGATCCACCACTGCATGCGCGCCATCGGCATGGCCGAACGCGCACTGGAACTCATGTGCCGCCGGGCGCTGTCGCGCGAGACCTTCGGCAAGCCGATCGCCGAACAAGGCGTCGTGCAGGACTGGATCGCCGAGGCGCGGGTCAAGATCGAGCAGCAGCGGCTGCTGGTGCTCAAAACCGCGTGGCTCATGGACACCGTCGGCAACCAGGGCGCGCACACCGAAATCCAGTCGATCAAGATCTCGACGCCGATCACCGTCGAGTGGATCCTGGACAAGGCCGTCCAGGTCCACGGCGCGGGTGGCGTCAGCCAGGACTTCCCCGTCGCCGAGATGTGGGCGCAGGTGCGGACGCTGCGGCTGGCCGACGGCCCGGACGAGGTGCACAAGCGCTCGCTGGCGCACCGTGAACTGAAGAAGTACTGCACGGAGGCCAAGAAGTGACTCTCAAAGATGTGACGACACCACAGGATCTCAAGCAACGCGTGGCCGACCTGCTGGCCGCGCACCCACCGGAAAGCACGTCACGCCAAGACTTCCTCGACGCGCGCTTCGACGCCGGTCTGGCGTGGATCCACTTCCCCGAAGGCCTCGGCGGGATCGGCGCGCCGCGCTCGCTTCAGTCCGTTGTGGACAACGAGCTCGCGGCGGCGGGCGCACCGGACAACGACAAACGGCGGATCGGGATCGGCCTCGGCATGGCCGCGCCGACCATTCTCGCCTTCGGCACCCCGGAGCAGCACCGGCGCTTCCTTCGTCCACTGTGGACCGAACGGGAGGTGTGGTGCCAGCTGTTCAGCGAGCCCGGTGCCGGATCCGACCTCGCCGCGCTGGGCACCCGCGCGGTGCGCGACGGCGACGACTGGGTGGTCACCGGGCAGAAGGTGTGGACGTCGGGCGCGCACAAGTCGCAGTGGGCCATCCTGGTCACCCGCACCGATCCCGACGTGCCGAAACACCGCGGCATGACGTACTTCGTATGCGACATGACCGCGCCGGGTGTGGAGGTCCGGCCGCTGCGCCAGATCACCGGCGAGGCCGAGTTCAACGAGGTCTTCCTCAGCGAGGTCAGGATCCCCGACGCGCACCGCCTCGGCGCGGTCGGCGAGGGCTGGAAGGTCGCGCAGACCACACTGATGAACGAGCGCGTCGCCATCGGCGGGGCCGAATTCCCGCGTGACGGCGGCATGGTCGGCGCCGTCACGAACACCTGGCGCGAGCGCCCGGAGCTGCGGACCTCGGAACTGCACGACAGGCTGCTGAAACTGTGGGTGGAGGGGGAAAGCCTGCGCCTGGTGAGTTCGCGGCTGCGGCAGCAACTCGCCGCCGGAGCGCCCGGACCGGAGGGTTCGGCGATCAAGGTCGCGTTCTCCGAGCTGAACCAGGCCGCGTCCGGGCTGGAGATCGAACTGCTCGGCGAGGACGGCCTGCGCTACGACGACTGGACGATGCGGCGCCCCGACGGCGTGAACTTCCTCGGCCGCGAAGCCGGCTACCGCTACCTGCGCGCCAAGGGGAACTCGATCGAGGGCGGCACCTCGGAGGTCCTGCGCAACATCATCGCCGAGCGCGTGCTGGGACTGCCGTCCGAGCCGCGGATCGACAAGGACGTCGCCTGGAAGGACCTGCCCCGATGAGCGACCTGCTGTACTCCGAGGTCGAAGAGGACCTTCGCGCCAGCGTCCGCGACCTGCTCAAGGACCGCGCGGAACCGGCCGCGCTGATCGCCAGGACCGAGACGGCCGAACCGTACGACCTGAAGTTGTGGCGCACGCTCGCCGCCGACCTCGGCGCGGCGGGCCTCGCGGTACCGGAGGCGTTGGGCGGGCACGGCGCTTCGGCGCGTGAAGTCGCCGTCGTGATGGAGGAACTCGGGCGCAGTGTCGCCCCCGTCCCCTATCTCGGCAGCGCCGTCCTGGCGACGTCCGCTTTGCTGGCGACCGACACGTCGCAGGCGGAAGTGGCCGAACGGCTCGGGAAACTGGCCGTGGGCACGCTCATCGGCGCGCTGGCCGTCCCGCTGTCGACCGTTCCCGGCGCCGAGTTCCCCGCCACGGTCAGCGCGGCCGCGGACGGCACACTCACCGGCCAGGTCCGCAGCGTCGTCGACGCTTCGGTGGCGGAACTGCTCGTCGTACCGGCGGTGGGGCCCGACGGCCCCGGCCTCTACACCGTCGACACGGCTTCGCCGGGAGTGACGGTCACCGAGGTGATTTCGCTGGACCTGACCCGGCGCATCGCCGACGTCACTTTGAAGAACGTGGCCGCGAAGCGCGTCGCGGACTCCTCGGTGGCGGCCTCCGCACTGGACACGGCGATAGCGACCGCGGCGGGGCTGCTCGCTTCGGAACAACTCGGGATCGCCGAATGGGCGCTGACCGAAACGGTGCGCTATCTCAAGGAGCGCTACCAGTTCGGCCGTCAGGTCGGATCGTTCCAGTCGCTGAAGCACCGGCTGGCGAACCTGTACACGGATCTGGTCAACGCCAGGGCGACCGCGCGCTACGCCGCCCACTGCCTTGCTTCCGGTGACGACATCGCGATCGCCGTCGCGGTGGCACAGGCCCGCAACTCCCCCATCGCCGTCCACGCCGCCGAAGAGGCGATCCAGCTGCACGGCGGGATCGGCATGACCTGGGAGCACCCCGCGCACCTGTACCTGAAGCGTGCGAAGAGCGACGAGATCGCCTTTGGCACTCCTGGGCAGCATCGCGCGGCCCTCGCGCCACTGATCGACCTGCCCGCCTGATTCTTCCGGCGGGGTCCGCCCCGGAAAGTGTCGGACCCCGCCGGTAAAACCTGTTCGAACATCAGAGCGAACAGGGAGTCACCATGAAACTGCTCGTGGCCACCTCGAAGACCCAGGGTGCGCGGGAGAACGACTTCAACGACTGCGTCGAAGGCGAACTGATCTGGATCGCCCCGAGCTGCTCCGACGGCGAGGCGTCCCCCGATTCCGAATGCGGTTGCGGCCGGTCCTTCGGCGGGTTGAACTCGCACGGCGGGACGACGACGGCGCTCGTCGCGGATTTGCCCGGCTTCTCCTATTCCGACTACGCCGAAGCTTTGCGGTCGAGCCTGGCCGCCCAGGGCTGGCCTCCCGAAGGCGCCGACGAAGTGGCGACGGGCCTGCTCGCCTTCACCTCCGGATGGGAGGTGGGAGCGGTGCTCGAACGCCGCCGCAACTGGTTCGCCGAGCGTCTCGTGCCCGCGCCGCCAGGGTGAAGGCTATTCGGGTCGCAGCGCGGCCAGCAGGAGATCGGCGAAGTGGTCGCCGATCTGGCGAGCCGAGAGCGCGCCGCCACGCCGGTACCAGGAACCGAGGTGGTGCACCGAGCCGAAGAAGAAGTCGACGATCACGTCGGCCGGTTTGTCCGCGCGGAACTCGCCGGACTCCTGGCCTTCTTCGATCAGCGTGCGGAACCGCTCGTGGTACTTGCGGCGCTCCGCGCGGACGGCTTTCTGCTTCTCCACGCTGAGCTGGTGCATGGACTGCATGAAGATCGTGTTGTCGTCGAGGTTGTCGATCGTGCTGACGACGACGTCGGAGCCGGCGGAGCGCAGCCTCTCCCGGAGTGGCGCCTCGCTCGAGGCCACTTTTTCCAGTTGCTCGGTCTGCGCGCGCAACACCCGGGCGTAGATCTCGTAAAGGAGGTCGTCTTTGGAGCCGAAGTAGTGGTACATCGCGCCCTTGGTGACCCCGGCCGCCTCGACGATCTCCTGCACGGAGGTGCGATCGAACCCCTTCTTGGCGAAGAGCTTCGTGGCGTGCGACAGCAGACGGCGCGGCACGGCGGCCTGGTCGTCGCCGTTCGCCTCGGCCGTCCCCGCCTTGCGGGTGGTCGCTCGTGTCATGCCGGCTCCTTCTCGTGCGGACGCTCAGCATACCGGCCGGTTTGTCGACGCACTGGGAGCCGCCGGTATCGGAGCGAATCACCGGCCACTGGGCAGCCACGCTCGACGCGACACCGCGGCGCGAGTGACCGATGATCGCTACGCGAGGTCTCCGTCCTTCGATCGACCGAATCCCGATCCACCGACCAAGACAATCACTGTGGTTGGAGAAAAGGAGACAGGGCCGCCCCGGGCGTTTCGCACCCAGGGCGACCCCGCACAGGTCAGACGGTTTCGCGCGTGGTCACCGCGTCCTTCTCGGCGGCCAGCGCGGTGCAGGTGCGCACCCACAGCTCCCAACCGCGCAGCGCCTGGTTGCAGTTCCAGCCGGTCCAGCGCATCGCCTGCGCGCCCTCGTTGCCGGCGCGGTTACAAGCGGTCTTGCTGCTCCAGCCCTCGCTCTGCTTGCGATACGGCGTGCACGAAGCCGCCGCGACGTCACCTGACGCCCCGGCAGCACACGGTTCCGCGGTGCTCGCCATCGCCGATCCCGCGGTGAGTACCGAACCCGCGAGGGTCACGGCGAGAACGGCGCCACGAACCACGAAGCGTTTGCTCATTGAGTTTTCCTTACCGCGAGCAAGACCCCACACCTACAGTGGCCGATCCCCCGGCGAAGATCAACCACATTGCGTGGAGCGAGTCGCCTCGACCGAGCGGGGCCGGGGTTTCCTGCGGCGGAAACTCGTGCGTTGAAGCCGATCCCGGCTTTCATCGTGGTGCGAACACTCCAGAACACCAGAACCGCGAGTCTGAGGGCCCGCCGGGCCGCAGCATGGAAGATTCAAGACCTGACGTCAAACTCGGGACGCTAGGCGCCAGGATGGAGCCTTCCTCTACTGGGGAAGAAGTCTTCATACGCCGGTGGCCGAACCCATCACTCGCGCGCGCCCGTTCGAAACCCCGGGCCTACCGACTTGGCTCACCACCTGATCAGCCCATTCCGGCTCCCAGCTCCTGGGCACGGGTGGCTCCGAAAATCACTCGCCGACAACCTGCTCCACCTTGCGCTGCAGTTTGTTCATCCCGCCGAGCCAGCGGTCGGTCTGGGTGGCCCGCGCGGCGTAGTAGTCCGCGACCTCGGGGTGCGGCAGCACCAGGAAACGTTCGGCCGCGATGGCCTCGAACAGCGCGTCCGCGACCTGCTCCGGCTCGATCGCCGACGCGCCCATGAGCAGTTCGCCCGCGGGGCCGGTGTTCTCCAGCATCGCCGTCCGCACCCCTTGCGGGCAGATAGCCTGCACCGTGAGCCCGCGATGCCGGTAGGTCGCCGACAGCCATTCGGCGAACGCGAGCGCACCGTGTTTGGTCACCGAGTACGACGCCGAGCCGAGGGTGGTCAGCAATCCCGCCGCCGACACCGTCGAAATGAAGTGCCCGCGACCGCGGTCGAGCCACACCGGCAGCAACAGCCGCGCCGCCCGTACGTGCGCCATCACGTTGACGTCCCAGATCCGTGCCCAGTCCTCCTCGGGCGCGTCGACGCCGCCCATCGGCGCGATCCCGGCGTTGGCACAGAAAACGTCGACCTCACCGAGGGTTTCGCGAGCGGTCTCGATCAGCGACGCGACGCCCGCCTCACTGGCGGCGTCGCCGACGACGGCGGTTCCACCGATCTCCTTCGCGACCTCGGCGGCGGCGTCCCCGTTCAGGTCGCCGACGACGACCCTCGCCCCTTCGGTGGCGAACCGGCGGGCGAGGGCGGCACCGATGCCGCCGCCTCCGCCGGTGATGACGACGCCGGATCCGGTGAACGACACGGTCACAGCCCACCCGCCAGCGTCACGCCGCCGTCGAGGACGATCGTCTGCCCGGTGATCCAGCCCGCCTCTTCCGAGAGAAGGAACGACACGGCGCTCGCGATGTCGGCCGGCACTCCGAGGCGCTTCATCGGATAGGACGCCGAGACCTCTTCCTCGCGGCCTTCGTACAGCGCGGTCGCGAACTTGGTCTTGACCACGGCGGGCGCGACGGCGTTCACGCGGATCTTCGGGCCCAGCTCGAAGCCGAGTTCCTTGGTGAGCCGGATCAGCGCGGCCTTGCTGACCCCGTACATGCCGATCCCGGGTGACGCGCCGAGCCCGGCGACGGACGCGACGTTCACCACCGCGCCGCCGTGCTCCCCCATCCACGCGTCCCGCGCCCGGCGGGTCCACGAAAGCGGCGCGAGCACGTTGACGGCTAAGATCTTCGCCGCTGCTTCGGGCTCGATGTCCAGCGTCGGCCCGTACACCGGGTTGATACCGGTGTTGTTGACCAGCATGTCCAGCCGGCCGAAGGTCTCGATGGTCTTGGCGACGGCCTCGTCCTGGTGCGCGGCGTCGTCGGCCTTGCCGGGGACGGCGATCGCGACCGCCTCGCCACCCAGTTCGGCGACGGCCTCGGCCAGCGGCTCCGGCTTGCGCGCGGTGATGCACACCTTCGCGCCGCGCTCGACCAGGTCCTTGGCGATCCCGAAGCCGATACCCCGGCTCGCGCCGGTGACGATCGCGACGCGATCTTTCAACGAGTTCACTCTGTCGATCTCCTCTGTGTTCACTAAGCGACCAGTTCACTAAGCGAGCGCTCACTTACAATGGAAAGGTCCGGAGTCGGTGTCAAGCCCACCATCCGGTACGAGCGTCTGGGAGGATCTGCGGATGACCATGTCGCTGTCGGCCGAACTGTGGCCCGACGTCCAGCCGGAGACGGCGCGGCGGCTGATGCTGGCCGGGGTCGAATCCTTCGCGAGGCGCGGCTACCACGCGACCACCACCCGGGACATCGCCTCGGCGGCGGGGATGAGCCCCGCGGCGCTGTACGTGCACTTCCCGTCCAAGGCGGCGCTGCTTTTCGCGATCTCCAAGTACGGCCACGAGCAGACCCTCTCACTCGTCGAGAGCGTCGTCGCCCGTGAGACCGACCCGGTCGAGCGAATCCGGCTACTGGTCGAGGACTTCGTGGCCTGGCACGCCCGGCGGCACACCGTGGCACGCGTCGTGCAGTACGAACTGCACGCGCTCCCTGACGAAGAGTTCGAGATCGTCGCGAAGCTGCGCCGCCGCATCGAGCAGATCGTGCGCGAAGTCATCACCGAAGGCTCGGAGGCCGGGGTGTTCACCGTCGGCGACCCGCACACCGCCGCGCGCGCCGTGCTTTCGCTCGGCGTCGACGTCTCCCGCTGGTACAGCGACCGTGCCCGCCAGACGCCGAAGAAGCTGGGCCAGGAGTACAGCGAGCTGGTGCTCCGCATGCTCGGCACGAAACTCTCCTGACCGGTACTGAGTCGACCTCCGTCGGCGATATCGGCACCAGCGTGACATACCAACCGGTCGGTATCGAGAAATATCCGATGAGACGTTGACCACATACTAAGCGGTTGTTAACTTGCCCGGACTGCATCGCCGCAGCAGCGCCGAGCGAAGGGCACCCAGATGGCCGACAGTGCACCGAACGCCCCTGAAACCGCCGCGGAACCGACGATCACCGTGTCCCAGCGCAGGCGGGCCGCGAGCGCCGCGGCGCTCGAGTCCTCTGTCGAGTGGTACGACTATTTCGTCTTCGGAATCGCCGCCGCCCTGGTGTTCGGGAAGACCTTCTTCCCCACCACCAACGCGGCGGCCGGTGTCCTGGCCTCGTTCGCGACCTTCGCGGTCGGCTTCCTCGCCCGGCCGCTCGGCGGGATCATCGCGGGCAGCCTCGGCGACAAACGCGGCCGGAAACCCGTGCTGGTGCTGGCGATCGCGCTGATGGGTGCGGCGACGACGCTGATCGGCCTGCTCCCGACCTACGACACGATCGGCATCGCCGCGCCGATCCTCCTGGTGCTGCTGCGGCTCGTACAGGGTGTGGCGGTCGGCGCGCAGTGGGGTGGCGCGATGCTGCTCGCCACCGAATACGCGCCGCCCGGCAAACGCGGCCTCTACGGCAGCCTGGTCCAGCTGGGTGTCCCGATCGGCGTGGTGCTGGCGAACACGGTGTTCCTGATCGCCGCGCAGGTCGCCCCGCCGTCCGACTTCCTCACCTGGGCGTGGCGCATTCCGTTCCTCGTCGGCATTCTCGTGCTCGGACTGGCCTGGTACATGCACGTCAAGATCGACGAAACCCCGGAATACCGCCGCGCCGAAGCGAAACTCACCGCCGAGGAACGCGGCCGCGCCAAGTCGCCGCTGCGCGACGTCCTGCGCGACCACAAGGGCACCGTGCTGCTGGCGGGCGGTTCGTTCATGGTCAACACCGCCACCTTCTACATCCTGCTCAACGGCGTCCTCGACTACGCGACCCGTCATCTGGGGATGTCGCGCACCACCGTGCTCGTCGCCACCCTGCTGATCAGCACGGTGCAGCTGGCGATCATCCCGCTGTCGGCGAAACTGTCCGACCGCATCGGCAGGCTCAAGATCTACACCTTCGGCGCGGTGGGTGTCGCGCTCTGGGCGATCCCGATGTTCCTGCTGATCGACACGGCTTCGCTACCGCTGTTCGTGGTCGCCTCGTTCGTCGGATCGCTGTTCCTTGGCATCATGTACGGCCCGCAGGCGGCACTGTTCGCCGAACTGTTCACCGCCGAGATGCGCTACACCGGCGCCTCACTCGGTTACCAGATCAGCGCGGTCGTCGGCGGCGGGCTCGCGCCGTTCATCATGGTGCTGCTGCTGGAATCCACCGGGACCTCGATGTCGGTGTCGCTCTACATCATCGTGCTGGCACTGATCTCGCTCGGCTCGATCGGTCTGCTGGCCAAGCGAGCCGCGAAGTCCACTTCGGACTCAAACGACCGCGCGCGCGAAACGGTCGGCGACCAGCCGTAGCCGCTCCTTGACCTCGTCCGGTGCCTCCTCCACGACGAAGTCGACGTCCCAATGGGCGAGGTAGTAAGGCATCACGGACAGGTCGTTGGATCCGACCCTGACCCGGCAGGTGTGCTCGTCGATGGCCTCGATCGTCCCGGCGGTCGGTGACACGTATTCGGCGAGCGCGTCCGCCGAGGCGTTCACCCGCAGGACCATTTGGTACGGATACGCCGACGACGTGATCCCGCGGGAGACGTAGGCCGCGAGGTCCTCGGCCGGCGGTTTTCTCGGTGTGAAGCGGAAACTGGTGTCCGGGACGCCGTCGATGCGGTCGACGCGGAAGGTCCGCCAGTCGTCGCGGTCGAGGTCGAAAGCGATCAGGTACCACCGGCGCCCGGTGTGCACCATCCTCAGCGGCTCGATGTACCGCTCGGTGACGTCGCCCTTGTGACCGCAATAGCCGAACCGGAGCCGCTGATGGTCACGGCACGCGGACGCGATGACGGTCAGCGCGTCCGCGTCGACGACCGGGACGACGCCGCCGAGCGGGATCATCGCGGTGTTGAGCGCGGCCACCCGGTGCCGAAGCCGGGCGGGCAGCACCTGCTCCAGTTTCGCGAGGGCGCGCACCGAGGTCTCCTCGATCCCCGACACCGTCCCGTTCGCGGCCGTACGGAGCCCGACGGCGACCGCGACGGCCTCGTCGTCGTCCAGCAGCAGCGGCGGCAGCGCGGCCCCCGCGCCGAGCCGGTAGCCGCCCGCGACCCCCGGTGTGGCGTGCACCGGGTAACCCAGCTCCCGCAACCGCTCGACGTCGCGCCGGACCGTGCGGACGTCCACCCGCAGCCGGTCGGCCAGGTCGGCGCCCGGCCAGTCGCGCCGCGCCTGCAGCAGCGACAGCAGTCTCAGCAGCCGTGCCGACGTGCCCGTGGTCATCGGTTCGCTCGCTTCATGAGAAGGAGTGTTGCAGAAATCGAGGACAGTTCCGGTCCGCATCGGACTCGTGAGTGGCCAGGGCGGAGGGTGTCTCAGGTACCTCTGCGGTGCGCCGGTGGTGGTTTCGCGTGACTAGCGGGACGACACGCGTGTCCAGAGGGACGACTCGCCACGTAGCCCGGCCGCAAGCGTGTCGTCCATCCCGTCACGCGTGTCGTCCGTCTGGTCATACGTGCCGTCCAACCAGTCACGCGAAACGGCCAGCCCGCCATAAGGGCATCGTGAACCCGTAAGGTGGCCTGGGTGATCGATCCCGCGCAGCTGCTGTCCGTCGCCCGCGAAGAGGCCGAACTCGGCAAGGCCGAAGGCGGGGTTCCGATCGGCGCCGCGTTGTTCGACACCGCCGGTGCCCTGCTCGGCCGCGGGCACAACCGCCGGGTCCAGGACGGCGACCCGTCGATGCACGCCGAGACCTCCGCGTTCCGAGACGCGGGCAGGCGACCGCACTACCGGGACACGATCATGGTCACCACCCTCTCCCCCTGCTGGTATTGCAGCGGGCTGGTGCGCCAGTTCGGCATCGGCCGGGTGATCATCGGCGAGGCCGCCACGTTCGAGGGCGGGCACGGCTGGCTCGAGGAGAACGGCGTCGAGATCACCCTGCTCGACGACTCGGCGTGCACCGCGCTGATGACCGAGTTCATCCAGGACCATCCGGAACTGTGGTTCGAGGACATCGGCGTGCCCACCGGGAACTAGTCGAGCGATTCTTCGGTTTCGAAGACGACGGTCCGGTTGCGCCCGGCCCCCTTGGCCGCACGCAACGCCTGATCCGCCGCGCCGACGAGCCTGTCGAGCGTCTCGCCGCCGACGGGATGCGACGAGACCCCGATCGAAACGGTCGCCCCGGCGAACGTCCCACCCAGTGAGACGAACGTCGACGAGATCCGCAGCCGGATGCGTTCGGCGATCGCGTGCGCGTCGAACCGGCTCGTACCGGGCAGCAGGACAATGAACTCCTCGCCGCCGAACCGGCCGACCAGGTCCGCCGCGCGGACCTCCGCGCGCAAAGTGTCCGCGACCGCGCGAAGCACGTCGTCTCCGACCTGCCTGCCGTGCCGGTCGTTGAGCCTGGCGAAATGGTCGAGATCGAGCATCAGCAGCGAAAGATCGGCGCCACGGCCGCGAAGCAGGTCGAATTGGGTGCGGGCACCGTCCAACCAGGACGAAGCGGTCAGCAGTCCGGTGCCGGAGTCCGTACCCGCGTGGCCGCGCAGCGCGCGCATCGCCCCCGCCCGGTGCAGTACCACGAGCGCGCCGGCGAGTACCACGGTGACGAACGGCCAGTCCACCGCCGACCACGCGAGCAGCAGGCCGAAAGCGACCATCGCCGTGTCGAAGGCGAATCCCGACGGCTCCGCCCCGAATTCGGCCGCGGGGGCGGCCAAGGCGGCGTCGACGGACAGGAACACCAGACCGGTCGCGAAAACCAGGGCGAAACTTTCGAAATCCCTTGTCGCGTCGGCGAACGGCGGTGCGTGCAGCAGCAGTGGGACGAGCGAGGCACCGAGAGCCGCCAGCATGGTGGCGGAGGCCGCGAACACCTGGCGATGCGGGATCCCGCGCCGGATCCGGCACCAGCGGTATCCCGCCGACGCGACGACGAGCACGGCGGCCAGCGCGGGTGGCAGCAGCAGCGCGCCCGCGAAGATCCAGGCCGCGTCCAGGCCGGCGCCGAGCCGGGTGTCGGCGCGGGACCGCTCAACGGGCCGCGAAAGCTCCGAACTGAGGATCATTCCCGCCAGCAGCGCGGAAAACGGGAGCAGTGACGACGACGCGGGCGGCCGCAGCACGAAGAGGTAGGTGATGGCGGCCAAGGCGGCCGCGTCGACGAGGAGCAGGTACCCGATCAGGCCCCGCCTGGGTAGTTCCCACAGGCTCCAGGTCCCCAGAATCCGCCGCGGCGCGGCGAGCCGGTCGCTTCGGCCGCGGCTTCCGGTAGCCATCAGGGAGTCCCCCACCATTTCGGCAAACTAGCCGGTAATCGCGGAACTGTCGATCCGCTTTCCGGGTATCGCCCCCCTACTAAGGTCGGTCGTTCCGCCCGGTAAATCCGGTGAATTCTTGACAGTCCTCAATGGTCTAGTCCACTGTGAGTGAGCAAACAGTGACCTCCTGGTTGATACGCCGCGTCAAGACGGAGGTGCTCCACACCTGCGCGCCTCGATGCGCGCGTACCAGTTGGAGGACCTATGAAATCCTTGAGCCGCTGGGCGACACTGGCCACTGCCGTCGGTGCCGCTCTCGCCACGGCTGTCGGCGTCGCCCCCGTCGCCTCGGCGGCCCCGGACGCGGTACTCGCCTCGCCCTATCTGTACCAGTGGTCGGGACAGACGGACCCGATCGCCGCGATGAACGCCACCGGGGTCAAGGCCTTCACCCTCGCGTTCATCCTCTCCGACGGCGGTTGCAACCCGAAATGGGACGGCAGCCGTTCACTCACCGGTTCCGACGCCACGATGATCAACAACATCCGGGCCAAGGGCGGTGACGTCATCCCGTCGTTCGGCGGCTGGTCCGGCACGAAGCTCGGCCCGAAGTGTGGCACACCCGCGGCACTCGCCGGCGCGTACCAGAAGGTCATCGACGCCTACAAACTCAAGGCGATCGACCTCGACATCGAGAACACCGACGAATTCGAGAACTACACCGTCCAGGACCGGATCCTGAACGCCGTCAAACTCACGAAACAGAAGAACCCCGGCCTGCGCGTGGTCATCACCATCCCGACCGACGTCGGCGGCCCCAACTCGCACGGGAAGCGGCTGATCTCCCAGTCGAAGATCCTCGGCTCGGGGGTCGACGCGTGGTCGGTCATGCCGTTCAACTTCTCCAACGGCGGTGACATGGCGGGCAAGACCCGCAGTGCCGTGGAGGGGCTCAAGAACGTCGTGAAGTCCACCTTCGGCCTGAGCGACGACGCGGCCTACCGGCGCAGCGGGCTCTCTTCGATGAACGGGAAGACCGATGTGGCGGGCGAGACGGTCAGCGTCGCCGACTTCCGCGCGATCCGCGACTACGCGGCGAGCAAACATCTCGCCCGGTTGTCGTTCTGGGCGGTGAACCGCGATTGCAACAACTGCGCGGGAATCGCACAGGGCAAGTACGACTACACGAAGATCGTGGCGGGTTACACCGGCTGACCTCCGTTCCAGTCCGTGAAGGCCTCTTTCCCCGCTCGCAAAGTCAAGGTCTCGGCAAAGTCGCGGAGCTGCTGGTCAGCGCTGCTGGTGGCAGTACGGGCTTGACATTGTCAGTGCCTGCCAGGCCCGAGGTGGGCATGTCCCTGAACCTCTATGGCTCAAGCTCCGCAACCGGTGTGACCCCCGCGACGATGTGGGAATGGGGACACTCGACGCCCCCATTCCCACATCGTCAGCCTCACGCAGCGACGAATAGCCGCCTGACCTGCAAGACCCCGACTTTGCCGGGACCCTGACCCTCAAAGTAAGGAAGGGCCTTCACCACCACGCCGGAGAGGGTCGCGAGTGTCGACCGGGGTCTCGGCCTTCAGCGGCCGCAGTCCGGCGAGGTTGCAATCGATGCTGCGCAACACGTTCGCCACCGAAACCGGATCCCCTCGACACGTTCTGCGTCGCCGCCTCGACCGCCGCGGCGACGGCGTCGTGTTCGGTCGGAAAACGATGGATACCGGTGAATTCGGCGGCGATACCGCCGATCGCCCGAACGGCGCTATCCGCCCCAGTACGGCCGTCGGCCGCCGCCTTGATAACCGCCGTAGTAGCGGTCGTAAAACCAGTCGTTGTCGTGGTGACCGGCACGCGGATCCTGCCGTTCGGGCGTGGTGACCGGCGTCGGGGTGGGAGACGGCGTCTCCGAGCCGTTCATCGACGCGGTCAGTGGCGGCGGGGGCGCGACGCTGCCGCCCGGCGGGCCCGACGGGACGGGTGTAGGCACCGCGTCGTCCGGGACCTCGGCAGCCTGCGGCGCGATGGTCAGTGACGGCGGCGGGAGAGGCGTTCCCGGGCTTACATCGGCCGAGTCGGCCGGGGTGAGCAGCACGGCCAGCAGACCGCCGACGACGAGACCGCCCGCCGAAAGCACGGAAATCCGCCAGAGCTTCCCGTTGCCGGGAGCGGCGGTGCTCGGAGCCCGGTGCCTCGGCCCGCGCGGTCCCCGGCGGCGGGGTGCCGCGCCGGCCGCCCGCATCAGTTCGCTCAGGGCGTCCCCACCGCTGTGGCGGCGAGCCGTGCGTGCCATCGGCACCTCCCAACCCCGGTCCGTCGCGAAGCGCGACGGCCTCATCCCGGGGTGGATCCTAGGAACGCGGGAGCCGGTTGTAAACGGATCTCGTCCACACCGGACAGACGGTGCGGTGAAGGGTCAGGCAGCCGCGGTGACCGCGATCGCGGCCACGCCCGCTTCGGTCAGCTCGGCGGGAACGCGACCGGTGACGGCGGAGAGGCCGGTGGACTCGGCGGGGCGGATGTAACCACTGTGGGCGAGGGCGTGCGCGGTCATCTGGTCACAGCAGGCGAACCCGTCGATGAAGAGGTCCGGCTCGCAGCTGCACGACATCTGGGCGCGGCGGGCCGCGACCGCTCGCAGCATCGCCATGGCTCGATGGGACAACTCGACCTCTGAACCGGACACCGGACTAACCTCTCTCGATCAGCTACCTGAATCAGCAGCACTCACACCGTGTTATCGGTTGCTGCTCCATCAGTGTTAACAAGATCTCAGACGTTCCCGGGAATTTCTTCGTTCCGTTCGATCCACGTGTTCTTCGCCGATGCCAGGGTGGGCTCCAGGACCCTGGCCCACTGCGCGACGATCTGCTTGCGGCGCTTCGTGTCATCGGTCAGCAGATTCGCCAGCCCCAGGCCGCGGGCGAGATCGAGAGTGGCCTGGACCAGCTCACGAGCGCCCTGGTGGGACTCGTCGACGCCGAGAAGTTCGACGGTCACCCGGTGTGCTTCCCTGCCGACCCGTGCCTCCAGCGGCACCAGGGTCGCGCGCAGTCCGTCGTCGGTCGAAGCCGCGACCCACAGGTGGAGCGCGGCTCGGAACATCGGCCCGCTGTAGAGGTTCAGCACCATGTCGACGGCCCGCTCGATCCGCGACCGTCCCGACGGCAGTTCCGCCGCGCGGGAGCGTAGTTCCACGATCTGGATCGCACCGACGTGTTCGACCGCGGCCGCGACCAGGTCTTCCCTGGCCGGGAAGTGGTGCTGCGCGGCACCGCGCGAGACTCCGGCGCGTTCGGCGATGACGGCGACCGTGGTCCCGTTCCAGCCCAGCTCCCCGATCGTCTCGACGGCGGCCTCGACCAGCCGCCGCCGAGTCGTCCGGCTGCGCTCCTGCTGCGGTTCGCGGATCATCGTCGTTCGTCGACCCAGAAATCGAGCTGCAGGTCTTCCTCGCGCTCACCGATGCGGTATCTCGAGAAGTCGATGACGCCTTCGGCGGCCAGCGCCTCGTCGTCGAGGTAGAAATTCCTCGACGCCTCGCGGCTCGGTTTGGTGAGGATCGCGTGCGCGGCGTCGGCCATGATGTCCGGCGTCCGCGATTTCGCCGCCAGTTCCGCGCCGACGACGTTGCGGATCGCCGCGGTGCAGATTCCGCGGCTGCCGCCGGAGACGATGATCGTCTTGCCGTGGAGCGTGCTCATGGGGAGGCCTCTCAGTAGGACCTGGGAAGACCCAGGCTGTGCTGGCCGACGAAGTTGAGCACCATCTCGCGGCTCACCGGTGCGATGCGGCCCAGCCGGACGGCCGTGACCAGCGTGCCCAGCCCGTATTCGCTGGCGAGACCGTTGCCGCCGTGGGTCTGCACGGCCTGGTCGACCGCGCGGATGGCGACCTCGGCCGCGGCGTACTTCGCCATGTTCGCCGACTCGCCCGCGCCGAAGTCGTCACCGGAGTCGTAGAGCGAGGCTGCCTTCTGCGTCATCAGCTTGGCCAGTTCCAGCTCGATTTTGATCTCGGCCAGCGGATGCGCGAGCCCCTGGTGACCGCCGATCGGTACGCCGCCCCACACCTTGCGCTCGTTGGCGTAGGCGACGGCCCTGGACAGCGCGTACCGCGCGATGCCGAGCGAGAACGACGCGCCCATGATCCGTTCGGGGTTGAGCCCGGCGAACAGTTGCGCGATCGCCGCGTCCTCCTCGCCGACCAGCGCGTCGGCTGGCAGGTGGACGTCGTCGAGGAACAGGCCGAACTGCTTCTCCGGCGAGATCAGGTCCATCTCGATCTGCTTGTACTCGAAGCCGGGCGCGTCGGTCGGGACGATGAACAGCGCGGGCTTGAGCTTGCCGGTCTTCGAGTCCTCGGTGCGGCCCACGACCAGGACGGCGTCCGCCTCGTCGACACCGGAGATGTAGACCTTCCGTCCACTGAGGACCCAATCACCACTGTCGCGTTTGGCGGTGGTGGTGATCTTGTGCGAGTTCGACCCGGCGTCGGGCTCGGTGATCGCGAAGACCATCCGCCTGCTGCCGTCGGCGATGCCGGGCAGCCAGCGCTTCTTCTGCTCGTCGGTGCCGAAGCGTGAGATGACCGTGCCGCAGATCGCCGGCGAGACGACCATGAGCAGCAGCGGGCTTCCTGCGGCTGCGAGTTCTTCGAGCACCGCGGCGAGATCGGCGATGCCCGCTCCCCCGCCGCCGTACTCCTCGGGCAGGTTCACGCCGAGGTAGCCGAGCCGTCCTGCCTCGGCCCACAGTTCCTCGGTTTTGAACCCGGCGCGGGCCTGCTTGGCGTAGTACTCGTACCCGTACTTCTTGCCGAGTTCGGCGACCGCCGCCCGCAGCGCGACCCGCTCCTCGGGTTCGGTGAAGTTCATCGCGTTCATTCGTTCTCTCCTACCACCGCGAGGATCGTGCCCACCTCGACCTGTTGTCCGACGACCACCGGGAGTTCGGTCACGACGCCGTCGGCCGGCGCCGCGATCCGGTGTTCCATCTTCATCGCTTCCAGCCACAGCAACGGATCGCCGGTCTTGACGGTGTCACCGGCCTCGACCGCGAGCCGGACGACCGTGCCCGGCATCGGCGCCACGAGCGAACCGGCGGCGAGCGCCGCGTCCGGATCCGGGTACCTCGGCACCACGCTCAGTTCGACGGTGCCTTCGGGCGAATCGACGTACACCGCGGCGCCGTACCGGGCGACGGCGAACGTCCGTCGCACCCCGGCGACCTCGAGAACGACGTGATCGCCTGTGGCCGAAACCAGTTCCACACCGTCGAATCCGTCGGCGCGCAGGCCGTCACGGGTGAGTGTGTAGACGACCTCGATCTCGTCGTCTCCCTGAAGAAAGCGTTTGCGCTGCCCCTGGGAGTGGACGTTGCGCCACCCGCTCGGCAGCCGTCCCTGCACCTGAGCGCCCGCCCGGTTCCCGGCCGCGCCAGCCAAAGCCGCGGCGAGCGCGGAAATCCGTACGGTGTCCACAGTGGCCAGTGGACGTGCCAAGGTATCGAGTCCGTGCCGGTCGAAGAACGCCGTGTCGGTCTCTCCGGCGAGGAAGGCTTCGTGCCTGAGCACGTTCACGAGCAGGTCGCGGTTGGTCACCACGCCATGGATCTCCGCGCCCGCCAGCGCTCCGGCCAGCGCCCGTGCCGCGCTCCGGCGGTCCGGGGCGTAGGCGATCACCTTGGCGAGCATCGGGTCGTAGTGCACGCCGACGGTCTGGCCGCTGACGAAGCCGGAGTCGAGCCGGACGCCCGGGCCCACCTCGAACTCCCGCTGCGCGGCGGGAAGTTCGAAGCGGTGCAGGGTGCCGCTCTGCGGCTGCCAGCCCGTGGCCGGGTCCTCGGCGTAGAGCCGGACCTCGATCGCGTGACCCCGTGTCTCCGGCTCGTCGATCGGGAGGTGCTCGCCCTCCGCGATCCGCAGTTGCCAGGAAACCAGATCGAGTCCGGTCGTGGCCTCGGTGACCGGATGCTCGACCTGGAGCCGGGTGTTCATCTCCAGGAAGTAGAACCGCCCGTCCGGACCGGCGAGGAACTCGACCGTCCCGGCGCCGACGTAGTCGATCGCCTGCGCGGCCTTGCGCGCGGCGTCGAACAGCGCTTCCCGCATGGCGTCGTCGACGAGCGGCGACGGTGCCTCTTCGACGACCTTCTGGTGACGGCGCTGGATCGAGCATTCCCGCTCCCCCACCGCCCAGACGGTGCCGTGGGTGTCGGCGAGCACCTGGACCTCGATGTGGCGCCCGGTCTCCAGATACCGCTCGCAGAACACGGTCGCGTCACCGAAGGCCGAGGCGGCCTCTGCACTCGCCCCTTCGACGGCCTCGGCGAGTTCGCCGAGTGAACGCACCACGCGCATACCGCGCCCGCCGCCACCGGCGGATGCCTTGACCAGCAAGGGAAGTTCGTTGTCGGTGACCTCGGCCGGGTCCAGTTCGGATAGGATCGGGACACCGGCGTCGGCCATCATCCGCTTGGACTCGACCTTCGAGCCCATGCTCTCGATGGCCTCTGGCGGCGGGCCGACCCAGATGAGCCCGGCGTCGATCACCGCACGGGCGAACGCGGCGTTCTCGGAAAGGAAGCCGTAGCCGGGGTGGATCGCGTCGGCGCCGGTCTCGACGGCCGCCTTGATCAGCAGTTCGGCGCGCAGATAGGTGTCGGACGGCGCGTTGCCCGGCAGCCGGACGGCGACGTCCGCCTCGGCCGTGTGCGGCGCGTCGGCGTCCGCGTCGGAGAACACCGCGACCGTGCCGATCCCGGCGTCACGGCAGGTGCGGAACACGCGGCGGGCGATCTCCCCGCGGTTGGCGACCAGAAGCTTCTCGATCATGCCGCTCACATCCTGAAGACGCCGAAGCCTTCGGCGCCCTTCACTGGTCCATTGTGGATCACGGACAGGCTGAGCCCGAGCACCGTGCGGGTGTCGCGGGGATCGATGATCCCGTCGTCGTAGAGCATCCCGGAGAGGAACATCGGCATCGACTCCGCCTCGATCTGTCCCTCCACCATGGCGCGCATGGCGGCGTCGTGCTCCTCGTTGTAGTCCTGCCCCCGCGAGACCGCGGCGGCACGGGCCACGATGGACAGCACACCGGCCAGCTGCTGCGGCCCCATAACCGCGGATTTCGCGCTGGGCCAGGCGAAGAGGAACCGGGGATCGTACGCACGGCCGCACATACCGTAATGCCCGGCACCGTACGAGGCGCCCATGAGCACCGACAGATGCGGCACCTTCGAGTTCGACACGGCGTTGATCATCATCGCGCCGTGTTTGATGATGCCGCTCTGCTCGTACTCCTTGCCGACCATGTAACCGGTGGTGTTGTGCAGGAAGACCAGCGGCGTGTCGATCTGGTTGGCCAGCTGGATGAACTGCGCCGCCTTCTGCGATTCCTCGCCGAACAGCACGCCCTGCGCGTTGGCGAGGACACCGACCGGGTAGCCGTGGATATTCGCCCATCCGGTGGCGAGACTGCTGCCGTACAAGGGTTTGAACTCGTCGAAGTCCGAACCGTCGGCGACCCTGGCGATCACCTCGCGCGGGTCGAACGGCACCTTGAGATCGGCGGGCACGATGCCGAGCAGGTCTTCGGCCGAGTACAGCGGTTCGGCGTAGTCCGGTTTCGGCGTCGGGCCCTGTTTGGTCCAGTTGAGCCGTTTGACGATGCTGCGGCCGAGCCGGATCGCGTCCTCTTCGTCGGCCGCGAGGTAGTCGGCGAGACCCGACGTGCGGGCGTGCATCTCGGCGCCGCCGAGCGATTCGTCGTCGGACTCCTCACCGGTGGCCATCTTGACCAGCGGCGGCCCGCCGAGGAACACTTTCGCGCGTTCCTTGACCATCACGACGTAGTCCGACATGCCGGGCAGGTACGCGCCGCCCGCGGTGGAGTTGCCGAACACCAGCGCGATCGTCGGGATCTTCGCCGCCGAAGACCGCGTGATGTCGCGGAAGATCCGGCCGCCGGGGATGAAGATCTCCTTCTGCGTCGGCAGATCCGCGCCGCCGGACTCGACGAGGTTGATCACCGGCAGTCGGTTCTGCGCGGCGATGTCCGCGGCGCGGTAGCTCTTCTTGGCCGTCCACGGGTTGCTCGCCCCGCCTTTGACCGTGGGATCGCTCGCCGAAATCATGCACTCGACACCCTCGACCACGCCGATACCGGTGATCACGCTGGCGCCGACCTGGTAGTCCGAACCCCAGGCCGCGAGCGGCGACAGTTCCAGGAACGGCGAGTCCTCGTCGAGGAGGAGTTCTATCCGTTCGCGGGCGAGCAGCTTGCCGCGTTTGCGGTGCCGGGTGACGTACTTCTCGCCACCGCCCGCGATCGCCTTGGCGTGCTCGCCGTCGATCTCGGTGAGTTTGCCGAGCATGGACTCGCGGTTGGCGGCGAATTCCTCGCTCCGCGGGTCCACAGAGGACCTGATCGTGCTCATGCGGTGTATCCCAATCGCTTCGCGGCCAAGCCGGTGAGGATCTCGTTGGTACCGCCGCCGATACCGAGGATGCGGACGTCACGGTAGTGACGCTCCACTTCGGCCTCCCGCATGTAGCCGAGCCCGCCGTGCAGCTGGACAGCCTCGTTGACCACCCATTCGGCGGTCTCGACGGCGGTGTTTTTCGCGAAACAGGCCTCGGCGATGACCTCTTCGCCCGCGACGTGCCGCAGCGCGACCTGCCGGGTATAGGACCGCGCGACGTCGATCTTCCGGGCCATCTCGGTGAGCTTGTGCTGCACCAGCTGACGGGAGATCAGCGGACGGCCGAAGGTCTCGCGCAGGCGGCACCAGTCCAGCGTCAGGTCGAGTGCTCGCTGCGCGTGCGCGTAACCCTGCACCGCCAGCGAAACCCGCTCGGTGACGAACTGGGTGGCGACCTGCGCGAAACCGCTGTTCTCGGCGCCGATCAGGTTTTCCGCTGGCACCCGGACGTCCACATAGGACAGCTCGGCGGTGTCCGAGCAGAGCCAGCCCATCTTCTCCAGTTTGCGAGAGACGGTGAAGCCTGGTGTGCCGCGTTCGACCACGATGAGCGAGATGCCGTGGGCGCCGGATTCGCCGGTGCGGACCACGGTGGTCACGAAGTCGGCGCGGCAACCCGAGGTGATGAAGGTCTTGGCACCGTTGATGACGTACTCGTCGCCCTCGCGCGCCGCGGTGGTACGGATACCGGCGACATCGGAACCGCCGTCGGGTTCGGTGACCGCGAGCGAGCCGATCTTGGCCCCCTCCAGCGTCGGCCGGACCCAGCGTTCGATCTGCACCGGATCCCCGGCAGCCGCGATATGCGGGACGGCGATGCCACAGGTGAAAAGCGAGGCGAAGAGGCCGCCGGAACCGCCCGCGTAGTGCAGTTCCTCGGCGATGACCACGGCGTCGAGATAGTCGCCGCCACCACCGCCGACCTCCTCGGGGAAGCCGACGCCGAGCAGCCCGAGTTCCCCGGCCTTGCGATGCAGGTCGCGGGGCAGTTCGCCCTCGCGTTCCCAGTCGTCGAGATGCGGCAGGATCTCGGTTTCGGCGAACCGCCGGACGGTCTTGCGCAGCTCGACGCGTTCCGGCGTGGTGAAGAGGTCGGTCACAGGAGAGCCTCCGGGATGTCGATCTCGCGGGAGCGCAGCCATTCCCCGAGTGCCTTCGCCTGCGGATCGAACCGCGCCTGCGACGCGACGCCCTCGCCGAGGATGCCTTCGACGACGAAGTTGATCGCCCGCAAATTCGGCAGCAGATGACGCTGGACCTCCAGGTCGGCGGTCTCCGGAAGCAGCAGTTTGAACTCGGTGACGGTGAGCCGGTGCGCGAGCCAGCGCCACGCCTCGTCGGAGCGAGCCCAGACGCCGACGTTCGCGTTGCCGCCCTTGTCCCCGCTGCGGGCGCCGATCACCTTGCCGAGCGGTGCCCGGCGGACCTGTGCCTGCGTGTAGGGGGCGGGCAGACCGTATTCGTCCACATCGGACAGAGCCAAGGTGTCGTCGGCTTGCGCGATGTCGCGGCGCTCTCCGTCCGGCAGGACGGCGACGTGTGGAACCTCTTTCGCGTCAACGAAAGCGGCCCGGTAGACGCCGTACGGCGAGGCGGCCGCGGGAGGCGCGGTGACGTGGAAGCCGGGATAACTCGCCAGGGCGAGTTCGATCGCCGCACCGCTGAACGCGCGCCCGGCGACCTCCGGATCGGCGTCCTTCACCGCGACGTGCAGCAACGCACTCGCTTGCTGTTCGGTTTCGGCGTCGGCCTGATCGGTACGGGCCAGCGTCCAGCGGACCTCCGACGGCGGGCGGGCTTTGAGCGCGCCACCGAGTTGTTCCTTGACCAGCGCGGCTTTCGCTTCGATGTCGAGTCCGGTGAGGACGAACGTCGTCTCGTTGCGGAAGCCACCGAGCCCGTTCAGGCAGACTTTGAGCGTCGGGGGCGGCGGCTCCCCGGTGACACCGGTGATCCGGACGCGGTCCGGGCCGTCGTCGGTCAGGGTCAGCGTGTCGAACCGTGTCGTGACGTCCGGCCCGGCGTAACGGGCACCGGTGATCTCGTAAAGCAGTTGCGCGGTCACGGTTCCGGCGTTCACCACGCCGCCGGTGCCGGGATGTTTGGTGATCACGCTGGTGCCGTCGGCGGAGATCTCGGCGATCGGGAAGCCAGGGACGCCGATCTCCTGCTCGGTGAAGAACGCGTAGTTGCCGCCGGTGGCCTGCGTGCCGCATTCGATCACGTGCCCGGCCGCGACCGCGCCGGCGAGCGCGTCGTAGTCGTCGCGCGCCCAGCCGAAGTGCGCGGCGGCCGGACCGACGATCACCGAAGCATCGGTGACGCGTCCGGTCACCACGATGTCGGCACCCGCGTTCAGACATTCCGCGATCCCCCACGCGCCGAGATAGGCGTTGGCGGTCAACGTCTTGCCGAAACCGAGCTCTTCGGCGCGCTGGATCAGGTCGTCGCCTTCGACGTGCGCGATGGCGACGTCGACCCCGAGTTTCGAGGCCAGCTCACGGAGCGCGTCGGCGAGCCCGGCGGGGTTGAGCCCCCCGGCGTTCGCGACGATCTTGACGCCCTTCTCCTTGGCCAGCGCTAGGTTTTCCTCCATCTGCCGGAGGAACGTCTTGGCGTAGCCGCGGTTCGGGTCCTTCATCCGGTCGCGGCCGAGGATGAGCATGGTCAGCTCGGCCAGGTAGTCGCCGGTCAGCACGTCGAGCGGGCCATCGGTGAGCATCTCGCGGACAGCGGAGAACCGGTCGCCGTAGAACCCGGACGCGTTGCCGATCCTGATCGGGGCCGCGGTCATGTGAACTGCCCCGGCCGCCGTCCGGCACCGGGAGGCCCGGCGAAGGCCTGCGCGATCCCGAGCCATTCCACGACGTCGGCGCCGGTGGTGACGAGGTCGGTGTCGTCAGGATGACGGCGCTGGGTGATGACGAGGCAGAAGTCGACCGCGCTCCCGGTGAGCCGCTGCCCGGCGTCCTCGGGCCCGAACGCCCAGGTGGAGCCGTCCGGCGCGGTCAACTCGACCCGGAACTCTTCGGCCGGCGGGGCCAGCGAGTTGAGCTTGTAGGCGAAGTCGCGCGTGCGGGTGCCGAAGCGGGCGATGTGCCACAGCCTGCCGGTGTTCTCGCGCGCGACGCCGAACGTGTCGAAGATGTCCTGACCGTGCGCCCAGGTCTCCATGAGCCGCGCGGTCACCATGGACGCGGCGCTCATCGGCGGGCCGTACCAAGGGATCTTTTGTCCATCGGGCACCGCGGCAAGCGCTTCGGCCAGTTCCGCGCGGACGGCACGCCACCCGGCCAGCAACTCCCGGGGCGGTGTCTTCGCTCCCTCGGCCGCACCGTCGTCGACGTAGGTCTCCCCCGTCGCGAGCAGCCCTTCGATCTCCGTCTGCCACTCGGCCTCGGACCCACGCGCCGCGATCAGCGCCTTCTTGTCCGTCCAGGCCAGATGGGCGATCTGATGAGCGATCGTCCAGCCTTCGGCCGGGGTCTGCCGCGCCCAATCCGACGCGGGCAGCTTCGCCACCACGTCGTCGATGGCCTGCGATTCCGCCGCGAGATCCCCAAGGATCACGCCAAGGTCAGCCATGCCCGCCTCCTCGCGTCCTCCCCAGGCTCGCACCCCCCACCGGAAAAATCAAGCACGCCTGATTGTTTTGATGCGGGCTGAAGGGGCCCTTCACCGCATGCGACGCGGTGAAGGGCCCCTTACCTGCATGTCATGCGGGGAAAGTCCCCTTCAGCCCCCGTAGAGGGAGCCGACCGCGGAGTGGACCGAAGTCGAGTACACGGGGTCGTAGGTGTGACGCCCGGTCAGGACGTCACCGCCCTTGCGGCCGTAGGTCCAGCCACCGTCGGCCTCGAAGCCGGGGTTCGCGACGTGGCAGCCGGTCAGGCTGATGTCGTCCATCCGGGCCGTGACCGAATAGCTGGTGACGGCCTTCTTCTCGTACAGGCGCAGGGTGAGCGTCGCCGACCCGCCGCTCAGGCGAGGGGTGATGTCGATCGGCGAAGAGGTGTACCACTCGGTCCCCTCGCTGGCGACGTCTCGCTCCCACACCTGCGTCCCGCCGACGATCGCCTGCTTCGCGTGGTAGCCGAGCGGGCTCGTGGCGGGCCGGTCGTCGGTGTGCCACACGACCATCCGGCAGGACGTCGACCCCGCGTCGAGGCGAACGGTCGCGCTGGCGGCCGCGTAGTCCCCCGCCGTCGTGGCGTTGTCGGGATGCACCGTGAACACCAGCGCACTGTTCCCGGTGTGCGCGACGCGTTCGTCTCCCGACTGCGCCCGTCCCGGCGTCAAGGACAGCGCGTATTGGATGACCCCGGCGAGCTTCCCGGCCGCCGCGTACTCCAGGCCGACCGCGGTCACCGTTCGGACGTACTCGACGTCAGGGGTGATCGTGGTGCGTGACAGGGTGGAGGCGTACACCATCAGAATGGCCTTGCGGCTCTTGCTCGCGAGTCGCGCGACGACCTGGTCCAGCTGCGAGCGGAGGCTCCCGGTCCACAACGTGTTGCGGTACGGGTCGTCACGGAACGGCAGGATGAGACTGTCGATGCCCGCGGCGTAGGAATCCACAAAGGACTGGGTGACGGCGTTGGCGTACACCACCGGGTAGAAGTCGAGCGACGGCTGGATCGCCCTGGCGGCGTTGCGCATCTTGGCCGTGTAGGTCGTGTTGAACGTGCTCGTGTTGGCGTTGAAGTCGTCCATCGCCCAGGCCTTGAGCACCGGATACCGCACCGAGAGCCGGGCGATCGCCTGTCCCCACGCGACATAGTCCTTCTTGTAGGGCAGATACTCCGCGCAGCTCGTGCCGCCGGGACACTCTGTCGGTGGGACAAGGTAGACCCAGACCGCGAGGCCGCTCGCCTGGGCGGCGGGCAGGAACTCCTGCTCCAGATCGGCCCAATCGGTGGACTTGTTGACCAGGAACGCGTACGTGTCCGCGTTCATCGCACGGAGCCGGTCCACCGTCGCTTTGGCGTCGACGTGCCCGTCGGCCTTGCGAACCGGATTGGCGTAACTGGCGCGGATCCCCTGCGCGGGCACCGCCTCGGCGGGCAGCGCGAGCAGCGAACCCACGAACGCGAGCAGCAGCGCGACCACGGACCATCTCGCGGCCTGCCGTGAGGACAAGGATGTCGTCATGACCCCGGAGCCTGCCTGGATCGCGCATAAGTTCCGTACACGCCCGATCGCGGCGGTCCGAGTCGATGCCGGAGTTCGTGAGTGGCAGGCCGCGTTCACTGTGGATCCGTCCCGGCACGCATTTTTGCCTTCCTGGCCCGCCATTACCGCCCGCACGACTCTGCGTAGTTCATTCACCGTCTTTTGTTCCCCATCGAGTGAAATGGTCCGCTCGGGATCGCTACGCAAATCGTGCTAGCACAGGTGTTCGAACAGGGGTATTGTTGATTCTGTGGCCAGCGAAAACAGTCCTCAGACAGCGTGCACCGAGTGGTGGCGTGCTGATACTGCGGCGCTGCATGTCCGTAAGCAGGAGATCGAAGTCTTGAAGCGGCGATTGGACGCGGAGCAGTATGCGATTTTGGCGGAGTTGAATGCGCGTGGGGTTCGTGGATGCTATGGGCATTCGACGTTGGCGGGCCTGATTTTTCAGGACTTTCAGGTGTCGCAGAAGGAGGCCAGTGCCCGTGCCGATCGGGCGCTTGCCCTTCATCCCGGGGTGGTCGGCGGTGGGGATATGGCGCCGCCGTTGGCGCCGTTGACCGCTGAAGCTGCGGCGGAGGGCGCGATCGGGGGTGGTCAGATCGACGCGGTCATCGGCGCGCTGAGTCGTGTCCCCTCGTTGGTGCCCGCCGAGGACGTGCGGGCCGGGCCGAAGGAGATCGCCAAGGCCGGTCGTCGGATGCTGGACAGGATGGACCCCGACGGTAGATAACCCCGTAACGAAGACCCCCAGGACACCCGTCCGGAGTTGCGGTTCGTCAAACACCGTGATGGCACGCTCGGGTTCGCGGGAACCTTGAATCTGGAAACCTACGCCCGGTTGAAGTCCGACCTCGATCCGCTGGCCAAACCGCACAAGGGACAACCGCTGGACGTGGGACGCTCCAGCCGTTCCGTCACCACCCCGGCAGAAACACGCGCTGAAAATCCGGGACGGCGGCTGCGCGTGTCCAGGTTGCGCCATACCGGTCCAACGGTGCACGGCGCATCATCTGGTTTTCTGGCGGCACCGCGGCGAAACGAAAACCGACAACCTCGTGCTCCTCTGCACGAGACACCATCGGCTGATCCACAAAAGCGAATGGAAAGTCCAGATCACCCAAGACGGGCTACCGGAATTCATCGCACCCACCTACCTCGACCCAAGCGGGGAACCGAGACGCAACACCATGCACCTACGGACATAGACCGAAAGCCTTCCCGAACTGGGACTGCGCCTAGCGTCTCTCAAAGCGTGCTTTCAGATTTCCGAGGCCTCCGGCCGGAAAACGCACGCTCGTGTCCTCGCCCACCCTGCCAACCCCAGTTTGAGAGACACGCCCTTGCCACCTGCCTGCAACAACCAAGGCAGACGGCCACAAACCGAGCAAGCCGCCAAACGAGGTCGCCCAAGCGACTACGAGCCCAGCGTCAACGCACCCGGACGACCAGTTTCCCCACCGCTTCCCCGGCCTCCATCACCCGATGCGCCTCCGCGATCTCCTCGAACGCGTACACCTGATGGATCGTCAGCGGTAGCCGTCCGGCCTCGACCAAGTCGACATAGCGCTGAAGCGCCTCAGCGGGCAGGTCACTGCTCTCGCCGCCGTACGCGGTGAGCCGGACACCGTTCGGGATCACGGCCATCGGGTAGAAGTCCGGGATCGACCAGACGTCGCTGAGCATCCCGGTGAAGCACACGGTCCCGTGCACGGCCGTCGCGCGCAGCGTGTCCGGCAGGACGTTGGTGCCGACCAGTTCCAGTGCCGCGTTCACCCCGCCCGGCACGATTTCGCGCACCGCGCCGGTGATCGAACCGTCGTCCACCAGCGGGTGATCGACGCCGAATTTCCGCAAGACATTCAAACGAGCAGGGTTCCGCGTGGTCGACAGGACGGTCAGGCCCTGTTCCTTCGCCAGCACCGCAGCCGCGACGCCGATCGACGACGTCCCGCCGCGGATCAGGATCGTCTGCCCCGCGCGGATGTCGAGCCCGGCGTACAGCGAGCCGTGCGCGGTCTGCAGCATCTCCGGCAACGCCCCGAGCGTCGCCCAGTCCAGTTTCGTGCGCACAGGGATCACCGAGGAGGCGGGCACGGCGGTGTATTCCGCGTAGCCACCGTCGAAGGCGCGCCCCATCCCGCCCATCATGGCGACGACGGTCTGTCCCACCGGGAACTCCCCGCCCGGCGCCGCGTCGACGGTCCCGACGGCCTCGATCCCCGGCACGATCGGAAACTTCGCGTTCGTGGCGACACCGGTGCGCAGGTGGTACTCGGACCGGTTGAGCCCGAACGCCTCGACCTTGACCCGCACCCAGCCGTCGCCGACCTCGGGCACCGGGACGTCCTTGATCCGCAACGCCTCGGGCGGGCCGGGTCCGTCGAGCACGATCGCACGCGTGTCGGCGCCCAATCCGACCCGCCTGACCTTTATTCCCCCGCCCGCTCGAACTCCCGGATCAGCACGGGGTACTGCTCCCCGCCGTGCCCCGCCGCGATCGCGCGGTCGGCCATCGCCTTGATCAGCTTCGGCAGTTTGGCGTTCACGCCCAGCGCTTCGCTCTCCTCGACCATATGCGCCATCGCCCGCGCGTCGGTCTCCAAGGCGGACACCTCCGCCGGGAACGAGCCCTTGTCGACCTGCTCGGCGTAACCGGGCAGCCAGCCCGCCACGCCGACAGCGATCTGCTGCGCGAAGGGCGCGTACGTCGCGGCGTCGACACCGGCGGTCCGGAGCATCGCGGTGCCCTGCAGCCACGCGTTCAGGACGCTCCACATCATCGCCAGACCCGCGACGTCGTACAGCGAAGCCAGCCCGGGGTCGGCGCCGAGGTGACTGATCGTGCCGAGCGCGCCGAGGTCGAAGTCCGGCGCCGGGCCGCTGAGCAGGATCACCGCCTCAGCGGTCCCGATCGATGAGGGGATGGCCATGATCGCGCCGTCCAGATACCGGGCACCCCGTTTTTCGGCCCAGACGGCGGTTTCCCGCGCTTGGGCGGAGTCACCCGAGGTCAGGTTGACCAGGGTCGTGCCCTCCAGCCCGGCGTCGCCGAGCAGGTCACGCACGGCCGGGTAGTCGGTGAGGCACACGATCGTCACGCCGCCCGCCTCGAGCGCGTCGCCGATCGTGGGCGCGAGCCGCGCCCCTTCGGTCACCAGCGAACCGGCCTTGGCGGCCGTCCGGTTCCACACGGTCGTGGGATGCCCGGCTTTCAGGAACGCGCGGGCGAGCGCTTGGCCCATCAGTCCGAGGCCGAGAACCGTGATCGGGGTATTTTTGTTGTCAGGCATGGCACCATCGTCAACGTTGATACCGGTATGAAGGTCAAGTGGGGAAAGCGATGAAGATCGGGGAACTGAGTCATCGGACGGGCGTCAACGCCCATCAGTTGCGCTACTACGAGGCCCATGGCCTGCTGGAGGCGGACCGCGGCACGAACGGCTATCGCGAGTACGACGAGACGGCCTTGCTGCGGGTGAAGCAGATCCGGCATCTGCTCGCCGCCGGCCTGTCGTCCGAGGACATCGCGTATCTGCTGCCCTGCGCGGTCGGCGAGAAGCCCGAGCTGATCGGCTGCCCCGAGTTGCTGGCCGCGATGCGGGAGCGGCTGGGACGCCTGGACGAGCAGCTGGCCAAGCTCGCGCGTTCACGTGACGCGCTCGCCGACTACATCGTCGTGGCCGAGCGCGTCGGTGGCGAGACCTACCCGCCTTTCGACGGCGCCGCCGCATGAGCGAGACGCAGGAGGCGATCCGGCTCCGGGAAGAGGGTACCGACGACGCGCGACGGCAACTGGTCGCGTTGTCCGAACGGAACCCCCGCGACGCCGTGATCGCCTATCAGACAGCATGGGCACACGACTCCGCCGGGCTGGAGGCCGAAGCAGCCCCCTTCTACGAGCGGGCACTCAGCGGTGACGGTCTGTCCACTGAGGACAGGCACGGCGTGTTCGTCGGGCTCGGCAGCACGTATCGCGTCCTCGGCCGGTACGACGAATCGCTCAAGACCTTGCGCCGCGGCCTCGACGAGTTCCCGGAGGACGCGGCGCTGAAGACGTTCCTGGCGATGGCGCTCTACAACGTCGGCGAGGCGCGCGACGCGGCGGGAACGCTGCTGAAGGTGCTCGCGGCGACCAGCACCGACGCCGGGGTCCAGCGGTACCGGCGAGCGGTCGAGTACTACGCGGATCATCTGGACGACGTCGAGTAAGCCTTATTGACACCTTGTCAACATAGCCTTACTTTCACGTCATGAGCGCGTACGCCGAAATCACCTACGAGGTTTCCGACCGCATCGCGACGGTCACGCTCAACCGGCCCGAGGCCCGCAACGGCTACACCATCCGCATGGCCGACGAACTCGGCGACGCGATGGACCGGGCCGACCGCGACGAAGACGTCCGGGTGGTGATCCTGACCGGCAACGGCAAGGACTTCTCGGTGGGCGCCGACCTTTCGCAGGGCGGTTTCGACTTCGATCCGGAGTCCGGCCCGGACGCGGCATGGCAGGAGCCGGCGGGACGCTGCTCGAAGCGGATCTTCACGATGAACAAGCCGGTGATCGCGGCCCTGCGGGGCGCGGCCGTCGGCGGCGGCGTCACGATCACACTGTCGTGCGACTACCGGCTGGCGTCCACGGATTCGCGCTTCGGCTTCGTGTTCGTCCGCCGCGGGATCTACCCGGAAGGCGCGTCCGCGTGGTTCCTCCCCCGGCTGGTCGGGATGGGCACGGCACTCGACTGGATGATCAGCGGCCGGGTTTTCGGCGCCGAGGAAGCGAAAAGTGCCGGACTGGTCCACAGTGTTCACGAGCCCGGCGAAGTGCTCGCCAAAGCCCGCGAACTGGCTTTCGAAATCGCCATGACCACGGCTCCCGTCTCGGTCGCGGTGACCCGCCAGCTGCTGTACCGGATGGCGAGCGCCCCCTCACCGTTCCCCGTGCACGAACTGGACTCCCGGCTGATCGGCGGCCTGGGCACCAGTCCGGACGCGATCGAAGGAGTCATGTCCTTCCTGCAGAAACGACCACCGGAGTTCTCCATGCGCGTCGACACCGACCAGCCCGCCTACCTGCCGTGGCGGAACGCGTGACCGCCTATCCCCCGGAGCCGTGGAACCTGGCGGGCCAGGCGTACCTGTCCGTCTGGCGTGTCCAGGTGAGCGAACTGCCCGAGTTGCCCGACGGCGTCGAACCGGCCGTGGCGGGCGGCCGCGCGCAGGTGTTCGCCGCCTGGAT
The DNA here is from genome assembly GCF_047608665.1 of Amycolatopsis sp. cmx-11-51. NCBI lineage: Bacteria > Bacillati > Actinomycetota > Actinomycetes > Pseudonocardiales > Pseudonocardiaceae > Amycolatopsis > Amycolatopsis sp. cmx-11-51. The sequence continues at coordinate 708,004 of NZ_JADNQO010000002.1, read as the reverse complement.
CGACTACCAGGAGCCAGGGCAGCTCCGATATCACGAGCTGCTGGCGGCGGTCGCGGTCCGCGGCAGGCGTCTCTCCAGTTCGATCACCGACATCTGGGTCGACAGCGAGGTCTCGCTCGCCGGCGGGCGCGCGCTGTGGGGCATCCCGAAGGACCTCGCCGCGCTCGACTTCACCCACGGGCGGACCTTCACCGCCTCAGCGACCACCCAGGAGGACTGGATCGCGACGGCCGCCTTCACCGCTCGGCCGAGCCTCCCGGTGAGGATGCCCGCCGCCTTCGACGTCATCCAGATCCTGGACGGACGTCTCAAAAGGAGCCCCGTCCGGGCGAAGACACGCTCACACCCGGCGGCCGCGGACTGGCGGATCAACGAGGCCGGGCCACTCGGCTTCCTGGCCGGTCAACGGCCAGTTCTGAGCGCTCACCTGCGTGATTTCAAGATCGTTTTCGGCGGCTGAGCAGCCGCTGAGCGTGATCGCCTAACCCGCCAGGGTGAGACCACGACACGCCACCCATTGGGGCACGTGCAGCCTCCAACCCCTACATGTAGTCTCTGAGAACCGGCACCGCCCAGCGACGGGGAGACCGCTCGGGAGCGGTTGCCGGACAGATTCGTGAACCTGCAGCACACGGCCTTGCCAGGCCGCGTGCCGTTCCAACGCGCCCTCTTGGAGACACGCATGTCAGTGGAAACCGGCCAGCGGCCACCCTCGTCTTCGGACGCCACGCCCGCGACCGTGCGAGTCATCCGGCGGGACGGCAGCGTGTCCCCCTTCGACGCGAACAAGATCTCGGTCGCCGTGACCAAGGCCTTCCTCGCCGTCGAAGGAGGTGACGCGGCCGCCTCGTCGCGAATCCACCACCTGGTCAACGAATTGACCGAGCAGATCGAGGCCACCCTGCTCCGCCACGCCGGCCCTGAGACCGCCCTGCACATCGAGCAGATCCAGGACATCGTCGAGCTCGCGCTGATGCGCGGCGAGCACCACAAGGTCGCCCGCGCGTACGTCCTCTACCGCGACGAGCGCGCGAAGGCCCGCGAGTCCGAGAAGCCCGCGTCGTCCGACGTCGCCATCAGCGTCAAGGCCGCCGACGGCACCATCCGCCCGCTCGACTGGGCCCGCGTCTCGCACGTGGTCGGCGAGGCCGTCGCCGGACTCGACGACGTCTCCGCGGAGCCGGTGCTGGCCGAGGCCAAGCGCAACCTCTACGACGGCATCAGCGCCGACGAACTCGCCCTCGCCCAGATCATGGCCGCGCGCGTGCTCGTCGAGCAGGAGCCGAACTACTCCTATGTCAGCGCCCGGCTGCTCGCGGACAAACTCCGCGGCGAAGCGCTCACCTATCTCGCGGGCTCGCCGCAGCTGGCCAGCCAGGACGAGATGACCGCCCGGTACCCGCAGTACTTCCGCGACTACCTCAAGCGCGCCATCGAGCTGGAGCTGGTCAACCCCGAGCTGCAGACGTTCGATCTGGACAAGATCACCGCGGCCATCCACGCCGAGCGTGACCTCGACTTCGGCTTCCTCGGCCTGCAGACCCTGTACGACCGGTACTTCCAGCACCACGACGGCGTCCGTTTCGAGCTGCCGCAGGCGTTCTTCATGCGCGTCGCCATGGGTCTCGCGATCCGCGAGGACGACCGTGAAGCCCGCGCGATCGAGTTCTACGAGCTGCTCTCGTCGTTCCACTTCATGGCGTCCACCCCGACGCTGTTCAACTCGGGCACCACCCGCCCGCAGCTGTCGTCCTGCTTCCTGACCACGGTGGACGACGACCTGGACTCGATCTTCCAGGCGTACAAGAACAACGCGTTGCTGGCCAAGTACTCGGGCGGTCTCGGCAACGACTGGACCCCGGTCCGCGGCCTCGGCGCGCACATCAAGGGCACCAACGGCCAGTCGCAGGGTGTCGTGCCGTTCCTCAAGATCGCCAACGACACCGCGGTCGCGGTGAACCAGGGCGGCAAGCGCAAGGGCGCGGCCTGCGCGTACCTCGAGACCTGGCACGTCGACATCGAGGAATTCCTCGACCTGCGCAAGAACACCGGTGACGACCGTCGTCGTACGCACGACATGAACACCGCGAACTGGGTGCCGGACGAGTTCCTCCGCCGCGTCGAGGCCGACGCGCAGTGGACGCTGTTCTCGCCGAACGAGACCCCGGACCTGCACGACCTCTACGGCACCGCGTTCGCCGAGCGCTACCGAGAGTACGAGGCCGCCGCCGAACGCGGTGAGCTGAAGGTGTTCCGCAAGATCCGCGCGGTCGACCTGTGGCGCCGCATGCTGACCATGCTGTTCGAGACCGGCCACCCGTGGATCACCTTCAAGGACCCGTGCAACCTGCGTTCGCCGCAGCAGCACGTGGGTGTCGTGCACTCGTCCAACCTGTGCACCGAGATCACGCTGAACACCACCACCGACGAGGTCGCGGTCTGCAACCTCGGCTCGGTGAACCTGCTCAAGCACGTCACCCCCGAAGGCCTGGACACCCAGCGCCTCGAGAAGACCGTGCGCACCGCGGTCCGCATGCTCGACAACGTGATCGACATCAACTTCTACACGATCCCGGAGGCGCGCCGCTCCAACCTGCGCCACCGCCCGATCGGGCTTGGCCTGATGGGCTTCCAGGACGCGCTGTTCGAGATCGGCGTGCCGCTGTCCTCGGACGAGGCCGTCCAGTTCGCGGACACCAGCATGGAGCACATCAGCTACTACGCGATCTCGGCATCGACCGACCTCGCCGAGCAGCGCGGCCAGTACCAGACGTTCGAAGGTTCCTTGTGGAGCAAGGGAATCCTGCCGATCGACTCGCTGCAGCTGCTGATCGACGCACGACAGGGCGACGCGCTCGACGTCGACACCTCGTCCACTTTGGACTGGGCGCCGCTGCGTGAGCGGGTCAAGACCGTCGGCATGCGCAACTCCAACGTGATGGCGATCGCACCGACCGCGACGATCTCCAACATCTGCGGTGTCGGGCAGTCGATCGAGCCGCTGTTCCAGAACCTGTTCGTCAAGTCGAACATGTCCGGCGACTTCACCGTGGTGAACCCGCACCTGGTCCGCTCGCTCAAGGAGCGCGGGCTGTGGGACGAGGTCATGGTGTCGGACCTGAAGTACTTCGACGGCAGCCTCGGCCAGATCGACCGCGTGCCGGACGACCTGAAGGCGCTGTACGCCACCGCGTTCGAGATCGAGTCGAAGTGGCTGGTGGACGCCGGTTCGCGTCGTCAGAAGTGGATCGACCAGGCGCAGTCGCTGAACCTGTACATCGCGGCGCCCAGCGGCCGCAAGCTCGACGAGCTGTACCGCTACGCCTGGCACAAGGGCCTCAAGACCACGTACTACCTGCGAGCGCGGTCCGCGACGCACGTGGAGAAGAGCACCCTGCGCGGCACCGACGGCAAGCTGAACGCGGTCTCGGCCACCCCGGCCCCGGCCACACCCAAGCCTGCCGCCGCCGCTCCGGCTCCCGCCGCGGTCTCGCCGTCGCCTGCCGCCGCTGTTCCCACGGTGCCGGTGACCGCCCCTGCCGCCAAGCCGGAGCCGAAGGAGATTCCGCAGGTCTCCGACGTCGACTTCGTCGCCACCGACGGCGCCGCCTGCCGCATCGACGACCCCGACTGCGAAGCCTGCCAGTAGACGCCCTCGTGAGTGGTAAGGGCGGTTCTAACCGTCCTTACCACTCACGACCCCCTCGTGAAGTGAGCCTCTTTTATGACCACCTTTGACGCCTCCGCCGACGCCACCGGCCTCGGTGAGATCGAAGTCGGCGCCGCCCGGATCAACGTCGACGACAAGCGGATGATCAACGCCCGCGCCGACGTCAACCAGCTGCTGCCGATGAAGTACACCTGGGCCTGGGAGAAGTACCTCGCCGGCTGCAACAACCACTGGATGCCGACCGAGGTCGCCATGCAGGCCGACATCGCGCTGTGGAAGTCGGCCGACGGCCTCACCGAGGACGAGCGCACCATGCTCAAGCGCAACCTCGGCTTCTTCGCCACCGCGGAATCGCTGGTGGCCAACAACATCGTGCTCGCGGTGTACCGGCAGATCACCAACCCCGAATGCCGCCAGTACCTGCTGCGCCAGGCGTTCGAGGAGGCCGTGCACACGCACACCTTCCAGTACATCTGCGAGAGCCTCGGCCTGGTCGAGGGCGAGCTGTTCAACATGTACCGCGAGGTCCCGTCCATCTCCGAAAAGGACGCGTGGGCGCTGAAGTACACGCAGAACCTGGAGAACCCGGATTTCGAGACCGGGACCCCGGAAGCCGACCAGAACTTCCTGCGTGACCTCGTCGCGTTCTACGTGATCTTCGAGGGCATGTGGTTCTACACCGGCTTCGCGCAGATCCTCTCGCTCGGCCGCCGGAACAAGATGATCGGCATCGCCGAGCAGTACCAGTACATCCTGCGCGACGAGTCGATCCACCTGAACTTCGGCATCGACTGCATCAACCAGATCAAGATCGAGAACCCGCACCTGTGGACCGAAGCGTTCCAGGCCGAAATCCGCGGCATGCTGACCGAGGCCTGCCGGCTCGAGGTCGCCTACGCCCGCGACACCATGCCGCGCGGCATGCTCGGGCTCTCGGCCGAGCTGATCGAGCAGTACATGCACTTCATCACCGACCGGCGGGCGCAGCAGATCGGTCTCCAGCCGATCTTCGGCGAGACGGAGAACCCGTTTCCGTGGATGTCGGAGGCGATGGACCTCAAGAAGGAGAAGAACTTCTTCGAGACCCGCGTCATCGAGTACCAGTCCGGCGGGGCCCTCGACTGGGACTGATCACGTGAGTTGTCCGTCTGGTCACGCGAGTTCGCCATCTGGTCACGCGAGTTGTCCGTCTGGTCACGCGAGTTCGCCATCTGGTCACGCATGGCGTCCGGTTCATCACATGTCCAGCGGGCCAGTAGCGCGCCTGAGTACGTTTTAGGGTGCTACTGGTACTCGCCGCGGGTTCCCGACGTCGACGAGGTCAGCGGGCTGCTGCGGACCGCCGTGCCCGCCGGGTGGATCCGGGTCAACCCGGACTGCGGCCTGAAGACCCGCGGGTACGCCGAGGTCGAACCGGCTCTGCAGAACCTGGTCGCCGCCGCGAACACGCTCCGCTCCGAACTGGCCTGACCCGTCGGGAAAGGGTCTTTCAGGACGGAACACGTCCTGAAAGACCCTTTCCTGACACTCTGAGCAGATACACCCGCCGGAGTATTGTCAACCTGTCAACAAGGGTGCGAAGGTGGAGTGGTAGCCGATCTCACCGGGGAGATGGTCACCATGGGGAAAACCGTCGAAAAGGTCACCGGGGCGCTGCGTGAGCGGGTCCCGCCGCTCACCTCGATCCCGTTGCCGCGTTCGGTCGACCAGCGCTGGCTCGGCGCGACCTGGCCGGTCCGCGAACTCGCACCCGCCCCGCCGGGCCTCAAACCCGTCCTCGGCGACGAAGGCCCGCCGGTCATCGGACACGCGCTGGACTTCATGCGCTTCGGCATCGAGTTCGGCCTCAAACGCTACGAGACCTACGGCCCAGTGTCGTGGATGGGCGCGTTCGGCCGCCGCATCGTCGCCCTCTCCGGTCCCGAAGCCACCCAGATCGCGCTGGTGAACAAGGACAAGGCCTTCTCCCAGGAGGGCTGGAAGTTCTTCATCGAGCAGTTCTTCGACCGCGGCCTGATGCTGCTCGATTTCGGCGAGCACCACCTGCACCGCCGGATCATGCAGGCGGCGTTCACCCGGCAACGGCTCACCGGCTACGTCGACCGGATGGGACCGGCGCTGCGCGAAGGCGTCGCGGCATGGGCGGACAAGCCGAACCCGCGGGTCTACTGGTCCCTCAAGCAACTCACGCTCGACGTCGCGACGCGCGTGTTCATGGGCATGCGTTCCGGCGACGACTCGGCCTCGATCAACCGCGCGTTCGTGAATTCCGTGCGCGCGGGCACGGCCATCGTCCGGTTCCCCGTCCCCGGCGGCCGTTGGGCGGCTGGTTTGCACGGTCGCAAGGTCCTCGAACGCCACTTCGCGGCGAATCTGCCCGCGAAACGGCGAAGCGACGGCGACGACCTCTTCACCGCCTTGTGCCACGCCACCACCGAGGACGGCGACCGCTTCACCGACTCCGACGTCGTCAACCACATGATCTTCCTGATGATGGCCGCGCACGACACGTCGACCATCACCAGCGCCGCCGCCGTCTACCACCTCGCCAAGAACCCCGAGTGGCAGGAACGCGCGCGCCAGGAGTCCCTCGCGCTCGGCGACGACGTGCCGGACATCGAAGCGCTGGAGACCCTGACGACGCTGGATCTGGTGATCAAGGAATCCCTGCGGATGGTGGCCCCAGTGCCGTCGCTGGCCAGGAAAACCGTGAAGGACACCGAGGTTCTCGGGCATTTCATTCCTGAAGGGACACTGGTCGGGGTCTCCCCCACCGTCAACCATTTCGCGCCGGAGCACTGGACTGACCCGATGCGTTTTGACCCGGGCCGTTTCAGCGCGGAGCGCCGCGAAGACAAGTCGCACCGCTACGCGTGGATGCCCTTCGGCGGCGGCGCGCACAAGTGCGTCGGCCTGCATTTCGGGACGTTCGAAGTGAAGGCGCTGCTGCACGAGATGCTGCGCGCGTATCGATGGTCGGTCCCGGCGGACTACACCGCGCGTTGGGACTACGTCTCGCTGCCCGTCCCGGCGGACGGCCTGCCGATCCGGCTGACACCCTGTTGATTCAAGACCGGGCTGAATCCCGACCAAAGGGACAACCACGATCGAGTACTCTTGGTAACTTCCGGTCACCACTCGTGTAGTGGTGATCACCCTTTCAGCCGGTAGACACCCCGTATCGCGCATGATGCCGTGGCACTACTCCCGGTCGGCTCGTACCTAGTGTGGGCCTTTGAGCTCGGACACCCCGTCTGAGCTGGCCATCAACCGCGCATGAAGAGGTGAAGTGTGCCTGAGCCTGGTGCTGCACCAGGGTTGGTGGACGTCGCTCGAAGATGGGCCGCGACGCTCGCTGACACTAAAGGAGTATCGCTTCCCCAAGAGCAACTCGAACAGCTCCTGCTCGGCGTCGCCAAGGACGCCGTGCGGACCGAGCCCGACCACAAGCCCGCTCTGTTGCGCTTCTCCAAACTCTATTCCGCCTCTCCGGTCGGAATCGCGCTCGCTGATTCCGACGGCAGGATCGTCGAGGCGAACGCCGCGCTCGGCAAACTCCTCGGCTGCCGCCCCTCGACGCTGCGCGGGCGGACCATCCCCGAACTCGGCTCCACCGACCACGACGTCACCCGGCTGCGGAACGGGCTCTCCCAGCTCAGGCAACTCGACCGGCCGGCGCAGCAGGAACGCCTGCTGCTGGACCACAGCGAGGAAGGCGCGCTCTGGGTCGACGTGACCCTGACCGACCTTCCCGGTGACCGGCCCGACTCGACCTACCCCGTGCTGATGGTCGCCGACGCCAACGAGATCCATCTGCTGCAGGAGCGACTGCTGCACCAGAACGTGCACGACCCGCTGACCGGACTGCCGAACGCCACCGCGTTCGACAACGCCCTCGAAGCCGCGCTGGCCGGTTCGGGCAGTGAGCAGGTCGCTCTCGTCTACCTCGACGTCGACGGTTTCAAGGTGATCAACGACGGTCTCGGCGCCGGTGTCGGCGACCAGGTGCTGCGCGGGGTCGCCACCAAGCTCAAGTCCGTGTTCGCCGGCAGGCACAACGGTTCCGTCGCCAGGCTGTCCGGCGACGGGTTCGCCGTCCTGCTGCGCGGTGAATTCACGTCGCCGCAGGTGATCGCGCTGGTCGAGCAAGCGCTGGAAGAGCTGGTCGAGCCGATCTACCTCGGCGGGCACGGCATCGGGGTCAGCGCGAGCGCCGGCATCGTCGTCCGCCCGGTCACCGACGGCGGGCCGGAAGACCTTCTCCGGGCCGCGGAGATCGCCCTGCACCGCGCCAAGGAGGCAGGCAAGGCGCAGTGGATGCTGTTCGACCCGGAACTCGACGCGCGCGACCGCGGCCGTTACCAGCTCGGCGCGGTCATCGCGGGCGCGCTGGAGAACGGCGAGTTCTCGCTGATCTACCAGCCGACGGTCAAGCTCGCGAACCCGGATCAGCTGGCCGCGGTCAACGCCGGGCTGCGCTGGAACCACCCGGAGAGGGGCGAGCTGGACTCCGACGAGTTCTACCCGCTGGCGCAGACCACCGGGATGACCATCCCGCTCGGCCGGTGGCTGCTGGCGGAATCGCTCGCCGCCACCGCGCGCTGGCGGAACAGGTTCGGCGAGGCCGCCCCGGACGTCTGCGTGCGGCTGCCGAACCGGCTGGCCATCGACCCCGATCTGGTGCTGCTGATCAAAGAACAGCTCGACCGGCACGACCTTCCCGCACAGGCACTGCGGCTGTGCACCGACCGCGAGTCCGTCCTCAATCCGCGGGGCAGTGAGGTGCTGGACTCCTTCGCCGTGCTCGCCGATCTGGGCGCCCAGCTGGTACTGACCATCTCCGGCTCGGCCGATCTGGAGCTGATCCCCCAGCATCGGCTGCCGGTCCGCCACGTGATCCTCTCCGGTGCGGTAATCGACGCGCTGGCCGACGGTGAGGACGAGGCCGACGTCCGCCACCTGTGCCAGTTGGTCGCCAGGGCCAAGGAACTGAAGCTGCGCATCGGCGCGGAAGGCGTCCGAAGCCACGAACAGGCCGAGCGGCTGCGACGGCACGGTGTGCTCGCGGCGCGCGGCTCGTTCGTCGCCGATTCCGCGACCGGGGACGAGGTCGACGAGCTCATCGAACGGCACGCCCACTGACGTGACAGGATCCGTCCATGGACCAAGGTGACATCGCCCCGGACTTCACCCTGCCCGACGACAAGGGTGCGGAGCGCACGCTGTCGGACTTCCTCTCGTCCGGCCCGGTCGTGCTGTTCTTCTACCCCGCCGCGATGACCACTGGCTGCACGGCGGAGAGCTGCCACTTCCGCGATCTCGCCGCGGAATTCGCCGAAGTCGGCGCGCACCGCGTCGGAATCAGCCCGGACGCCGTCGCCAAGCAGCAGGAGTTCTCGGCCAAACACGGTTTCGACTACCCGCTGCTGTCCGATGTGGACGGTGTGGTGGCCAGGCAGTTCGGCGTATGGCGCAAATTCAGCCCACTGCACGCCAAACGGCACACGTTCGTCATCGACACCGACCGCAAGGTGCTCGAAGTGATCAAGAGTGAACTGAAGTTCACCGTGCACGCCGACAAGGCGCTGGCGTCCTTGCGCGAGCGCAAGACTAAGGACGCTTGAGCCGCCAGACCCGGTGGACGCCCGCGCAGGCGGGGGCGAACGGCGGTTCGGCGGCCTCTTCGCCGATCATCGTGAACCCCAGTCGCGCGGGCACGGCGCCGCTCGCGACGTTCTTCTCGTCGTGCCGGATCTCGACCTCCGGCGCGCCGAGACGGAAGGCCTCGGCAATCAGCAGCCGCGCCGCTCTGGTCACGAAACCACGCCCGGTGTGGTGGCGGCCGAGCCAGTAGCCGATCTCGATCCTGCCCGGACGCGTCATCATGCCGGTGCCGCCGACGACCTCACCTTCGGCGAAGATCGCGAAGTCGTAGGTCTTGCCTTCGGCCCAGTTGCGCGCCGCGCTCTCGAGGAACTCCTTGGCCTCGGGCTCGCCGTAGCCGCCGGTGGCCCAGATCATCCAGGCACCGAGGTGCGCGGCGGAGTCTCCCGCGACGGCCGCCAGGGTGTCGAGCTGTTCCGGCTTCCAGCGGCGCAGGACGATGACGTCGTCACTGAGGGTTTCCGCGGGGGCTTCCATCGGTCCATGGTGACTTACCGGCGCTGCGGGCGCCTCCCGTTTTCGCGCCGGTCTCGGACCATGAGAGACCGCTCCCCCAGACGATCAGGTCAGGATCGCGCTGTCCGGGATCTCCGTGTCGTTCTTCAACGCGTCGAACAGCAGCTTCGACTTCGTCTTGTCCCAGTTCTCCGCCGACCCGCTCGTCACCGGGACCGTCGTGGTGACGACGCCGCCCGACGAGATCCCGCGCATCGCCAGCGCCAGACCCACCAGGTTGTGCACGTGGTCGCCCGAATCCATGGTCAGCGCGTCGGGCGCGGTCGACAGCAGCGGGAACAGCGAGAACGGGTTCAGCAGCGTGCCGGGGCTGCCGATCTCGCTGACCAGCGCGCCGATGAACTTCCGCTGGTTGGCGACGCGGTCGAGGTCCGACCGCGGGGTGGCCGCGCTGTGCCGCATGCGGACGAATCCGAGCGCCTGCGGGCCCTGGAGGTCCTGGCATCCCGGCTCGATCTTGATCCCGGTGAGGGTGTCCTGCATCGGCTTCTCGACGCACATGTGGACGCCGCCGATCGCGTCGACGATCTTGGCGAATCCGCCGAAACCGATCTCGGCGTAGTGGTCGATCCGCAGGCCGGTGGCGCCTTCGACGGTCTGCGCGAGCAGCGCCGGGCCGCCGATCGAGAACGCGGCGTTGATCTTGTTCGTCCCGTGTCCGGGGATCTTCACCTGGGAGTCACGCGGCAGGCTCAGCAGGGTCGGCTTCGTGCTGTTGTCCGGGATGTGCGCGACCATGATGGTGTCGGTGCGCCTGCCACCGCCGGCGGCCTTGCTGTCGCCGGTGACCAGCTTCTCCTGCTCCTCGGGGGTCAACCCGTCCCGGCTGTCGGAGCCCACGATCAGCCAGTTGGTGCCCTCGGCCGCGGCGGGACGGCCGGAGTAGTCGGCCAGCGCGTCGACGCGGTTGATCGAGAACTCCAGGTACACCCATACGCCGGCGAGTAACACCACGAACACGGTCAGCAGCGTGAGCAGCACCTTGCCGAAGCCCAAGCGCTTACGTCGCCGCGGCGGGCGCGCACCGTCGGCGGGACGGCCGGGAGGGGGCTGCGGAGGGCCTGGACGGCGCGGAGGCGGGCTCGCGGGGCGCTGCTCGCCACGCGAACCCATCGGCCGCGTCCGCTCGTCGTACGGGCTGGTACCCCGGCCAGGCAGCGGCATCATCTGCGCCGGCTGGTGCTGTCTGGGGCGGCCGGACGGCGGCCGTTGTGGCGGCATCCGTCGCCCTCGGTCGTCGCCTCCATACGTCATGCCGAATCACCCGTCCCGATATCGCGTGTGGGCCCAGTCAACCGCAGACCCTAGGTGAAGGACGTACGGCACCCCGCATCGGTTGGGTGGCGTTCACCGTCCGTTTTCGGCGAATCCGAACTGGTGGACCTTGAGATATCCCGACCGGAACCCCGCCTCGGAGTAGGCCAGGTAGAACTCCCACATCCGCTTGAAGCCGTCGTCGAAGCCCAATTCGGTGATTTCGTCCCACCGCTGGGTGAACTTCTCCCGCCACAACCGCAACGTGTGGGCGTAGTCCTGGCCGAACTCGCGCACTCCTTGCAGTTTCAGCCGCGTGTGCTCCAGCATCCCTTGCTCGACCGAGGTGGTCGATGGGATGAGGCCGCCGGGGAAGACGTACTTGTGCACCCAGGTGTACGAACGGGCCGCGGCGAGCATGCGTTCGTGGTCCATGGTGATGGCCTGGAGCCCGAACCGGCCGCCCGGCTTCAGCCGCTTCCCGATGGTCTCGAAGAACGTCGGCCAGTACGACTCGCCGACGGCCTCGATCATCTCGACGCTCACCACGGCGTCGTACTCGCCGGTGGAGTCTCGGTAGTCGCACAGTTTCACGTCGACGCGGTCGGCGTAGCCCGCCGCCGCGACGCGCTCGGTCGCCAGCGCCGCCTGCTCCGCGGAAATGGTCAGTGACGTGACCTTCGCCCCACGCGCCGCCGCGCGGATCGAGAGTTCGCCCCAGCCCGTGCCGATCTCGAGCACCGTGCTGCCCTCGCGGACACCGGCGTAGTCGAGGACGCTGTCGATCTTGCGGTGCTGGGCGGTGGTGAGGTCGTCGTCCGGGCCGAACAACGCCGACGAATACATCATCGACGGGTCGAGGAACGCGCCGAACAGGTCGTTGGACAGGTCGTAGTGGCGGTGGATGTTCGCCCGCGACCCCTCGATGGTGTTCTCCTCGTCCGCCGGGTGACCGCGGTCGACGAACCGGCGGAATCGTTGCAGCAGCGGCGGAATGAGCGTCGCCATCCGCTCCGCGAACGGGGTCAGCACCTCGGCGAGCGCGTCACTGGTCCAGTCGCCGACCATGTAGGCCTCGCCGAAGCCGATCTTCGCGTCCACGCCGAGGCGGTGGAAGAAGGCCGCGGGACGGTTGACGCGCATCTCGGGCGCGTCCGGGCCGCCGGAGCCGAGCCAGGAACCGTCGGGCATCCGCACGCGGACGTTCAGCGGGCGCACGGCTTGCCGGAACAGCTGCTCGGCGATCCGCGCGCGAAAAGGCGAATGCGGCGGGGTGGCCAGGCCCGGCCACCGCGATTCGTCGGGTGTGGGCAGGCGGGACGTGCCCGTCGTCCGGTCGATACTCGATGTGGACATAAAGGTGCTTCCTCCAGCCCGGTCTAGACCGGGATCCGCAGCCGCTCGGAACTCGGCCGACCCCAGGCCGCGCTCAGCGTTTCGTCGCTTCCGCCGGCTTCGACCAGCTCAAGGGTGAAAGCCCGCACGAGACGGTTCCAGACGCGGGACCTCCGTAGCATCGCGTGCCCTTCGCCATCGATTTCGAATCGCGCGGACCGCGATGTCACCTTCGCGGCGCGTTCCGCGAAAGCGTGTGAGGCCACCGGATCGGTCATCCGGTCCTTGGTCCCGTGCGCGATGAGCACGGCACGGCCTTCGACGGCGCCGACGGGTTCACCCGGTGGTGTCCACGGCGCCAGCCCGCACACCCCGATGACGGCGGGGTCGTCCGCGACGCGCAGCGCGACCCGCCCCCCCATCGAATGGCCGACGAGGATCACCGGCACGCCGGGGTGATCCACCTGGATTCGTTTCAAGGCCCAGCGCGCGTCGGCGATCGCGTCGGTACCGTGGTCGTTCCAGCCGTAGATCCGGTTGCGCAGGAGCCGCACCTCGACCCCGTGCTCCCGGCCCGCCCGGTGGATTTCCTTCGCCAGCGGAACCATCCGCTGATATGCCAGCCGCCACGGCGCCACACCGGCATGACTGTGCTCCGCACCGCCGTGCAGCACCACCACCACGGCTTTCACCTGGCCGCGTGCTCGCCAAGTCCGCACCGCGGGATCAGCCTCGCTCACCCTGGACCCTCCAGTCTCCGAAACCCGGCCGTAGCGAACGGGTCAACCTCGATCATGACCCGATGCATTCCACTTCTGCCATTGGTCCACGCGATACATTCGTCGCTGATCTCCAGACGGAAGGGCGGATGTGGTGAGCACCACCGAACGTTGTGCAGACGTCGCCGAGCGGCTCGCGAAGGCCGAACGGGGCAACGCGGAGCAGATCCGGAAGTCGGCCGAGCTGATACTGGGGGTCATCCGGGCCGACGCCCTGGTGTTCACCGCCGGGGCCGGGCATTCGCTGGCCGCGGTCGCCGAGACCTTCTACCGCGCGGGCGGGCTCGCCTGCGTGTACCCGGTGTACCACCCCGAACTGCTGCCGCTGCACGGCGCGCAGCACAGCACCAAGACCGAGCGCCGCTCCGGACTGGCCGAAGAGGTGCTGGCCGAACGCGCGCCGGGACCGGACGACCTGCTGGTGGTGTTCTCGACCTCGGGTGTCAATCCGTACCCGGTCGAACTGGCCGCCGGGGCGCGGGCACGCGGGGCGTCGGTCATCGCGGTGAGCTCGGCGGCGTCCGTGGCCGCGGCGCCGAAGCGCGCGGCGACGACGTTGATCGAAGAGGCCGGCATCGTACTGGACTCCCACGTCCGTCCCGGCGACTCGAGCTACCCGCCGGACGCGCCGCGGACCGCCCCACTGTCCACAGTGATCAACGCGTTCCTGTGGAACCTCGTTCTCGCCGAGGTCGTGGACCTCGGTGCGGCGCAGGGTGTCGACATCCCGCTGTGGCGCAGTTCCAACGTGGACGGTGGCGACGAGGCCAACGCCGCGCTGCTGGCCAAGTACAGCGCGCGGGTCCCCGCTCTCCGGTAGTCGCGACCCTTCCACGGTTGGATACCGACTGTTCGGTTTCCAGGAAGGTCGCGCTCATGGGACTTCCGAGATTCAGGGTGGCGGGACGATCCGCGGAAGATGACGCTGGTGAACGCGACCGCGTGCGGGCTGAAGGGGACTTTCCCCGCATGGCATGCGGGGAAAGCGTCCTTCACGTGGCAAGGCCCCCTTCCTTGCGTCTAGCGCATGGAAGGGGGCCTTCATGTACTTGGGGAGATGAAGGGGGTCACACCGCCGCAGGCTCCTCCGAGAACTGCGTCAGGTACAGAGTCGCGTAGCGCCCACCCCGACCGAGAAGCTCTTCGTGCGTCCCTCGCTCGACGATCTCCCCGTGTTCGACGACCAGGATCTGGTCCGCCGCCCGCACCGTCGACAGCCGGTGCGCGATGACCAGCGCGGTCCGCCCCTCGAGCGCGTCGGTCAGCGCCTCGCCGACGGCCGCTTCCGACTGCGAGTCCAGATGCGCCGTCGCCTCGTCGAGGACGACGACCCTCGGCTGCGCCAGCAGGAGCCGGGCGATGGTCAGCCGCTGCCGTTCGCCGCCGGAGAGCCGGTAGCCCCGCTCCCCCACCACGGTCTCCAGCCCGTCCGGCAGCTCCCGGATCAGCTCGGCGAGCCGGGCGCGGTCCAGCGCCGACCAGATCTCGGCGTCGGTGATACCGGGCCGCGAGTATTCGAGGTTCGCCCGGATCGTCTCGTGGAAGAGGTGCCCGTCCTGCGTCACCACACCGACGGTTTCCCGCAGTGAAGCGAAACTCAGCTCACGAACGTCCACATCGGACAGCCGGACGGAGCCGGCGTCGACGTCGTAGAGGCGCGGCAGCAGTGAGGCGATCGTCGACTTGCCCGCACCGGAAGAACCTACCAGCGCCACCATCTGCCCCGGTTCGGCACGAAAGCTGATGCCGTGCAGCACCTCCTCACCGCCCCGGTGGTCCAAAGTGGACACGTCCTCCAGTGACGCCAGCGAGTACCGGTCCGCCGCGGGGTAGCCGAACCGGACGTCGGAGAACTCCACCGCGACCGGGCCTTCCGGTAGTTCGCGCGGGGACGGTTTCTCTTCGATCATCGGCTTGAGATCGAGCACTTCGAAGACCCGCTCGAACGACACCAGGGCGGTCATCACGTCCACCCGGACGTTCGCCAGCGCGGTCAGCGGCGAGTACAGCCTGGTCAGCAGCAACGCCAGCGCCACGACGGTGCCCGGCGCGAGCGCCCCGGTCATGGCGAGGTATCCGCCCAATCCGTAGACCAGGGCCTGCGCCAGCGCGGAGACCGTGGTCAGACTGGTCAGGAACCAGCGCGTCAGCATCGCCGTCCGCACCCCGATGTCACGCACTCGCCCGGCCCGCGCGCCGAAGTCGCCCACTTCCCGCGCCGGGTCGCCGAAGAGCTTCACCAGCGTCGCGCCGGGCGCCGAGAACCGTTCGGTCATCTGCGTGGTCATCGACGCGTTGAGCTGCCCGGCCTCCCGCTGCAGCCCGGCCATCTTCCGGCCGAGCCGCCGCGTCGGCAGGATGAACACCGGCAGCAACACCAGCGCCAGGAGGGTGACCTGCCAGGACAGCGTCATCATGACCACCAGCGACAGCACCAGCTGGATCACGTTGGTGACCAAACCGGACAGTGTCGCGGTGAACGTCCGCTGCGCGCCGATGACGTCGTTGTTGAGCCTGCTCACCAGCGCGCCGGTGCGGGTGCGCGTGAAGAACGCGACCGGCATCCGCTGGACGTGCCGGTACACCGCGACCCGCAGGTCGAGGATGATCCCCTCACCGATCCTCGACGACTGCGCCCGTTCCGCCAGCCCGAGTCCGGCGTCGATCAGCGCCAGCGCGGCGATCACCACGGCCAGCCACACCACCAGCGAGACGTCGTGGCCGCCGACGATCGTGTCGACCACCTTCCCGGCCAGCACCGGCGTACTCACCGCCAGCACCGCCGAGACGACGGTGAGCGCCAGGAATATCAGCAGCCTTCGCCAGTGCGGCCTGGCGAACCTCGCGACGCGGCGGAGCGTCCCCTTGTGCAGCCCTTTCGGAACGTCGGCCGACTTCATCGCCGAGTTCATCAGCGTCCAGGTGTTGTCCATGGAATCCCTCTCCTCGCCCCCAGCAAACCTCGACATTGGTCGAGATTTTTCCCGGATACAACCAGCACCAACACCGAAGGACACCGGATTCTTCCCGATTCCCGCGTCCTCTTTCCGGTGGAAATCGCCGCGTCGGTAACCTGAGCCGGTGACCAAGGACTCGCGACAGCTGACCATCGACCTGGTCTTCTACGCCGGCTGCCTGCTCTTCGCGGGAATCAACACAGCCGTCGCGGAGTTCTACGGATACCGCGTGTGGGCCAATTTCGCTGTCGCAGGTTACGGCCTCGCCGTGGTCCACACCAGCTGGCTGATGATCGCCGCCCGGCGCGGCAAGCCCCTCTCCGGCGCGCTCGGCTCGCGGTGGATCGGTATCGGCGTCATCGGCTTGTTCGCCATGATCCTTCCGTTGGGAATGCTCGTCATTCGCCGTCTGACCGGAGTGGACTGGCTCATCACCCCGAACTCGTGGGCCGCTCAGCCCGAGGTCTGGGTGATCGAACGGTCGGCGAAACTCCTCCTGGAAAACGGAACCCCGTACGTCGACGTCACCGCGCTCGGACGCGCGGTGGAAGTAAACGATTACACACCATACGGTCCGGTAATGACCGTCTTCGGCCTGCCGCGAGCCTTGTTCGGCGGCGGACCGGTCGCCGACGCCCTCACCGACGCACGTTGGATGTTCGCACTGGCGGCCGTCGCGTGTGTCCTGCTGACACTGCGGCTGCTGAAGTGGCCGAAAATCCCGGTGAGCGCGGCACAACTCGCGCTCGCGTGCCCGTTGACCGCGCTGACCTGGGCCGTCGCCGGCCCGGATCTGGCCATCGTCGGCCTGCTGGTGCTTTCCGTCGCACTGGCCACGACCGGCCGCACGGTCTTGTCGGGTCTCGTGCTGGCACTGGTGATCAGCGCGAAACTCATCGTCGCGCCCGCGGCGGTGGTGCTGGGTGTCCTCCTGCTCACGCGGCGTGGCCCTCGCGCACTGGGCGGATATTCCGTGGCACTCGTGGTGACGACCGCCGTCCTGCACGTACCGGTGTATCTCGTGGACCCGAAAGCGTTCATCGAGCACGTCTTTCGGTTCCCGCTGGGAATGGGCGTGATCGAGTCACCGGCGGCGAGCCCGTTGCCGGGGCATCTCATCGCCTCGTTCGGCCCTGTCGGCACGGCGGTTTCCTTCGCCCTGCTGGGGCTCGCGGCGGTCGCGATCCTGGTCTGGCTGGTGCGCCGTCCCCCCGCGACCGGTTCGGACGCACTCTTGCGTATCGCCGTCGGGCTCGGCGCGCTGATCCTGCTCACTCCCGCGACCAGGTACGGCTACCTGGTGTATCCGCTGGTCCTGCTTGGCGCCAGGCTGATCTTCGCCTCCAGCGAATCCCGCGAAACAGCGGTCCCCGGAAAGGGAACTGCGCCCCCCGCGCAGCAGTCCGCTACTTCTTCGTAGCTACTTCTTCTTGACCCTGGTGGCACCGCCACGGCCACGCAGCTGGACACCGGACTCCGAGAGGACCCGGTGCACGAACCCGTACGAGCGACCCGTGGACTCCGCGAGGGCGCGGATGCTCGAGCCCTTCTCGTATTTCTTCTTCAGGTCAGCGGCCAGCTTGTCACGCGTGTTGCCGGTGATCCGCGCGCCTTTCTTGAGATCAGCCACGTCGATCGCCTTCCCGCCGAGAGTGTTCTGGGCCACATTGCGGCCCCTGTCGCCGCAATGATCGAACACTGAGCGCCGGAATGCCAGACGACGAGCGCAAAACTGCTGAAACCGCGATCACATTGGGCCATTTCAGTGGCCGGATGGCATCGATCAAGCACCCGAACGGACGCAGAGCTCACGCAAGCTGGACAAGTTCCAGATAATCGGCGGACCAATGGTCCTCGGTTCCATCCGGCAGCAGGATCACGCGTTCCGGCTCCAGCGCCTCGACCGCGCCAGGGTCGTGCGTCACCAGGACGACGGCTCCGGCGAAGCTGCGTAAAGCGTCCAGGACCTGGGCACGGCTGGCCGGGTCCAGGTTGTTCGTCGGCTCGTCGAGCAGCAAAACGTTGGCAGCGCTGGACACCAGACCGGCCAGGGCGAGCCTGGTCTTCTCGCCGCCGGAAAGCGTGCCTGCGGTCTGATCGAGCTGCTCGCCGGTGAAGAGGAACGACCCGAGAAGGTTCCGCAACTCCTGCGCGCCCGTGTCCGGCGCGAGGTGCCGGATATTTTCCCACACGGAAGCATCGTGGTCGAGCGTTTCATGTTCCTGTGCGTAATAGCCCAAACGCAATCCGTGACCCGGAATGGTCTCGCCGGTATCCGGAGTTTCCATTCCGCCGAGTAGCCGGAGCAAAGTCGTCTTTCCGGCACCGTTCAATCCGAGTACGACGACCTTCGAACCGCGATCGATCGCGAGATCGACCCCGGTGAAGATCTCGAGCGAACCGTAGGACTTCGAGAGCCCCTCCGCGGTGAGCGGGGTCCGGCCGCACGGGGCGGGCTCGGGGAACTTGATCCTGGCGACCTTGTCGGCCTGACGGGTGTCGTCGAGCGCGGAGAGCATCTGCTCGGCGCGGCGGGCCATGTTCTTGGCGGCCACCGCTTTCGTCGCCTTCGCACCGAGTTTCGCGGCCTGCTGCTGCAGCGTGGCCGCCTTCTTCTCGGCGTTCGCACGCTCGCGGCGGCGGCGCTTCTCGTCGGTGGCCCGCGCGTCGAGGTAGCGCTGCCAGCCCATGTTGTACAGGTCCAGCTCGCTGCGGGTCGCGTCGAGGAACCACACCTTGTTGACCACGTCGCCGAGCAGTTCGACGTCGTGGCTGATCACCACGAGACCACCGTCGTGCTGCTTCAGGAAGCCGCGCAGCCAGTTGATGGAGTCGGCGTCGAGGTGGTTGGTGGGCTCGTCGAGCAGGAGGATCGTCTCGGATTTGCCGCCGGCGCCCGCCTCGGCCGCGGCGAACAGGATCCTGGCCAGCTCCACGCGGCGGCGCTGTCCACCCGAGAGGGTCTGCAGCGTCTGCGTGAGCACGCGGTCGGCGAGGCCGAGGTTGGAGCAGATCCGCGCGGCCTCGCTTTCGGCGGCGTAGCCACCGAGTGAGGCGAACCGCTCTTCGAGGCGGCTGTAGCGGTTGATCGCCTTGTCGCGCTCCTTGTCGTCCGCCAGCTCCGACATCGCGGTCTGCGCCTTTTCCATGTTGCGCATCAACGAGTCGAGGCCGCGGGCGGAGAGCACCCGGTCTTTCGCGGTGACGGACAGGTCGCCCTCACGTGGATCCTGCGGCAGGTAGCCGAGCGCGCTGCTGCGGCGGACCTCGCCGGCGTGCGGCTCACCCTCCCCCGCCAGCACCTTGAGCGAGGTGGTCTTGCCGGCGCCGTTACGGCCGACCAGGCCGATGCGGTCGCCCTGCTGGATGCGGACGTTGGTTTCGTCGAGCAGAATGCGCGAGCCCGCGCGCAGCTGCAGGCCAGAGGCCGTGATCACGGGAACTCCCGGTGAAAGGGGTGGATGAGTGGACAGCTTCGACTCGCCTGCCGACGGCAGGCGAGGAGCTCACTCCAAGAGGATGTCCACGCGATCAGTGTACGGGCCGCTGTCGAGCGATTTTATCCGACCGTGCCCGACGTCACGGCCCGGAGAGGGTGATTTCGACCGCGACCGCGCGTTCGGCGGCGTCGTCGAGCACCGTGCGGCGTGGTTCGGCGATGTCGAGGACGCGGAGTTCCGCACGAGCGAACAACGGCGCCAGCCGTCGGTCCTCGCGCAGTGTTTCCAGTGCCCGGCGGTCACCTCCGAGCACGACAGCGTCCACTTCGGACAGTTGCGGGACGAGTACTTCGAACGCGTCCTCGGCGGCGGAACGAAGTGCGACACGCGCCTGCCCCTCCCGGCGCCGCGCGAACCGCTGCTGCGACCAGCCGCCCGCCGCGGACCGGCCCTGCACGAGATGCCGGTCCGTTCTGGACTGGACGATCACTCCCCCGCGCGCGATCCCGACGCTGTGCCCGCCGCGGCGCACCAGCAGGAGCGCGATCCTCCGCGACATCAGCGCGTGCTCGACGAGCGGGGTGATGGCCAGCCCGTCCACGGTTCCTTCCGCGTCCAGCGGTCCGAAAGGGACGGTCGCGACGGCGGCGACTCCGTTGTCCGCGGTGACCGTGACGGTGTCGGGGCTCAGTTCGGTCTCGCGGACGCCTTCGTTGCGGACGGCGAAGCGGGCGTACCAGCCTTCGAGGCGGTCCGGGGCGACTTCGACCGCCCTGCCGCCGCCGGCTACCTGCCGCTCCTTCGCCATGTGCTCAATTTACGTGAAGGACCCTGTCCTGTACCTAGGCGCAAGCAAGGGAGCCTTCAAGTACTTGCCGAGCAGGTGGCAAGTCCGTGAGGGCCTCCTTGAGGGACTCTGGGTCCCTTAAGGAGGCCTTCACGGACTTCAGGATGGGCGCTGGTGTCACAGGCGCATTAGGGTGACGCCCCACAAGCGCGTGTAAGGGCTAGACCGGCTTCACCGGACCACGCCCGACCGACTTCCCGACGTTCGCGGGCCGCTCAGCCACCCCGGGCTGCACGAAACCGTTGACGTGCAAGGAAATCGAGCGGATCGAGCCGGTGTCGCCACCGGCGACGTCCACCGCGGTGAACTTCCAGACCCCGTCGGCCGCCGTACCGGTGGTCAGGCCGCCGAGCGGCTGTACCGGCTTGTAGGTACCGGTGAACGGAGCGCTCGCCGCGGGCGCCGAGCTGAACAGAGCGGCCGCGGTGTCGGCGAAGACGACCTGGCACAGGTTGTTACCCGAGCCGCCGCCGCGCTGGAACACGGTCACCTTGGCGCCCGAAGGCGAGGTCAGCGTGCCGACCAGGTCACCGGCGTACGAGTGGTTGATGCCCACCGTCGTCGACGTCTGGTCGGTGTCGCACGTGGCCCCGTCCACCGAGAACGTCAGCTTCGACGCGCGCCCGACACCGCTGACCGTGATCGGCACGGTCACGCCGGTCGGGTCGCTGTCCGGGATGGCAACGGCGTCACCGGCGTAGGCGAAGTTCCGCGTCACCGGCGACGGGGTGCCGACCGGCAGCGAGAACGTCGACGTGGTCGGCGAGAACGAACCGGCGAACGTCACCCTGGCGTTCAGCACCACCGGAACACCCAGTTCCTGCGTGGCGGGAACGGTGATGGTGAAGTCGTTCACGCCGGTCTGGCCGGGGCTGATCGTGCCGTACGACTTCGCCCGCGGTGCCACCGTGACACCGGGGGTCGGGCTGGTGAGCACGACGCTGGTCGAGTTCGCGGTGCCGTCGCCGCGGTTGGTCACCGGCAGGGTCACCTTGGCGGTGTCACCCGGGTCGAGTGCGGAACCCCCGTCGGCAGGGGTGACCGTCGGCCGGCCCGCGGTCGCGAGCGGCTGCGGGCTGGCACCGGTGTAGGCTAGCACCTTGTCGGCGAGGATGACCCCGGCGCCGCTGGAGTTGTCGCGGCCGGGGGTCAGGATGTCGACGGCGGTGTTGATCAGCGCCTCGCGCACGTCGGCCGGGGGCAGCCCCGGGTTACCCGAGAGCACCAGGCCCGCGATCGCGGCGGCGTGCGGCGCGGCGGCCGACGTGCCGTAGAACGTGGTGAAGCCGGTGACACTGGTGGAGACACCGTCGGCCGCGGTGATATCCGGCTTGGCGCGGACCTCACCTCCGGTCCCGGACACGTTGCCCGGGGTGATCGGGGTGCCGTCGGCCTGGTAGAACATCCGCCGCGGACCGTCCGATGTGAACCGTTCGACCTTCGTGGTGGCGCCGAAAGCGCCGGGGAACGGGCCCGTCGGGTTGGCCGGGTCTCCCGGTTCGAGTGCACGCGGGAACGCCTTGGCCGCCGGGGCCGCCGCGACGCTGAACGCGTCCCGAGCGGCCGAGTGGCCCACGGTCACGCCGGGGCTGGTGTAGGCCTTCAGGCCGTCGGCCGAATCGGTGAACCGGCCGCGCAGCGCGGACAGCGACAGGTAGCGGCCCTCACCGGAGAACTTGACGATGGCCAGCCGGAGCCCGGCCGCACCGGTGGTGTCCACCCGCTCGTAGGCGTCCTGGGTCCCGGTCTGGTTGTCCTGGCTGAAGTCCACGACGTTGCCGGCCGCGTTCAGCAGGTACAGGTCGTAGTCGTTGTTCGAACGGCCCAGCGGGTCCGACCAGAACAGCGTGACCGGCACGGCGCCGGACGCGTTCGAGATCGGCTCGAAGATCTGGTTGCCCGCGGCGCCGGCGAAGTTGTGCGCGGTGCCGGCGAACTTGCCGACGCCCTTGCCGGAGTCGACGAAGTCGCCTTCCCAGTGGCCCGAGGTGCCGTCGGCGACGTTGCCCTCGTTACCGGCCGAGGAGAAGTACAGCGCGCCGTTGGCGGTCACGTCGTTCACGGCCTGGGCGATGATCCAGTCCTGGAACGGCGATTCCTTGAAGTACAGGACGTCGTCGACGATGACGTCGCAGTGCGCGTCGAAGCGCAGCTTGCGGATGTTGTCGGCGAAACTGGCGTCGGAGTTGAACGCGCTGGCGAAACCGAGCGACGCGTTCGGCGCGAGATCGTGGATGATCTCGAGCATCGCGGTGCCTTCGTCGCCGTCACCCTCCTGTCCGGGGATCACGTCGACGCCCGCCGGGAGTTCGCCGCGCGCCTGCGAGGTCGCGAGCGAGTCGATACCGTCGGACAGCGCGCAGATCTTGGTGCCCACCCCGGTGACGCCGAACTGCTGGCGCGCGGTGTCGACGTTGTGCGCGCGGTCCCCTTCACTGTTGATCGGCCCGGCGGCGGTGCCGACCTGCCCCTTGGCCTCGACGGCCTTCTTCAGCTCTGCCGCGATCCGGTCGGCCTTCTCCTGTTTGCTCTCCCGCCTGCCCGCGACGGCGGGTTCGGCGAGCTGGCGGGCGGTGAACGCCTCGTTGGCGGTTTCGACCTTCTTGACGTCGGCGCGGCCCGCGATCGCCGGAACCGCGTTCAGCGGCACCTCGGCGCGGACACTTCCGTAACGTTCGGAGACCGCGCGAATCCCCGCACCGGATTCACGGAGGCCCTTCAGGAGTCCTTCCGAGACCTGGCCCCGGATGTCCACGAGTACGGTGCCGGCCGCGGAGACCTTCGCCCCAGACCCCAGTGCGGGAACCGCGGAGGCCGACATACGCTGAGCGCGGAGTTTCTGTTCGACGAGCAATCGGCTGTCCACTTTGGACTCACCGGTGCTCTGACTCTTTTTGATCGACTGCAGGGCCTCGATCTGCCGGACGGTGTTCTCCGAGAACGCGTCCGGGGACTGGCCGGTTTCCGCCGCCGCGACGGGCGGGCCGACCAGGCCGAGCGCGGTGACGAGCACCGCGCTGCCCGCGGTCAGGATCGTTCTTCTTCTTCTACTAGAACGGGTTGGACGCACGTGCGCCTCCGATTTCTGGGCGCGTGCCCCGACTCACGCTGACCAATACCGGCGATCACCGGCTGGATCAAGCTAAGTACCGCGCGTGCACCGTTGGCAGAGGCCGTTCGAGTGACGTCAGAATGGGATTTTCCGTTTTCGGCCGCAGAACGTAGGCCGAACAGCGTAATCGCATGGTCACGGTGTACTGGGGGACCGGCCTCAAAGGACGAAAGAGTCCGACCAAGGCTGCGAGGCACGGCCGGACAAGCCGTCCAAAAGGGTCACCGCCTGTTTGTCCGTCAGCGACGCCACGAAGTCGACCACCGCCCGCCCGCGCGCGAGCCCGCGCAGGGCGTCGGCACCGGTGACCGGCTCCCCGGTCGCTCCGACGAGCAGCTCCGGCGCCGTCCGCGCGAGGTCGTTGAATTCCGACCGCGCCAGCTCCACCAGATCGTGCAGCCGCCGCGGGAGCCGGTAGAACTCGTCACGGTCGAGCAGCCAAGCGTCGAGCGCGTCGACCAGCGTGGTCACCAGGCTCGCCTGTCCGCGCTGGTGCAGCGCCAGTTCCGGACGCAGCAGCACGAACCGGCGGTGCACGAATTTCAGCACCTGCACCTCGTGCCACTGCGCGGGCCGCAGCGTGAGATGGCCTGTCCTGGTCGAAGGTGACGGCACCACCTGTACGCCGTCGACGAGCCGCGCGGTCCACTTCGAGGAGAAGGCGGCGGTGGCCTGCTCGGCCTCGATGGAACCGTCGAACCCGGTGGCGAGCAGGCCGTCGACGAGTTCGGCGCGGACACGGGCGACGGCGCTGGTGAAGGCGTCGTCGTCGACGATCCAGCCGTCCTTGGCGTGCATCCGGCGGCGCAGCCGTTCCAGCGAACGCCCCGGGAGCCGCCGTTCGGCGGTCAGTGTCGTGTCGTCCAGCCCGGCCAGGTCCACCGCGTGGTCGACCCAGCCGCTGAACTCGGCCGCGACCGGCGCGTGCTGCAGGACGCCGATCCGGTGGAAGTCCTGGAGGTCGTGGATGGCGTACGCGATGTCGTCGGCAGTGTCCATCACGGACGCTTCGACGGTCTGCTGCCACGGCTCGATACGCCCCTCGAAGGGCACTCGCGCCTGAGTGAAGTCGTCGAGTTCGGTGCTGTAGGCGGAGAACTTGCTCGCGCCGGTGCCGGGGGCGTCGGCCGGTTCTGCCGCGCCACGCGGCTGGACGTCCATCGACGTCGGATGCGGATCGGGGACGTGCAGCCGCGCCCACGGGTACTTCAGCACCGCGGCACGTACCGCCGTGGTGAGGTCGAGCCCGGACGCGGACGGCCCGCGGACGTCGGTCGTCGTGATGATCCGGAACGACTGCGCGTTGCCTTCGAAGCCGTCGGCGAGGCCGAACCGGTGCCGGGCGATCCGATCGAGGGTCTGTTCCCCCAGGTGCCCGAACGGCGGATGCCCCAGATCGTGCGCGAGCGCGGCGGCCTCGGCGACGTCCGGGTCGCAGCCGCCCAGTTTCGCGGCGAGTTCGGCGGAATCGCTGCTCGCGTTGATCCGCTCGGCGATCGCGCGCGCGACCTGCGCGACCTTGAGGCTGTGCGTGAGCCGGTTGTGCAGCAGCCCGGCGCCCCCGGCGCTCACCACCTGGGTCACCCCGCCGAGCCGGGCGAAGAACGGCGACGCCGCGATCCGGTCCCGGTCGATCCGGAACGGGCTCGTGGCGAGATCGCTGAACCCGGCGCTCTCGCTCTCCGGGTCTCGACGCCACGTCCTCGGATCCGTCTGTTCCATGCGTCACACCGTATCCGTCGCGGTGCCGTGATGAGATGCCCAGGTGGCGGACGTGGTGATCGCGGGCGGCGGCCCGGCCGGGCGGGCCCTCGCGCGTGCCTGCGCGAGACGCGGACTGGCGACGACCCTGGTCGACCCGGCTCCGGGCAGGCGCTGGCCGGCGACCTACGGGCTGTGGGCCGACGAGCTGCCGGCGTTGCCCGCGAGCGCCGTCGCCTGCGCGCCTTCGACGACGCTCGCCTTCGGAACCGGACCGCATGTCCTCGATCGGCGGTACCTCGTGGTGGACAACGCCGGTCTGCGCGACTGGCTGACCGGCGGCTATGACGTCGCCGCCGGGACGGTGTCCGGAGTCGATCACGGCAAACACGGAACATCGGTGCGCCTCGAGGACGGGCGGGTCCTCGCGGCAGGTCTGTACTTCGACGCCACGGGTGCCCGGCCCCGGGGAAACCGGTACGAACAGACGGCGTTCGGCGCCGTCCTTCCCGCCGAGGACGCACTAAGACTGGTCGACAGCCCGGACACCGCCGTGTTCATGGACTGGCGCGGCAGCGAACAGGCCTTCCTGTACGTGCTGCCGCTCGGCGACGGCACCGTCCTGGTCGAGGAAACCTCGCTGGCCCGCAGGCCCGGCCTGCCGCTGGACGTACTGGCGGCGCGGCTGCGAGCCCGCCTGACGGACGCCGGGCTGACGTCGCGCGGGCGCGAAGAGCGCGTCCGGATCGTGCTCGATGTGCCGTCGCCCCGGCGCGGCCGGACGGTGCCGTTCGGGGCGGCCGCCGGGCTGGTGCATCCGGCGACCGGGTACAGCGTGGCGACGTCGGTGCGGCTCGCGGATCCGGTCGCCGACGCCGTAGCCCAGGCCTGGGAGCGAGGGCCCGCGGAAGCCGCGTCGGCCGCTCACCGCGCGCTGTGGCCGTCCTCGGCCCGCACCGTGCACGGGTTGCGGCGGCACGGACTGCGGGCGTTGTGCGGGATGCCGCCCGAACTGGTCCCGGCGTTCTTCGAGCTGTTCTTCACCCTGCCCACCGGACTCCAACGGGCTTTCACGTCCGGTAGCGAAGACGTTTCGGGTACCGCCGAAGCGATGTCGGCACTTTTCCGAATAGCGCCATGGCAAGTAAGAAAACACCTGATCGGGTGGCGTGCACTACGCCGTTCTAGGTAACCCTGGTGCCTGCACGATGAACATCAGTCGACACGTGTTTCGTTTCGTGACATCTCCAGCGAACATTCGCTTGTGACGTTGCAGATCGCGGTCCGCTTCGCTTACCAGCCGTTGTACAGCCTGCACACCGGTGGCGTCGTCGCGTTCGAAGCCCTGGCACGGCCGGGCCGCGGCACCGCCCACGAACTGCTCGCCGACGCCCGGCGCAGCGGCAGGCTGGCCGAGGTCGACATCGGCCTGGCCGCCGAAGCCGTCCGGCAGCAGAACGAGCCGCAGACCACACTCCCACTGCACCTGAACCTGTCCGCGCGGACGCTGGCCGCGCCGCCGTCGAGGTTCGAGCCGCTGACCGACGCGCTCGGGCTGTCCGGCCGCCGGACCAGGGACGTCGTGCTGGAGATCGGGCCGCCCTTCTCCCAGGTCCCCGCCGACCAGCTGCTCAGCGGAATGCGGCGGCTCACCGAACTCGGCTTCCGGCTCGCGCTCGACGGCCTCGGCCGTGGCGACCTCCCGCTCACGCTGCTCGCCTCCGCTCCGATCGACCTGGTGAAACTGGACCGCAGCGTGCTGCGCGGCCTGCCGCACGACCCGGCCGCCGTCGCGGTGGTCGAGTCGGTGCTGCATTTCGCGTCGCGCACCGACAACCGGCTGGTCGCCACCGGGCTCGAAACCACCGAGCAGCTGGAGTCCGCACGCAAACTCGGCGTGCGGATCGCGCAGGGCAACCTGCTCGCCCCGCCGGACGGCGACCACGCGCCGCTGCCCGCTCCGGACGCGCCAGGCCCGTTCATCCCCGGCACCGCCCGCGCGCGCCGAGTCGGCGACTTCCTCCGGCCCGCGACCACCCTGCCGGAGGACGCGACCTGCGACGACGTGCGCGAGGTGCTGGCCGCCTCCGACGGGCCGAGCGGCATCGTCGGCATCGACGACCGGCACCGTCCACAGTGGTCGATCGACCGGACGCGGTTCCTGGTCGCAGTGACCGGGTTGTACGGCCACGCCCTGCACGCCAAACGGCCCGCGTCACGGCTCGCCGACCAGCCGCACACGATCCACGCCGACGCGAGCGCGCTGGAGTTCCTCGAACTGGTCACCGACGCGGACTGGAGCCGGACCGGTGACGACGTCGTGGTGGTCGACGACCGCGGGCGCTGCCTCGGGGTGGTGCTGGTGAACGAGGTCGTCCGCGGGGTCGCGGAGGCGAAGGTCGAAGAGGCCGTCTCCCTCAGCCCGCTGACGCGGCTGCCCGGCAGCGACGCCGTCGCCAGGGACGTCGACCGCCGGATCAACGCGCGGGAACCGTTCGTCGCGGCCTGGCTGGACGTCGACTCGTTCAAGACGGTCAACGACACGGCGGGGTTCGCCGCGGGCGACGACCTGATCCGCACGCTCGGCCGGACGCTCACCGACCTGGAGTCCCGGCTGCGCCGGATGCGCGTCAGCCACGTCGGCGGGGACGACTTCCTGATCGCCTGCGACGTCGACGAGATCGGCACGGTCGCCGCCGCGCTGCTGGACACGCCGTGGTCGGCGGACGGGCTGCCGGTGACGGTGTCGCTCGCGACCCTGGTGTGCGGCAACGGCGCGATCCGGTCCTACAAGGACGCTTCTCGGCTCTTGGCGCCGTTGAAGAAGCGCGCCAAGGAGGTTCCCGGGTCGAGCTGGGTGCTCGGGCGGCCGGGCTCGGAGCGCGTCGAGGTGCTGCGCGGGATCACGACGCGAGGTCTCCCCGCCCAACGCGCCGCCGGCTTCTGACCCCCTCCGCGTTTCGTCCTCTAGTTGCGGTAGTTGGTAGCGCGAACTACCGCAACTAGAGGACGGAACGCGGGAGTGTCAGAGGGGATGTACGCGAAGGCGAGGGCGGGCGAGATCACCGGGGTGGACGCTCCCTACAAGCGTCCCGAGACCCCGGATCTGGTGCTGCGCCCGGAAAACGGGGATCCCGCCTCGATGGCCGCGCTGATCCTCGCCGCCCTCGACTGGCTGAAAGGCGCTTTCCCCGCATGCGATGCGGGGAAAGCGCCCTTCACCGCGTCCTATGCGGGGAAAGTCCCCTTCAGCCGCCGTTGGAGGTTCGGTACGGAGCGGTCGCGTAGGTGCGGGCCGTGGTGGCGGTCAGCTTCTCGACCGAACGGAACATCGCCTTGCCGAGCCTGGTCCGCGCCTTCACCGCCGGGTGCGTCGAGGCGTAGTCGTCCTTGTTGACCGCCGCGTCGCCCGAGAACGCGCCCGACGCGAACAGCGAGTAGGTGAGGATCGGCTTGCCGTCCGCGCTGAACATCACGCCCGCCTCGCTGCGGCCGTCGTTGAACCAGCCGGCCTTGGTGGCGACCCGCAGCCGCTCGGCCGAAGTCAGGTCGAGCCGCACGCCGTCGGTGAACGCGCTGAGCGAACGCAGGATGGTGAGCAGGTACTCGGTCGACTTCGCCGAAAGCAGCGTTCCGCCGACCAGTTTCCGCAGCAGCGTATGCGTCTCGGCCGGGGTGGTCCTGCCGAGGAAGAACCGGTTCGGGTTCGCGACGGGAACGACCTGCGTGTGCACGAAACCCTTGCCACGCAAGATCTCATTGACTTCGGCGGCGGGGCAGACCAGCCCGCACAAGCGGACGGCGGTGTTGTCGGACAGCGTCAGCAGCGCGGCCATCGCGTGCCCGAGGGTCACCGAACTGGGGTACGCGCCGTCGAGGCCGAAGATGCCGTCGGTGTCCTTGATGACGATGTCGGCCGTGACGTCGACGCGCTGGTCCAAAGTGAGCAGTCCGCGGTCGATCTTGTCGAGCACCGCGGCGGCGACAGCGATCTTGTTGACGCTGTAGGCCTCGACGACCTCGTCGGCCCGCTCGGCGACGGCGGGAACCAAGTCCCCGGCGGAGTCCGCGACGCTGACGTAGGACGACCAGGTTCCGCCCGCCTTCGCGGTTTCCCGCGCGTACACCTGGAAAATCCGGCGCGCGGCGGACGAGGCGTCTTTGGCCACTGTGTCTACTTCGGTGTCTACTTCGGCGTCTTCAGCGCCGGCGACCTGTGCCGTTCCGAGCACCGCACCCGCGGCCGCGACCGTGCCCAGACCCAATAAGCGACGGCGGTTCACGTTCGTTTCCACCTGGGAACCCTACCGCGCTCAGCCCGCCGGTGTGACGAATCCGGTGTCGTACGCCTTGATCACCGCTTGCGTCCGGTCTCTCGCGCCCAGTTTCGAGAGCACGTTCCCGACGTGCGTCTTCACCGTCTGCACACCGAGGTACAGCTCGCCCGCGATCTCCACATTGGACAGTCCACCCGCCATCAGCCGCAGCACCTCGCGTTCGCGTTCGGTGAGCCCGGCTCCGGCGAGACCGTCCTGCGGGCCCCGGTTCGCCTGCTGCGCGGCCAGCCGCCGGATCGCGGCCGGGAACAGCAGGGACTCTCCCGCCGCCACGGTCCGGATCGCCGCGACGATCTCCTCGGGCCGGGCCCGCTTCAGCAGGAAACCGCTCGCACCGGCGAGCAGGGCGTCGTAGACGTAGTCGTCGTTTTCGAAGGTGGTCACCACGATCACCTTCGGCGGGTTGGCAAGAGTGGACATCAGATGGGTGGTCGCCCGGATCCCGTCGATCGAGGGCATCCGGACGTCCATCAGCACGACGTCGGGCCGGAACCGCGAGACCATACCCGGCACCTCGGCACCGTCGGCCGCCTCACCGACGACCTCCAGATCGGGCTCGGAAGCGACGATCGCCCGCAGCCCGGCCCGGATCAGCTGTTCGTCGTCGACCAGCAGCACCTTCGTGCTCATCGCCGTTTCCCCCATGGCACCGCCACCTCGACCCTCCAGCATCCGTCCGCACGGCCCGCGGTGATCGTGCCGCCGAGCACGTCCACCCGTTCCGCCATTCCCCGCAGCCCCCGGCCGCCCCCGTCCCGTGACGGGGCCGCGGCACCGAGCGGGTTGGTCACCCGCAGCCGCAACAGCTCCGATCCGGCGTCGACGAGCACCGACACCGGCACCTTACCGGCGTGCCGCAGCGCGTTCGTCAGGCATTCCTGCAAGATCCGGTACGCCTCGCGCGAAACGACCGGCGGCACCGACGACGGTTCGCCCCGCACCTCCGCCGTCACCTCGGCGCCCGCCAGTCGCGTGGCCTCGATCAGCGCGGACAGCTCCGCCAGCCCCGACTGCGGCATCCGCGACGAGGCCTCCTCCCGCAGCAGGCCCAGCACGTGGTCGAGGTCGCCCAGCGCGGCGCGGGCGGAGTCCTCGATGGCGGTGAGCGCCTGCTCGGTGAAGTCCGGATCGGACCGGAGGGTCCGGCGCGCGGCCCCGGCCTGGATGGTCACGACGCTGAGCGCGTGCCCCACCGAGTCGTGCAGTTCCCGCGCCAGCCGGTTGCGTTCGGCGAGTTGTTCGGTGCGCTTCTCCAGCTGGGCGATCCGTTCGGCGGCCGAGACACCCAGCAGGCTCCGGGCGACGCGGGTCAGCACCGCACCCGCTCCCCACACCACATACGCCAGCGCGACGACGCCGAGCAGGAAGGCCAGCGGGATCCACGCGCTCGCCCAGCCATCCGGCACCACGATCGGGTCCTCTGTGGACAGTGCGATTTGGCCGGTGAACGGGGCCGCGATGGTGAAACCGAATCCGACCGGGACGAACAGGCTCGCCAGGCTGATGACGCAACCCGTGCCCACGTGCAGCAGGTACATCGCCGTCGACCGCAGCCGGACGGGCCAGCTTCCCGCGGGCCCGAACGTCACTCCCGGCACGGGATCGTCCAGCAGTTCCCGTACGGCCGCGCCCTCCAGCACCCGGACGGCGGGGATGAACGACGACGCGATGATCACCAGGACGAGGGTGATCATCGCGATGACGACCCCGCGCTCCACCGTCACGACGAGGGGCAGCAGCGACGGCACCACGATGGCGGCGAAGAGCACATACGGCACGCTCAGGGCGCCGCCGAGGATGAAATAGACCCACCTGCGGTAGGTCGCCCGGTCCACGAGCGGGCCGAAAAGTCGCATGCGCTCTTTCTAGCGTGTGAGGGATCCTCGCGGATCCCTCAGCAGTATCTCCGCGATCTCCCTCGCGAGCGTGACCCGATGCGCGTCGCCGTCGATGCCGGTGTGCGCGACGGCGCCCTCCAGCAGGAGGAAGAGCTGCTCCGCGAGCCGCTCCGGATCGGCGGCACCCGGAACGTCCTCGCGGAGGAGTTCGGTGAACTTCGCCCGTACCGCCGCCTTATGCCGCCGGATCACGTCGAGCCCGGGATGTCCCGCGGGCAGTTCGGCGGCCGCGTTGAGGAAGGCGCACCCCCGGTCGCTCCCGAGCTTCGGGTGCTCGACGTAGGCGTCGAAGACCGTCAAGGCCCGGGGCGCGTCGGCCTCCGCCAGCCGCTGTTCGAGATACGCCCACCAGACGTCATGACGGCTTCGCAGGTACGCGACCGTGAGGTCCGTCTTCGATCCGAAGCACGCGTACAGCGTCTTCTTCGTGACGCCCGCGGCTTCGGCGATGGCAGCGACGCCCACGGCGTTCAGACCGTCTCGATAGAACAACGTGCTCGCCGCGCTCAGGACGCGCTCGCCCGCCGGTGTCAGCATGCCTCGACTATACCGATCGGTTGACCTGGGCGCGAAATACGGGAACACTCCCCGCGTATACCGATCGGTATACCTCTGGAGGAGAGCTGATGGTTTCTTCGTACAAACACGAGCTGACGCTCACCGCAGCCGGGTTGTCGCTGATCGCGGTCTCCTACGGACTCGCGAGGTACGCGTACGGCCTGTTCGCGCCGACTCTCCGGGATGTTTTCAACCTTGACGGCGGCATGCTCGGCGCCATCGCCGCGGGCAGTTACGTCGCGTACTGCCTCGCCGTCATCGCCTCGACCGCCGTCACGAGCCGCTGGGGTGCGCGGACGGGCGCGCTCGCCGCCGGGGCGACCGCCACCGCGGGGACCTCGCTGATCGCGGCCGCGCCGAACGCCGCCGTCCTCGCCCTCGGCGTCGTCCTGGCCGGAGCCAGCACCGGGCTGGCCTCCCCGTCGCTCGCGGACGCGGTCTCCCGCGTCGTCCGCGTGACCCGCCGCGACCGAGCCCAGTCCGTCGTGAACGCCGGAACCGGGCTCGGCGTTCTGGTGTCCGGCCCGGTCTCCCTGCTCGCGATCGGCGACTGGCGGCTGGCCTGGTGGGCCTTCGCCGGGGCATCGGCGCTGGTGACACTGTGGATCTCCCGCGTCGTGCCGTCGGTCAAGGAAGGCCGGAAGATCGGTCTGCCGTCGCCGCTGTTCCCGCCAGCCACCGGTCGGCTGCTGCCTGCCGCCGCGGCACTCGGCCTGGCCAGCGCGGCGATCTGGACGTTCGGCCGGGACATCGCCGTGAGTGTCGGCGGTCTCAGTGAGACGGCCTCGACGGTGGTGTGGATCGTCCTCGGCGCCGTCGGCCTCGCCGGCGCGTTCACCGCCGAGCTGACCTCACGGGCAGGACTGCGCCGAGCCTGGTCGGCGGGGATGGTCCTGTTCGCCGTCGCCACCGCGCTCTTCGCTCTCGCCACCCGGTCGCTCCCGGCGCTCATCATCGCGGCGGCACTTTTCGGGGCCGTCTACATCGGACTGACCGGAGTGCTGATCCTCTGGGGCACCAGGGCCTATCCGACGGCACCAGCCTTCGGTGTCGGCGTGTCCTTTCTGATGCTGGCGCTCGGTCAGGCCATCGGAGCGCCGCTCATCGGCCTCCTCGGCGACCTCATCGACCTTCGCGCCGGGTTCCTCGCCGCCGCCGCGATCGCGGTCCTCGGTGTCCTGTTCGCGCCCCGAGAGGCGACCACGACCTACAACTTCGGGGTCCGTTCCCTCTCAGGGGTGAGTACCGTCCCGCCGGAGCAGGAATCCCGTGCGGACTGCGCGTGATGTACTCCTCGCATGAACCTGCTGCTCGGCCTGCTCACCCTACCCGTGTACGCGCTGATGCTGTGGCCGCTCGTCGTCGCCGCCCGCCGCGTGCTGGGAGTGCGGATCGGCGTGGTCCGCGCGTTCTGCGCCGCCGGTTTCGGCTGGCTCGTCGCGGGCGGCATCCTCAGCGCGTTCCCCACACCGATGTACGCGAGTGGCGGCGCCTTCGTCGGACTGATCATCCCGGTGGCGGGCGGTGCTTTCCTGGCGACGCTGATCTTCCTGTTCGTCGCGGAATTCGTCCTGCCGTCAGGCGCCGGACTCGGGCTGATCGGCCGGATCCGGTCCCTGCGCCGTCGCGTGGCCCGGACGCGGCGCTACTCGCAGATCACCCGGATCGCGATCAAGCACGGCCTCGGCCGCTACCTCACCGGCCGCCGCGAACCCGGCCTCGCCAAGGTCCGGCACGCCAAACTGGCGCGATCGCTGCGACGCGCGCTCGAAGAGGGCGGCGTGACGTTCGTGAAGCTCGGCCAACTGCTCTCGACGCGGTCCGACCTGCTCCCGCCGGTGTTCATCGAGGAGCTGAGCAAACTCCAGGACCAGGTCGCCTTCGCGGACGCCGACGAGATCGCCACCGTGCTCCGGGAGGAACTGGGCGGCGACCCGGACGAGATCTTCGCCGAGTTCGACCCGAAGCCGATCGCGGCCGCGTCGATCGCGCAGGTCTACCGGGCGAAGCTGCGTGACGGGCAGGACGTCGTCGT
Source organism: Amycolatopsis sp. cmx-11-51 (assembly GCF_047608665.1). NCBI lineage: Bacteria > Bacillati > Actinomycetota > Actinomycetes > Pseudonocardiales > Pseudonocardiaceae > Amycolatopsis > Amycolatopsis sp. cmx-11-51. The sequence goes on along the minus strand of NZ_JADNQO010000002.1, from coordinate 673,901 downwards.
CAAGGCGCAGCGGCCCGGTGTGCAGGTACTGGTCGACCGTGACCTCGACATCGTCCGCCGGGTGGCGGCCGCGCTGGACCAGCGCGCGGACTGGGCACGTTCGCTCGGCGTCGTCGACCTCGCCGAAGGGTTCGCCGACGCGCTGGTCGAGGAGCTCGATTTTCGCACGGAGGCCAGGAACATCGAAGCGGTCGCCGCGGCCTACCCCGGCACCGAGGTCGCGCTGCCGACCGTCCACAAGGCACTGTCCACCGAACGTGTGCTGGTGATGCGGCATCTCGACGGCAAGCCGCTCGCCACCGCCCGGGAGCAGGTGCCGGTCGCGGAGCGGGCCAAGCTCGCGCGGTCGATGCTGCGATGCGTGCTCGGCCAGGTGATGGGCAGCGGCGTCTTCCACGCCGACCCGCATCCCGGCAACGTCCTGCTGCTCACCGACGGCAGGCTGGGCCTGCTCGACTTCGGCTCTGTGGGACGGCTGGACTCGGGACTGCGCGGCGGGCTGCAGAACCTGATCCTCGCCCTCGACCGCGGTGACCCGGCCGCGTTGCGCGACGGGCTGCTGGAGATCGTCGACCGGCCGGACGAGATCGAGGAGCAACGGCTGGATCGGGCGCTGGGCGCCTTGGTGGCCAAGCATTTCAACCACGGGCAGGCCCCGGATCTGGACATGTTCACCGACCTGTTCCGGGTGATCGCCGACTTCCGGCTCAGCGTGCCCCCGCCGATCGCCGCGGTGTTCCGCGCACTGGCCACTTTGGAGGGAACGCTGGCCGCGCTGGCGCCGGGATTCAACATCGTCGTCGAATCCCGCGCCTACGCCGCCGAGCAAGTAGGTGCCGGATTGCGGCCGGAGTCGCTGCGCGCCACCGCCACCAACGAACTGCTGGCGCTCCTGCCGGTGCTGCGCCGCCTGCCCCGCCGCGTCGACCGGATCGGCAACGCACTGGAGCAGGGCAGGCTTTCGATCAATGTCCGGCTGTTCTCCGACGAACGCGACCGCGACGTGATCACCGGCCTGGTGCACGAAATCCTGCTGGCGTTCGTCGGCGCGGCCACCGGACTGATGGCCGTGCTGTTGCTGGCAAGCGCGACCGGCCCGGAGATGCTGCCCGGCGTCACGCTGCACCAGATGTTCGGCTACAACCTGCTGGTGGTCAGTGCCCTGGTGGGATTGCGACTGCTTTTCGTCGTTTTCCGGCGGACCGGGCAACGCTCACGATCGCCCCGATGACCCCGGTCACTCAACCCCGGGGCGCGTACATGATGACCCCGACCCCCGCCAGGCAGATCAGCGCGCCGAGGACGTCGTAGCGATCCGGCCGGTAGCCGTCGGCGACCATGCCCCACGCCAGCGATCCCGCGACAAACACTCCCCCGTACGCGGCGAGGATACGGCCGAAGTTCGCGTCGGGTTGCAGTGTCGCGACGAAGCCGTAGAGGCCCAGCGCGACGACGCCCGCACCGATCCAAAGGTAACCGCGATGCTCCCGCACGCCTTGCCAGATCAGCCAGGCGCTCGCCGATCTCGAGGAGCGCGGCGAGCGCGAAGAGGGAGATGGAGCGAAAGACCATGCCGTTACCCAACCAGGCACGCGCGCCCTCGCCGCACCGTATAGGTCGTTATACAAATACGTGACTGTGTGGAAATAGAACCACTCAACATTCCTATTTCCCCACACCCCTTGGCAGCCAATCCGTGAAGGCCTCCTTAAGGGACTCTGGGTCCCTTAAGGAGGCCTTCACGGACTTGGGGCATTCCAGGCCTACCCAGGCTGGGAGTACATGAAGGAGGTCAGACGGTGAAGCCGAGCGCCCGCAACTGTTCGCGGCCGTCCTCGGTGATCTTCTCCGGGCCCCACGGCGGCATCCAGACCCAGTTGATCCGGAAGTCCTTGACCAGTCCGGTTCCTCCGCCGACGAGCGCGGCACCGGTCTGGTCTTCGATGACGTCGGTCAGCGGGCAGGCCGCGGACGTCAGGGTCATGTCGATGGTGGCGGTGTTGTCCGCCTCGACCCGGATGTCGTAGACCAGCCCGAGGTCGACGACGTTGATGCCCAGTTCGGGGTCGACGACGTCGCGCATCGCCTCTTCGAGGTCCTCGACCTTCGCCACGTCGGCGGTGTCCGGGGCGGCGGCGGTCTCGGCATCGAGGTCGGCTGCGGTGCGCCCCTCGCGGGTTTCGGTCTGCTGTTCGGTCATGCCGTCTCAACTCCGTTGGTCGTGCGGGCGACGGCGTCCTTGAACGCCATCCATCCGAGCAGGGCGCATTTCACGCGGGCCGGGTACTTGGCGACGCCGGCGAAGGCGATGCCGTCCTCCAGCACCTCCTCGTCCGGCTCGATCTGCCCCTTGCCCTGCATCAGCTCGACGAAGGCGTCCATGGTGGTGAACGCCTCCTCCACGGTGTGCCCGACGACGAGATCCGTCAAGACCGACGTGGACGCCTGGCTGATCGAGCAACCTTGTCCCTCGTAGGAGATGTCGGCGACCTTCCCGTCGTCGACCTTCACCCGCAGGGTCACCTCGTCGCCGCAGGTCGGGTTGACCTGGAACGACTCACCGTCGAACGGCTCGCGCAGACCGCGGCCGTGCGGGTTCTTGTAGTGGTCCAGGATGATCTCCTGGTACATGCTCTCCAGGTTCACTGTGCGGAACTCCCCTGGGCGACCCCGAAGAACTTCTGCGCCTCACGCACACCGTTCACCAGCGCGTCCACTTCGGTCAGCGTGTTGTAGACGTAGAACGACGCGCGCACGGTCGCCGGGACCGAGCAGGCCCGGTGCAGCGGCCACGCGCAGTGGTGCCCGACGCGGACGGCGATGCCGAGGCTGTCCAGCACCTGGCCCGAATCGTGCGGGTGGACGCCGTCGATGACGAACGAGACCAGTCCGCCGCGGTCGGCCATGTCGGTGGGGCCGATGATCCGCACGCCGGGGATCTCACCGAGCCCGGCCAGCGTCGCCTCGGTGAGGACGTGTTCGTGCGCGGCGACCCGGTCCATGCCGATCGACGACAGGTAGTCGGCGGCCGCGCCAAGACCGACGGCCTGCGACGTCATCGGGGTGCCCGCCTCGAACCGCTGCGGCGGCGCGGCGAACGTGGTCTGCTCCATGCGGACCATCTCGATCATCGAGCCACCGGTCAGGAACGGCGGCATCGCTTCGAGCAACTCGCGGCGGCCGTAGAGGACACCGATGCCGTACGGGCCGACCATCTTGTGTCCGGCGAAAACGGCGAAGTCGACGTCCAGGTCGTGGAGGTCCACGGGACCCTGCCCGTGAACACCGTGCGGCACCGACTGGCAAGCGTCCAGCACGACCAGCGCGCCGACCTTGCGGGCCTTCTCCACCAGGAACTTGACCGGGTTGATCGTGCCGAGCACGTTGGACTGGTGCGTGAACGCGAGCACCTTGGTCCGCTCGGTGATCAGCTCGTCCACATTGGACAGATCGAGACGGCCGTCGGCGGTGACGGAGAACCACTTCAGCGTCGCGCCGGTGCGCTGGCAGAGCTGCTGCCACGGCACCAGGTTCGCGTGGTGCTCCATCTCGGTGATGACGATCTCGTCGCCGGGACCGATCTTGAACCGCTCGGCACCGGGTCCGGCCGTGGCGGCGTTGCTCATCGCGTAGGCGACGAGGTTGATTCCCTCGGTGGCGTTCTTGGTGAACACCAGCTCGTGCGGGGAGGCGCCGACGAACTCCGCGATCCGCACCCGGGCGGACTCGTAGGCGTCGGTCGCCTCCTCGGCGAGCTGGTGCGCGCCGCGGTGCACCGCGGCGTTCGAGGTCTCGAGGAACCGACGCTCGGCTTCGAGCACCTGCGCCGGTTTCTGGGACGTCGCACCGGAATCCAGATACACCAAGGGTTTCCCGTCCCGCACGGTGCGGGTCAGGATGGGGAAGTCGGCCCTGATGGTCGCTACGTCCAGCGGTGCGGCCCGACCCGACGTACTTGTTCCAGCGGAGGGTCCATCAGGAGAGTTAGCCGTGGTGGTGGTCATCGGGCCAACTCCTCTCGGTGTAGTCGCGAAATTCCCAGGATCAGACAGCGGCGGTCTCGGCGGAGCCGGTGTACTTGACGTACCCGTTCTCCTCCAGCTCGTCCGCGAGTTCACGGCCGCCGGACTCGACGATCTTGCCGCCGGCGAAGACGTGCACGAAGTCGGGCGTGATGTGCCGCAGGATCCGCGTGTAGTGCGTGATCAGCATGACGCCGGCGTCGTTGCTCGCCTTGAACTCGTTGACGCCCTCGGACACGACGCGCAGCGCGTCGACGTCGAGGCCGGAGTCGGTCTCGTCGAGGATGGCGATCTTCGGCTTGAGCAGCGCAAGCTGCAGGATCTCGTGGCGCTTCTTCTCGCCGCCGGAGAAGCCCTCGTTCACCGAACGCTCGGCGAACTCGGACGAGATCTCCAGTTTGCCCATCTCCTCCTTGACCTCCTTGACCCAGTGGCGCAGCTTGGGGGCCTCGCCACGGACCGCGGTGGCCGCGGTGCGGAGGAAGTTGGACATGGACACGCCCGGTACCTCGACCGGGTACTGCATGGCGAGGAACAGGCCCGCGCGGGCGCGCTCGTCGACGCTCATCTCCAGCACGTCCTCACCGTCGAGCAGGACCTGCCCGGAGGTGACTTCGTACTTGGGGTGACCGGCGATGGCGTAGGACAGTGTGGACTTGCCCGAACCGTTGGGGCCCATGATCGCGTGGGTCTCGCCCGACTTGATGGTCAGGTTGACGCCCTTGAGGATCTCCTTGGGGCCCTCCTCGGTCGTGACCGAGGCGTGCAGATCCTTGATTTCCAGCGTAGGCATTTCTTTCCTAAAGTCTGATGTGGACGGACGAGGGCTTAGACGCCCACGGCTTCGAGCTCGGCTTCGATCGCGGCCTCGAGACGCTCGCGCACCTCGGGAACGCCGATCTTGACCAGGATCTCGTGGAAGAACCCGCGTACGACCAGGCGCCGCGCGGCGTCCTCGCCGATTCCACGCGACTGAAGGTAGAACAACTGCTCGTCGTCGAACCTTCCCGTCGCGCTCGCGTGCCCGGCGCCTTCGATCTCACCGGTCTCGATCTCCAGGTTCGGGATCGAGTCCGCCCGCGCGCCCGGCGTCAGCACCAGGTTGCGGTTGAGCTCGTAGGTGTCGGTGGCCTCGGCGGCCGCCCGGATCAGCACGTCGCCGACCCACACGGTGTGCGCGCCGTCACCCTGTAGTGCGCCCTTGTACATCACCCGCGACTTGCAGTTCGGCACGGCGTGGTCGACGAAGAGACGGTGCTCCTGGTGCTGTCCTTCGTCCGCGAAGTACAGGCCGAGCATCTCGACATCGCCGCCCTTGTCGGCGAAGGTCGCCGTCGGCGAGACGCGAACCAGGTCACCGCCAAGGGTGATGACGATGTGCTTGAGCGTGGCGTCGCGGCCGAGCTTCAGGTGCTGCTCGGACACGTGCACCGCGTCGTCGGCCCAGTCCTGGACGCTGACCACGGTCACGTTCGCCGAATCGCCGATGACGAACTCGACGTTGTCGGCGTAGGTGCCGGAGCCGACGTGGTCGAGGACGATGACGGCCTCGGAGAACTGCTCGGCGCGGACCTGCAGATGCCCGTAGGCGACCTCGCCCTCGCCGGGGCCGGTGATCTTCACCGTCGACGGCTTCGACGCCTTGGTCTCCTTGGGCACCGTGATGACGGTGGCCTCGGTGAACGCCGAGTACGCCTGCGCGGCGATCCGGTCGCTCGGGACACCCGCGACGCCGAGGCGCTCGTCGTCCCGGCCGACCTGTTCGATCTTCAGTTCGGGCGCGGCGTCGGACTCGACGGTGGCCGAACCCGAAGCGGTGGCGGACCCGTCGTGCAGACCGCGCAGCCGCTTCATCGGAGTGAAGCGCCAGTTCTCCTCACGACCGCCGGGGACCTCGAAGGCCTCGACGTCGTGGGAGGTGAAGCGCTCCGCGCGAGAGGTCGCCGGCACCACTGTGCCTCCAGAGCCGGCGGGCTCGCGAACCCCTTCGCGCATCGCTTCGGAAACGTTGTTCTCGGTAACCGACATGACTAGCCGACGGACCCTTCCATCTGAAGCTCGATCAGGCGGTTCAGCTCGAGCGCGTACTCCATCGGCAGCTCACGCGCGATGGGCTCGACGAACCCGCGCACGATCATCGCCATGGCCTCGGCCTCGTCGAGACCGCGCGACATGAGGTAGAACATCTGGTCTTCGCTGACCTTCGAGACGGTCGCCTCGTGGCCCATGGAGACCTCGTCGTTGCGGATGTCGACGTACGGGTACGTGTCCGACCGCGAGATCGTGTCGACCAGCAGCGCGTCACAGACCACGCTGGACCGCGAGTGGTGTGCCCGCTTCGCGATCTTGATCAGGCCGCGATAGGAGGTGCGGCCACCGCCGCGCGCCACCGACTTCGACACGATGGTCGAGGAGGTGTGCGGCGCCAGGTGCTCCATCTTCGCGCCGGCGTCCTGGTGCTGGCCCTCGCCCGCGAAGGCGACCGAGAGGACCTCGCCCTTGGCGTGCTCGCCCATCAGGAAGACGGACGGGTACTTCATCGTGACCTTGGAACCGATGTTGCCGTCGATCCACTCCATGGTCGCGCCCTCTTCGCACTTGGCGCGCTTGGTGACCAGGTTGTAGACGTTGTTCGACCAGTTCTGGATGGTCGTGTAACGGCAGCGGGCGCCCTTCTTCACGATGATCTCCACGACCGCCGAGTGCAGCGAGTCGGACTGGTAGATCGGCGCGGTGCAACCCTCGACGTAGTGCACGTAGGCGTCTTCGTCGACGATGATCAGGGTCCGCTCGAACTGGCCCATGTTCTCGGTGTTGATCCGGAAGTAGGCCTGCAGCGGGATGTCCACCTTGACGCCCTTGGGCACGTAGATGAACGAGCCGCCGGACCACACCGCGGTGTTCAGCGCGGAGAACTTGTTGTCCCCGGCCGGGATCACGGAGCCGAAGTACTCCTTGAAGATCTCCGGGTGCTCCTTGAGCGCGGTGTCGGTGTCCAGGAACAGGACGCCCTGCGCCTCCAGATCCTCACGGATCGAGTGGTAGACGACCTCGGACTCGTACTGCGCGGCGACACCGGCGACGAGGCGCTGCTTCTCCGCCTCGGGGATGCCGAGCCGGTCGTACGTGTTCTTGATGTCCTCGGGCAGGTCTTCCCAGGAGGTGGCCTGCTTCTCACTGGACCGCACGAAGTACTTGATGTTGTCGAAGTCGATCCCGGAGAGGTCCGCACCCCAGTTAGGCATCGGCTTCAAGTCGAAGAGCTTGAGCGCCTTCAGTCGTGCTTCGCGCATCCACTCCGGCTCGGACTTCTTCGAGGAGATGTCGGTGACGACGTCCTCGTTCAGTCCGCGACGGGCAGTAGAGCCCGCCTCGTCGGAGTCCGCCCAGCCGAACGCGTACTTGCCAAGGGACTCGATGGTCTCTTCCTGGCTCATGGGCGCGGTGGTGGGAGTGCGCTGCTCGGCAGCGGCAGTCATGCGGGTTTCCCTCCATTCGGGATCCGTGCTGTGCGCCCTGGAGAGGGCGCCGTGCTTCCCGGCGCGGGTGTGGCCGGGTGACCCGCCGAAGCGACGGGTACGTGTGTGGTGCACGCGTTGTCACCGCGTGCGATGGTCGCCAGTCGCTGCACGTGAGTACCCAGGAGTTCCGCGAAAGCCTCTGTCTCGGCTTCACACAACTGGGGGAACTCGGCGGCGACGTGGGCGACCGGGCAATGGTGCTGGCAGAGCTGTTCACCGACCCCGACCTGGCGGGTCGACGCAGCGTAACCCTCCCTGGTCAGCGCCGCAGCGAGGGCCTCGGCGCGAGCGGCGGGATCCGTGTGCTTGGCGATGGCCTCTTGATGCGGGCCGACCAGCGAAGCTACACGGGCCTCCGCGAAGGCCTTCACGGCGTCTTCGCCGGCGTGTTCGGAGAGGAACCGGATGGCCGAGGACGCGAGATCGTCGTAAGCGTGTCCGAACCGGGCGCGGCCCGCTTCGGTGAGCAGGAAGTTCTTGGCGGGACGGCCTCGTCCACGGGGGCCACGACGGGGCGCGTCGCGGGTCTCGGCCTCGCCGTCGGCCAGGAGCGCGTCCAGATGACGGCGGACGGCGGCGGCGCTGATCCCCAGCTGCTCGGCGACCACGATGGCGGTCATCGGACCCTGTTCCAGCAGCAAGCGGGCCACTTCGTGCCTGGTCCGGCCCTCGGGGCCGACCTGGACGGGGACAGGCTGGACGTCGGCGCGCGACATGTCGCCACCGGCCTCGTCCCGTGTCTCCGTCTTTTTCACAACACAAGTGTGACGTATTTCCGGGGAGACGGCAAAGAGGGGTGCCTCACGGAGTGGCGCGGGTCACTTCGCCCCTGCCGGAGCTGAAGGACGCTTTACCCGCATGCGATGAGACGAAAGCGTCCTTCACCGCGTCCTACGCGGGGATGGTCCCCTTCGGCCCCGGCGGTAACCACGTACCCGTTCAGTCTGTTCCCGCGATCGCTACCCTTCGTGCGTGGCAGTGGGCGAACACCCGGCACAGCGGGACACGGACGGGGCGGTACCGGAAGACCCGGCGCCGGGATCGGTGGCGACGCTGTCCCCGGCACGCCCGCACGAACCCGAACCGCTCGACGACAGGGAACTGCGCGGGCTGAACGTGGTCCGCCGGTTCGGCGCGGTCGGTTCCCTGTTCCTCGCCCTCGGCTCGCTCGGCGCGGGTGCCGCACCGGTGATCAACCCGGTGCAGAACATCCCGGTCCTGCGGCTGTTCACCCGTATCCCCACCGTCTCGCTCGCGATGGGCCTGGCCGGGATGGCGATCATCGTGCTGAGCTGGCTGCTGCTCGGCCGGTTCGCACAGCCCGCGCGCCGCCGCCTCGCCACCCAGGGCCAGCTCGCCCGCACGATCGCGCTCTGGTGCGCGCCGCTGCTGTTCATCCCGCCACTGTTCTCCCGCGACGTCTACAGCTATCTCGCGCAGAGCGAGATCGTGGCGCGCGGGATGGATCCGTACTCCCTCGGCCCCGCCGAAGCGCTCGGTGTCTCCGATCCGCTGACCTCGGGTGTCTCCAACATGTGGCGCGAGACCCCGGCTCCCTACGGGCCGCTGCTGCTGCGCCTCGGCGGCTGGCTCGCCCCGCTGAGCAACGGGAGCATCGTCACCGGGGTACTGCTGCAGCGCGGTCTCGCGCTGATCGGCGTCATCCTGATCATCTGGGCGCTGCCCCGGCTGGCCCGGCGCTTCGGCGTGCAACCCGCCACCGCGCTGTGGCTCGGCGCGGCGAACCCGCTGCTGATCTTCCACTTCGTCGCGGGCGCCCACAACGACGCGCTGGCGATCGGCCTCATGGTGGCCGGGCTGGAGGTCGGCCTCAGCCGGATGCCGGTGCGGTTCAAGGGCGACGCTCCCCCGCCACTGGCCAAGGGCGAACTGCTGTTCATCGGGCTCGGGGTGGCGATCATCACCCTCGGCGTCGCGGTGAAGCTGAACGCGATCCTGGCGTTGCCGTTCTTCACGGTGATGGTGGCGAGACGCTGGCACGGCAAGCTCAAGGACCTGCTCACCGCGGCGGCGCCGATGGCGCTGTTGTTCGGCGTCGTGCTGGTCGCGGTCTGTTACGGCACCGGCCTCGGCTTCGGCTGGGTCGGCGCGCTCGGGACCCCTGGACTGGTCCGCTCGTGGATCTCGCCGACGTCGGAACTCGCCGCTCTCGGCGGCGTCCTCGGCATCGCGCTCGGCCTCGGCAACCACACCAACGCGATGGTGCCGATCCTCGGCACCCTCGGCTACCTCGTCGCGGGCGCCGTGACACTCAAGTTCCTCTGGGACAGCTTCAACTGGCGCTACCGGCCGATCATCGGCCTCGGCGTCTCGCTGGGCGCGGTGATGGTGCTGCACGTGGCACTGCAGCCCTGGTACCTGCTGTGGGCGATCATCCCGCTCGCCGCGGCCGCGGGAACGTCGCGGTTCCGCATCGCCGCGACGATCGTCACCGCCGTCCTGCCGTTCCTGCTGCCCACGACGGGCAGCACCTTCGACGGCCGCGGTTACGTCCTGCCGTTCGCGTGGGCCGCCGCGGGGGCGGTCACACTTCTGGGGCTGTTCATCGTCCACCGCATCTCGCCGCTGCTGCTGTCCAGACCGTCCCCGGAGCATTCGGTCCCGGCGTGAGGCCGTATCGTGACCTGTCGTGAACACCCCCGCCGTCGAGATCACCGGGCTGGTGAAACGCTACGGATCCACCACCGCGGTCGATGGACTCGACCTGCGGATGGAACGTGGCACACTGCTCGCTCTGCTCGGCCCGAACGGGGCCGGCAAGACCACCACCGTCGAGATCTGCGAAGGCTTCCTGCGCGCTGACGACGGCGAAGTCCGCGTGCTGGGCATGGACCCGGCACGGGACGGGACGGCGCTGCGGCCGCGGATCGGCGTGATGCCCCAGGGCGGCGGCGCGTATCCCGGTGTCCGGGCCGACGAAATGCTCGGACTGGTCGCGGCGTGTGCCGCGAACCCGCTCGATCCGGCCTGGCTGCTGGACATCCTCGGACTTTCGGGCGCGCGGAAGACGCCGTTCAAACGGCTTTCCGGTGGGCAGCAGCAGCGGCTTTCCCTCGCCTGCGCGCTCGTCGGACGCCCGGAACTGCTCTTCCTCGACGAGCCGACGGCGGGCATGGACCCGCAGGCCCGCCGCCTGGTCTGGGAGCTGCTCGGAGCGTTGCGCGCCGACGGGGTCAGCGTGCTGCTCACCACGCACCTGATGGAAGAGGCCGAAACGCTGGCCGACACCGTCGTGATCGTGGACCACGGCAAGGTCGTCGTCGAAGGCTCCCCACAGTCGCTGACCGTCGACGCGGGCGAGGCCGCGCAGCTGCGTTTCAAGGCGAGGACGCGGCTCGACATCGGCCTGCTGACCGCGGCACTGCCCGAAGGTCACCTCGTCCACGAGTCCGCGCCGGGGACGTACCTCGTCGAGGGCCCGATCGACCCGCAGGTCGTGTCGACGGTGACGGCGTGGTGCGCGCAGCAGGGCGTCATGCCCGAGGAACTGCAGGTCGGCAGGCGCACGCTGGAAGAGGTCTTCCTGGAGCTGACCGGACGGGAATTGCGCGCATGATCACGACGCCCGCCCCGCGGTTCGCCGCGGGCACGTTCACCCCGGCCCCCGGTCGCGGTTCGCTCGGCAAGATGCTGCGCACGCACGCGAAGGTCGAGGTGAGTCTGACCCTGCGCCACGGCGAGCAGATCCTGCTGACCCTGCTCATCCCGCTCGCGCTGCTGATCGGCCTGTCGCTGCTGGACATCCTGCCGTCGGCACAGCTCGGTTCGGCGTCCAAAGTGGACTGGATCACGCCGAGGATCCTGGCGCTGGCGGTGATGTCGTCCGCGTTCACCGGACAGGCCATCGCACTCGGCTTCGACCGCCGATACGGTGTCCTCAAACGGCTTTCCGCCACCGCGCTGCCCCGCTGGCTGCTCGTCGCCGGCCGGGTGACCGCCGCGCTGGTCGTGGTCGCGCTGCAGGCCGTGATCCTCGGTGCCGTCGCCGCGCTGCTGGGCTGGTCGCCGTCGCTCGGCGGAATCCTCGGTGCGATCCCGTTCCTGATCGTCGGCACGTTCGCGTTCGGCGCGCTGGGGTTGCTGCTCGGCGGGGCGCTGCGCGCGGAAGCGGTGCTGGCGCTGGCGAACATCGTCTGGTTCGTGCTGCTGCTCGCCGGCGGCATCCTGCTGGCGCCGTCGACGATGCCGTCCGGCGTCGCGACGATCGTGGAATTGCTGCCCTCGGGCGCGCTCGCCGAAGGTCTGCGGTCGGTGCTGCTGAACGGCTCGTTCGGCTGGGGCCCGTTCGCGGTCCTCGTCGGCTGGGGTGTCGTCGCGGGCGCGCTGGCGAGCAAGACCACCCGCCTCACCTGAGGCGGCGGACACAGCGGGTGCGGCCGGTGGAACGCTCTCAGGAACGGCGTTCTAGCATCGAAGGCGTGCCGTTCCAGAGCCTTGTAGCGCGTCTGCCGTATCCCTCGTTCGCGGTTCAGCGAGCGGTCGCGATGGCGGCGGTGATCGCACAGGCCGGAATCGGCGTCACCGGCTCGGTCGTCCGCGTCACCGGCTCGGGCCTCGGCTGCCCGACCTGGCCGCAGTGCGTCGAAGGCAGCATCGTGCCCGTGGCACACCCGGAATTCGACGCGCTCACCCAGTGGATCGAATTCGGGAACCGGATGCTGACCGGCGTCGTCATCGCCGTCGCCGCGCTGTGCGTGATCACCGCCTGGCGTGTACAGATCGAGCACCCGAGCCGCCGTCGTCTGGTGAAACTGGCCTGGACGATGCCCGCGGGCGTGCTGCTGCAGGCCGTCGTCGGCGGGATCACCGTGCTCGCGAAGCTCGAATGGTGGACCGTCGCACTGCACTTCCTTGCCTCCACTCCCCTGGTCTGGCTCGCGGTCCTGCTGCTGCGCGCGTTCAAGGAGGGTGACGAGCCCGCCCGCTGGCTGATCCCGGACGCGGGCCGCAAGACGCTGGTCGTGCTCGCCGCCGTGATGTGGGCCGTCCTCATCGCCGGCACCACGGTCACCGGTGCGGGACCGCACGGCGGCGACCCCGGCACCCACCGGTTCCAGGCGCCGATCGAGACGCTCACGCAGATCCACGGCGGGCTGCTGGTGGCCTACCTGATCGTGCTGGCCGTGTTCGGGCTCCAGCTGATGCGTGGCAGCACGCCGAAGCAGCTGTGGAGGCGCTACAGCGTCGTGTGGGTCATCGCGCTCGCTCAGGGCGTCCTGGGCTCGGTGCAGTACGCGCTGGGTGTGCCGGAGGCGTTGGTCTCGTTCCACGTCCTCGGCTCCGCGGCGGTGATCATCGCGACGGCGGCGTTGTGGTGTGGCTCACGCGATCGCGGTCCCGCGCCGTTTGCCGAGGCCCCCGAGCGGGAACTAGCCACCTCGAACTGACCCCTCGGCAAACCGGACGTAACCCCCGGGCGGCGTGCGCGCCAGACGATGCCCTTACGCTGCGTTCGGTGCCCCACACGGGGGTCACCTCCGAGTCGAGTCACGAGGTGTCGCATGACCGCCAGCACGGAGCCGGACGCACCGGCCAGTCAGTCCAAACCCCTGATCTCCCACCGCAGAGGGGCTGGGGAGATGCTGATACTCAAGACTTTTCTGCTGGTCCCGTTCGTCGCCCTGCTCGCCGCCGTGCCGATCGTGTGGGGCTGGGGCATGACCTGGGTCGACCTCGCGCTGGCGGCCGTGTTCTACACGCTGGGAACGCTCGGGGTGACCGTCGGGTACCACCGCTACTTCACCCACGGCGCCTTCAAGGCCGGCCGCCCGTTGCGGATCGCGCTCGCCATCGCCGGCGGTTTCGCGGTGCAGGGGTCGGTCATCTTCTGGGTGGCCAGCCACCGACGTCACCACGCCTTCGCCGACCGCGAAGGCGACCCGCACTCCCCCTGGCTGTTCGGAACGTCGCCCACGGCGCTGCTGCGCGGGTTCTGGCACGCGCATATGGGCTGGATGTTCGGCCGCGAGGTGACCAACTACGAGCGCTTCGCGCCGGACCTGGTGGCCGACAAGGATCTTCGCGTCGTGAACCGCTACTTCTGGCTGTGGATCACGCTCAGTCTCGCGCTGCCCGCGGTGCTCGGCGGGCTGATCAGCTGGTCGTGGTGGGGTGCGGTGACCGGGTTCTTCTGGGCCGGGCTGGTCCGGATCGCATTCCTGCACCACGTCAGCTGGTCGGTGAACTCGATCTGTCACCTGATCGGCGAGCGCCCGTTCGCCAGCCGTGACAAGGCGGCCAACTTCTGGCCGCTGGCGATCCTTTCCATGGGCGAGTCGTGGCACAACTCCCACCACGCCGACCCGACCTGCGCGCGGCACGGCGTCCTGCGCGGACAGGTCGACGTTTCGGCGCGGGTGATCTGGCTGTTCGAGAAGTTCGGCTGGGCGCGGGACGTGCGGTGGCCGAAACCCGAACGTCTGGCCGCGAAACGCGTGAAACCCGCCTAAGGCCCCGCATTTCGTCCTCTAGTTGCGGTACTTGCACACGCATCTACCGCAACTAGAGGACGACTTGCGTCAGGAGAGTTGCTGCCGCACAGCCGAGGCGAAGCGCCAAGCGGCGTCGGCGTCGGTCTGCCGGAAGCCGAGCGACGGCTCTACGAGTTCCAGTTCCAGCAACAGCGGCCTGCCGTCCGGACCGGCGACGAGATCGACGCGGGCGTAGAGCAGTTCCGCGCGCAAGATGCCGAGCAGCGCCGCCGTCGCGTCCAAAACGTCTTCGGCCAAGGCCCGGAATTTCGCGGGCGGCTGCACGGGCGCGAGCTTTTCCGTGACGTACAAACCGGATTCGTCGAGTTCCCGGCCCAGCATCGCGGCCTTCGAGAACGCGTGCGAGTACACGCCGCCGAAGTACACCAGCGCGAGCTCGCCTTCACTGTCCACGCTGGGCTGATACGGCTGCATCACTGCGGTGTGGCCCTCGCCGTGAAGACTCTTCAGATGCGACGCGGCGTCTTCGGCGCGGGCCGGCGTGAACTTCCCGACGCCCCGGGAGCCGGCACCGATCGCGGGCTTCAGCACGAAATCGCTCTTGGGCCAGCGCGGTGTCTCGTCCCCCGGTGCGATCAAGGTCGTCGGCACGACCGAGACCCCGGCGTCGCCGAGTTCCGCCAGATAGGACTTGTCGGTGTTCCAGCGCGCGACTTCGGCCGAGTTGGACAGCACGGGCACGGTTTCGGCCCAGGACAGGAACTCGTCGCGACGCTCGGCGTAGTCCCAGGTGGCGCGCAGCACGACGATGTCCGCGGCGCCGAAGTCGACGGTCGTGTCGTCCCAGGCCGCCCAGCGGGTCTTGAAGCCGAGGTCGGCCATCGCCTCGGGAACGGCGTGTTCGTCACCGTCGCCTTCCGGCAGTGCGGAGCACGCGACGAAGATCGCGGAACCGCTCACTTCCCCGCCATCCGGCGGCGGTGCTCGGCACCGATCTTGGTGGCCTTCACGGTCTCGCTGTCCCACTCGGCGGGCTCGAGGTCTTCGACGGCCTCGACCAGCGCCTCGCCTGCCTCCATGGAGACGACGACGACGTCGCCGAGCGCGCCGTCGGCGCCCACGAGCACGACCCTGGCACCGATCCGCCCGATGTTCTCCACCACCGCGCGCGACGGTTTCCCGTGCCGCTTGACGAAGTCACGGGCGGCCGCGACCTGGCGCGACGTCGGGGCGGCGGTCTCGGTCTTCTCTTCGGTCTCAGCCACGGGCCGAGCTTAACCGCGAAAGGCCCGCGACGCGGAATAACCGTGGCGTCGGCCATAGTTGTCCCGGTCGGAACGACCTTGAACGAGGAGGATGTATGCCCACGGCAGTGCAGATCCGGCGAACCGGCGGTCCCGAAGTCCTTGAGCTGTCCGAAGTCGAGGTCGGCGAACCCGGTGCCGGGGAATTGCTGGTGGACATCGCTGCGGCGGGCGTCAACTACATCGACACCTATCACCGCGAGGGCATCTACCCCATCGACACGCCGTTCATCCTGGGCATGGAGGGCGCGGGCACGGTCGCCGCGATCGGCGACGGCGTGACCGGTTTCGCCGTCGGCGATCGGGTCGCCTGGCAGGGCTCGCTGGGCAGCTACGCCCAGCGCCGTCTGCTCCCCGCCTCGGTCGCGGTGAAGATCCCGGACGGCGTGACCGAGGAGACCGCCGCCGCGACGATGCTGCAGGGCGTCACCGCGCACGCGCTCATCGCCTCGACCTACGAGGTCAAGGCCGGTGACGACGTCCTCGTCCACGCCGCCGCGGGCGGGATGGGCCTGCTGCTGGTCCAGCTCGCCAAGGCCCGCGGCGCACGGGTGATCGGCACCGTCTCCACCGCCGAGAAGGCCGAACTCGCCACGGAGGCGGGTGCGGACGACGTCATCCGCTACGACCAGGTCGACTTCGCCGAGGCGGCCCGTGAACTCACCGGCGGCAAGGGCGTCGCGGTGGTCTACGACGGCGTCGGCAAGTCCACTGTGGACGGCAGCCTGGCGAGCCTGAGGATCCGCGGCCTGCTCGCCCTCTACGGCGCGGCCAGCGGCCCGGTGCCACCGATCGACCCGCAACTGCTCAACCGCAGCGGCTCGGTGTACCTCACCCGCCCGACCTCAGCGCACTACGTGCTCACCCGCGAGGAACTGGAGTGGCGGGTGAACGAACTGTTCGCCGCCGTGCGGGACGGCTCGCTGAACATCAGGATCGGCGGCCGCTATCCCCTGGCCGAAGCCAGCCAGGCGCACGAAGATCTGCAGGGGCGGCGCACCACCGGCAAGCTCCTGCTGATTCCGTGACCGTGATCTGGCCGGAGCAGGTCCGGCTCACCGGGGAAGGCCTCGTGCTGCGCGACTGGATCGAGGACGACGTCGCGTTCATGCCCGGCCTGTTCCACAACCCCGCCGTCGCGCGCTTCACGCCGTTGCCGTCTCCGTTCGACGAGGTGGCGGCGAAGGGGCACTACGAGAAGAGTCTCACCCGTCGCATGGACGGGACGGGGCGGCGGCTCGCCATCACGGTCGACGGCGGCGAGCCACTCGGCGAAGTGGTGCTGTTCCTACCGGAAGAAGGCCACGTCGAACTCGGCTACGCGGTCGGCCCGGCCCACCGCGGACAAGATCTCGCGGCACGGTCTCTCCGGGTGCTCACCGCCTACGCGCTGGAACACGGTCTCGGGCCGCTCCGGCTGAAGATCGACGCGCAGAACACGGCGAGCGTGGCCGTCGCACGCCGCGTCGGCTACGCCGTCACCGACAGGGAACCTGAGGTGAAGGTCGAGAAGGGCCTGGAGATCACCCTGCTCACCTGGGAGTACGCCGGGAGCTGAAGGGGACTTTCCCCGCATCGCATGCAGCGAAGGGGCCCTTCACCGCGTGAGATGCGGGGAAGGGCCCCTTCAGCTCCAGTGAGCTCAGCCCTTGTCGGTCGGGACACTCACGGCGTCAGTGACGAACACGAGCGTCTCGTTCGGCGCGATGCCGTTGCCGCCCTGACCGTAGCCGAGGTCCGGCGGGATGATCAGCAGCCGCCGCGCGCCCTGCTTGATCCCTTCCAGGCCCTGGTCCCAGCCCTTGATGACCATGCCGGCGCCGAGGTCGAGTTCGAACGGCTCGCCGCGGTCGAAGGAGCTGTCCAGCTTCTGCTTGTTGGACCAGGTGACCAGCGAGTAGTTCATCTTCAGCTTCGCGCCCGCCTTGGCGCCCTCGCCGGTGCCGGGCTCGAGGTCCTTGGTGATGAGCTTCTTCGGCGGGTCGCAGTCGTCCGGGATGGTGATGGTCGGCGCCTCCCCGAATTTCCCGGTGGTCTTGACGTCGTCCGCCGTGCACTCCTTGCCCTTCGAAGCGGCGCCTGCCTCGCTGGAGGACGACGGGGCGGGGGCGGGGCTGGAAGCCGAGCCTGCGGTGTTCTGCTTCTCGCCACAGGCCGCCAGGGCGAGGACGCCCGCGCCGATGACCACGATCTTGCCGAATGTGCGCATGCGGCCGACCTTAGCCAAGACCCTCCAGCGCCGGAACAAGGTCACCGGTCTGCACTACGCCCATCCGACGGGTCGCCCTGGTCAGGGCGACGTAGAGATCGTTGAGCCCGCGCGGGGACCCGGCGACGATCTCGTCAGGGGCGACCAGCACCACCGAGTCGAACTCCAGGCCCTTCGCCCGCTCCACCGCCATCACCGACACGCGGTCCCCTGTCTCGCCGAGCGCCTCCGACACCGTCTCGATCAGCGGGACCGGGCACAGCACGGCGACCGTCCCACCGTCCACGGCGGACAGTTCCGCCGCCACGAGACCGGGCAGCCCGGCGGCGAGTTCCGCCGGTTCCACGGAGCGCAGCCATGGCTCGAAACCCGTCTCCCGCACCGAAACCGGCGCTTCCAGCGCGGGATCGACGTCGGCGAGCACGCGGGACGCGACGGCCATGATCTCCGCCGGGGTCCGGTAGTTCACGGTCAGCTCTTCGAGCCGCCAACGATCGGCGACGTACGGCGACAGCACCTCGCCCCACGTCCGCGCTCCCCCTGCCGCCCCGGTTTGGGCGACGTCACCGACGAGCGTCATCGACCGGTTCGGCGACCGGCGCATCAGCAGCCGCCAGTCCATCGCGGTCAGTTCCTGCGCCTCGTCGACGATCACGTGCCCGAAGGTCCAGGTGCGGTCCTGGGCCGCCCGCTGCGCCGCGGTCATCTCGCTGCGGCGCTGCTGACGTTCGGCGAACAGTTCGGCGTCGAGGACGTCGCCCACCCGCAGCAGTTCCTCGTCGATGATCTCCTCGTCCTGTTCGAGGATGTCGAGCACGCCTTCCGCGTAGGCGCGGTCTTCCCGCTCCCGGCGGGCGCGCTCGACCCTCGCGTCGGTGTCGTCCTCGCCGAGCAGCTCGGCGAGTTCGTCGAGCAGCGGGACGTCGGCCGGGCTCCACTTGGCGTCCGTCGGGCTGTAGAGGTGCTCACGATCGGTGTCCGACAAGGCTTTCCCGGACGCGCTGCGCAACCGTTCGCGCTCGGCGAACAGCTCGTCGAGCACGATCTCGGGGGTGAGCGTGGGCCACAACCCGTTGATCGCGGCGGCCACCTTCTTGTCGGCGGAGACCTCGGCACGGATGTCCTGGACGTCCCGCGCGTCGAGCAGGTCCTCCCCCAGTCTGCGGGCGGCCTGGCGGGTCAGCGCGTCGAGGAGGTCGGAGACGAAGATCCGCCGGGCCAGGTTGTGCGGGCGGCGCGACCGGCGGGCCCGCGTCCTGGCCTCGGTGCAGGTCTTGCGGTCGAGCATGAGGATCTCGCGCTCGAACTCGATCTCCAGCACCGGTTCCGGCACGCGCTGCCGGTCGCGGACGGCGTTGGCGAGCACGTCGGCCATCACCGGACGGCCCTTGATCTCCGCGGCCTCGCGGGTGACCGGCCCGGTGGCGTCGAGGCCCGGGTACAGCTGCCCGATCGTGGCCAGCAGCACCCCGGTCTCGCCCAGCGACGGCAGGACCTGCCCGATGTAGCGGAGGAACGTGCTGTTCGGCCCGACCACCAGCACGCCGCGCGTGGTGAGCTGCTGCCGGTGCGTGTAGAGCAGGTACGCCGCGCGGTGCAGCGCGACCGCGGTCTTACCGGTACCCGGCCCGCCCTGTACCACCAGGACGCCGTTCGGCGACGCGCGGATGATGCGGTCCTGCTCGGCCTGGATGGTGGCGACGATGTCACTCATCTCACCGGTGCGGCGGCGTTCGAGCGCGGCCAACAGCGCCGCCTCGCCCGCGAGACCGAGGTCCTGCCCCTGGTCGGCGGCGGAGAGATCGAGGATCTCGTCGTCGACGCCGACGACCTTCCTGCTCAGCGACCGGATGTGGCGACGTCGGCGGACGCCTTCGGGCGAGGCGGCGGTGGCCAGGTAGAAGGGCCGCGCGACCGGCGCACGCCAGTCGACGAGCAGCGGGCGGTACTCGTCGTCCTCGTCGAACAGCCCGAGCCGCCCGACGTAGGTGGTCTCTTCGGCATGATCGGGCAGGAAGTCGAGACGGCCGAAGCACAGGCCCTGCTCGACGGAACTCAGCTGGGACAGCCTGTCGGTGTACAGCGTCGTGGCGACGTCACGTTCGGTGCGCGCCTGCGGGGTGCCGCCGGTCTGGCGCAGCGTCTGGTCGAGCCTGCGCTGCGCGTCGACGCGTTCGGCGTCGAGCTTGCGGTAAAGGGTGGTGACGTACTCCTGCTCGAGCGCGACGTCCTGCTCGAGCGCGTCGAGTTCCCGGTCCGGGGACACGGACAAAAGCAGCCTGCTTTCGAGAGGTGGGACAGGGGCCGAAAGGGTTACAACGGCGCCCGCCATCATCTCATTCCCTCCCGGTCACCCGGACCAGGAGGAAGGCCACCAGGTGGGGAGCGGCCGGAGGCCGTGAGTGACAAGGGCGGCTACCACTCGAGACCCTCATGGCGATCTGGCCGTTTCGCGTGATGGGTTGGACGGCACGCGTGACGGGGCGGACGACACGCGTGCGGCCGGGCTCAGCGGCGAACCGTCCCTCTGGACACGCGTGTCGTCCATCTGGTCACGCGAGTCGTCCCGCTGGTCACACGAACCCGCCGCCCTTGATCCTCAACGTCCTGCCACTCGCGCCCCCCCAACGATCACCGGCGCCCTGAACCACCTGAAGTACAGGAACCGTGCGAAGGCCGAGATTGCTCGGCTGAGCCGAGGGAACGGAGGGCCTGACACGCGGCGTCATCGTGGCTGTGGTGCTGCTGAGACCAGCGTGACATTCCGGCGTGGGGTGAGGGGAACTTTGAGGGACCCAGGGTCCCTCAAGGGGTCCTTCACGGACCGAGGCCTTCACGCGCTAAGAGGTCAGAAGGGCGGGCCGATGACCGGCAGGCCGATGGCCGAGTCCACGGCCAGCGCGACGAACACGATCATCAGGTACGTGTTCGAACGGTGGAACAGCGACATCGGCTTGGTCTCCTCACCACGCCGCACCGCCGCGTTCAGGCTGTGCGCGTAGAAGAGGAACCAGCCGCCCGCCAGGATCGCGAACGTCGTGTAGATCCAGCTCGTCACCGGGACCAGCAGCAACGTCCAGGCGACCATCACCCACGAGTAGATGACGATCTGCCGCGCCACGTACTGCGGGGTGGCGACCACCGGCAGCATCGGCACACCGGCGCGCTCGTAGTCGTCGCGGTACTTCATGCCCAGCGCCCAGGTGTGCGGTGGGGTCCAGAAGAAGATGACGCCGAACATCACGAACGCGGGCCACTCGACGGTGCCGGTGACGGCGGACCAGCCGATGATGACCGGCATGCAGCCCGCCGCGCCGCCCCAGACCACGTTCTGTGACGTGCGCCGCTTCAGCAGCAGCGTGTAGACGAAGATGTAGAACAAGATCGTCGCGATCGCGAGAATCGCCGAGAGCAGATTCACCGTGAAATAGAGCACGACGGCCGACAGGACACCGAGCGCGAGACCGAAGATCAGCGCACCACGACGAGGAACCGATTCCTTCACCAGCGGGCGGCGCTTCGTGCGGTTCATCACCTTGTCGATGTCCGCGTCGATGACGCAGTTCAAGGCGTTGGCGCTACCGGCGGCCATGGTCCCGCCCACGAGCGTCGCGAGCACCAGCCACGGCGACGGGATTTCCCTGCCTGCCAGGAACATCGCGGGAATCGTGGTGACGAGGAGTAGCTCGATCACCCTGGGCTTCGCGAGGGCGGCGTACGCGCCGACGACCTGGCGGATTGTTCGCCGGCCACCGTGCGGTCGTTCACCGGTCGGATGTACGGCGCTGGTGTTGTCACTGCGTCCGTGCGCAGCGTTCACCAACGACATTTCACTCCCTGCGTCAGTTTGCGGGCCGGGGTCCGTCAGGCTTCCGGGTGATGTGGCGGGCCCCGGATCCCTGCGTTTGAACCCTTCCTCGATGTTAGACGTGCTGTTTCCAGAGGGTGATCGCGGGTCCTCGACCGGCCGAACCATTAGGCTGGCCGCGGTAGGTCGCGGCGTACCTGAAGCGAACGGCCCGGAGCAGGAATATCGTCCTTTCCGGATCGATTGAGATTAGTAGCGGTACACGTGGGTTACCCATGAGGGAAGAGAAGCCACAACCTGATGACGGGGAGTTCGAGTTCAGTGTCCGAAACCGCCTCTACCAGCGAGAAGAACCCACTCCTCCGGCGTAACGTGCCCGCCGACTGGACCGACCTCGACACGCGGGCCGTCGACACCGTTCGGGTGCTCGCCGCGGACGCGGTCGAGAACTGCGGCAGCGGTCACCCCGGTACCGCGATGAGCCTGGCGCCGCTCGCCTACACGCTCTTCCAGCGGACGCTGCGTCATGACCCGGCGGACCCGGAGTGGCCCGCCCGTGACCGGTTCATCCTCTCCGCGGGTCACTCGAGCCTCACCCTCTACATCCAGCTGTACCTCGCCGGGTTCGGCCTGGAGCTGGAAGACCTGAAGCAGCTCCGCAAGTGGGACTCGAAGACCCCGGGTCACCCGGAGTACCGCCATACCAAGGGCGTCGAGACCACCACCGGCCCGCTCGGCCAGGGCCTGGCCAACGGCGTCGGTATGGCGATGGCCGCCCGCCGCGAGCGCGGCCTGCTGGACCCGGAGCCCGCCGTCGGCGAGAGCATCTTCGACCACTACGTCTACGTGATCGCCTCCGACGGTGACATCGAGGAGGGCGTCACCGCCGAAGCCTCGTCGATCGCCGGCCGCCAGGAGCTGGGCAACCTCATCGTTTTCTGGGACGACAACGAGATCTCGATCGAGGACGACACCAAGATCGCGCTGTCCGAGGACGTCGTGAAGCGCTACGAGGCCTACGGGTGGCACACCCAGGTGGTCGAGGGTGGCGAGGACGTCGTCGCGATCGAAGAGGCCATCAAGGCCGCGAAGGCGGAGACCGAGCGCCCGTCGTTCATCGCGCTGAAGACCGTCATCGGGTACCCGGCGCCGAAGAAGATGGGCACCGGCAAGGCCCACGGCGCCGCGCTCGGCGCCGAAGAGGTCGCCGCGGTCAAGGAGATCCTCGGCTTCGACCCCGAGCAGAACTTCCAGGTCGACGACGAGGTCATCGCGCACACCCGCCACGCCGTCGACCGCGGCAAGACCGCACGCGCCGCGTGGCAGGAGAAGTTCGAGGCGTGGGGCACCGCCAACCCGGAGCGCAAGAAGATCGCGGACCGGATGTCCACCCGCACGCTGCCCGAGGGCTTCGCGGACAACCTGCCGAAGTGGGAGCCGGACGCCAAGGGCATCGCGACCCGCAAGGCCTCCGGTGAGGTGCTCAACGCCCTCGCCGACCCGCTTCCCGAGCTGTGGGGTGGCTCCGCGGACCTCGCGGAGAGCAACAACACGACCATGAAGGGGGCCGACTCGTTCGGCCCGGAGAAGGCTTCCACCGACATGTGGAAGACCAGCCCGTACGGCCGGACGCTGCACTTCGGCATCCGCGAGCACGCGATGGGCTCGATCCTCAACGGCATCGCGCTGCATGGCGGCACCCGTCCCTACGGTGCGACGTTCCTGATCTTCTCCGACTACATGCGCCCGCCCGTGCGGCTGGCCGCGCTGATGAAGGCGCCGATCACCTACGTGTGGACGCACGACTCGATCGGCCTCGGCGAGGACGGACCGACCCACCAGCCGATCGAGCAGCTCTCCTCGCTGCGCGCGATCCCCGGCCTCAACGTCGTCCGCCCGGCGGACGCCAACGAGACCGCATACGCGTGGAAGGCCGTCCTGGAGGACGTCCACCACCCGTCGGGCCTCGCGCTGACCAGGCAGAACGTGCCGGTCCTGGAGGGCACCAGCGCCGAAGGCGTCAAGCGGGGCGGTTACGTCCTCGCCGAAGCGTCCGACGGTAAACCCCAGGTCGTGCTGATCGCGACCGGCTCCGAGGTCCAGCTGGCCGTCGAGGCCCGCAAGACCCTCGAGGCCGACGGCATCCCGGCGAGTGTCGTCTCGATGCCGTGTGTCGAGTGGTTCGACGCGCAGGACCAGTCCTACCAGGACTCCGTCCTTCCGCCGTCGGTCAAGGCACGCGTCTCCGTCGAAGCCGGTATCGCCCTTTCGTGGCACCGCTTCACCGGTGATGCCGGGGAGAACGTTTCGATCGAGCACTTCGGTGCGTCGGCCGACGCCGGCACGCTGTTCCGCGAGTTCGGTATCACCGCGGAGGCAGTCGTCGAGGCCGCCCGTCGCTCGATCTCCAACACCAAGAACTAAGGGGAAAGCATGAGCAACGACAAGCTCGCGCAGCTGTCCGAGGCCGGAGTTTCGATCTGGCTCGACGACCTGTCCCGTGAGCGCCTGAACACCGGCAACCTCGCCGGCCTGATCCGCGACAAGCACGTCGTGGGCGTGACGACCAACCCGACGATCTTCGCCAACGCGATGTCGAAGGGCGAGGCCTACGACGAGCAGACCAAGGAGCTCGCCGCCCGCGGCGCCGACGTCGAGGCCGCCATCCGCGAGCTGACCACCACCGACGTACGCAACGCCGCGGACCTGTTCCGCGACGTCTACACCGCCACGAACGGGGTCGACGGCCGGGTGTCCATCGAGGTGGACCCGCGGTTGGCCAAGGACTCCGACAAGACGCTGGCCGAGGCGCAGGACCTGTGGAAGACCGTGGACCGGCCGAATGTGCTGATCAAGATCCCGGCCACCGAAGAAGGTCTCCCGGCCATCACCAAGACCCTGGCCGAAGGCATCAGCGTCAACGTCACGCTGATCTTCTCGGTCGAGCGGTACCGGGCGGTCATCGAGGCCTACTTCGCCGGGCTCGAGCAGGCCAAGGCCAACGGCCACGACCTCAAGGGCATTCACTCGGTCGCGTCGTTCTTCGTGTCCCGTGTGGACACCGAGATCGACAAGCGACTCGAAGGCATCGGCACCGACGAGGCGAAGGCGCTGCGCGGTGAAGCCGCCCTCGCCAACGCGCGGCTCGCGTACGCGGCGTTCGAGGAGCTTTCCGCTTCGGACCGCTGGAAGGCGCTCGCCGAGGCGGGTGCGAACGCGCAGCGTCCGCTGTGGGCCTCCACCGGTGTGAAGGACCCGGAGTACTCCGACACCCGCTACGTGGACCAGCTGGTCGTCAAGGACACGGTCAACACGATGCCGGAGAAGACCCTCGACGCCGCGGCGGACCACGCCGACGTCACCGGCGACACGGTGACCGGCAAGGGCGCCGACGCGCAGGCCGTCTTCGACAAACTGAGCGCTGTCGGCATCGACATCACCGACGTGTTCCTCACCCTCGAGAACGAGGGTGTCGAGAAGTTCGAGAAGTCCTGGGTGGAGCTTCTCGAGACCGTCACCGGGCAGCTGGAAAAGGCAAAGGACTGATCACCGACCATGGCAGGGGAAACGACCGGCGTCGAAATTGTCGACGCCGCCCTGGCCGGCGAAGCCGCTCCGTTCGCGGAGCGGCTTGTCGCCGATCAGGTCGCATCGAAATTGGCGTCCCAGGACGCCACACTGTGGGGTCCCGAAGCCGAGTCCGAAGCGTCGATCCGTCTCTCGTGGACGACGCTGCACAAGTCCTCGCGGCCGTTGATCGGCGAGATCGAGGCGTTGCGGACCGACCTGCGTT
Organism: Amycolatopsis sp. cmx-11-51; assembly: GCF_047608665.1. Taxonomy (NCBI): domain Bacteria; kingdom Bacillati; phylum Actinomycetota; class Actinomycetes; order Pseudonocardiales; family Pseudonocardiaceae; genus Amycolatopsis; species Amycolatopsis sp. cmx-11-51. Next base: position 648,792 of record NZ_JADNQO010000002.1, on the reverse strand, counting down.
CGGAGGGCGTCGACCGCGTCGTCCTCGCGGGCATGGGCGGTTCTTCGCTGGCCCCCGAGGTGATCACCGCTACGGACGGCGTCGCGCTGACCGTCCTCGACACCACCGATCCTGGACAAGTCGCCAACGCGCTCGCCGGTGACCTGGAGCGCACGGTCATCGTCGTGTCGTCGAAGTCCGGCGGCACCGTCGAGACCGACAGCCACCGGCGGATCTTCGCGAAGGCCTTCGCCGACGCGGGCATCGACGCGGCACGGCGGATCGTGGTCGTCACCGACCCGGGCTCGCCGTTCGCGGATCTGTCCGAAAAGGAGGGTTACCGCAAGGTCTTCCTCGCCGACCCGAACGTCGGCGGCCGCTACTCGGCGCTGACCGCGTTCGGGCTCGTCCCGTCCGGGCTCGCCGGCGCGGACATCGCCCGCCTGCTCGACCAAGCCGCTTCGGCCGCCGAGACCCTGGCCGCCGACTCGGCGGACAACCCCGCGATCAAGCTCGCGGCGGCGTGGGTCGCGGCGCACGAAAAGGGCGCCGAGAAGGTCGTCATCGCCGACACGGGATCTGGCATCAAGGGCTTCGCCGACTGGGCGGAGCAGCTGATCGCCGAGTCCACCGGCAAGCAGGGCACCGGCCTCCTCCCGGTCGCCGTCGAGGGCCCGGAGTCCCCCGGGTTCGCCGACGCCAAGGACGACGCCACTCCGGTGGCCGTCGGTCAGGCCGAAGGCACCGCGAAGATCTCGGTGACCGGCTCACTCGGCGCGCAGTTCCTGCTGTGGGAGTTCGCGACCGCGTTCGCCGGACGGCTGCTCGGGATCAACCCGTTCGACCAGCCCGACGTCGAGGCCGCCAAGAAGGCCGCGCGGGCGCTGCTCGACAACCCGGACGCGCTCAAGGGCGGCGAAGAGCCGTCCACTGTGGACGGCGCGGTCGAGGTGTTCGGCGCGGCAGGCGTGTCGACGGACGGGAAGCTCGCGGACATTCTGCGGGCTTTCTTCGACTCCGCCCCCCAAACTGGCTACATCGCGGTGCAGGCGTACCTCGACCGTCTCGACGACGCGTCGACGTCGCTCCTGCGCGGCGAGATCGCCAAGCGGACCGGCCGTCAGACCACCTTCGGGTGGGGGCCGCGGTTCCTGCACTCCACCGGGCAGTACCACAAGGGCGGGCACCAGAACGGTGTCTTCCTGCAGATCACCGGCGCGGTCGAGCAGGATCTCGACGTGCCGGACCGGCCTTACACGCTCGGCGTCCTGCAGCACGCGCAGGCGCTCGGTGACGGCCAGGTGCTCGCGGAGCACGGTCGTCCGGTGCTGCGCCTGCACCTCACCGACCGGGCAGCCGGCCTGGCCGAACTGGTCCGCGCGGTGCAGGAGGCAGGCGAGTGACCCGAGCCTGGAACAACCCGCTGCGCGACCCGCGCGACAAGCGGCTGCCGCGGATCGCCGGGCCGTCCAGCCTGGTGATCTTCGGCGTGACCGGCGACCTCGCCCGCAAGAAGCTGATGCCGGCGATCTACGACCTCGCCCACCGCGGGCTGCTGCCGGCCGGGTTCTCGCTGGTCGGCTTCGCCCGCCGGGACTGGGAGCACCAGGACTTCGGCGAGCTCGTGCACGACTCGGTCAAGGAGCACGCGCGGACGCCGTTCAAGGAGTCGGTGTGGAACCGGCTCGCCGAAGGCATCCGGTTCGTCCAGGGCACCTTCGACGACGATGACGCCTTCGACAGGCTCGCGCAGACGGTCAAGGACCTCGACGCCGAACGCGGCACCGGTGGCAACACCGCGTTCTACCTGTCGATCCCGCCGAGCGCGTTTCCGGTGGTGACCAAGCAGCTCGCCCGCTCCGGCCTCGCCGACGCGAGTGAGGAGACCTGGCGCCGCGTCGTCATCGAGAAGCCGTTCGGCCGCGATCTCAAGAGTGCCAAGGAACTCAACGAGATCGTGAACGACGTCTTCCCCGAGGAGTCGGTGTTCCGCATCGACCACTACCTCGGCAAGGAGACGGTGCAGAACCTGCTGGCGCTGCGATTCGCGAACCAGCTGTTCGAGCCGATCTGGAACGCCAACTACGTCGACCACGTGCAGATCACCATGGCCGAGGACATCGGTCTCGGCGGCCGCGCGGGATACTACGACGGCATCGGCGCCGCGCGCGACGTCATCCAGAACCACCTGCTGCAGCTCCTCGCGTTGACCGCGATGGAGGAGCCGGTCTCGTTCGCGCCGCGTGCGCTGCGCTCCGAGAAGGTCAAGGTGCTTTCGGCGACGAAGCCACTGGGCCCGCTCGACGAGACCACCGCGCGCGGGCAGTACGCGGGCGGCTGGCAGGGCGGCATGAAGGTGCCGGGCCTGCTGCAGGAAGACGGTTTCGCGAAGGACTCGACCACCGAGACCTACGCCGCGGTGACGCTGGAGGTGCAGAACCGCCGCTGGGCGGGCGTACCGTTCTACCTGCGCACCGGCAAGCGGCTGGGCCGCCGGGTCACCGAGATCGCCGTGGTGTTCAAGCGGGCGCCGCATCTGCCGTTCGACTCGACCTCGACCGAGGAACTGGGCCAGAACGCGCTGGTGATCCGGGTGCAGCCCGACGAGGGCATCACGCTGCGGTTCGGGTCGAAGGTGCCGGGGACCACGATGGAGGTCCGCGACGTCACCATGGACTTCGGCTACGGGCACGCGTTCACCGAGTCCTCGCCGGAGGCCTACGAGCGGCTCATCCTGGACGTGCTGCTCGGCGAACCGTCGCTGTTCCCGGTGAACGAAGAGGTCGAACTGTCCTGGGAGATCCTGGACCCGATCCTCGACCAATGGGCCAAGAAGGGCGCGCCCGAGGCGTACCCGCCCGGCTCGTGGGGACCGCCGTCCGCGGACGAAATGCTGGAGCGTACCGGCCGGAACTGGAGGCGTCCGTGATCATCGACCTGCCGTCGACCACGACGTCGCAGCTGAACAAGAAACTCGTCGAAATCCGCGAACAGGGCGGGCAGGTGGCACTCGGCCGGGTGCTGACGCTGGTCATCGTGGCCGACGACGACGACCGGCTCGAAGAGGCGATCGAAGCCGCCAACGAAGCCAGCCGGGAGCACCCCTCGCGGGTGATCGTGGTGGCCAAGGGCGCGCGGACCGCGGCACCGCGGATCGACGGCCAGATCCGGGTCGGCGGCGACGCCGGCGCGAGCGAGGTCATCGTCCTGCGGCTCTACGGTCCGCTGGCCTCGCAGGGGCAGAGCGCGGTCGTGCCGCTGCTGCTGCCGGACGCGCCGATCGTCACCTGGTGGCCGGGCACCGGTCCGAAGGCTCCGGCCAAGGACCCGCTCGGTGAGCTGGCCCAGCGCCGGATCACCGACTCCGCCGCGGAAAAGTCACCTATAAGAGCACTCACCACCCGGGCGAAGTCCTATGTGGAGGGTGACACCGATCTGGCATGGACCAGGCTGACCAGCTGGCGCGCCCAGCTGGTGTCCGCCTTGGACCTTCCGCCGCACGAGAAGGTCACCGGCGCGACCGTGACCGGTGAAACCGACTCGCCGTCGACCGAACTGCTCGCGGGCTGGCTGGCCGAGTACCTCAAGGTGCCGGTGAAGCGGGTCAAGAGCACCGGTGCCGCGGGCATCATCTCGGTGACGCTGGAGCGGCGTTCCGGCCCGGTGGAACTGCACCGGCCGGACGGGCGGGTCGGCACGCTGACCCAGCCGGGCCAGCCGACGCGGCGGATCGCCCTGCAGCGGCGGGACAACAAGGACTGCCTGATCGAGGAACTGCGGCGGCTCGACCCGGATGAGGTCTACGAGGCTTCGCTGAACGGGCTCGGCAAGATCTCGTCGGGCACCGCGGTCAAGGCCGCTCCGGCGAAGAAGGCAGCTCCGGCCGCCGCCAAGAAGAAGGCCGCTGTCACCGCTTCGAAGAAAAGCACCTCATGAGCAAGTCCGAGGTCGTCATCTACGAGAACCCGGACCTCCTGGCCGCCGCCGCGGCGGCCAGGCTGGTCACCCGGATTGTGGACGTCCAGGCCGCCAAGGGCTCCGCTTCGGTGGTGCTCACCGGTGGCGGGACCGGGATCGCGATCCTGAAGGAACTGCGCGACTCCAGTGCCCGCGACGCCATCGACTGGTCACGTCTCGACGTCTACTGGGGCGACGAGCGTTTCGTCCCGGCGGACTCCGACGAACGCAACGAGAAGCAGGCCCGCGAGGCCCTGCTCGACCACGTCCCGCTCGACCCGAAGCGGGTGCACGCCATGGCACCCTCCGACGGCGAGTTCGGCGATGACGTCGACGCCGCGGCCGCCGCGTATGCGGAGGTCTTGGCGGCCAACGACGCGGCTTTCGACATCATGCTGCTGGGCCTCGGCGGGGAGGGGCACACCGCCTCGATCTTCCCCGAGAGCCCGGCGGTGCACGAGAGGGAGCGTTCGGTCGTCGCGGTACGCGACTGCCCGAAGCCGCCACCGACCAGGATCTCGCTGACCCTGCCCGCGATCCGTCGCGCGCAGGACATCTGGCTGGTCACCGGCGGCGACGCCAAGGCGGACGCCGTCGCGCAGGCGCTGGCCGGTGCGGGCGAGGTCCAGATCCCGGTGGCGGGAGCACGCGGCAGCCGTCGCACGCTCTGGCTGCTGGACCGGGGCTCCGCCTCGAAGCTCACGAAGGTCTACCAAACGCCTGCGGGCTGACCTTCTATCGCACGTGAAGGCCCCCTTCTCTCGGCTGAGCTGAGGTAAGGGGGCCTTCACGCGTTTGAGGATGCCTAGGGGCACTGTGGCTGCTGTGCCTGTGGCTGGCGGGGCATGGCACGAGTGGGCTGAAGGGGCCCTTCACCGCATGTGACGCGGGCAAAGCGCCCTTCGCCGAGTAGGACCCGGGGAAAGTCCCCTTCAGCCGGGTTCATCGACGACACCCCCATGGCGGAAGTCCGTGAAGGTCTCTCTTCCCTACCCTGAAAGGAAGGGAAGGACGCACGAAAGGGTCACCGTGCGACCACGAAAAGTGACGAAGATCAAAAAAGGCATCACCGGCGTCACAACTCGCGCCGGTACCCGTCGAAGTGATCAACGGACCACCGAGCCCAGGTGGTCCGTTGTGGATCCGACCGACCGAACGTTCATGCACTTGTCCGCAGAACGGACAGTGACCGGACAGTCGCTAGCCCGACCGGGGGAAACTTACCGCCCTAATACATCCACCCGTTAGCATCCGCACATTTGTTCGTTCCTGCGCGTCCCGATCGGGCGAAGAACACGTCTCTTCATTCAAGTCCACAAGACGAGTGAGGTCGCCAGCGATGAGCACAGAGGGTCTCTCGATGCCAGGTATCTCGGTGGGTGGCTCCGGAGCGGACGCCGCCGACCGCATGCGCCGTGCCGCCGGGGTCATGTCGTTCGCCAAGATCAAGCGTCCGGCGCTGGTCGCGCTGGGAGTCGACACGCTCGCGATCTTCCTGGCCGCACTCGACGTCTGGCTGGTGATCCCCGAGAAGGCCCAGCCGTACTCCATCTACCTGTCCGGCGCCGCCTGCCTCGGCCTCGCCTTCCGCCGCAAGCTGCCGTTCCTCGCGGTGATCGTCACCGTCCCCGGCTTCCTGGCTGGCTGGTCTCAGCTGGCCGCGATGATCGCGCTCGGCTTCCTCGCCACCCGCAAGCAGATGCACTGGCAGACCTGGACCGGGTTCGCGCTCGTCTTCACCTGCCGGTTCGTCCAGTGGCCGCTGGCCGACTTCGTCGAACTCAGCTGGCGCGAACACGTCCTGGACGGCATCTACGGCGTCATCGTCGCCGGCATGCCGGTGGCCATCGGCCTGCTCATCGGGGCGAGGGCCGAGATCTCGCAGAAGCTCTCCGAACTCGCCGCCAGCCGCGACCGTGAACGCCGCTTCCACGCCGACGCCGTCCGAGCGGAGGAGCGCGCCCGGCTGGCTCGCGAGATGCACGACGTCGTCTCGCACCAGATCACGCTCATCGCGATGCAGGCCGGCGCGCTGCAGGCGCAGACCACCGACCCCCGCTCGCTCGAGACCGCGCTGGTCATCCGGAAACTGAGCACCAAGACGCTCGAAGAGCTGCGTTCACTCGTGAGCGTGCTGCGCTCGGGCTCCGAGGACGACGGACCGCGACCGGGGATCAACGAACTCGACCGGCTGATCCGAGGCTCGGACGTCCCGGTGCACCTCACCGTCGAGCGGATCCCCGACCTCCTGCCCAGCCAGGTTTCGGCGGCGGCCTACCGGACCGTGCAGGAATGCCTGACCAACGTGCACAAGCACGCACCGGGTGCCACCGCGACCATCCGGATCCAGGGCGAGCATGGTTCGCTCAAGGTCGAAATACGCAATGAGCGCGCCCGGACGTCCGGTGCGGCCCTGCCCTCGGGAGGGCATGGGCTGACCGGACTGGCCGAACGCGCTCGACTGCTGGGTGGGAGCTTCGAGACCGCCGACACCGAGGACGGCGGGTTCCGGGTGCGTGCCCGGTACCCGCTCGACCGGTGACCGGCCGGGCGGCGGAGCTGCGCTGAACCCGCCCGGCGCAGAGCACACCCCGCCAACCTGGTGTTGGCATGCCAAACGGGCGCACCCTGGCGACGGGATCGCGGACGCGGGCATCAGCCCTGGAATACCGGAGGCTAGATCTCCCGGCGCTGGCGCAACCGCTCCAGCGCCTCGGCGAGGATGGCCTCGCCGTCGGCGTCGGAACGCCGTTCCTTCACGTAGGCGAGATGGGTCTTGTAGGGCTCGGTCCGCGGCGCGGCAGGCGGGTTCTTCTCGTCCTGCCCGCCGGGGAGCCCGCAGCGTGGGCAGTCCCACTCTTCGGGAATCTCGGCGTCCATCGAGAACGACGGTTGCGCCTCGTGCCTGTTGGCACACCAGTAGGAAATACGGCGCCGCGGCGCCGACTCACCCCGTTCCGATTCGCCCGAAGGACCGGCACCCACGCGGGTGCCCCGAATCGCGTTACCGCCAACCATGAATCCTCACACCTATAGGGATCGGCGGCGCGCCCCCCATAGGCACGCCGAAACACCTGGATCGATCAGACCTTGAGCAGGAGCCCGAGGCCGATGATGCTGATCAGCCACACCGAACCCAGCAACACCGTGATCCGGTCGAGGTTCTTCTCCGCCACACTCGAGCCGGACAGGCTCGACTGCATACCGCCACCGAACAGCGACGACAGGCCGCCACCACGACCGCGGTGCAGCAACACGGCTACCACCAGGAAAAAGCTGGAGGCGATCAACAGGATTTGCAGGAACAGCTTCATGTCATCCTCTGCGCTCTTGGAGAATGCAGGAGTACGGTGCGCACCGGCAGTGCAGTGCTATCGGACACACTGTCTACCTGAACACACCGTACTCCTGGACTCGTCCACTGCTGTGTGACGGACCGAATACACAGGCTACCCCGTTTGTGCCCCGATCAGGGCAGGGGCCCGCCCGCGGCGAGCGCGCAGAGTTTGGTGAACTCGTCACCATCCAGGCTGGCACCACCAACGAGGGCACCATCGATGTTCTCGCAGGCGACGAGGTCACTGATGTTGTTGGCCTTCGCCGAGCCGCCGTAGAGCACCCGGACCGAGGACGCGACCTCGGCACCGAACTTCTCGGCGAGGGTGGCGCGGATGGCTCCGCACACCTCCTCGGCGTCCTGCGGGGTCGCGACCTTGCCGGTCCCGATGGCCCAGACCGGTTCGTAGGCGACGACAACGTCCTTGACCTGCTCGGCCTTGAGCCCCTTGAGGCCCTCGACCAGCTGGGTCGTGGTGTGGGCGATGTGCTCGCCCGCCTCGCGGACCTCGAGCTTCTCCCCCACGCACAGGATCGGTGTGATGCCGTGCTTGAGCGCGGCCTTGACCTTCTTGTTGACGAGTTCGTCGGACTCGGCGTGGTACTCGCGCCGCTCCGAGTGCCCGACGGTGACGAAGCTGCAGCCCAGCTTCTTCAGCATCACGCCCGACACGTCACCGGTGTAGGCACCGGAGTCGTGCGGCGACAGGTCTTGGGCGCCGTAGGTGAGCGACAGCTTGTCGCCGTCGGTCAGCGTCTGGACGCTGCGGATGTCGGTGAACGGCGGCAGGACCGCGACGTCGACCTTCGCGTAGTACTTCTCCGGCAGGGCGAAGGCGATCTTCTGAACCAGCGCGATGGCTTCGAGGTGGTTCTGGTTCATCTTCCAGTTGCCGGCGATGAGCGGTTTACGCGCCACTAGTCGTTCTCTCCCAGCACAGCGACTCCGGGCAGTTCCTTGCCCTCCAGGTACTCCAGCGACGCGCCGCCGCCGGTCGAGATATGCGAGAAGCCGTCCTCGGGGAGGCCGAGCTGTCGCACGGCCGCGGCGGAGTCGCCACCGCCGACCACGGTGAAGGCGTCGCTCTTGACGAGCGCCTCGGCCACGGCACGGGTGCCGCCGGCGAAGGACTCGAATTCGAAGACGCCCATCGGGCCGTTCCAGAACACGGTCGCCGCGTCGGCCAGCTTGCCCGCGAACAGCTCGCGGGACTTCGGGCCGATGTCGAGACCCATGCGGTCGGCCGGAATGGCCGTCGCGTCGACGACGTCGAACTCGGCGTCGGCGGCGAAGCCCGTCGCGGCGAGGACATCCACCGGCAGGATCAGCTCGACACCGCGCTTTTCCGCCTCGGCGAGGAAGCCGCGGACCTGCTCCAGCTGGTCTTCCTGCAGCAGCGAGTTGCCGACCTCGTGGCCCTGGGCCTTGAGGAAGGTGTACGCCATGCCGCCGCCGATGAGCAGCCTGTCGACCTTGGTCAGCAGGTTGGCGATCACGCCCAGCTTGTCCGACACCTTCGCGCCGCCGAGCACGACCACGTACGGCCGCGCGAGATCCTCGGTGAGCTTCTTGAGGACGTCGACCTCGGCCAGCACCAGACCGCCCGCATATGCCGGAAGCGCCCGCGCGATCTCGTAGACCGAGGCCTGCTTGCGGTGCACGACACCGAAACCGTCGGAGACGAACGCGCCGCCCGGGACGAGCGCGGCCAGCTCGGCGGCCAGTTCCTGGCGCTCCGCTTCGACTTTGCTGGTCTCGCGCGCGTCGAAGCGCACGTTCTCCAGCAGGGCCACCTGACCGTCGGTCAGGCCCGCGACGGTGGCCTTGGCGGATTCGCCGACCAAGTCACCCGCCAGCGGGACATCGACGCCGAGCAGCTCGGTGAGTTTCGCGGCGACGGGCGCGAGCGAGAACTTCGGGTCCGGCTCGCCCTTGGGGCGGCCGAGGTGCGCCGTGACGACCACCTTCGCGCCCGCCTCGGCGAGGCGCTTGAGGGTCGGCAGGGCCGCGCGGACGCGGCCGTCGTCGGTGATCTTCCCCCCGTCGAGCGGGACGTTCAGGTCGGACCGTACGAGTACGAACCGGCCTGAGACGTCCTCGCCCAGCAGGTCTTCGAGTTTCTTCAGCGCCATCGGTCAGGAAAGCCTGTTGCCGACGAGCTTGACGAGGTCGGCGAGGCGGTTGGAGTAGCCCCACTCGTTGTCGTACCAGCCGATGACCTTGACCTGGTTGCCGATGACCTTGGTCAGCGGCGCGTCGTAGATGCAGGACGCCGGGTCGGTGACGATGTCGGCCGAAACGATCGGGTCCTCGTTGTAGCGCAGGATGCCGGCCAGGGGGCCGTCGGCGGCGGCCTTGTACGCGGCGTTGATCTCCTCGAGGGTCGCGCTCTTGGTCAGCGTGACGGTGAGGTCGGTGGCCGAGCCTGTCGGGATCGGGACGCGCAGCGCGTAGCCGTCCAGCTTGCCCTGCAGCTCCGGCAGGACGAGGCCGATGGCCTTGGCCGCACCGGTCGAGGTCGGGACGATGTTCAGCGCGGCGGCGCGGGCGCGGCGCAGGTCCTTGTGCGGCGCGTCCTGCAGGTTCTGGTCCTGCGTGTACGCGTGGATGGTGGTCATCAGGCCCTGCTCGATGCCGAACGAGTCCTGCAGGACCTTGGCCAGCGGGCCGAGGCAGTTCGTGGTGCAGGAGGCGTTCGAGATGATGTTCTGCGAGCCGTCGTACTTGTCGTCGTTGACGCCCAGCACCACGGTCAGGTCCTCGCCCTTGGCGGGCGCGGAGATGATGACCTTCTTCGCGCCACCGGCGAGGTGCGCCTTGGCGGCGTCGGCGTTGGTGAAGAAGCCGGTCGACTCGACGACGACGTCCACGCCCAGATCGCCCCAGGGCAGGTTGGCCGGGTCGCGCTCGGCGAGGGCCTTGATCGTCTTGCCGTCGACGACGATGCCCTCGTCGCTGACGCTGACCTCACCCGGGAAACGGCCGAGGATGGAGTCGTACTTCAGCAGGTGGGCCATCGTGGCGACGTCGCCGAGGTCGTTGAACGCGACGACCTCGATGTCGTGACCGGCGGCCTGCACGGCCCGGAAGAAGTTGCGGCCGATGCGGCCGAAGCCGTTGACACCTACGCGAACCGTCACTGCTGCCACTCCCTAGAGACTCGTCCGGGATCGCCCCGGTAAGACGTCCTTTACTCGGGCGCAACCCTAGCGTGCGTGCTGGGGCGGCCCTCTTTGCCCTGACGAGACTTCCACCACTCGGTGGGTCGGGTCAAGAATCGATCAAGTGGTTCGTCACCAGGACGTCTTGGGGAAACTCTCAGCTTCGTTGTGCTAGCCGTCGCTCCAGCGGCGTGCGCATCCATGGCGTGACTCGCACCGCTCCGAACCACCCGGCCAGGTGGTTCGCCTCCGTATCGACGGCCGTTCGACGTCAGTGCCGACGTCCTCCAGGAAGTGGTGGACGCCGTCGCGGAACCACGACCTTCAGCGCGCGCTCGGTCGCGTCCTCGACCTCGGTCAGCCAGCGTTCCGGCTCCGGCTGAAGGGGACTTTCCCCGCATGCGATGCGGGGAAAGCGCCCTTCACCACGTGAGATGCGGGGAAAGTCCCCTTCAGCTCCTCCCTAGACCCGCTCCAGTTCGATCACCGGGATGACTGCCGGACCTGGTGCACATCCACGCGAACCACGACGGCGGCGGACTGGACGACACCGTCCGGCTGCTTTCGCGCGTCCGCAGCGCGACCGAGTTCGTCCTCAACCGGCTCGTCGACATCCTCCTGGTCAGTTGCTCCGCGTGTGGCGGACGGAGAAACCGGCCGAGACGCGGGGGACCTGGCTCGGCGTCTTCGGGGATCCGTTGATCAGCGTGGCCTTGGTCAAGATCCACGAGGATCCGTGGACCACCGACCCGCTCGCGGCGGAGTTGTCGACCTCGCGCAGCACGCTGACCCGCCGCTTCCGCGAAACCACCGGACGGACCCCGGGCGACTACCTCACCAGTGGCGGATGGGCCTGGCCGCGGTCCGGCTCCGCGACACGGTGGACACCATCGCCCGCTCGGTCGGCTACACGTCGGTCTACGCGTTCAGCCGGGCTTTCCGGCGCGCACGCCACCAGGCTCCTGGGCAGTTCCGCACTTCGGCTCGGTCACGGCCTATACCGGCGAAGTGACCGGGACGACGTCGAGAAGTTCTTTCAGGCCTTCGAAATCCTGAGGATTCGTGGTGTACAGCGGCATCTGGTGCGCGATGGCCACACTGGCGATCATCAGGTCGGCAATCCGCCGCCGGGGTGTCCTGCCCAGCGCGAGCACGGACGCCGACACCCGGCCGAAGATCCGCGCCGCTTCGGTGCCGAACGGCAGCGGGTCGAACTCGGACTCCACCCGTTGCAGCAGGTCCGTGCGCCGTGCCCGTTCGGCCGGGTCGGTGGCGTAATGCGGACCCGCCGAAAGCTCGGCGAGGGTGATCGTGCTGATCGACATCAGATCCGGCAGCTGGGCGTGATCGATCGCCCGCCGGAGGATGAGGATGTTCGTGTCGAGCAGGCCGTGGACCTCAGCGGCCATAGGGATCGTCAGCCTCCCCCGCGAATGCGTCGTCGAGGTCCGCGCGGAACCTGTCCGGGTCGATGAGCGGAGCGTTCGCCGAGACGGCGGCGAACTGGTCCCGGGACACGGCGTGCCTGCGACAAAGCGGAACCAACTGGGCGATGGGCGAGCCACTGCGGGTCACGGTGAAGGTTTCACCGTGCTCGACCGCGTCCATGATCTCGCCGGAGCGGTTCCGGAGATCACGCTGGGAAATCTCATGCTGAACGCTCATGGTCAGAGGATAGCACCAGGTGGCACCTGGTGGCACCGGATTGTCAAGCCGTCTCCTCCTCTTCCGGTTCCTCCGCCTGCCGCGTGAACAGTCGCGTCGCCGAGAGTCGCGCGACGCCGTCCGGGTCCCCGAGTTCGTCGGTCGCGTTCCGGATCATGGCGTCGACGGACAGGTACTTGCGACCCGCCCGCAGGTCCGCGTCGTTGCGCAGTCGCACGATCAGCGGGAACTCGCTCAGCGCGCCGGCGTCGAACAGGCCGGTGGTGTAGATCAGCTGGACACCCAGCGCCTCCGCGACCGCACGCTGCAGCTCCAGCAGGTAGCCCGCCGACGCTCGGCCGATCGGGTTGTCGAGGAACAGCACGCCGGAGTGCCGGCTGCGGGCCTTGCCACGGTTGTTGGCCCGCAGCGCGGCGAGCGTGCAGTACAGGATGATCGCCGCGGTCAGCTGCTGCCCGCCGGAGAACACGTCCCTGATCTCGGAGACGCGCTGCCGTTCGGTCCGCAGCACGGAGTCCGGCTTCAGCATGTCGACCCGGAAACCCTTGGGAGCGGCGGCCTGCACGCCGCGCAGCACGAGCGAAAGCCCGTCCCGCTTGACGTCCCGGCCGTCGGAGGTCTTCCCCACCGCGGCCTCGTCGACGACCTCGCCCAGTTTCTCGGCGAGCACGTTCTCCTCGAGTTCGGTGAAACGGATCCGCAGGAACTCCTGGCCCGACCAGTCGCCGAGACCGTCCGGCAGCCGCGAAACCCGTTGTGCCGCGCGAAGAGTGCGCAGAGCACCGTCGACCATGCCCTGCAACCGGGTGATGATGCCGCCGCGGTGCCGGTCGATCTGCGCGAGGTCGTCGGTGAGCGTGCGCAACCGCGGCCGTAACGCCTCGGCCCATTCCGCGGCGTGGGCGGGCAGCTGATCGCGGCGGACAGAAATCACCTGCTGCCGCACCGGCGTGCTGAGCTTCTCGAACCGTTTGTCCGTGGCGTACTGCGCCAGCTGGTCCGCCGCGGCCCGCACCCGGCGGTCGCCCACGTCGGCGGCGTCCTGCGCCTCGGTGAGCGCGGTGTTCAGCCGGGAGTGTTTGGTACGAGCGGATTCGACGTCACCATCGAACGCCGCCTCATCGTCCTCTTTGGACAAGAGGTGCGCCATCGATTCGGCCAGCACGCCGAAGCCGGACGCGGACGTCTTCGCGGACTCCAGCGTCGCTTCGGCAGCGGCGCGGCGCTCCTGCAGTTCTTCCCATTTCCGCGCGGCGGCGGACACTTCGAGGCTGGCGTCGTCGATGAGCGCCAGACCGTGCTCGATGTCCTTCGGCCGCGCGTCGGAAGAGATCGCGGCGAGCGCCGACGCCAGTTCCGGGAGCTGGCTCAGTTCCGCCTTGCGGGTCGCGACGAGTCCGACGATCTCGGTGCGCTCCTCCTCCAGTACCGCGACCGCCCGGTTCGCCCGCGCCTGCGCGGCCGCCCGCGCCGAAGCGTCGGAACCATCGGGTGTCTCCAGCAACGTCGAGGCCCGCTCGCGGACGGCGTCGTCCAGCGCCTCGACGGCCGCCCGCGCGGACGCCTCGACGTTTTCCGCCTGGTCGAGTTCGGCCCGCAGATCGCTGCCGACCTCGACCTTCGAGTACGCCTCGGACGCCGACGCGAACGTGCGCCGCAACGCGTCGACCGGCTCGGCCGGGACGGCGTCGTCCTCGGAGACGTCACTCGATCCCGGAACCTCGGCCAGTTCCGACTTCGCGGTCGTCGCCGTGCGCCGGTGCCCGTCGGCGGTGCGTTGTTCCTCACCGGCCTGTTCGCGCAGCCGGGAAGCCTTCACCGCGGCTTCGGACGCCGTCGACTCGGCCCGCTCGGCGGTCTCCGTCGCGCGTTCGACGTCGTCCGTCCACTCGGGAATCTTCGCGGCACGGGCGGCCAGCGCTTCGAGCCCACGGGCCCGCTCCCCCGCCTCGGCCGACGCGGTCCGCAGTTCGGGGACCCGCTCCCGCAGCCCGGTCGCCTTCTCCCCGAACCGCTGAGACTCCTTTTCCGCCCGCTCCAACGCGGTCCGCGCGGTCTCGTGCGCGGTGCGCGCGTTCTGCGACTGTTCGGCCAGCGTCGCGATGCTGCCGGGCGGGTAATCCTCGCGCCAGGTCTTGAGTTTCCACGACAGCGCGCTGTCGTCGGCCAGCGACGTCGCCAGCGCTTCCAGGCGGCGCTGCCGTTCCGCGTGCCGGAGGGCGATGGCCTCGCGCTCGGCGTCGGCCGCTTCCTCGTCGTACATCGCCGGGTTGGGCGGGACGAGGAATTCGATGCCCGCCTCACCCGGCAGGCGGTCGGCCGTGGTGGCCTCGGTCGTGGCGACCGGGATGATCGTGGTGGGCAGCAAACGCCGCTCCGCCAGCACCTTCTCGGCGAGCCGGACCTGCTCCGGCTCGTTGAGCAGAATCCCCGAGACCAGCTGCGGCGCGCGGGCCAGCACGGCCGCCCGCCGCTTCTTGTCCAAAGTAGACAGATAGCGCCAGCCGGACCACGCGTTCATCCCGGCGGCTTCCAGCGCGTCCAACGCGGCCTGGACCTCTTCGGTGGCGGGCAGGAGACCGCCGGAACCGAGCGCGGCCAGCGCGCGCTCGTCGACGGATTCCTCCATCCGCAACGCCGTCTGCTCCTTCTCGGCGGTCGAACCCGCCTCGCGCAGACGTTCCAGCAGTACCGGCAGATCCGTCTCCAGCGCGACGTCGTCCGCGCCGAGGAGTTCGACCAGCCGGGGTTCGACGGCGAGTGCGTCGGTGCGCCGGTTGGCCCGGTCGAGCTCGTCGGCCGCGCGTTCCAACCGGTCCTTTGTGGACCCCGCGAGCCGGTGGGCGTCGTTGACGGTCGCTTGCGCGGCCCGCAGATCCTCGGCGACCCGCTCCAGTTCCTGTTCGCGGCGGACGAGTTCGGCGGCGGTCGTCTCCGCCTCCGTCCTGGTCAAGCGTGCCGCTTCGGCGACGTCGGCCCCGGCCTTGAGCGCGCCGGACCTGACGGTTTCCGCGATCTCCTCACGGATTTCGGCGATCCGGGCGCTCAGCCCGCGGGCCTCGGCCCGGCGCGAGGCCGCGAGGTTCGCCGACTCGTCGCGTTCGGATTGGGCCTTCTCCGCTTCGGAACGCAAAGCGCCGACATGGGCCTCGGCCTTCGCGGCCTGATCGGTGGCGTTCTTCGCCAGCGCCAGCAGACCTCGCGCGAGGGCGGTCGCGGCGGTGTTGCGCGCCCGCAGCGCGGGTTTCGCCTTCTGCTCGCGATTGCCCACCAGTTCCCGGAGATCGCGGGCCTTGCGAGCGGCGTTGAGATGGTTGAGCACGGTGGCGCATTCACGCCAGGCCTCGGCGGCGGTCTTGGCCTCGGCCAGTTCGCCGTCGATCCGCTTCTTGCTCTCCTGCGCCTCGTCGAGCCGCAGTTTCCCGACCAGGCGCCGGAGTTCGGTCACCCCGGCGGTGAGACGGCGATGGTCGCCCTCGGCCAGCTTCTCCGCGGACTTCACCTCGTCGACGTGCTGGTCGAGCCCGCTCAGCCGTTCGTTCTCCAGCTTGTCGCGAGCGGCGACCTGAGCGGCCAGCGTCCGCATCTGGGCGCGGGCCGCGTCAGCGAGCTTCCGTGACGCCGCGGCGACGCCTTCCTCGTCCGCCAGCGGCGTGAGCAGATCGAGCGCCCCCGCGACGAAGTCCCGCTCGGACACCAGGTCCCCGCGCTGCGCGAGATTGTGCGCGTAGGTCGCGACGACCTCGGCGAGATCCTTGGGTTCCTCCTCCGAAAGCACCGCACGCAGCAGGAACTCGACGAACGCCTCGTCGGTGCTGAACGCGAACGCGTCCGCAGCCTCGCCTTCACCCGCGTTCATCGCGCGCTGGTACCGGAACAGTTCGGTGTCGAGGCCGAGGCCGTCCAGCCGGGACGTCCACTCGTGGTGACGCCGGGTCCAGAACAGCTCCAATTCCGGCTCGCCGCCGTGCACCTTGTCGAGCAGGTCGTGGAAGCCGGACATCGTCAGCAGCCTGCCGTCCGATGTCAGCGGCAGCGTGTCCAGATCGAGCGAAGGGGTGGGGCGGAAGCAATACCAGGAATCGACGAGGTTCTCCGAATCCGCCGACACCACGTGCCCACGCCATTCCGACACCTTGCCGGTGATCACCCGATGGCCGGTCTCGACCTGCAGCCACTCCAGCGCGACGTGCGAAACGTCCTTGGCGGCGACGAACTTCTCCAGCACCTTGGTGTTCGTCGTGCCGACGACCTGACGGCGGCCGGGCAGCATGACCGAGAAGATCAGCTTGATCAGGACGGACTTGCCGCCGCCGTTCTCCAGGAACAGCACGCTCGCCGGCGACGGGCGCCGCGGCGGCCCCTCCCCGGCAAGGTGGATCCCGGCGCTGAACAGCGCGTCCTGCTGGGGCGCGGTGATGGCCGCGCCGACACCGCTGAAGTCCAGCACGACGTCCTGGTACCGCGCACCGGCCGGGCCCACCGAGTGCAGGCGAACCCGCGAAAGCTCGTACATTCCTTCCGTCCCCTTCAGAGCGTGTCCGACGCGGCAGCGCGCAAGGTCCCGCCGCCGTTGGCGACCGACACCACGTTCAGCGCGAGCAGATCGTCGAAGGCCGCGTCGGCGGCGAGTTCGCGCACCTGCACCTGATAGCGCGGTGTGGTGCGGTAGGTCCCGCCCTGTTCTCCGCTGACCTGGACGAGAAAGCCCTGATCCGCGAGGAAGCGCAGCGCACGCGCGACCATGCCGCGGGTGGTGTCCGACGCCAGCCTGCCATCCTTGGTCGCCGCCGCCGCCGGACGACGGGCGTAGGCGCGCCAGGCCTGTTCGAGTTCGGGCGCGTCGGCCAGCGGATCGTTGTTCGCCTCGGCCTCCACCGCGCGCTCGTCGAGGATCCGGCAGGCCTCGCGCACCATCGCGTCCACCTGTTCGACGCTGACGCGGCCGATGTAGGTGTCGTTGGCGAGGTCGTCCGGGCGCGGGTAGCCGAGCGCGGCGGTGGCCAGGTGGATGAGCCCGTGCAGGACCTTCTCGGTCTCGCGGCGCTCGCGGATCTTGCTCTGCCGCGCGTAGCTGTCCATCTTGATCTCGAAGACGGACTCGTCGGTCGCCGCCAGCACGGCACCGGCCTGGAGATTGACCTCCAGCACCATCAGCCCGAGCCCGGCCGCGACGGCGTGCGTGAGCTGTTTGAACGCCCTGTCCTCACCGTAGCGCCGGACGAGGTCGCCGTAGACGACGTCCCGCGACGGCAACTGCTTCGGGCGCATGCCGAACGAGACGAGCCGGGCCGCGGATTCGACGTCCCCTGTAGAAATCCCCGTCGTCACGCGACCTCCTCGTCTTCTTCTTCGTCGTGGCGATCGACCCTCGCCGACGAGAGCAACAGGTCCGCTCCGCCGAACTCGGGGTCTTCGAGCAGCGTGCCGTCGTCGACGGCCAGCAGTACCTGGCGCTCCCCCAGCCGCAGCGCCGCGCCGACCCCGGGACTGTAGGCGTGCACCGCGCGCAACGCGACCAGGGCCGGCAGCCCGGGGTCGATCAGGCGGGCCTCTTCGAGCAGGCCGGACAGCCGCCGCGGCACCTCGGGCAGGTCGAGCAGGTCGTCGGCGAGGCGCCACTGCTCATCGCCGAACCTGTCGGTGACGTCGGCGGGCATCAGCTCGGGTTCGGGGATCTCGCCGACGAGCTGGTCGCGTTCCGGCGCCGGCCGCAGCAGCAGCGATACCAGCGAGGACAGTGACGGCACGGTCGGCGGGGAGATCCCGGCCCCGGCGTGGAAGAACGACTCGGCAGGCGCGACGGCGTCGGCGATCGGCAGGCCCAGCGTCGGCATCAGGAGCTGGCCGAACAGGTCGATCGTCGCGCGCTGTGGCGGCCCGGAAAACTGCTGGCGGTCCTGCTCGGCGCGGAACACCGCTCCGGCGTCGGCCAGCCGCGACTGCAGCCGGGTGTGGCGGCGGATGCAGTCGCCGACGATGTCGACGAGTTCGGCGGCGCGGCGTTTGCGATCGGGGTCCTCGGTCTCGTCGCGGGACGCGGTGATGTTCTTGAGGATCGCGTTCTCGGCGCGGAACCGGGACTCGATATGGGACAGCGCCTGGTCCAGCAGGTCCGGAACCTCGCGCTCCCAGTCGACCGCGCGGACGTCGCGCCGGGTGGCGTCAAGTTTAGCGCGCAGCGTCTCGCCGTACTGGACGGTGCGGTAGCGGGCCTGTTCGGCGGCGAGCTTCGCGTCGGCGAGACGGCCGCGGTTGATCAGGTTCTCGAGTTTGACCTCGGCCGCGATCTGGGCGGATTCGACATCGGTGTCCAGCGCGCCGACGAGCACGTTGATCGCCTCGTCGGTGGCGCGCAGGTACACCTCACCGTTGGGCGCGGCCAGCTCCACGAGCAGCTTGAAGTCGAACTGGCGTCGCTGGTAGCCGCCGCCAGGGCCGATGGAGCCGTAGACGCGGCGGAACCCGCGGTCGGTGGTGCCCACGTTGATCAGGTTGTCGAGGACCCAGCGAGCGACCTTGGCGTGCTCGTCCGGCGTCCGGCCGGGGGCCTGGAGCGCGACGAACGGCAGCAACCGCACGATCACCTGTTCGTGGTCGGCGCCGGTGTCGAAGTCCATCGACACGGTGACCTGGTCGATCGTGTGCAGCGCGATCTCGGCCATCTGGTAGATCGTGGCGTCCGCCCAGTCCAGCTTCGCCTTGCGCGCGTCGAGGTCGTGCAAGGGCGCGGTGCAGGCCAGCGCCTTGAGGCGGCGGGTCAGCCCCTCGTCGGCCAGCCCCATCCCGGTCAGCTCGTCGTCTCGCACAGCAGGCCAGGCTAGTCGCCGCCCCCGACACCCCGCACGGGTGACCGGGGTGCCAGGGGCTCCGGGCGGCGGTAGCGTCTCGTTCATGCGTGAGATGAGCCGGGACGAGTGGTGGCAGTTCGCGAGCGAGGGCACCCGCACGGGCATGCTCGGCCTGGTCCGCGCCAACGGGGCGCCCATCGTGACACCGGTGTGGTTCCTGCTGAACGAGGGCGCGGACGGCGACGAGCTGATCTTCACCACCGGCACGGACACGCTCAAGGGGAAGGCGATCCGCCGGGACGGGCGGCTCTCGCTTGCCGTCGACGACCAGAAGCCGCCGTACTCGTACGTGCAGTTCACCGCCGAAGCGGTGCTGCACAACGATTACGACGAGATGCTCGAATGGGCGACCAGGCTCGGTGGCCGGTACATGGGCGAAGGCCAGGCCGAGGCCTACGGCAAGCGCAACGCCGTACCCGAGGAGTCCTTGGTGCGGGCACGGATCACGAAGGTGATCGCACGCGCCGACGTCGCCGGCTGACGCTCTCTATCCTCTACGCGTTTAGTCCTCTGGTTGCGGTACTTGCACGTGCAAGGACCGCAACCAGAGGACTAAACGCGTTTTGGGGGTCGACTATTGACACGAAGCATCCGCTGGTGTGTGATCTGAGCCATAGATAGGAAAGTTTCCTAACTATAACTCCGCTCCCCCGCCGGGTCCCGCCCGGTCCGCCGTTGCACCTCCCTACCCCACTTCACGCATGGAGGCTCCAGTGGCACCCCGACCACCGTGGCGCGCGCTTCTCACGTGTGCCGCCGCGACTGCGATGACCTTCGCCGTCCTGCCGGCTCTGCCCGCCGGCGCGGCATCGACCGACCACGAATCCGAAGCCGCGACGATCTCCCAAGGCGCCGTCGAAAAGAACCACGCGGGCTACTCCGGCACCGGGTTCGTGAACTTCGACAACGTCGTCGGCAGTTACGTCGAATACACGGTGAACGCCGCACAGGCCGGAACTCAAACCCTGACTTTCCGCTACGCCAACGGAACCACGGTCGACAGGCCGGTCTCGCTGAGCATCAACGGCACCGCCGCCGGAACGCTGTCCTTTCCCGGGACCGGCGCGTGGACCACCTGGAAGACGGTTACCAAGGACATCACGCTGGCCGCCGGGGCCAACAAGATCCGCACCACCTCGACGACCGCGAACGGCGGACCCAACGCGGACAGGCTCACCGCGAGCGGAGTGCTCGACGCCGAAGCGCCGACCCCGCCGAAGAACCTGGCCGCCAAGGACGTCAAGGCCCGTTCGGCCACCTTCACCTGGGAAGCCGCGACCGACAATGTCGGCGTGGTCCGGTACGAGGTCATGCGCGGCGGCAACGTGCTGAAGACCGTCGGCGGGAACACGCTCACCGCGACCGTCGACAACCTGACGCCGAACACGGCCTACGACATCTCGGTCGGCGCCTTCGACGCGGCCGGAAACCCTTCGCAGCAAAGCAATGTCGTCCAGTTCACGACGCCGTCCAGCGGGGACACCACCCCGCCGACCGTGCCGGGGAACCCGCGCTCGACGTCGGTGACCGCGAACAGCGTCTCCCTGGCGTGGAACGCTTCCACCGATGACAGCGGCACCATCGCGGGTTACGACGTCCATCAAGGCACCGCGAAGGTCGCGACGACGCCTTCGCTCGAAGCCACGATCACCGGGCTGACAGCGAACACTTCGTACACCTTCACGGTCAAGGCGCGAGACCTCGACGGCAACGCCTCCGGTGCCAGCACCGCGGTGACCGCCAAGACGAGTGGAAACGCGGGCGGCGGCATTCCGGAGTACGACAAGGACGTCACCAAGGTCGACCTCGCCTGGTCGGTCGACTTCCTGCCGGACGGCACGGCGCTCGCGACCGAACGGGACCGGTTCGAGATCGTGCGGATCACGCCCTCCGGCCAGAAGACCATGGTGGGCAAGGTTCCCGGCGCTGTCGGCACCAACGGCGAGGGCGGCCTGCTCGGCATCGCGATCTCGCCGAACTACGCCACCGATCACGCGATCTACCTGTACCACACGGCATCCGGTGACAACCGGATCGTGAAGATGACCTACGACAACGGAACGCTGTCCTCGACATCGACGCCGGTACTCACCGGGATCGCGAAGAACCGTTATCACAACGGCGGAAGGCTCCGCTTCGGCCCGGACGGCAAGCTGTACGCCACCGCGGGCGACGGACAGAACAAGGAGACCGCGCAGAACAAGGGGTCGCTCAACGGGAAGATCCTGCGGGTCAACCCCGACGGTTCGGCGCCGAGCGACAACCCGTTCTTCTCCACCGGCGGCAACGCCCGGTACGTCTGGAGCTTCGGGCACCGCAACCCGCAGGGCCTGGCGTGGGATTCTCGCGGCCAGCTGTGGGCGTCGGAGTTCGGCGACGGCAAACTGGACGAACTCAACCTGATCCAGAAGGGCGGAAACTTCGGGTGGCCGCAGTGTGAAGGCACCGACGGCAGCTGCGGCGGCACGGTCGCGCCGAAGAAGACCTGGCCGACCAGTTCCGGTGGGCCCAGCGGGATCGAGATCGTCAACGACTGGATCTACGTCGCGGCCGTCACCAGCGAGCAGGTGTTCGCCACGCAGATCAACGCGGCGGGCAACGGCGTCGGTTCGGTGCAGTCGCTGTTCTCCGGCCGCTGGGGCAGGCTCCGCTCGGTCACCAAGACGCCGGACGGTGGCCTGTGGGTCACCTCGACCAACGCGGACAAGAACGGCGGCACGCCGAGCGGTATCGACAACGTGGTGGTGCGGTTGAAGTTCCCCGGTGCCTCGCAACCGGGAGCGTTCAAGCTGGCCAGTTCCGCGTTCGCCGACAACGCCTCGATCCCGGACAAGTACACCTGCGCCGGTGACGGCACCGCGGGCCAGGACACCTCCCCGCCGCTGGCGTGGGGTGCCGGGACCACGGGCGCCAAGGGGTACGCCGTCGTCTTCGCCGACGTGGCCGACAACGGCAACAAACTGCACTGGACGATCTGGGACATCCCGGCGTCCGCGCTGTCGCTGCCCGAGGGTCTGGGATCGGGCTACAACGTCCCGAACCAGAACGGCGCCAAGCAGAAGGCCATGGGAAGCGGGGCGAACGCGCAGAAGTACTTCGGCCCCTGCCCCGGCGGCTCCAGCCATCCCTACACGTTCACGCTGTACGCGCTGAGCACAGCGACGGTGCCAGGCCTGTCTTCGTCCTCGACGATGGCGCAGATCGAGACGGCGATCAAGAACGCTTCGACGGCCAACGTCAAACTGCGCGGCAAATCCAACGCCGCGTCCTAGTCACGGTTGGGGTGTCCGGAGCGGCGCCGGGCACCCCAGCCGTATCCAGTGTCACTGGAGGAACGCCACCTCGTCCGGAATTTTCGGCGAGGTGGCGTTTTCGTGGGATACAAACTTTGTTGACGCTGCCTCGGCCGAGGAGCAGGATCGGGTTCAGCAGGCTGTCCTGGTCGGGGGCCCAGTGGAGACACCTGCGTCGAACTGGGGAGAAAAATGCGTGATTTCAAGCGATTCTTCGTATCCGTGACCGTTCTCGCCGGATTCTCGGCCTTGTTCGGCGCGCCCGCCGCGCAGGCGGACGAGCGCGTCGACGTCGGCCGGCTGTCGCTGCGCCCGGTGAAGGTGCACGGCGCCGGTTTCAGCGCGCAGCAGCAGGCGTACCGGCTCGGTCCGGCCTCCGACGAGAGCCGCTGCCTGGACGCGGATCTGAGTACCATCAACGGAAACGGCACCAAGGTCCAGCTGTGGACCTGCCTCGCCAACCCGGACGAATCCATTCCTGCCAACCAGGCCTGGTACGTCACCCAGATCCCCGAAGGGCACTTCCGGTTCCAGAGCGTCCACAGCGGACGGTACCTGGACGCCGACCTCAACTCGATCAACCGCAACGGCACCAAGGTCCAGCTCTGGGACTTCATGCCGGGTGCGTCGAACCAGTGGTTCTCGGTCACCGAGAATCCCGAGGGCTACCTGCGCCTGAAGAACGTGCGAAGCGGGCGATACCTCGACGCCGACCTCAACACAGCGGGCCGCGACGGCGGCGTCGTGCGGCTGCGGGACTTCCTGGCGGGCGCCAAGAATCAATGGTGGTTCTGACGTCCGGTCCTTCATCGGCCGCTGGGCTTAGGCCGGTGGCCGCGGTGCCGAGGCTCACCAGCCGAACAGGTTCCGCATGATCCGCCCGCACCGCTCGGTCATCGCCGCGGCGTCCTGATCCGGTTGATCGATCCACCAGCTGATCAGCGAATCGACCACCCCGGTCCACACCTGGGCGATCGCCTCGATGTCGCGCTCGTCGTCCAGGCCGCGCGAGTGCATCAACTGGGCGGCGCCGATCAGCGCGAACCCGTCGAGCCGGTAGCGGTAGTCGACCGCGACGCCGGCGATCTCGCCGGTCGAAGGCACCGTCGGGTCGCGAAGCAGCTTCCACGCGTATCGGTCGTTGTCGAACGTCTCGAAAATGGCCGCGAGCACCGCCAGCGGCATCCGCTCCGGCGGCTCGCCGTCTTCGGCCATCGTTTCGGCGACGCCTTCGGTCAGCCTGTCCCCCGCCCGGTGCAGGCAGGCGAGGTAAAGCCCGTCCTTCGAGCCGAAGTACTGGTACAGCAAGGGTTTGGTGACACCGACCCGACGGGCGATCTCCACCATCGACGCCCCGGCGTACCCGTTCTTGCCGAATTCCTCCGTACCGGCGCGCACAATCTGGGTCTCCCGCTCTTCGCGGGGCATGCCCTTCGTGCCGACGGCCCTTGCTTCTGTCACGACGGCTACCTTACTCTCAGGTAAATGACCCTGAGGTAAGTTACCTTGAGGTCAGATCACGGAGGCGGAGACAGGAGCGGTGCGATGGCGGACTTCCTTGCCCATCTGAGTGACCCGGTGCTGATGGCGACACCGGTGTTCCTGCTGTTCGTCGCGATCGAGATCCTCGCGCTGCACGTGCTCGGCCACGACGACAACGTCATCGGCTACAGCGTCAAGGACACCCGGACCAGCATGTCCATGGGCGCGGTGGCGGTTGTGATCAACGGTGTCTTCCGCGTCGCCATGCTGTTCGTGTTCGCCGCGCTCCACGAACTGGCGCCGGTGAAGTTCAGCCCGCACGACTGGTGGACCTGGGTCCTGATGCTGCTGGGCCAGGAAATCGTGTTCTACGCTTACCACCGGGCGAGCCATCGCGTCCGGATCATGTGGGCGGGCCATCAGGTGCACCATTCGAGTGAACACTACAACTTCTCGACCGCGTTGCGTCAGAAGTGGACCCCGTACTTCCAGCTGCCGTTCTGGTCGATCCTGGCCTTCGCCGGTATCCCGCCGTGGATGATCCTCACCGGGCTGTCGATCGACCTCGTCTACCAGTTCTTCGTGCACACCGAGAAGATCCGGAAGCTGCCGCGCTGGTTCGAGTACGTCTTCAACACACCTTCACACCATCGTGTGCACCACGGCAGCGACAAGGAGTACCTGGACGCGAACTACGGCGGCATCCTGATCATCTGGGACAGGTTGTTCGGCAGCTTCGTGCCCGAGGGCAAGCGGCCGACCTACGGGCTGACCAAGAACATCGAGACCCACAACCTGCTCAAGGTCGGCTTCCACGAGTACGGCTCGATCCTGCGTGACGTCCGCGCGGCCGGGTCGTGGCGGGACAAACTCGGTTACGTGTTCGGCCCGCCGGGCTGGCAGCCCGCGAGTCACGCCTCCCATTACGCGACTTAGGCCACGGCCGCGGAAAGACCTTCCCCGGTCCGGTGCTTGGCCAGGTGGGACGCCGCCTCGTGCGGTTTGGCGCGTTGTCAACGGTGTAACCGACGCGGTCCTGCACGCGCTTCCGGATCGTCTCGTCGGTGGGATACAGCCCGACGTCGGCCACGAAGTTTCGGCGGCGTTGCTGGCTCCCGAGATCGGCGGCTGCGTCCCGGCGCTGGCCGATGGCCGCGGGCTGCTCGTCACCTGACGCTAATCGAACTCGACAACGCGCTGGTGGAGGCCTTCGAGCGAGCGTCGGAGGACGAGTCGAGTCTCTTCCTTTCGCTTGTCGGACACGGCGAGTACGCCGACGACGACTTCTACTTCCTCACCAAGGAAACCAGCCTGCCGGTGGACAACCGGAAATCTTTCCTGTTCGCGCAGCGGATCCTGACCAAGGCGAGCGCGGCGAGCGGTGGGCCGGACCGGGCGGTGCACGTCCGCGACGTCCTGGCCGGTCTCCGCACCGCGGTCCGCCGGTCAGCGGCCGGGCTGGCGACCGAAACCGTGCTCTGGACCGGCCCCATGCCGGAGGGGACACCTCATCTGCACGCCCGGCTGGCGGCGGCGACCTCGGAAATCGAGCCGGCGTCCGGCGATGACGAGCCGACACTCGAACAGGCCTACGCGGCCGCCAGCGAAGCCGAGTTCCTCTGGCTGACGGGTCCGCGTGAGGACGCGCTCGCTTCGGTGGAGCGGCGGGCGTCGGGAATCCCGGTGGAGAACCGGGAACAGTGGGCGATGTGGGCGAAGCGCGCGGCACGGGAACTCGGGGAGGATGACCGGATCACCTTGCGGTGCAAGGCCCGGCACGCCACCTGGGCCGGCAAGGCGGGCGACGCGGCCGGAGCGCTGGAGCGATTCGAAAGTTTGCTGCCGATCGCTGCGGCGGCGTTCGGGACGGGCGACGAAGACGTGCTCAGCATCCGGAACGACATCGGTCACCTGCTTGGCGAACTGAATCGCCCCGAACAATCCCGCGCCGCGTTCGAAGCCCTGGTCCGGGACGCGACGGGCGGGCTCGGGCCGAGCCATCGGGAAACCCTGCACGCACGGCATCTCCTCGCCGTGGCGACCGGCAAGACCGGCGACGGGGCGGGAGCCCTGCGGTTGAGCCGGGAACTGTTGCCACGGGCGAAGAACGCGTTGGGCGACGACGTGATCGTCAGGCACGTGCGGCACAACATCGCCTTCTGGAGCGCTCTGATCGAGGACGCGCCTCCAGCGGTGCGAGAGTACGGACAGCTGCTGGCCGAAGCAAGAAAACGGCTGGGCGGCCGGCATCCCGATGTCCTCGACCTCCGATTCGGCCAGGCGCTGGTTCGCGCCGAAGCCGGTCAGATCACCGAAGCGCTCTCGGAGTGGGCGTTGCTCCTGGACGATTCCGTCGCGGTCCGAGGTGAACGGCATCCGGAAACGGCGAAGATCCGGGAACAGCTCACGCACCGGCGACCCCACGAGCCCTGAGCCCCGCAATTAGTCCTCTAGTTGCGGTCCTTGCGCGCGCAAGGACCGCAACTAGAGGACTAATTGCGGGACCTTAGGCTTCGTCTTCTTCCAGCATGTCCGGGGTCACGGCGGATTCGGTGTCCGGGATGCCCTGTTCCTTCGCCTTCTTGTCGGCCATCGCCAGCAGGCGGCGGATCCGGCCGGCGACGGCGTCCTTGGTCATCTGCGGGTCGGAGAGCTGGCCCAGTTCTTCGAGCGACGCCTGCCGGTTCGACAGCCGCAGTTTGCCCGCGGC
The DNA here is from genome assembly GCF_047608665.1 of Amycolatopsis sp. cmx-11-51. Lineage (NCBI taxonomy): Bacteria > Bacillati > Actinomycetota > Actinomycetes > Pseudonocardiales > Pseudonocardiaceae > Amycolatopsis > Amycolatopsis sp. cmx-11-51. Next base: position 622,357 of record NZ_JADNQO010000002.1, on the reverse strand, counting down.
GAGCAGGTGGTCCGGGGCGGACTCGCCGAGGATGTCCAGCGCCCGCTCGACCCTGGCCGCCGCCGCGACGGCCGCGCGGGCCGAGCGCCGCAGATTGGCGTCGTCGAAGTTCGCGAGCCGGTTCGCGGTGGCGCGCACCTCGCGGCGCATCCGCCGCTCTTCCCAAGCGAGCACACTCGTGTGGGCGCCGAGGCGGGTCAGCAACGCACCGATGGCGTCGCCGTCACGCACCACGACCCGGTCCGCGCCGCGGACCTCGCGCGACTTCGCCTGGATGCCCATCCGACGGGCCGCGCCGACGAGCGCCAGCGCGGCTTCGGGCCCGGGGCAGGTGACTTCGAGCGACGACGAGCGGCCGGGTTCGGTGAGTGAACCGTGTGCCAGGAACGCGCCGCGCCAGGCGGCTTCCGCGTCGGCGACACCGCCGGACACGACGGCGGCGGGCAGCCCGCGCACCGGACGGCCACGCTGGTCGATCAGGCCAGTTTGCCGGGCAAGGCCCTCGCCGTCCTTGACCACCCGCACGACGTACCGCGTCCCCTTGCGCAGTCCGCTGGACGAGATGACGTGGACATCGGACTGGTGTCCGTACAGTTCGTGGATCTCTTTGCGCAGCCGTCTCGCCACCGAACCGGTGTCGAGTTCGGCCTCCACCACGACGCGGCCGGCCACGATGTGCAGCCCTCCCGCGAATCGCAGCATCGACGCGACCTCCGCGCGGCGCGGGCCGATCTTGGTGATCTCCAGCCGGCTCAGCTCGTCCTTCACGGCGGCGGTCATCGCCATCGCTGCCCCTCCATACCTTCAGCTCCTCCCCCGGTGAGACCGAGAGCGTCCCGCATACAGCTCGCGAGCGCATCAGGATCATGCCGCCCCGTCACGACCGGGTCAGCCACCGCCCCCAGCAACGCCTGCGCGCCGAGTCTCCCGGCCGCCTCCCGCAACCGGGCTGGTGAGGGCACCGAGTCACGGTCCGCGATGACCGCGTCCACCCGCAGTTCCGGGGCGTGTTCGAAGAGTACGTCCAAATGCTTCTCCGGAGAGAATCCCGCCGTCTCCCCCGGTTGGGGGATCAGATTGAGGATGACGACCTTTGTGGCGTCCGTCCGAAGCAGCGCGTCGTGCAGGTCCGGCACCAGCAGATGCGGCAGCACGCTGGTGAACCACGACCCCGGGCCGAGGAACACCACGTCCGCGCCGAGCACGGCTTCGATCGCCTCGGGGCACCCTTGCGGCGGCCGGTCGGCCTGTCCGGTCGGGTGCAGGCTGATCCGGTGCACCTGTCCTGGGGTCGTCGCCACCGCCACCTGACCGCGAATCCGCCGGAGCGCTTCGGGATTCTCGGCGTCCAGCCCCGAAACCTCACCTTGGATTTCCAGCGGTTCGGGTGACATCGGCAGGACCCGGCCGGAGATGCCCATGAGCCTGCTCGCCTCGTCGAGCGCGGCGACCGGATCGCCGAGCACCTCGAACAGCCCGGCCAGCAACAGGTTCCCGACCGCGTGCCCGGCGAGCGCGCCATCGCCGCCGAAGCGGTGCTGGAACACCTCCGCCCACAGGATTCCGCCGTCTTCGGCGGCGAACGCGGCGAACGCCTGCCGCAGGTCGCCCGGCGGCAGCAGCCCGAGTTCCCGGCGCAGCCTGCCGGACGAGCCCCCGTCGTCCGCGACGGTGACCACGGCGGTGACCTGCGAGGTCACCCGGCGCAACGCGGTGAGGGTGGCGTGCAGGCCGTGCCCGCCACCCAGTGCGACCGCGCGCAGCTCGCTACTCGCGGCCAAGGTCGCGGTGCACCACCTTCACGGCCATACCGTCCTCATTGGACAGCCGCTGGGCGAGCTCCTCGGAAATGGCGACACTGCGGTGCTTTCCGCCCGTGCAGCCGACGGCCAGCGTCAGGTACCGCTTGCCCTCGCGCTTGTAGCCCGCGCCGATCAGGCGCAGCAGCTGGTGGTAGCGGTCGAGGAACTCGTCCGCGCCTTCCTGGCTCAGCACGTAGTTGCGGACCTCGCCCTCGAGACCGGTGTGGTCGCGAAGTTCCGGGATCCAGAACGGGTTCGGCAGGAACCGGACGTCCATCACCAGGTCCGCGTCCATCGGCAGGCCGTACTTGTATCCGAACGAGAGCACGGTGACCCGGGTCTGCGTGCCGGCCTCGGAACCGAACGCGTCCTCGATCTTGGCACGCAGGTCGTGCACCGAAAGCGACGACGTGTCGAGCACGAGGTCCGCCTCCTCGCGCAGCGGCTCCAAAAGCGTGCGCTCGGCGGTGATGCCGTCGGCGAGCCTGCCGTCGCCCTGCATCGGGTGCCCGCGGCGGACGGCCTCGAACCGGCGCACCAGCACCGCGTCGGTGGCCTGCAGGAACAGGACGCGCGGCTTGTACCCGCGGGCGTCGAGGTCCTTGATGACCGACGCCAGGTCGTCGGTGAACGCGCGCGAGCGCACGTCCATCACGACCGCGACCTTGGTGATCGCGCCCCGCGCCTGCGCGCCGAGCTCGACCATGGTGGCGATCAGTTCGGGCGGCAGGTTGTCCACCACGAACCAGCCCAGGTCCTCCAGGCATTTCGCGGCGGTACTGCGGCCCGCCCCGGACAGCCCGGAGACGACCGCGACCTCCATTCCGGAACCGCGGCCTTCTTCTTGCGCACTCACGATGGTCCTTTCCCCGATCACGTACTGGACTCCCCCGCCGTCTGTGGCTGCTCCCCTGCGAGCGCCGCGACGACCGCCTCCGCGGTGCGCCTGCCGAAGCCGGGCACCGCCTCGATCTCCTCGATCCTTGCTTCGCGGAGTTTCCGCACCGAGCCGAAATGCTTGATCAGCGCGGTACGCCGAGCCTGCCCCAGTCCGGGCACACCGTCCAATGCGGACACCTGCATCCGCTTGGACCGCTTCTCCCGGTGGTACCGGATGGCGAAGCGGTGCGCCTCGTCGCGGAGCCGCTGCAGCAGATACAGCGCGTCGGAGGTGCGCGGCAGGATCACCGGATCGGGATCGCCCGGCAGCCACACCTCCTCCAGCCGCTTCGCCAGGCCGACCACGGCCAGATCGGTGATGCCGAGTTCCGAGAGCACGTCCGCGGCCGCGGTGGCCTGCGGGCCCGCGCCGTCGACGACGAGCAGGTTCGGCGCGTAGGCGAACTTGCGTGGCTTGCCGGTCTCCGGGTCGATGCCGGGACGGTCCGGGTCGACGGGCGCGTCTTCGGCCGTTTCCTTCAGATAGCGGGAAAAACGGCGGCGGACGACCTCGGCGATCGACGCGACGTCACCTTCCTCCGCGGCCTCGCGCAGCGCGAACCGCCGGTACTCGGACTTGCGCGGGATACCGTCCTCGAACACCACGAGCGACGCGACCACGTCGCTGCCCTGGATATGGCTGATGTCGACGCATTCGATGCGCAGCGGCGCGGTGTCCAGCGCCAGATAGTCCTGCAGTTCCGCGAGCGCGGCCGACCGCGCGGTGAGGTCACCGGCGCGGCGGAGTTTGTGCTGGGTGAACGCCTCGCCGGCGTTGCGTGTCACCGTCTCCGCGAGCGCGCGCTTGTCGCCGCGCTGCGGCACCCGCAGACTCACTCGCGAACCACGCAGCCCGGAAAGCCACTCACCCACCGCTTCGGCGTCGGCGGGCAGTTCCGGGACCAGAACCTCTCGCGGGACCGGTGAGCCGACGTCGGGGTCGTCCGCGCGTTCGGCCTCTTCGCCGTAGAACTGCGTGAGGAAGTGGTCGACCAGGTCCTTGACGTCCATCTCCTCGGCCTTGTCGATCACCCAGCCGCGCTGGCCGCGGACCCGGCCGCCGCGCACGTGGAAGACCTGGACCGCGGCTTCGAGTTCGTCGTGGGCGAAGGCGACGACGTCGGCGTCCGTGCCGTCGCCGAGCACCACGGCCTGCTTCTCCATCGCGCGGCGGAGCGCGCCGAGGTCGTCACGCAGGCGGGCAGCGCGCTCGAACTCCAGCTCTTCGGACGCGGCCGCCATTTCCTGTTCGAGGCGGCGGATCAGCGCGTCGGTGCGGCCGGCGAGGAAGTCACAGAAGTCCTCGACGATCGCGCGGTGCTCGTCGGCGGAGACCTTGCCGACGCACGGCGCGGAGCATTTGCCGATGTAGCCGAGCAGGCAGGGCCTGCCGATCTGGCCGTGCCGTTTGAAGACCCCGGTCGTGCAGGTGCGCGCGGGGAAGACCCGCAGCAGCAGATCGAGCGTCTCGCGGATGGCCCACGCGTGCGCGTACGGCCCGAAGTACCGCACGCCCTTCTTGCGCGCGCCACGGTAGACGTGCAGGCGCGGGAACTCGTCGTTCATCGTGACGGCGAGGACCGGGTAACTCTTGTCGTCGCGGTAACGGACGTTGAACCGCGGGTCGAACTCCTTGATCCAGTTGTACTCGAGCTGGAGCGCCTCGACCTCGGTGCCCACGACGGTCCACTCGACGCTCGCCGCCGTCGTCACCATCTGGCGGGTGCGCGGGTGCAAGCCCGTGATGTCGGCGAAGTACGAGTTCAGCCTGCTTCGGAGACTTTTCGCCTTGCCGACGTAAATGACCCTCTTCGCGGCGTCACGAAATTTGTACACGCCAGGGGCGTCCGGGATGCTCCCCGGCGAAGGACGGTAGGTGGTCGGGTCAGCCACGGTGTCAACCCTATGGGGCAGCACCGACAGTCTTACGAGCCCCCATGCTCTAACACTCGTCCGGGTGGCGACTACCACGATGCGGTCCGTATTTCACTACGCATACCGACCTAAGTCGGATATTCGGCCGGACCCGACGTTCGTTGGTTCCTAGCGAGTGAACCAGGTGATTACTTTCCGTCCCAGTTCCCTTTCACTCGGTTCTTCGTCCTCATGACGCTCGAAAGGACTCCTGCACCGTGAGCCGTCTTCGTACGCTGGGCGCCGCCACCCTCGCCGCCGCAGCCCTCACCATGACCGCTGGAGCGGTCGCCTCCGCGGGCACCCCCACCGGTGTCCAGCCGAACATCGTGGGCGGCGGCACCGCCCCCACCGTGAGCTGGGGTGCCCAGGTCTATGTCAACACCCCGGGTCGCCAGTGGGACGGCTTCAACTGCTCCGGCAGTGTCATCGCCCAGCGCTGGGTCCTGACCGCCAAGCACTGCCTCGACTCCGACGGCAGCGGCATGCGGGTCCGCGTCGGCAGCAACGCGCTGCAGGGCGGCCGCGTGATCGCCGTCGACCGCAAGGTGTCCTCGCCGAACGGCGCCGACGTCTCGCTGCTGCACCTGGCCTCCGACGCCGGTGTCACGCCGATCCGTCTGGCCAGCTCGAACCCGTCGGTCGGCTCGACCAACCAGCTCTACGGCTGGGGCCGTGAGACCCCGACCGGCCCGCCCGCCTCGGCGCTGAAGGTGGCCGACGTCCGCGTCACCGGTAGCTCGCGCGACGCCTACGGCGGCCCGGCCATCCAGAGCGTCGGCATCAACGGTTCGGCCTGGAAGGGCGATTCGGGCGGCCCCCAGGTCTCCAACGGCGTCCAGGTCGGCGTCGCTTCGACCGTGCAGAACCAGAGCGGCTCGAACACCCGCGGCACCAACAACTACGGCAGCGTCGCTTCGGCCCGCTCCTGGATCCGCACGACCACCGGGGTCTGACCTCACGCCCCGGTGGGGCCCCTCCGAGACGCGACCCGTCTCGGAGGGGCCCTTTCGCGTGATCGTGTCGGTGCGGTGTGGGACGCTCGCGGGCATGCGGATCGCGACCTGGAACGTGAACTCGATCGGGCCCCGGCTGCCGAGGGTGGTGGACTGGCTCGGTTCGGTGCAGCCGGACGTGCTGTGCCTGCAGGAACTCAAATGTGGCACGGACGCCTTCCCGTTCGACGCCGTGCGGGAGGCGGGCTACGAGACGGCCGCGTACGGCATCGGGCGCTGGAACGGCGTCGCCATCGTGTCGCGCGTCGGCTTGGAGGACGTGACGCGCGGGCTGACCGGCGAGCCCACCTTCGAGGACAAGACCGACGCGCGGGCCATCGGCGCCACCTGCGGCGGGGTGCGGCTGTGGTCGGTGTACGTGCCCAATGGACGGGAGCTGGAGAACCCGCACTACGGCTACAAGCTCGCTTGGCTCTCGGCATTGGAGGCGACGGTGCGCGAGGAGCAGGCGCGCGGATTACCGTTCGCGGTACTCGGCGACTTCAACATCGCGCCGACCGACGCGGACGTCTGGGACGTCGGCGTGTTCGCCGAATCGACGCACGTGACCGAGCCGGAGCGGAAGGCGCTCGCGGCGCTGCGCGACCTCGGGCTGTCCGACGTGTTCCCGCGCCCGCTGAAGTACGACCACCCGTTCACGTACTGGGACTACCGGGCCGGCAACTTCCCGAACAACAAGGGAATGCGGATCGACCTCGTGTACGCGGACGCGGCGGTGGCGGGCGGGGTGACGGATTCCTATGTGGACCGTGACGCGCGGAAGGGGAAGGGGCCCTCGGACCACGCGCCGATCGTGGTGGACTTCACGCTTTAGGTCGTGGGTCGTGCGCCAGGGCGTTCCAGGTCCGTGAAGGCCTCCTTGAGGGACCCTGGGTCCCTCAAGGAGGCCTTCACGGACTTCAGATCTGTTGGGACGCAATGAACGTCAGCCGTTCCAAGCCGCCTTGTGCAGCCGCCGCAGCGCCCGCACCGCGTTCACCGCCCGCTCCCGGTCCACCGCCTGCACGGCCATGACCGAGTAGTACTCGTTGTCCGGTAGTTCCAGCCGCGCCCACGAGGCACCGTCGGGGAAACTCACCGAAAGCACCTCGCTCCACGCGAACTTCTTGGTCATCAGCACGTTCCGGACCTCGATGCCGTCGGCGTCGGCCTTCACGCGCGCCGTCGCGAACAGCATCGTGCCCGCCGCGAGCAGGATCCCGATGCCGATCATCGCCGCCTGGTCGGACGGCTGGAAGATCACGCCGGTGTCCGAGCCTCGCAGCAGCACCGCGACGACCACGAAGGTCGCCAGCAGGAACACCGCCAGGACGGAGCACATCACCAGGGTGCGACGAGGCCGCACCACCATGACCTCGGACTCTGTCATCACATCCGCCTCGACGCTCACACGAAGCCCCGCTCGGTCCACGGCTGGCGCAGGTTCCGTAGCGCGTGCGCGGCGTCCAGTGCGGCGACGGTCGCTTCGTAGCCCTTGTCTTCGATGGAGCCCGGCAGGCCGGACCGGTCGAGGGCCTGCTGTTCGGTGTCGCAGGTGAGCACACCGTTGCCGACCGGGGTGCTCTCGTCGAGCGCCACCCTGGTCAGGCCCGCGGTGACCGCGTCACAGACGTACTCGAAGTGCGGAGTCCCGCCCCGGATGACCACGCCCAGTGCGACGACCGCGTCGTGCGTGCGGGCCAGCGCCTGCGCGGCGACGGGCAGTTCGACGGCGCCCGCGACACGCACGACCGTCGGCTCCTCCTCCAGGTCGGCCACCTTGGCCGCCTCGAGGGCACGGTCCAGCAGGGCGCTGGTGATCTTCGTGTGCCAGCGGGTGGCCACGATCCCGAGCCGGATGTTCTTACAGTCGGACAGGTCGAGTTCGACGTCCGGACGGCCCTCGCCACTCACCGCGTGCCACCTCCGTTGCCCTGGTCGACTTCGGCGCCGACCTGGTCGAAATGCTCCAGCTGGGACAGGTCGTGCCCCATCCGGTCCCGTTTGGTCTTGAGGTAGCGCAGGTTCTCCGGGTTCGGCGAGATCGGCAGCGACACCCGGCCGGTGACCCGCAGGCCGTAGCCCTCCAGCCCGACTCTCTTGGCCGGGTTGTTCGTCAGCAGCCGCATCGAGCGGATGCCCAGGTCGCACAGGATCTGCGCGCCGGTGCCGTAGTCGCGCGCGTCGGCGGGGACGCCGAGCTGCAGGTTCGCGTCGACGGTGTCCGCGCCGGCGTCCTGCAGCTGGTAGGCCTGCAGTTTGTGGAGCAGCCCGATGCCCCGGCCCTCGTGACCGCGGATGTAGAGCACGACACCGCGGCCTTCCTTGGCGACGGCTTCGAGCGCGGCCTCCAGCTGCGGGCCGCAGTCGCAGCGCAGCGAGCCGAAGACGTCGCCGGTGAGGCATTCCGAGTGCACGCGCACCAGGATGTCCTCGCCGTCGCCGATCTCGCCGTAGACGAACGCGATGTGCTCGATGCCGTCGAGCAGGCTGTCGTAGCCGACCGCGCGGAACGTGCCCGCCGAAAGCGGGATACGGGCCTCGGCGACCCGCTCGACCTGCTTCTCGATGCGACGCCGGTAAGCGATCAGGTCGGCGATGGTGATCATCTTGAGATCGTGGTCCGCGGCGAAGACCTCCAGTTCGTCGCGGCGGGCCATGTCGCCCTCGTCCTTCTGCGACACGATCTCGCAGAGCACGCCGGACGGCGAAAGCCCGGCCAGCCGGGCCAGGTCGACGGAGGCTTCGGTGTGCCCGGGACGCCGCAGGACGCCGCCCTCCTTGGCACGCAGCGGGACCACGTGGCCGGGACGCCGGAAGTCCGACGCCGTGGACGCCGGGTCCGCGAGCAGCCGGACGGTGTGCGACCGGTCCGCCGCGGAGATGCCGGTGCTGATGCCCCCGGCGGCGTCGACCGTGACGCTGTACGCGGTACCGCGCTGGTCCTGGTTCGTGTGATACATCGGCGGCAGATCTAGCCGGTCCGCCTCGGCCTCGGTCAGCGCCACGCAGACGTAACCCGAGGTGTAGCGCACCATGAAGGCCATCAGTTCGGGCGTGGCTTTCTCCGCCGCGAAGATCAGGTCGCCTTCGTTCTCACGGTCCTCGTCGTCGACCACGACGACCGGGCGGCCCGCCTTGATGTCGGCGATCGCCGCCTCGATGGCTTCGGCGTTCACGGCCACCCCGCCTCCAAAGGGGGTCAGATCCGCCGACCCCGGAATCGCACTCGTCCCACTCACGCCCGCTCCTCCGTACCGCCATTGTCCCCCTGCGTGCGCAGATGCGGCATGGTCAGCTTCTCGACATACTTGGCGACCACGTCGACCTCGAGATTCACCAGGTCGCCCGGTTGGTTCCGGCCGAGGGTGGTCAGTTCGAGAGTGGTCGGGATCAAGGCGACGGCGAACTCCTCGTCGGTCACCGAAGCGACCGTGAGGGAGATGCCGTCGACGGCGATCGACCCCTTCTCGACCACGTACCTGGCCAGTTTGCCCGGCAGGGCGAACGAGGTGAGGCCGTGGGAGTCCCGCTTGAGGAAGACGCCGGTGCCGTCCACGTGGCCCTGCATGATGTGCCCGCCGAGCCTGCCGCCCGCCGGCGTCGCGCGTTCGAGGTTGACGACGTCGCCGACGTTCACCTTCGCGAGGCTGGAGCGCTGCAGGGTTTCGTGCACGACATCGACGCTAAACTCACCGCCCGCCACCGCGACCACGGTGAGGCACACGCCACTCACCGCGATGGAGTCGCCGTGACCGGCGTCGCTGGTCACCAGCGGCCCCCGTACGGTCAGCCGCGCGGCGTTCGGGACCTGCTCGACCGCGGTGACCTCGCCGAGTTCCTCGACAATGCCGGTGAACACTCCTGCTGCCCTCCTCCTCCGGTAGCACCGTCGCTGGAAACGGTGCTTCCCCCATCCAACACCCATCGGGACCGATTCCTTCTCCTGACCCGATGGCGGCTCAAGAGCCGGGATCAGCCGCGGACGCGGGCCGCCTGCTCGCGCAGCGCCGCGACCGCCTTACCAGGGTCTTCGGCGCCGTAGACGGCGGAACCGGCGACGAAGCAGTCCACACCGGCCTCGGCGGCCCGCTCGATGGTGTCGGCGTTGATCCCGCCGTCGATCTCGACGACGAGCTTGAGGTGACCGGTGTCGACCAGGCGCCGCGCGGTGCGCACCTTGTCGAGGACACCCTCGATGAACGACTGGCCGCCGAAGCCGGGCTCGACCGACATCACCAGCAGCGTGTCGTAGTGCTTGAGGGTGTCGAGGTGGTCTTCGATCGGGGTGTTCGGCTTGATCGACAGACCAGCCTTCGCCCCGGCGGCACGGAGGTTCTTCGCCAGCGCGACAGGGTCGTGCGCCGCCTCGACGTGCACGGTGACGTTGTAGGCACCCGCCTCGGCATACCCGATGGCCCACTTGTCGGGGTTCTCGATCATCAGGTGGCAATCGATCGGGACGTCGGTGGCCTTGATCAGCGACTGCACGACGGGCAGGCCGAGGGTCAGGTTCGGGACGAAGTGCGCGTCCATGACGTCGACGTGGACCCAGTCCGCGCGAGTGTCCCCCTCCCCCGCGACGGCGCGGATCTCGTCGCCGAGCCGGGCGAAGTCCGCGGAGAGGATACTGGGTGCGATCAAAGGTCGGTGAGCCACGCGCCCGAGTGTAGGAGGACGGGGCTAACGCCCGCTAACCGGCTGTGACCGGCGCCGGTGCTCTTGAGGATGACGTGAAATGGCACCGCAGTGGGAGGTGCGCGCACGCGTGGCCGAATAGCGTTCCCGGCATGGTCAACCCCCTCAGAACTCTGGCGCGGATCGGCAGTTACCGCAGTGTGCCGTTCGGTCTCCTCGGCATGGCGATGACGGCGATCCCGTTCCCGATCGCGCTCATCCCCGCCGTCCTCATCCCGGGCGACGTGAAGGCGAAGATGGTCTACGGCATGCTCGCGATGGGCCTGCTGGTCGGGCTCGCCGGGCTGCCTGGGCCGATGCGGCGGGTCGGCGTCTGGTTCTCGAACCAGATGCTGGGCACCCGGATCGCCGCGCCTCCTGCCGGTACGAAGATCGCCTGGGCGGAACGCTGGCGCTCGGCGGGATGGCTGCTCGTGCACACCGGACTCGGCTGGGTGCTGTTCGGCCTCGGCTGCTTCTTGATGATCGGCTTCGTGTTCGCCGTGGTGTGGGCGGGAGGCGGCGGCAGTCCCATCGAGTTCTTCGGGGAACGGGTGACGATCGAAGCCGGCACCGCCGGGCTGTGGACGCTGCCGATCGCGCTGATCACCCTGGTCGTCATCGCGTACGTCTTCGCCGGTTTCACCAAGCTCTTCCAGTACAGCGCGGTCGCGCTGCTGGGGCCGTCCGCCGCCGAACGCGTCGCCGCGGCCGAGGTCCGGGCGAACCACTTCGAGCACCGCAACCGGCTGGCCCGCGAACTGCACGACTCCATCGGGCACACGCTGACGACGTCGACCATCCAGGCCGCCGCGGCCGCCGAACTGGTCGATTCCGAACCGCAACTGGTGCGCGAGGCACTGGGCACCATCGAGGAATCGTCCAGGGCGGCGCTCGAAGACCTCGACCACGTGCTGGGACTGCTCCGCGACGACCGGTCGTCCCGCGAGCCCGAACGACGGCTCATCGAGGCCGCGACGCTGGCCGAACGGGCGCGATCCGGTGGCGCGGTGATCGACTACGAGCTGACCGGCCCGGCCGCCGAACTGCCCGCGACCCTTTCGCGGGAGGCGTACCGGATCGTCCAAGAGGGACTGACGAACGCGTTGCGGCACGCGCATCCCGGGCCGGTGACCGTCCGGGTCGCGGTGCTGGCGGACGCGCTGCGGATCGAGATCGTGAACCCGCTCATGGAGATGGCCACCACGTCGGATCGGGGTGGCAACGGGCTGCCGGGGCTGACCGAACGCGTCGAGGCACTGCGTGGTGAGCTCATCGCGGGACCCGCCATCGACGGCGCACCGCTGTGGCGGCTGGTGACCACGATCCCGCTACGGTCGCGATCATGACACTGCGCGTCCTGATCGTCGACGACGAACCGTTGCTGCGCGCCGGATTACGCTCGCTGCTGGAAACCCAGCCCGATCTGTCCGTGGTCGGCGAGGCGGGCGACGGCGGGGAGGTGGTGGACCTGGTGCGGCGGACGAACCCCGCGGTGGTCCTGATGGACGTCCGGATGCCCGGTGTGGACGGGATCGAGGCGACCCGGCGGGTACTGGCCGAAATCGCCGACCCGCCCAAGGTCCTCGTGATCACGACGTTCGACAACGACGACTACGTCTACGACGCGCTTCTCGCCGGCGCGAGCGGGTTCCTGTTGAAGCGGGCGCGCAAGGAGGAGTTCGCGCACGCCATCCGGACCATCGCCGCCGGGGAGACGCTGCTCTTCCCCGACGCCATCCGGCGGCTGGTCACCGCGCGCCCGGCGGCGTCGGGCCTCGCGCCCCGGCCGTCCTCGCTGACGAAACGGGAGACCGAGGTGCTGCGGCTCATCGCCACCGGGATGTCCAATGTGGACATAGCGGCCGATCTGGTCATCAGTCTCGAAACCGTCAAAACCCATGTGGGCAACATCTTCGGGAAACTGGGCGCGACCAACCGCAGCCAGGCGGTGGTATTCGCTTATGAGAGCGGGATCGTCGCGCCGGGTCACAGCCTGCGCTAGCGGACGGCCGTTGTTCCGCTCGCGTTCCTCCGGAAATCCCCCGCCGAACACACGCGTGTTGGGGGGTGGGGCAGGCCCCCGTTGCGAGTGAGGGCCTGCCTCATGGTCGTGCGGTACCGGTTTCCCTAATGTGGGATCCATGCGGAAAACCCTGCCAGGTAAGAAGATCGTCGCCATCGGCTCACTGATCGCGCTGCTGGCCACCACCACCGCCGCACCGGCGCTCGCCGTGAGCAAACCGCACGACGAAGTCGACAAGGCGCTGAAAACGCTGGTGCGGGACGGTGTCCCCGGCGTGCAGGCGACGGTGACGACCGTGTCCGGGCGGACGTGGTCGGAACGCGAAGGGGTCGGGAACATCGAAACCCGGGCACCGTTCCCCCGCGGCGCGAAGTTCCGGGCGGCCAGTGTCACCAAAACGTTCGTCGCCGTTGTGGTGCTGCAACTGGTCGCCGAAGGAAAGGTCCGGCTGGACACGCCGATCGACCGGTACCTGCCCGGTCTCGTGCGCGGGAACGGCAACGACGGCACCAAGATCACCGTCCGGCAGTTGCTCCAGCACACCAGCGGGCTCTACAACTACGTCCGCGACCTCGACATCGACGAGTGGCGGCATCGCGGGGCCGAACCCGAAGAACTGGTGGCGATCGGGCTCGCGCATCCGCCGGAGTTCGAGCCGGGCGCGAAGTGGGCGTACTCCAACACGAACTACATCATCGCCGGGATGCTCATCGAGAAGCTCACCGGCCGTTCCGTCGCCACCGAGATCCAGTCCAGGATCGCGCGGCCGCTGGGCCTGCGCGACACCTATCTGCCGCCGCGGGGCGACGAAGGCCTGCCGTCACCGCACCCCCGGGGCTACGCGCCGGGACCGGTCGACTTCACCGAATTCGATCCGTCGGCGGCCGGGTCCTCCGGTGGACTGATTTCGACCGGCGAGGACCTGAACCGCTTCTACGGCGCCGCCACCGACGGACGCCTCCTGCCGCGTGCCCAGCAGGCGGAGTTGCAGCGGACCGTCCCCGCGGACCTCGGCGTTCCCGGCGCCGCCTACGGGCTCGGGATCGCGTCCGTCCCGTTGTCGTGTGGCGGCACCTTCTGGGGCCACGGCGGCAACATCGTCGGCTTCGCGAACCTTTCGGGAGCGGTCCCGCACGGGAGGCGGGTGAACGTCGTCGCCAACATGGACCCACTGCCGGACGGGGCGTCGGCGCATCTCGCGGCCGCGATCGACACCGGTTTCTGCGCCCGTTAAGGAAGCAGGTCCAAGACGGTCGTCCACGGCTCCGCCGGAGTGAGCCTCACAGTGGTGACACCCGCGGAGGCGAGCGTGTCGAGATGCCGCCGCCACGCCGGATGGTGCACCCGCGTGTCCTGGATCTGATAGCCGAGGACGATCGTGCTGCCCGGCGCGCCGAGGACGTCGCCGAGCAGGGTCAGCGCCTGGTTGTCGGCGATACCCAGCGCCAATTTCGCCACGGAGTTCGCGGACGCGGGCGCGAACAGAAACACCGTGGGATCCGGATGCGGCCGGGGTTCGCCCGGCAGCCGGGAGGTACTGCGGACCGGCAGCTCGGTGACCTTCTCCAGATCACCGATCCCGCCGGTCTTCTCCAGCCAGCGGGCCGCGGTCGGGGTCAGCGTGATCGCGAGCTCCCAGCCGCGGTCCGCGGCCGGTTGCGCGAGCTGCGTGGCGAACCGGGTGTCCAGTCCGCCGCACGAGCTCGCGACCAGGCCGAGGACCCTGTTCACCCGGCTGAGTCCGGCTTCCGCAGCACGGCGCAGAACATCGCGTCCGTGCCGTGGCGGTGCGGCCACAGCTGGACGTACGGGCCGTCGCCGAGCTGCGGGACGCCGGGGAAGAAGTCCCGTGCGTCGACGATCTCGGCGCCGGCGCGGCGCGCGGTCTCCCCCACGACGCCTTCGGTCTCGGCCAGGTGCGGCGAGCAGACTACGTAGGCGACGATGCCGCCGGGGCGCGCCAGGTCCAGCGCCGCGGTGATCAGCTGGCCCTGCAGTTTCGTCAGATCCGAGATGTCGCTGGGCTGACGGCGCCAGCGCGCCTCCGGGCGGCGCCGCAGCGAGCCGAGACCGCTGCACGGCGCGTCGACCAGGACGCGGTCGTAGCCCGGTTCGAGGTCGGTCTCGCGGCCGTCGGCGACGTGGATGGTCACCGGAAGCCCCTGGACGGCGTTCTCGATCAGTTTCGCGCGGTGCGGGGTCTTCTCGACGGCGTCGACGGTCGCGCCGCTGATCACCGCGAGTGCGCCCAGCAGTGCGGCCTTGCCACCAGGGCCGGCGCACAGGTCCAGCCAGCGCTCGTCGGAGCCGGTGAGCGGGACCTTGGTGACGGCGACGGCGCACAGCTGGCTGCCCTCGTCCTGCACCGCGGCCAGCTTTTCCCTGATCGGCTCGATGTCGCCGGGGTCACCGGAGCCCGCGGGCATCCGGACGCCGTAGGGCGAGTACGGGGCCTCGTCGCCGCCGGTGATGGCGGCCAGCTCGTCGGCGCTGATCTCGCCGGGGCGGGCGACCAGGTGCACGTCGGGGCGGTCGTCGTCGGCCTCGAGGGCCGCCTTCAGCTCGGCACCCTTGTCCCCCAGTGCTTCCGCGAACGACCGCGCGACCCAGCGGGGGTGCGCCGTCCGCAGGGCGTAGGCGCCGATCGGGTCGACAGCCTCGTCCGGGGCCAGTTCGTTCAGCCAGGTCTCTTCGTCCTTTTCGGACACCGAGCGCAGCACCGCGTTGACGAAACCCGCGATCCAGGAACCGACTTCGGCGCGGACGAGGTCCACAGTGGACCCGACGGCGGCGTGCTCGGGGATGCGGGTGCGCAGCAGCTGGTACGCGCCGAGGCGCAGGCCGTCCAGCACCACGGCGTCGACCTTGGCGAGCGAGCGGTCGACGAGGCAGGCCTCGATGACGGCGTCCAGCATGCCGACCGCGCGGCAGGTGCCGTAGGTCAGTTCGGTGGCCAGCGCCGCGTCACGGCCGGAGATCCGGCGGTTGCGCAGCAGTTGCGGCAGCACCAAGTTCGCGTAGGCGTCGTCTTCCCGGACGGCGCGCAGCACGTCGAAGGCGACCTGGCGGGCCGGATCGATCTGCGGCGGGCGGCTGGGCCCTTCCTTACGCGGGCCCGGACGGCCTCGTTCCGGCCTCGACGGCCGGCGTTCCCTACGCTCGTTCACTGCAGGCGCTCTCCTTGTTCGATCCTCGTACCGCGCGCCCAGTCGGTGGCCGCCATCCGCTTCTTCCCCTGCGCCTGCACTTCGCCCAGTCGCACCGGTTTCGACGCCGTGCCGACCAGGACCCGCTTGCGTTCCACGACCAGTTCGCCCGGCGGGGGCCCCGGCTCGTCGACGACCGTCACCGAGCCGAGCTTCAGCCGCTCGCCCCGGAACTCCGCCCAAGCGCCCGGTTCCGGGCTGACGGCGCGGATCTGCCGGTCGACCGCGGCGGCCGGGTCGGCGAACGACACGCGCGCGTCCTCGACGGTCACCTTGGGCGCGTAGCTCACGCCGTCGCTGGACTGCTCGACCGCGCGCAGCGTTCCGTCGGCGATTCCGTCCATCGTGGACACGAGCAGCTTCGCCCCGGACTCCGACAACCGGCCCAAGGTTTCACCCGCGGTGTCGGTGGCGGCGATCCGCTCGGTGATCACGCCGTAGACCGGGCCGGCGTCGAGTTCCTTGACGATGCGGAACGTCGAGGCGCCGGTGATCTCGTCCCCGGCGCGGAGCGCGGCCTGGACCGGCGCGGCGCCGCGCCACGCGGGCAGCAGCGAGAAGTGCAGGTTGACCCAGCCATGCTTCGGGATGTCCAGCGCGGCCTGGGGCAGGAGCGCCCCGTACGCGACGACAGGGCACACGTCGGGGGCGATCTCCGCGAGCCGGGCGAGGAAGGCGGGGTCACTCGCCTTGGGGGGAGTCAGCACCTCGATCCCGTGCTCGTCGGCGAGCGCGCCGATCGGGGACCGGACGACACGGCGGCCACGGCCCGCCTGCGCGTCCGGACGGGTCACGACGGCGACGACCTCGTGCCGCTCGGACGCGAGGAGCGCGCGCAGCGACGGGACGGCGGGTTCTGGGGTACCGGCGAAGACCAGGCGCATCAACGCACCTCCACCGGGGGGACGGGTACCTCTGACTGGGCGAACATCGCCGCTCAGTCTAGAAGGGCCCCGTTCACCCGGCGCGCTCGCTGTCCCTCTGCCCTCCGCCGCGGGTGACCGAGCGCGTCCAAGGCGGCGACCACCCGGTCCGTGAAGGCCTCCTTGAGGGACCCAGAGTCCCTTAAGGAGGCCTTCACGGACCGGATACCGCCGCGTGAGCTGAAGGGGACTTTCCCCCCGTCTCGAGCGGCGAAGGGCGCTTTCCCCGCATCGTATGCGGGGAAAGTCCCCTTCAGCCCTCGCCTTGGGAGCTACCGGTGCGGCCAGGGCAGCACGACGGCCGCCGAGCCGCCACCCCGACGGGTCGGTTCGGCGGCCGCGAGCCACCGCCCGTCCCGCAGCCGTTCGACGCCGGTCGCGGCGCCGATCTCCGCGGGCGCCGTCGAGAAGCCCTGCTGCTTGGCCTTCAGAATCCGAAGCACGTCGTCCTGGTCGAGGAACGACTGCTCGACCTGCGCGGCCGCCGAGTTCCGCTGCGAGGCACGCGGTTCGGCGATCGCGTCGACCAGTTTCAGGCCCCTGTCGATGCGGCCGGTGAGGATCTGCAGCACCGTCGTGATGATCGACGCGCCACCGGGCGAGCCGACCGCGAGCAGCGGCTTGCCGTGGTCGAGCACGATGGTCGGCGCCATCGACGAACGCGGCCGCTTGGCCGGGCCCGGCAGGTTCGGGTCGGGCACGCCCGGCGTCACCGGGGTGAAGGAGAAGTCGGTCAGTTCGTTGTTGAGCAGGAACCCGCGGCCCGGCACGACGATCCCGCTGCCGCCCTCCTGCTCGATGGTCAGCGTGTAGGCGACGACGTTGCCCCACCGGTCTGCGACCGTGAGATGCGTGGTGTTCTCGCCCTCGTACGGCGTCGGCGCGGAGTTCGTCCCCGCGGCGCACGGCACCGGCTTGCGCGGGTCGGCCGGCGCGACCGGGCTCACCCCGGCCCGCGCGGGGTTGATCAGGCACGCGCGACTGTCGGCGAACTTCTGGCTGATCAGTTCCTTCGCCGGGACGTCGACGAAGGCGGGGTCACCGATCCACCGGTTGCGGTCGGCGAAGGCGTACCGGGTCGACTCCAGGAAGTAGTGCAGGTAGTCGGCCTTCTCCAGCTTGCTCAGCTTCTTGTTCTCGAGGATGTTCAGCGCCTCGCCGACGGTCAGCCCACCGGACGACGGCGCGGGCATGCCGTAGACGTCGAGGCCGCGGTACTCCGTCTTGGTCGGGTTCCGCTCCACCACGCGGTATTTGGCGAGGTCGGCCGCGGTCATGTCACCGGGTCGCACGTTCAGCGTCGAGGCGGGGTCGACCGGCGGCTTCCGCACGGTGTTCACCACGTCCGCGCCGATCGGTCCCCGGTAGAGCGCGTCGGTGCCCTTCGCGGCGAGTTGAGCGTACGTGCCGGCGAGGTCCGGGTTCTTGAACGTCGTGCCGACCGCGGGCGGCGCCCCGCCTGGCAGGTACAGCGACCGCGTCGACGGGAACGCGGAGAAGCGGGCAGCGTTGTTGGCGATCTGGGTGTTGAAGGTCTGGTCGACGGTAAAGCCCCCGCGCGCGAGCTCTTCCGCGGGCCTGACCGCCTTCGCCAGCGACTTGGTCCCCCACTTGCGGAGCGCTTCCTGCCAGGTGGCGGGCGTGCCGGGGACACCGACGCTGAGCCCGCTGGTGACGGCTTCGGCGAACGGGATCGCCTTGCCGTTCTCGACGAGAAGGCTCTCGTTCGCGCTGGACGGCGCGGTCTCGCGGCCGTCGAGGGTGTGCACCTTGCCGGTGCGCGCGTCGTAGTAGACGAAGAAACCGCCACCGCCGACACCGGCGGAGAACGGGTCGGTGACACCCAGCGCGGCGGCCGTCGCGACGGCCGCGTCGACGGCGTTGCCGCCCTCGCGCAGGATCCTCGTGCCGATCGCGGTCGCGTCCACGTCGATGCTCGAGACGGCACCCAGGTAGCCGACGGCGACCGGGGATTTGCGTGTCGGTGGTGCCGCTGAGGCGGTACCCGGCGCGGCGGCGCCGACCAGAGCGGCGATCGCGGTGACTGCGGTGATGCGTCCCAGAGTGCTCCTGTGCGCGGCCATGGCGCGAGTCTGCCCCGCCTGTCCACCCCGGACAAGACCCGTCCAGACCTGCGAAGGTCGGTAGTGCGGCCCTGCCGGGATGAGCAGAATGCGGTCCATGAAGACTCCCGGCAGGCGATGGAGCGCGCTCCTCCCGCTGCTCATCGCTCTCCCCGTCCTCGTGGTCCCCGGCGTCGCGCAGGCCGAAACCGCACGTGGCTGCTTCGGCGACTCCGCGACGATCACCGTCGAGGAGCGGCGGCTCACCGCGACGCTGCCGTCGGGCGGTCCGGCGATCGGCCCGGAACTCGTCCGGCTGGCCGGGTTCGACAAGCTCGTCTCCGACTTCACGACGCGGCTCTGCGCGACGAAGACCGCTTTGCGCGCGGAGAAGCTCGCGGAGACCGCCGGTGACGGGCTCTGGCGGACCGCCGTCGACCGCGCGCAGGGCCGCCGTCCCGATCTCGGCAGCATCGACAAGGCCGACGACCGCCCGCTGTACTGGGCGCGCTTGCGGATGAGCAAGGCGCTGCGCCAGTGGACGCCGCGCTTCCCGCTGTCGGCCCCCGCCCGCGCCGGGCTGCTGAAGACGTTCGACGTCGGCGCCCGCGGTCTCGACGACTCTCGTTTCCCCGCCGGTCCGAAGCCGCGCCGGGTGCTGGTGAGCGGGTTCGACCCGTTCACGCTCAACGGTGCGGGCGTCCGCATCGCGAACCCGTCCGGCGCGGCCGCGCTGCACCTGGACGGCAAACTGATCCGGACGCCGACCGGTCCCGCGCTGGTGCAGGCCGTGTCGTTCCCGGTGGTGTGGAGCTACTTCGACACCGGCATCGTCGAGGCGGCCTACGGCCAGGCCCTGAAGGACCGTTCCCGGCGTCCGGAGCTGATCATGACGATCAGCCAGGGCCGCCCCGGCCGGTTCGACATCGAACGGTGGGCCGGTGCGTGGCGCGGTGGTTTCCCGGACAACCTCGACGAGTCCGTCACCGGCCAGGTCCCGCCCGCGCGGGGCTGGCCGCAGCCGGCCGTCCAGTTCATCGAAACCACGCTGCCGTACGAAAAGATGCTCGCCGCGCCCGCCGGGGCGTACCAGGTCCTGTACAACCAGGCGTTCTGCGTGTGGCCGGACAGCACGAAGCCGGGGACGGGGACGGCGGTGTGCCGGACGGACGCGCCGAAGCCCGGCGAAATCGCGGCTTCCGGTGGCGGCGGCAACTATCTCAGCAATGAATCGATGTACCGCGGCAACCGGTTGCGTACGGGACTCGGGCTGACCGGGATCGCGGGCGGGCACCTGCACACGCCTGTGCTCGGCACGCCGACCGACCCGGCGGCGCTGACCGACGCCGCTTTCGAGGCGCGGCGGGCGGCGATCTCGTCGCAGATCGTCAGCCTGCTCACGGCCGCCCTCGGTGGCACCGCGGCTCCGAGCGCTACGCCCGCTCCAGGCGCTACGCCCGCTCCGGGCACTTCGCCCGCTCCAGGCACTACGCCCGCTCCGGGCACTTCGCCACGCGCCGACGTCCTCGCCACCCTCGGCACGACCCTCTAACCGCCGCGTTTAGTCCTCTAGTTGCGGTAGTTCGGCGCCGAACTACCGCAACTAGAGGACTAATTGCGGCGTAGTGGGCGCGCTAGATGAGTTCCAGGGGGTCGAGCTGGATCCGGATGGGTTCGGTCGCCTTGCGCGCGTCCCGCTTGGCGGCGGCCTCGTGGACGGCGGCGGCGAGCGCCTTCCCGTCCGGACGGGCGACACGCACCAGGGCGCGCTCACGTTCGGCGTTGCCGTCCTCGTCGACCTCGCCGAGCGGCACCGGGCCCAGCACCTCGCCGCTCTCCGGCAGGGCGAGGTCGTCGAGCAGCCCGGCGACCGCGTCCGGGGTGCCTTCGACGCTCGCCATCCGCATCGCGGGCGGGAAGCCGAGTTCACGCCGCCCGGCCAGTTCCTGGCCCGCGTGCCAGCCCGGGTCCCACCGCACCAGCGCCTGCACGACCGAGAGACCCGCTTCCGCGCCGACGAACACGCGACCGCCTTCGGTACCCGGCCGCACCAGCGCCGCGGCCGCCATCCAGCGGCGCAGGGTCTCCTCCCCCGCGCGCAGGTCCTGCCGCCCCAGCAACGCCCAGCCGTCCAGCAGCAACGCCGCGCCGTAACCGCCTTCCGCGACCGGCTCGGCTCCCGGCGTGCACACCACCAGCGCCGGTTTTCCGGGCACTGAAGCCAAAACCTCCGACGCGCCCGAGGTCCGCACCGGGAATCCCGAGAACGCGCGGCCCAGTTCCTCCGCGGTTCGCTTTGAGCCGACGACGACCGCCCGCAGCCGCACGGAACCGCAAGCGGCGCAATGGAAGTTCGTCTCGGGGACACCGCACCACCGGCAGGCGGGCGGCCTCGGCGCGCCGTCGATCAGCCCACCCGGCAAGGAAAGCGGTCCCGCGCAGCGACGGCAGTGCGCGGACGTCCGGCAGTTGCCGCACGCGAGCCCTGGAACGTACCCGCGACGCGGAACCTGCACCAGCACGGGGAATCCGCCTGCCAGCGATTGCCGCGCCGCCTCGAAAGCGACCGACGGGAGCCGTGCCGCCTTCGCCGCTTCGTCCCGAGCGACGTCGAAGTCCTCGCCGACCGGCGTCACCCGGGGCGCGGCGGCCCGCAGTTCAGGGCGGGCCGCCACCAGCGGTTGCGCCCAGCCCGATTCGACCAGGAACTGCGCCTCGGCGGTACGCGCGAAACCGGCGACGAGCATGGACCCCTTCGCGGCGTGCGCGCGGTCCATCAGCACATCGCGGACGTGTGGGTAGGGCGCGTGCTGGTCGAGGTGGACGTCGTCGCCGTCGTCCCACACCACGAACAGGCCGGGGTCGGCGACCGGCGCGAACATCGCCGCGCGCGTGCCGACGACGACCCGCACCGCGCCCCGCAGTACCGCGAGCCAGCGGCGGTAGCGCTCGGCGGGGCCCAGCCCCGCGATCAGCGCGACCACGGCATCGGCCCCCATCAGCTGGGAACACGCGTCGTGCAGGCGGGTGAGGTCACGGTGGTCCGGCACGACCATCACGACGCCACGGTGGCTTGTGGAAGCCGCCACCGCCGCGGCTTCGGCGAGCCGGCGCGGCCAGTCCTCGCCCGGCAGGGCCTGCCAGACGGCGTTGGCGGGCCGCCGTTCCGCGACGGCCTCCAGGAACGCCGGTCCGCTCTGGTACTTCTCCCAGGCGGTGGTCTCGGGCGCCTCCGGTGTCGGCGCGGGCTCGGCGGGCGGCTCGCCCTCGACCTTCGCGTGCCGGGACGGGATGGCCAGCCGCAGGACGTCGCTGAGCGTGCCGCCGTACCGGTCCGCGACCGAGCGGCAGAGTGTGTGCAGCGCCGGGGGCAGCACCGGCTCGCTGGAGGTCACGCGGTCGATGTACGCGAGCTTCCCGGTGAAGTCCGTGGTGTCGGCGCGTTCGACGAGATACCCGTCTACGAGCTGGCCCGCGAACCGGACACGCACCCGGCAGCCGGGCACCGCGGCCTCGTGCAGCTTTTCCGGGATCTGGTAGTCGAAGGTCCGGTCGAGATGCGTGAGCGGGATGTCCACGACGATCCGCGCGACCGGGTTCTCGGGCGCGGGGTTCTGCGCGCCCCGACGGCTGGCGCTTTTCGCACGGGACGGTTTGGCCTTCCGCGCCGGTTCGGCTTTCGGAGGCTCCGGAAGGTCCCACAACGGGGCCGGTTCGGGACTGCTGCTCACCCGGTGATCTCTACCAGACTCTCCCGACACAGCCTGTCACCGCCGTGAGATGAACGGAGCTTTCCCTTGCAAATTTTGCAGAGAAAGTCCCGTTCATCTCATTGGCAGAGCGTCGAAAATCAGGCGCCGGCGGCCGACTTCAAGGCCGCCGCCCGCGCCGTGCTCTCCCAGGGGAGACCCAGCTCGGGGCGGCCGAAGTGGCCGTACGCGGCCGTCGGTGCGTAGATCGGGCGAAGCAGGTCGAGGTCGCGGATGATCGCGGCCGGACGCAGGTCGAAGACCTCTGTGATGGCGGCCTGGATCTTCGACGGGTCCACCGTTTCGGTGCCGAACGTCTCGACGAAGAGGCCCACCGGGGCCGCCTTGCCGATCGCGTACGCGACCTGGACCTCGGCGCGCGTGGCGAGCCCGGCGGCGATGACGTTCTTCGCCACCCAGCGCATCGCGTACGCGGCCGAACGGTCGACCTTGGAGGGATCCTTGCCGGAGAACGCGCCGCCACCGTGACGGGCCATGCCGCCGTAGGTGTCGACGATGATCTTGCGGCCGGTCAGGCCCGCGTCACCCATCGGGCCGCCGATGACGAAGCGGCCGGTCGGGTTGACCAGCAGCCGCACGTTGGAGGTGTCGAGACCGAGTTCGGCGAGCTCCGGGGCGACCACGTGCTCGCGGACGTCGACGCCGAGCATCTGCTCCAGGTCGATGCCGTCCGCGTGCTGGGTGGACACGACCACCGTGTCGAGCCGCACCGGCTGATCGCCGGCGTACTCGATGGTGACCTGCGTCTTGCCGTCCGGGCGCAGGTACGGCAGCACGCCGTCCTTGCGGACCCGGGTCAGCCGCTGCGAGAGCCGGTGCGCCAGCGCGATCGGCAGCGGCATCAACTCGGGGGTGTCCGAGCAGGCGTAGCCGAACATCAGGCCCTGGTCGCCGGCACCCTGACGGTTGATCTCGTCCTCGTCGGACTCGACGCGGGACTCGTACGCGGTGTCGACGCCCTGCGCGATGTCGGGTGACTGGGAGCCGATGGCGACGTTGACGCCACACGAGTTGCCGTCGAAACCCTTGGCCGAAGAGTCGTAGCCGATCTTCAGGATCACGTCGCGGACGATGGTCGGGATGTCCGCGTAGGCCTCGGTGGTCACCTCTCCGGCGACATGCACCTGCCCGGTGGTGATGAGGGTTTCTACCGCCACCCGGCTGCGCGGATCCTTGGCCAGCAGGCCGTCTAGGATCGAATCGCTGATGGCATCGCAAATCTTGTCGGGATGACCCTCAGTCACCGATTCAGATGTAAACAGTCTACTCGTGGACGCGGTCACGGTGGCCGTCACTTCCTCACCTAGACGTCTGATGCCCAGAAAGTTAGGCACCCCTCAGTTGCTATAAGCCTACTTACTATCGTTCGAAGGCCGGTCAACGCTTCATCAAGTTCACCACCGCGTCCCACAATGTGGACGCCAGTTCGGACTTGGCGCCCAGCGGGATCGGGATCTCGGTTCCGTCGGCCCCCAGCAGCCAACCCGAATTGTCCTCGGTCCCGAACGCTTTTCCCTCGCCGACGGCGTTCACCACCAGCAGGTCCGCACCCTTACGCTTCAATTTGACCCGCGCGTGGTCCAGAACGCCGCCCTTGTCGTCGCCGGTTTCCGCGGCGAACCCGACGACCAACTGGCCTTCTGTCCGGTTCCGCACCAGTTCGGCCAGGATGTCCGC
Source organism: Amycolatopsis sp. cmx-11-51 (assembly GCF_047608665.1). Lineage (NCBI taxonomy): Bacteria > Bacillati > Actinomycetota > Actinomycetes > Pseudonocardiales > Pseudonocardiaceae > Amycolatopsis > Amycolatopsis sp. cmx-11-51. The sequence continues at coordinate 598,365 of NZ_JADNQO010000002.1, read as the reverse complement.
GTTGCGCGCCAGCTCGACCACCGGATCCGGCGCGTCGTCGGACTTCTTGATCTTGTGGTCGGCCCGGTTCGACGGCCGGAAGTCGGCGACGGCGGCGGCCATCACCAGGATGTCCGCGGCGACGGCCTCGGCGTGCATCGCCTGGCGCATCTCCTCGGCTGTCGACACGTGGACGACCTTCGCGCCCGCCGGCTCCGGCAGCGCGACGGTGTGCGCGGTGACCAGAGTGACCTCGGCGCCGCGCTGGGCGGCGACGCGAGCCAGCGCGTAGCCCTGTTTGCCCGACGAGCGGTTGCCCAGGTAGCGGACCGGGTCCAGCGGCTCGCGGGTGCCGCCCGCCGAAATCGCCACCCGCACGCCTTCGAGGTCGCGCGGGAGGGCGTCCGGCACGGCGAGCAGGAGCCGGGCCAGGTCGACGATCTCGGCCGGGTCGGCGAGCCGCCCCTTGCCGGTGTCGGCGCCGGTGAGCCTGCCCGCGGCGGGTTCGGCGACGATCAGCCCGCGCGAACGCAGCAGCGCCACGTTGTCGCGGGTGGCCGGGTGCTCCCACATCTCGGTGTGCATCGCCGGGAAGAAGGCGATCGGGCACCGGGCGGTGAGCAGGGTGTTCGTCAGCAGGTCGTCCGCGATGCCGTGCGCGGCCTTGGCGAGCAGATTCGCCGTGGCGGGCACGACCACCACCAGATCGGCTTCCTTGCCGACGCGGACGTGCTGGACCTCGGGCACCTCGGTGAACACACCGGTGTGCACCGGGTGGCCGGAGAGTGCCTCGAAGGTGGCCGCGCCGACGAAGTTCAGCGCGGCTTCCGTGGGGACCACGCGGACGTCGTGACCGGATTCGGTCAGCCCGCGCAGAACCTCACAGGCCTTGTAGGCGGCGATCCCGCCGCCTACGCCCAGAACGATCTTGGGTTTACTCAACGGTGTTCTCGGCGGTTTTGCGCGGGATCACCTTGACAGCCGCCGTGGCCATTGAGTCCCTACTCACCCTCGGTGTGCTCGAGCAGGCCGCCATGGATCTCGCGCAGTGCGATGGACAGCGGCTTCTCGCGCGGGCCCGGCTCGACCAGCGGGCCGACGTACTCCAGCAGGCCCTCGCCCAGCTGGGCGTAGTAGTCGTTGATCTGACGAGCGCGCTTGGCCGCGTAGATCGCCAGCGCGTACTTCGAGCTGACCTTTTCGAGCAGGTCGTCGATCGGCGGGTTGGTGATGCCTTCGAGCTCTTCGTGAATACCGAGCGTGGACATGGTCGTCACTCGTGGTGCTCCGAATCTTCAAGTGTCAGGTCGCCGATCACCAAGTTTAGCAACTGCTCGGCGGCGTCTCGCACGTCGGCGTTGACGACTCGCTCGTCGAACTCCCCGGCGGCGGCGAGTTCGCGCTCCGCCTCGGCCAGCCTGGCCTTCACCGCGGCCTCGTTCTCGGTGCCGCGGCCGGTCAGCCTTCCGACCAGTTCGTCCCACGACGGCGGCATCAGCATCACCAGCCGCGCCTCCGGCATCGCCTTGCGGACCTGTCGCGCGCCCTGGAGTTCGATCTCCAGCACGGCGTTGCGGCCTGCCGCCAAAGCCCGTTCCACGGGCTCGCGCGGGGTGCCGTAGCAGTTGCCGGCGAACTCGGCGTGCTCCAGCAGTTCGCCCGCGGCGACCATGCGGTCGAACTCGGTGCGGTCGATGAAGTGGTAGTGCTCGCCGTCGACCTCACCCGGCCTCGGCTTCCTGGTGGTCACCGAGACGCTGAAATAGATTTCCGGATCCAGCTTGCGCAGCTCCCCCGCCACGCTCGACTTCCCGACCCCCGAAGGCCCTGATACGACCGTGAGCCGGTGCCGGGAGGAAACTCCCGCCACCGGCTCACCGCCGCGGTCAGCGCCCGGGGTCACCGGGTGGTCCTGACCGACGCCGCTCACTCGCCGCTGAATTCGGCCAGCAGCGCCTTGCGCTGCCGGTCGCCGAGGCCGCGAAGACGACGGCTGGGTGCGATCTCCAGTCGTTCCATGGTCTGCTGGGCACGGACCTTGCCGACACCCGGAAGAGCCTCGAGCAGAGCCGAGACCTTCATCTTGCCGAGGACTTCGTTCTCCTCGGCCTGCTTCAGCACCTCGACCAGAGTGGTACCGCCCCGCTTCAGCCGCTCCTTCAGCTCAGCACGGATGCGGCGGGCGGCGGCGGCCTTCTCCAGCGCCGCAGCGCGCTGTTCCTCTGTCAGCTGGGGAAGTGCCACGTTTTCCTCCGATAATTCTCAAATCTGGGTGGGTGTGGCGACGGTACCCACCCGTTACCTCGGCCCACAATGCGGGGGTGGCTGGTCATGACGGATTCCCGGGCCTGCTATTGGCCGTTTTCCAGGGAACCGAGGGAATCCCGTGTCCTCCGAACGGCCGCACGCAACGCTTCGGGGTCCGGCCCGTGCTTGAGCACATCACGCGAAGACGCCGGGAGCACACCCGGCAGCCGCGGCCCGAAAAGGGCCCGCAAATCGGCCGGAGTGGCCCCCTGCGCCCCGAAACCGGGTGCCAGCACGGGACCGTTCAGCTTGCTCAGATCGAGCTCTCCCGGCGTGACGGTGGCACCGACGACGACACCGACGTCACCCAGTGGCCCGACGCCCGCGTTATGCGCGCCCGCCGTGTCGACGATGTCCTGCGCGACGGTCTTTCCGTTGGGCAGCAAGGCGTTCTGCAGTCCCCGCGCCTCCGGGTTGGAGGTGCGCGCGAGGACGAACAGGCCCTTGCCTTGCTGCTGTGCAACCTCGACGGCGAAGTCCAGCGAGCCGAACCCGAGGTACGGCGACACGGTGATGGCGTCGGCCTCGAGTTCCGCCCCCGTGGGCAGGAACGCCGCCGTGTACGCCGCCATGGTCGAACCGATGTCGCCGCGCTTGACGTCCAGCAGGACGAGCGCGCCCGCTTCGCGGCACACCTTCATCGTCTTGGCCAGAACGGCGACCCCAGGAGGCCCGTAGGCCTCGAAAAAGGCCGATTGGGGCTTGATCACCGCGACCTCGGGCGCGATCGTCTCAGCGGTTGTGAGCGCGAACTTCTCCAAACCGCCCGCGTCCGCCGGAAGCCCCCACGCCTGGAGCAACCCGGGATGGGGGTCGATTCCGGCGCAGAGCGGCCCCTTCTCCGCGATCGCCCGCGCCAGCCTCGACCCGAACCGCCCGCTCACGCCTTGGCCTTCAGCGCCGCCTGGAGGCTCTGCAGCGACCGCACGCCGATGTCGCCCTTGATGACGGCCTCTATCCCGTGCACGGCCGCCGCGGCGCCCTGCACCGTGGTGATACAGGGAATGTCCCGCGACACCGCGGCGGTACGGATTTCGTAGCCGTCGATGCGGGGACCGCTGTTGCCGTAAGGGGTGTTGATCACCATCTGCACCTCACCGCTGAGGATGACGTCCACGACGTTCTGCTCCCCTTCGGCCGAACCTTCGTAGTGCTTGCGCACGACGGTGCAGGGAATCCCGTTGCGCCGCAACACTTCCGCCGTACCGGAGGTGGCGAGGATCTCGAAACCGAGGTCCGCCAGCCGCTTCACCGGGAACACCAGCGAGCGCTTGTCGCGGTTGGCGACGGAGACGAACACCTTGCCCGACGTCGGCAGCGAACCGTAGGCACCGGCCTGGGACTTGGCGAACGCCTTCCCGAAGGAGACGTCGACACCCATGACCTCGCCGGTGGACTTCATCTCCGGGCCGAGCAGCGAATCGACGCCGTGCCCCTCGGGGGTGCGGAAGCGGTGGAACGGCAGGACCGCCTCCTTGACCGCGACCGGCGAATCGGCGGGCATGTGGCCCCCGTCACCCTCGGCCGGGAGGACGCCGGACCCGCGCAGGTCCTTGATCGACGAGCCGGTCATGATCAGCGCCGCGGCCTTGGCCAGCGGCACCGCGGTCGCCTTCGACACGAACGGCACCGTCCGCGACGCGCGCGGGTTCGCCTCCAGGACGTACAGGACGTCGTCCTTGAGCGCGTACTGGACGTTCAGCAGCCCGCGGACGCCGACACCACGCGCGATGGCCTCGGTCGAGCGGCGCACCGTCTCGATGTCGGTCCGGCCCAGCGTGATCGGCGGGAGCGCGCAGGAGGAGTCGCCGGAGTGGATCCCGGCCTCCTCGATGTGCTCCATGACGCCGCCGAGGAAGAGGTCGTCACCGTCGAACAGCGCGTCGACGTCGATCTCGATGGCGTCGTCGAGGAACCGGTCCACCAGCACCGGGTGCTCGGGGGTGACCTCGGTGGCGCGGTGGATGTAGCCGGCGAGGGACTCCTCGTCGTACACGATCTCCATGCCGCGCCCGCCGAGTACGTAGGACGGCCGCACCAGGACCGGGTAGCCGATCTTGTCGGCGATCCGCTTCGCGCCCTCGAACGAGGTCGCCGTGCCGTACTTCGGCGCGGGCAGTCCGGCGTCGGTGAGGACCTCGCCGAACGCGCCGCGGTCCTCGGCGAGGTGGATCGCGTCCGGGGAGGTGCCGATCACCGGGACACCTGCGTCAGCGAGGCGCTTCGCGAGCGAGAGCGGTGTCTGGCCGCCCAGCTGCACGATGACCCCGGTGACGGTGCCCGACTCCTGCTCGGCGTGAACCACTTCCAGGACGTCTTCGAACGACAGCGGCTCGAAGTAGAGCCTGTCCGAGGTGTCGTAGTCGGTGGAGACGGTCTCGGGGTTGCAGTTGACCATGACCGCTTCGAAACCGGCCTCGCGCAACGCGATGGCGGCGTGCACGCACGAGTAGTCGAACTCGATGCCCTGCCCGATGCGGTTCGGCCCGGAGCCGAGGATCAGCACCTTCGGCTTCTCGGTCTGCGCGGTGATCTCCGACTGGGCCGCGGGGTCGGTCTCGTAGGCCGAGTAATGGTACGGCGTCTTGGCCGCGAACTCGGCCGCGCAGGTGTCGACGGTCTTGTACACCGGCCGCACGCCGAGACGGCGGCGCAGCGCGCGGACACCGTCCTCGCCCGCCAGCTCCGGCCGCAGCGCGGCGATCTGCTGGTCCGACAGGCCGGTGCGCTTCGCCCGCCGCAGCAGCGGCTCGTCGAGCACCAGCGCGTCACGGACCTCGGAGCCGACCTCACCGATGAGGGCGATCTGGTCGATGAACCACGGGTCGATGCCCGACGCTTCGTGGATCTGCTCGACGGTGCCGCCGAACCGCAGTGCCCGCTCGACCTCGTAGAGGCGCCCGTCGTGCGGCGTGCGCAGGGCGTCCAAAATGGACTCGAGCGTCGCGCCATCGGGGTCGGGCCGGGTCCAGAAGCCGGTGGCCTTGGTGTCGATGGAGCGCAGTGCCTTGCCGAGCGCTTCGGGGAAGCTGCGGCCGAACGACATCGCCTCGCCGACGCTCTTCATCGTCGTCGTCAGCGTGGGGTCGGCGCCAGGGAACTTCTCGAAGGCGAACCGCGGAACCTTCACCACGACGTAGTCCAGCGTCGGCTCGAAGGCCGCCGGGGTCTCGCCGGTGATGTCGTTGCGGATCTCGTCGAGGGTGTAGCCGATGGCGAGCTTCGCGGCGATCTTGGCGATCGGGAAGCCGGTCGCCTTCGACGCCAGCGCGCTCGACCGGGAGACGCGCGGGTTCATCTCGATGACGACCATGCGGCCGTCGGCCGGGTCGATCGCGAACTGGATGTTGCAGCCGCCGGTGTCGACGCCGACCTCGCGCAGCACCGCGATACCGACGTCGCGCATGTGCTGGTACTCGCGGTCGGTCAGCGTCATCGCGGGCGCGACGGTGACCGAGTCGCCGGTGTGCACGCCCATCGCGTCGATGTTCTCGATCGAGCAGACGACCACCACGTTGTCGTGCCGGTCGCGCATGAGCTCGAGTTCGAACTCCTTCCAGCCGAGGACGCTCTCCTCGATGAGCACCTCGGTGACCGGCGACTCGTCGAGCCCGGTGGAGGCGAGCCGCTCCAGTTCCGCGTCGGTGTGCGCCATGCCGGAGCCGAGCCCGCCCATGGTGAACGACGGCCGGATGACCACCGGGAGGCCGACCTCGGCGACGGTCGCGCGGACCTCGTCCATGTCGTGGCAGACCCGCGAACGCGGCACCTCGGCGCCGATCGTGCGGACGATGTCCTTGAACTTCTGCCGGTCCTCGCCGCGCTGGATGGCCTCGACGTCGGCGCCGATCAGCTCGACGCCGTACTTCTCCAGTACACCGCGCTCGTGCAGGGCGACAGCGCAGTTGAGCGCGGTCTGCCCGCCGAGGGTCGCGAGGATCGCGTCGGGGCGCTCCAGGGCGATGACCTTCTCGACGAATTCCGGGGTGACCGGCTCGATGTAGGTGGCGTCGGCGAACTCGGGGTCGGTCATGATGGTCGCCGGGTTCGAGTTCACCAGCGAGACGCGCAGTCCCTCTTCGCGGAGTACGCGGCAGGCCTGGGTGCCGGAGTAGTCGAACTCCGCCGCCTGGCCGATCACGATCGGCCCGGAGCCGATCACCAGCACGTGCTGGATGTCTGTCCTCTTCGGCATTAGTTTTCCTCACTCACCAGGCGCCGCAAACCGTCGCGGAAGACCTGAAAACTCTGGGAACGATTGTTCTCTACATCCATGTGTGGCGCGATATCACGGGCGGCGATCATCTTCGCCAGCCCCTTCTTGTGGTAGCCGTGCTGCTGGAACAAGTGCTCCAGCGCTTCCCACGCTCCACCAGGCACATCTTCCGGCTCTCGGAACTTGACCCGCTTCACCAGATCAAGGGAAACCCTGGGATAAGCCGCATGCACCGCCGAAACATCGCCGAGGAACCACGCTTCGAGTTCCTCGATCACGATCCGGAACAGAACAGCCTCGGCCGGAAGCCCGGCTTCCTTCGCCATCCGGGACAGCTGAGCCTTGAGCTCCAGGCAGTCATCGTCATCGCGGTCGACCAGCACCACGACTCGTGAGTTGACCGCCCTCCAGTAGTACGTGTACTCGCGAAACCGGTGCGGCAGCTTGCGGAGCAGGTCTTCCTTGCCGTCGAACGGGGCAATCCGAAAAGCCACGCCGGGCGTGATCTTCGGAAGCAAGGCACGCAAAGCCTCATCCGCCGAACGCTCTTCGACCAGCACCACGAGATTCACCGGACTGCCTGCGCTCACGCCTGCTCCGCGAGGGGGTCGCCGAACCGGAAGTAACCTTCGGTCCACAGATCACCGAGCGCACCACCGGATTCCACCATCCGAACCAACTGAGGCTGGACAGAAGCGTGCATCACCTCGGTGTTGCCGGCGACTCCTCGTGCGAACATCCAAACCTCGTTCGGCCGCGTCGCGTCGACGAAACGCGGTGAGTGCGTCGCGACGATCACCTGGCCGCTCTCCGACATCCTCGCTTCGTCAGCGAGTGGGTAGTGCAGCCTGGGGTGCACCTGGTTTTCCGGTTCTTCGAGCAACAAGACGGAAGCTGGATCGCGCATGGCGACCAGGTAGGCCAGCAGCGTGAGCGTCCCGTCCGAGATGTGGTCCGGCGAGATCAGTTCATCGGCGCCTCGCTCCTTCAACCGGACGATGAAACTGCCATCGCCCAGCTGCATCGACGAGAAATCCTCGAGCCTCGGAACATAGCGTCGTAGTGAACGGAGTATCCCGGCCCAGACCTCTGGGCGTCGTTCTTGGAGTTGCTCGACGACTATGGCGATGTTGTCGCCTGATGAGGAAAGCCGCGTAGCCTTCCCGCCCTTTTTGGCACCCTTGCGCATCTGTTCGACATCGATGTGCACCGAATGCCAGTCCAGCACGAGCTTCCGGAATTCGGCGACTCGGTTGTAGCGGTTGAGACGACCGAAGGTGTCCAAAGCCAGTGCCTCACCGTCGGCCAGATCCTCCCTGAGCCTCTGGTCACCGGACTCGGAGTACACGACGCCTTGCCCACCGTGGAACTCGAGCAGTGCCCGCCAGCCCGGCGCGCCAGCCGGCCGCCACCGCAGAATCTCCTCGGGGGCACCGGTTCCGTCGAAGGCCAGTCGATACTCGAACGCGCCTTCCTCGGTCTGATAGCCGACCTCGATCTCGACGCGCTCCGTGGAACCGATGGTCCTGATCTCCGGAAGGCCACCGCGACGGGCAAGCGCGAAACCCAGGCCGCGCTGTACAGCCTCGCTGACGAAGAGCAGCGCGTCCAGCAAGGTGGACTTGCCGCTGCCGTTCGGACCGAGAAGCGCCGTGATGGGCGTCAGGCCGTCCAGCTCGACGTCCCGAAGCACCCGGTAATTCCGGATCCGGATCCGCTCGATTCCGGTCGTGACCGTCATCGCCCGGCCTTCTTCTCCATCAAGCTCACGAACTCGTCGAACAGGGGGGCCGCGTCGTGCGGGCCGGCGGCGGCCTCGGGGTGGTACTGCACCGAGAACGCGGGGACGTCGAACACGCGGACACCTTCGACGGTGTCGTCGTTCGGGCAGTAGTGCGAGATCTGCGCGGCGCCGAACGGCGTCTCGAACCGCTGACCCGGCTCGCCTTCGAGAGCGAAACCGTGGTTCTGCGCGGTGATCGCGACCCGTTTGGTCGCCACGTCGATCACCGGGATGTTGATCCCACGGTGGCCGTAGCGCATCTTGTAGGTGCCCAGTCCCAGCGCGCGGCCGAGGATCTGGTTGCCGAAGCAGATGCCGAACAGCGGGATCTCCCGCTGCAGCACCGCTTTCGTCAGCTCCGTCGCGTGCGCGGTGGTCGCCGGGTCGCCGGGGCCGTTGGACAGGAACACACCGTCCGCCTCGACCGCGAGCAGTTCGTCCACAGTGGACGACGAGGGCAGGACGTGGACCTCGATGCCGCGCGCGGCCATCTGCCTCGGAGTGTTGGACTTGATGCCCAGGTCCAGCGCGGCGACGCGGAACTTCCGCTCCCCTTGCGCTTCGACGACGTACGACTGCTTGGTGCTGACCTCGCCGGCGAGATCGGCACCCTTCATCTGCGGACTGGCCTGCACCTGCGCGAGCATCTCTTCGTCACTGTCCAGCGCGTCACCGGAGAACACGCCGGACCGCATGGCGCCCCGTTCGCGCAGATGCCGGGTCAGCGTGCGGGTGTCCACTTCGGAGATCCCGACGACGCCCTGACGCTCCAGTTCCTCGTCCAGCGTGCGCTTCGAGCGCCAGTTGGACGGGGTGCGCGCCGGGTCGCGGACGACGTAGCCCGAGACCCAGATGCGCGAGGACTCGTCGTCCTCGTCGTTCCAGCCGGTGTTCCCGATCTGCGGCGCGGTCTGGACCACGATCTGCCGGTGGTAGGAGGGGTCGGTCAGCGTCTCCTGGTAGCCGGTCATGCCGGTGCAGAACACCGCCTCGCCCAGACTCCGCCCACGGGCGCCGTACGCGGAGCCGCGGAACACGCGGCCGTCTTCGAGGACCAGAGCAGCCGGTGCGCGGGTGCCGTTCGCGGTGCTCATCAGGCACCTCCCTTGATGTCGTTGCGAGTGTCTTGCAAAGCTTCGATCCATTGTGGATAGTCGTCTACGTCGTCGCCGCGGAATCCGGTGTCCAGCTCGACGTCGCCGGCCAGCCAGGTGATGACGAGCAGCGCGTCGATGCCCATCACCTTCCCGGCCATTCCCTTGTCCTTGCGGACGCCGGTGATGGAACCGCGTGGGATCCAGAAGTCCGGGGCACCGCCGCGTTCGATGGCGATGCCGTCGGCGTGCAGCCGCCAGACCGCGCCGGTGCGCAGGCCGGCGCCGCGGGTGACCACGCGCTCCTGCCAGTGCCCCGCCTTCGTCGTGCTGATGTAAACCCCGCTTGACTCCAGTTCGGCGAAACCGGGTTCGGCGGGGATCTCGGCGAACGGCGGTACCTGGACGCTCTGCACGCGGGACTTCCGCCGCCAGCCGCGCCACATCAGCAGCACGCACAGCAGGAAGAAGGCGAAGACCGCCAGGGTCAGCAGAATCCGGTCACTCATGGGGCGATCTTCCCCTCCCGCGTGGTGATCCGCCCGCGCAGCAACGTCGCCGTCACCACGCCGGGGAGCCGCATTCCTTCGTACGGGGTGTTCGCCGCGATGCTCGCGAACTCCACGCCGCGTACGGTCCATTCCGTGTCCGGGTCCACCAGCGTCAGGTTGGCCGGTTCGCCGACCTCGATCGGACGGCCGTGATCGGACAGGTTCCCGATCTCGGCGGGCCGCTCGCTCATCACCCGCGCCACGCCCCGCCAGTCGAGCAGGCCGGTGCGGACCATGGTCTCGACCACGATCGACAGCGCGGTCTGCAGGCCGAGCATGCCGGGCCGGGCCGAGTTCCACTCACAGTCCTTGTCCTGGACGGCGTGCGGCGCGTGGTCGGTGGCGACGCAGTCGATGACGCCCTCGGCCAGCGCGGCACGCAGCTTTTCGGCGTCGGACCCGGTGCGCAGCGGCGGGTTGACCTTGTTGACCGGGTCGTAGGTGGCGAGCCGCTCGTCGGTCAGCAGCAGATGGTGCGGGGTGACCTCGGCCGAGACCTTGGTGCCGCGCTCCTTGGCCCACTTCAGGATGTCGGCCGTGCCCGAGGTCGAAACGTGGCAGACGTGCAGCCGCGCGTTCGCGTGCTGCGCGAGCAGGCAGTCGCGGGCGACGATCGACTCCTCCGCCGAGGCGGGCCAGCCGGTGTAGCCCAGGCGCGCGGCCTGCTCACCTTCGTGCGCCTGTGCACCGGCGGTCAGCCGGGGCTCCTCGGCGTGCTGGGCGATGACCACACCGAGCGCCGTCGAGTACTCCAGCGCGCGGCGCATCAGCAGCGGGTCCGCGACGCAGAGGCCGTCGTCGGAGAAGACCTTCACCCGCGCTTCGGACTTCGCCATGGTGCCGATTTCGGCGAGCTTCTCGCCCTTGAGGCCCACGGTGACCGCGCCGACCGGATGCACGTCGACCAGGCCGGCCTCCTGCCCGCGGCGCCACACGTGGTCGACGATCACCGCGTTGTCGGCCACCGGGTCGGTGTTGGCCATCGCGAACACCGCGGTGTAGCCGCCGAGCGCGGCCGCGGCCGAACCGGTGGCGATGGTCTCGGTGTCCTCGCGGCCGGGTTCACGCAGGTGGGTGTGCAGGTCGACGAAGCCGGGGAGCAGCACTTGGCCGCCCGCCTCGATCACTTCGGCCTCGTCCGGGACGTCGATCGAACCGATGTCGGTGATCACGCCGTCCTCGACGAGTACGTCGACCGGGTCGCCCTCTCCGTAGGGTCGGGCGCCCTGGATCAGGACGGTGGTCATGCGTCGGCCCCTTCGCTGGCGAGCAGGTGATAAAGGACCGCCATGCGCACGTGGACGCCGTTGCGGACCTGTTCGGTGATGGCCGAGGCCGGGGAGTCGGCGACCGCCGAGGCGATCTCCATCCCGCGCAGCATCGGACCGGGGTGCAGGACGACGGCGTGCTCGGGCAGCAGCTTCATCCGGCGTTCGTTGAGGCCGTACGCGATCGAATACTCGCGCGCCGAGGGAAAAAAGCTCTGCCCTGGCCCCCCGGCTGTCATCCGCTCCGCCTGGACCCGCAGCATCATGACCGCGTCGACCGCGGGCAGTTCGGCGTCGAGTTCGTGCGACACCGTGACCGGGAGGCTTTTCACCCCGACCGGCAGCAGGGTCGGTGGCGCGACGAGCACCACTTCGACACCGAGCGAGGACAGCAGGTGGATGTTCGACCGCGCCACCCGGCTGTGCAAAACGTCGCCGACGATCGCGATGCGGCGACCTTCCAAGGAACCGAGCCGCTCCCGCAGGGTCGCCGCGTCGAGCAGCGCCTGCGTCGGATGCTCGTGGGTGCCGTCCCCCGCGTTGACGACCGCCGTCCCGGCCTCGGCGAGCCAGCCCGAAAGCCGCAGCGCCGCCCCGGAGGCGGGGTGCCGGATGATCACGCAGTCGGCGCCGGCCGCGGCCAGCGTCAGCGCGGTGTCCCGCAGCGATTCGCCCTTGTTGACCGAGGAACTGGACGCGGAGACGTTGATCACGTCGGCGCTCATCCACTTGCCCGCGATCTCGAACGAGACGCGGGTGCGGGTCGAGTTCTCGTAGAACAGGGTGATGACGGTGCGGCCGCGTAACGTCGGCAGTTTGCGGACCTCGCGGCCCAGCAAGGTGTGCTTGAGCTCTTCGGCGGTGTCCAGCACGGCTGTCGCGAGCGCCGGGTCGAGCCCGTCGGTGGCGAGCAGGTGCTTCACGATCGGTCTCCTTCTGATTGCGCCCGCAACAGAACGGTGTCCCGTCCGTCCACTTCGGACAGCAGGACCTCGATCCCCTCGGTACGCGAGGTGGGCACGTTCTTGCCCACGTAGTCGGCGCGGATCGGCAGTTCGCGGTGGCCGCGGTCGACCAGCACGGCCAGCTGGACCGCGCGGGGGCGGCCGTGGTCGCGCAGGGCGTCGAGGGCGGCGCGGATGGTGCGGCCGGAGAACAGCACGTCGTCGACCAGGATCACCACCGCGTCGTCGATGCCGGTCGGCGGCAGCTGCGAATGCTCGAGCGCGCGGGGCGGGCGGCGGCGGAGATCATCACGGTAGAGCGTGATGTCCAGCGCGCCGGTCGGCGGACGGATGCCGGAGAACTCGGCGATCTTGTCCGCGAGCCGCAGGGCGAGCGGGGTACCCCGGGTGGGGATGCCCAGCAACACGGGCGGAGCCGAGCCACCCGCACCGAGAGCGGTCTTCTCGATGACCTGGTGGGCCATTCGGGCGATCGTGCGCGCGACATCGCCGGACGAGAGGAGCTCACGCTCTCCCGCCGGTTCCGCCGCGCCACGTGGACGTGACGACAAGGCGGACCTCCTTCCCCGCCTCTCTGGACGGGTCCTTAAAGGACGTCGACTTCCTGCGTGGCGAGGAAATCGACTCGACACTAGCAGGATCGGGACCTCAGTCTTATGGGTGGCGCGCCCCAGGTGACGAACGCCTCTCGAAAGCAGCCGCTTGACCTGGTGACAACTATGCGTAACCATTACTCTGAGTATTCGACTCTAGAGTCCCCTGGACCGGTCACTTCGACCGGTTGGGGGTGAGGAAACGGAGAACCACCAGATGGGCGATTACGCCAAGGCGCTCGGGGCCAAGCTCCGCGGGATCCGCCAGCAGCAGGGCCTGTCCCTGCACGGGGTCGAGCAGAAGTCCGGAGGCCGCTGGAAGGCCGTCGTCGTCGGTTCGTACGAGCGCGGCGACCGCGCCGTCACCGTGCAGAAGCTCGCCGAGCTGGCCGATTTCTACGGCGTGCCGGTGGTCGAACTGCTGCCGGAGGGCCGGGTGCCGTCGGGTGCGGAGCCCGCCACGAAGATCGTCATAAACCTGGAGCGCCTACAGCAGCTCCCGGCGGAGAAGGTCGGACCGCTCGCCCGCTACGCGGCCACCATCCAGAGCCAGCGCGGCGACTACAACGGCAAGGTGCTCTCCATCCGCACCGAAGACCTGCGTTCGCTGGCGATCATCTACGACATGACCCCCGGTGAACTCACCGAGCAGCTGATCGACTGGGGTGTGCTGCCGCCCGAGGCTCGACCGTCCAAAGAGGACTAGAGGTGGCGACGTTTTCGGTCCGGGGGGACCGGAAACGCCACCGGCCCCGCCGAGCACGAAAACGGGCCGTGCCCTTGCGAAGAGGACACGGCCCGTTGTAGCACGTCTTCTAGAGGACCGCGCGAAGCCTGTCGGCGATCGTGCCGATCCGGCCGAGCACGCCGTTCACGAACCGCGGCGAGTCGTCGGTCGACAGCTCCTTCGCCAGTCCGACGGCCTCGTCGATGGCGACCGGGTCCGGCACGTCCTCGGCCCACAGCAGCTCGTAGACGCCGACCCGCAGCACCGCGAGATCGACCGGCGGCATCCGGTCCAGCGTCCAGCCCTGTGCGTGTTCCGAAAGCAGCTCGTCGATCTGGGTCTTGCGGGCGGTGACGCCCTCGACCAGCGAGATCGTGTAGTCCCCGATCGGGTCGACCTCGACCGAACCGACCCGGTCCGCCAGCAGCGTCACCGCGTCGGCACCGCGCTGGGCGGCCTCGTACATTATCTCGACAGCACGCTTACGGGCTTGCCGACGGCTGATCGGCCCGCCGCGGTTCGGCGACTTCTTGGATCGATCCGGCCCGGACTTGTCTGAGCCTGCCATCAGTTGGAGACGCGGCCCAGGTAGCGGCCGTCACGGGTGTCGACCTTGATCTTCTCGCCGGTGGTGAGGAACAGCGGCACCTGGATCTCGGCGCCGGTCTCCAACGTGGCCGGCTTGGTGCCGCCGGTGGACCGGTCGCCCTGCAGGCCAGGGTCGGTGTGCTGGACGATCAGCTCGACCGAGGTCGGCAGCTCGATGTACAGCGGGACGCCCTCGTGCACCGCGACCTGGACCTCGAAGTTCTCGAGCAGGTAGTTCGCGTTGTCGCCGACGGTCTCGGCCAGCACGGTGATCTGGTCGTAGGTCTCCGCGTCCATGAACACGAAGTCCGTGCCGTCCTTGTACAGGTACGTCATGTTGCGGCGGTCGACGGTGGCCGTATCGACCTTCGTGCCCGCGTTGAAGGTCTTGTCGACGACCTTGCCGGTCAGCACGTGCTTGAGCGTGGTGCGGACGAACGCACCACCCTTGCCCGGCTTGACGTGCTGGAACGCGGTGACGGTCCAGAGCTGGCCGTCGAGGTTGAGGACGAGCCCGTTCTTCAGGTCGTTGGTGGTGGCCACGAGTGTGCAGTCTCCTGTGTCGATCTTCCGGGCCGCCGTCAGACGACCACGAGTTCCTTGGTGCTCAGCGTGAGGAGTTCGGGCGTACCTTCCCGCACGACCAGCGTGTCCTCGATGCGCACGCCTCCGCGTCCGGGCAGATACACACCAGGCTCGACGGTGACGGCCATACCGGCGGTCAGTGTACCGACGCCGGTGGTGGCGAGACTGGGCGCCTCGTGCACCTGCAGTCCGACCCCGTGGCCGAGGCCGTGGCCGAAACTCTCGCCGCGCCCCGCGGCGGCGATCACGCCACGGGCCGCTTTGTCCACATCGGACACTTCCGCGCCGGGGAGGACGGCGTCGCAGCCCGCCTCCTGCGCCCGCTGGACCAGCTCGTAGACCTCTTCCTGCCACGCCGCCGGCTTGCCGAGGACGAACGTGCGGGTCATGTCGGAGTGGTAGCCGTCGACCGTGGCGCCGAAGTCGATCTTGACGAAGTCGCCGGTCGCCAGCACGGCCGAAGTCGGCCGGTGGTGCGGGATCGCGGAGTTGCCGCCCGCCGCGACGATCGTGTCGAACGACGGCCCGGTCGACCCGTGGCCGAGCATGCGATTCTCCAGGTCACGGGCGACGTCCAGCTCGGTGCGGCCCGGCCGCAGCCCACCGGCGGACACCAGGTCCTCCAGCGCCCTGTCCGCCGCCGCGCACGCCTGGCGCAGCGCCTCGATCTCCTGCTCGTCCTTGACCAGCCGCAGCCGCTCGACGAGACCGGGCGTCCGGACCAGCTGGACGCGGTCGAAGCGCACCTTGAGGTCCTCGTGCTGCTCGACATTGACGTGCTGGCTCTCGAACCCGGTCTTGCCGAATTCTTGTTCGGCCGCCAGCTCGGCGAGCTTGGCCGCGCTCGCGCGGTCCAGCACCCGTTCGAGGTCGGGTACCTCGGTCGCCGACTGGACCGTGTAGCGGCCGTCGGTGCAGAAGATCGTCTTGTCGTCGCCGCTCCCGTGGACGAGGAGAGCGGCGTTGGACCCGGTGAAGCCGGTCAGGTACCTGATGTTGAGCAGGTCCGTGACCAGCAGCGCGTCCACCCCGGAGTCGGTCAGCAGGGAACGCAGCGCCGCGCGGCGGCGAGAGAAGTATTCACGCACGGAATGGAGTTTAGGGGGTCGGCCGCCAACGCGAGGGCCGCTGCCGGACGACTCACGGCCCGCGTTTCGCCGAGGTGGTCCGTGAAGGCCCCCTTCACGTACTTAGGCGGCAAAGCCGAGATCTAACCGGCAGGCGGCTCTTCGTCGCCGCATGAGGCTGTTGATGAAGGAATGGGGACGTTGAGTATCCCCATTCCTTCATCGTCGCGGAGGCACACCGGTCGCGGAGCTTCATCAACAGAGGTTCGAGGCCATAACCCCAGGCACACACCCGAGCGGGGCACCAGCGATGCCAAGCTCGGACTACCACCAACAGCGCTGACCAGCAGCTCCGCGACTTTGCCGAGGCCCTGTACTGAGGCGCAAGGAAGGGGGCCTTCACGTACTTGCCGCCCGCGGCACCGAACGTGCGGGCGTGACGATCGCTACTCGCGAGTTAAACTCACCCCATGGCACCGTGGCTGACTCGTGGACTCGTGATGGCGCTGCTGCACGGCGTGGCCGTCACCGTGCTGGCCAAGTACGAGGTCTTCCACCCCACCGACAAGACCCTCGTCACCTCGCTCGCCCTCGCGGTCCTCGTCGGCGCGGCGGCGGGCTGGAGCGCCGTGGACGCCTGGCGGGGCAAACCCGAGCGTGGCCGGAACTGGTTCATCGCGGCGCTGCTCGCCGGCCCGGTCTCGGGCGTGCTGTACGTGATCGGCCGCGCGGTGTTCGTCGACCAGACCGGCGCCTCCGAACTCGGCGGCGCGCTCACCGGCGGCGCCGCGTTCTCGGCCCTGCTGGTGCTCATCCCGGCCGGGCTGGGCCTGTTCGCCGGCGGCCTGATCGGCAAGAAGGCGCCTGCCGAAGACGAAGAAGAAGCTCAGCCCGCGAGCGAGAAACCGGCAGGGAAGCCGTCCCAGGCCTGATCGCTGATCTCCTCGACGGCCGAGTCGTTCAGCGCCGCGGCCCCGGCGTCCGGCACGGCGAACAGCCTGCCGTCCAGCACCACGCCCATCCCGCGGCCGGGAGCGCGCACCATCCTCGCTCCGGCGCTCAACCGCGCGGCCTGCGGAAACCTGTCGACGACCTTGAGCCGCTGGTTCAGCACCTCACCGGCGAGCACCGCCGCCACCGAACGCCGGTCGACCCTGACCAGCTTTCCGTCGGCCACCAGATCGATCGTCCGCTGCGGCGACGGCATCGCGACGCCTTCGAACGCCGTCCGGACCCGGGCGTCGCCGTCGCAGGCCCGCGAGCCCCGGACGTCCAGGCCGAAATGCCTGAGGTCGGTCGGCGCCCCCGCGCCGCCGACGATCGTGGCGCGGACGACGTCGAACGGGACCCGGTCGCAGACGTCACCCGAAGAGAGCGGCGCGTGGCCGTCGGGCCGCCGGACCAGTCCGGGGCCCTCCTTCCAGGCGCCGGGGACGACCACCGGCCGGTACGGCTGCGCGGAGAAGTCCCTGGTCCAGAAGGTGAGCGTGGTGCCGGTGTCGGTCTCGTGCGCGATCACGAAAGCGTCGAGCGAGCCGACCCACATCAGGTCGGTGCTGAACCCGTCGACCAGTGAGCGGGTGCGGGGCGAGGTCGTCCCGGGCTTGGGCACGAAGCCCTGCTCTCCCAACGTCTCCACGCCCTTACTGAAGGCCGCGTTCTTGGCGCGCAGCAGGAACTGCCCGGCGCCGTTCCACCCGGCGGCCTTGGCCGTGGTGTCGGTGAAGAGCACGTAGAACCAGCCGTCGAGGTACACGGCCGAGGGCTGACCGGCGCCGTAGACGTTGGCGCGATGCACGTCGTGCGAGGGCTCGATGATCGGCTTTCCGCCCGCGGCGCGGGTCCAGGTGAGGCCGTCGGTGCTGGTGGCGAGGCCGATCGAGTTGCCGAGCGCGTGGTCGCCCGCCGCGCCGGTGTAGTACATGTAATAGGTCGAGCCGACCCTGATCACCGAGGGGTCGCAGGTGTGCATCCCGTCGAAACCGCCGGGCGCGCCGGAGAACACCGCCGCCGGGCCACCCCCGGACGGGCCGGTGAAGGGCCCGTCGAGCGAGGGCGACTGCGCGTAGAGGATGTCGTCACCGGGAGGCTGGGCGCTGCCGTACTGGCTGCACCACCACATCCGGAGCTTGCCGCCGTCCCACATCACGGTCGGGCCGTAGTTGTAGACCGCGTCCTGATCGCCGGCGCCGACCACGCCGACGCCGGCCCGGGGATCGCTCGTGGCGAGTTCGACGTCCGTCGGCCGGGGCTGCTCGCTGGGCGGCGTCAGCTGGGCTCCGCCGATCCCACCGCCCTTGCCGTCGGCCTGGGATTGGGCGAGGCCGTCACTGCACGCCGCGAGGACCACGCCGACCGCGAGGACGGCCACCACGACACGGGCGGGTCGCCGACCCCCACGAAAAAGGCGCATGATGGCCGAGTGTAGCGAGACTTAACCCAGCCGGGTGACGTCGCTCCCCGGTAGGGCTACCAACTCCACCTCGAACCCGTCGGTGTTTTCGAGGTAGGCGGCGTAGTGCTGATCACCGCCCGCATACGGATACTTGTCCGCGAACATCGCCGACCAGCCGTGTTCGAGAGCCTCCGAAGCCAAGTCTTTCACCCGATCGCGGGTATCGACGTGCAGGGCGAGATGGTTCAGGCCCGGCGCGGTGCGCTCGTGCTTTTCGCCGCTGAGCGCGGGAGAACGTTCGACGACGAGGTAGGTCGCGCCGTGCTTCCAGCTGACCCCGGCGGGCCAGCGCTGGAACTCCCGCCAGCCGAGTGCGCCGAGCAGCCAGCCCCAGCTCTCCTCGGCCCGCGCGAGATCCGGCACCCACAGTTCGATGTGGTGGGCCCGCCCGTGATCCGACGGCAACGCGACGAGCACGCGGTGCGGGCCGCTGCCGTAGTGGTCACCGCCGCCGACGTCCAGGAAACCTAACCGCCGCACCAAGTTCAGACTGGCCACATTGGACTCGCCGATCAGCGCCCACACCGACGACAGACCGAGTCCGACGAGTCCGTGGTCGAGCAGCGCGCTCGCGGCCTCGGTCGCCAGGCCCTGTCCGCCGTACGCACGCGCCAGGTAGTAGCCGATCTCCGGCACTTCGCCGGGCAACTCCGCCGACGGCCGCAGATGCGCGAGGCCGATCACCTCGCCGTCGCGTTCGATCGCCCAGTGCCCCATCCCGGCCGGGCCGTCGTACGCCAGCCGCCGTCCGACCATCTCGCGGACAAGGTCCGGTTCGGTGAGCGGAACCGCGAAATGCGCGCTCAACGCCGGGTCGGCGAAGAGTTCGACGATCGCCTCGGTGTCGGACCCGGCCAGCGGGCGCAGCCGCAGCCGCGCGGTCTCGAGCCCGGGCGGGTTGTTCATCCCGCGTTCGCGGCAATCCAACGCAGGGCCAGCGGGTAACCGTCGACCCCGAGCCCGGCGAGGACGGCGGTGGCGATATCCGAAAGCACGCTGTGGTGCCGGAACTGCTCGCGTTTGTGCACGTTGGAGATGTGCAGTTCGATCAGCGGCGCCTTGAGCTGGGCGGCGGCGTCGCGGACCGCGATCGAGTAGTGCGTCCACGCGGCCGCGTTGAGCACCACCGGCCAGCCGGCGTCGGCGGCTTCGTGCAGCCAGCCGACCATCTCGCCCTCGTGGTCGGTCTGGCGGACCTCGACGTCGATCCCGAGTTCCTTCCCGGTGCCGACACAGGTCGAGACCAGGTCCGCGTGCGTGGCCGAACCGTAGATCCCCGGTTCGCGCAGGCCGAGCCTGCCGAGGTTAGGGCCGTTGAGGACGAGCACCTTCACAGCAGCACGCTCCCGCCGGACTTGGGGGCCTCGCCCGCCACCACCGAGTACGCCGCCGCGAGCAGTGACGGGTCGGGGCCTTCCAGCCTGCCGGGCTTGGCGAGCCCGTCCAGGACGACGAAGCGCAGCACGCCCGACCGGGTCTTCTTGTCGCCCTTCATCGTCTCCAGCAGGTGCGGGAGCGCCTCCGGGTCGTAGGTGGTCGGCAGGCCCAGCAGCTTGAGCACGGCCGTGTGCCGCTCCGCGGTGGCGTCGTCGAGACGACCCGCCAGGCGCGCGAGCTCGGCGGCGAACACCAGCCCGACACTGACCGCGGCACCATGACGCCACCGGTACTTCTCGCGGCGTTCGATGGCGTGGGCGAGGGTGTGGCCGTAGTTGAGGATCTCGCGCAGGTTCGACTCGCGCAGGTCCGCGGCGACGACGTCGGCCTTGACCTGGATCGAGCGGCGGACCAGCTCGCCGATGATTTCACCGGTGGTGTCCAGCGCCGCGGCCGAGTTCTGCTCGACGAGCTCGAGGATGCGCGGGTCCGCGATGAACCCGGCCTTGACGACCTCGGCCATCCCGGCGACGAGTTCGTTGGGCGGCAACGTTTCCAGCGTCGCGAGGTCGACAAGGACCGCGCTCGGCTCGTGGAAGACGCCGACGAGGTTCTTGCCGGCCTCGGTGTTGATGCCGGTCTTTCCGCCGAGCGAGGCGTCGACCATGCCCAGCAGCGTGGTGGGGACGTTGACCAGCCGTACGCCGCGCATCCAGGTCGCGGCGACGAAGCCCGCCAGATCGGTCACGGCACCGCCGCCGAGCCCGACGACCACTCCTTGACGGTCCAGGCCCATGCGGCCGAGGACCTCCCAGCAGAAGCTGGCGACGGTGAGCGCCTTGCCGTCCTCGGCATCGGGGATCTCGACCCGGTGCGCGTCGATCCCGGCGGCGGCCAGTTCGTCGCGGATGGCCTCGGCGGTGGTCGTCAGCGTCGGCGGGTGGATCAGCGCGACCTTGGAGGCGTCGGCGAGCTGCTCGGCGAGCTCGCCGAGCAGGCCCCGGCCGATGACGACGTCGTACGGCTTGGCGGTGTTGACGGTGATGCGGACCGGTTCGGTCATCGTTTCCCTCACTTCGGCGGAAGCCGCTTGGCCCTGGCGACCTCGCAGGAGATCTTGCCCTTGACCGGGGTGTCGCCCGGGATCTCTTCGGTCACCTTCTCACCCGGCGTCATCCGGTCCTTCGCGAACAGCGCTTCACCGGAGGCCTTGCCCTCGGCGTCCTTGATCGCGATGGTGACGGCGTAACGCGCGTCCTCACCGGTGCTGTTCGTGACCTCGATGGTGACCTTCGGGGTGTAGCTGTTGCTGTCGCACTTCATGACCTGGACGTCGGCGGCGACATCGGTTTCGGGCGCGGCCGATGCGGTGGCCGAGCCGGTCGCCGCGGCGCCGGTCTGGATCACGTCCGCTCCGGCGGGCTGCTTCTCGTCGCCGCAAGCGGTCAGGGTCAGGGCCATGACGGCGAGAAAAACGCCGGTGATGGTGCGCTTCATGCTCGTTCCTTGCTGGCTTCGTTCAGCCCGGCGACGGCGGCTTCGACGACCTCGTCCGGGGTGCGGTGATCGGTCTCGATCTCGATCGTGGCCACCTCGCGGTACACCGGCAGCCGTGCGTCGAGGAGCGCCTTATAGGTGGCGCGGGGGTTCACCCCGGCCAGCAGCGGGCGCGCGGTCGACAGACCGGCGCGCTGAACGCCCGCGGCCATCCCGACGTTGAGGAAGACCACGGTGTGCCCGCCCAGCCGGGCCCTGGTGCCCGCGGTGATCGGCGCTCCCCCGCCCAGGGAGAGGACGCCGTCGTGCTCGGCCAGCGCCTTCGCGACCATCTCCTCCTCCAGCGCGCGGAAGGCGGGCTCGCCCTCGTCGGCGAAGATGTCGGTGATGGGCTTGCCCGCGCTCGCGACGATGTCGTCGTCGCTGTCACGGAAGGCGAGGCCGAGCCGGGCGGCGAGCGCCGGGCCGACCGTGCTCTTGCCCGAGCCCGGCGGCCCGATGATCACCGCGCGTGGGGTCACCAGCGCTCCTCGAGCGCCTTCAGGTACGCCTCGGCGTTGCGCTTGCCCTCGATCAGCGAGTCACCGCCGAACTTCTCCAGCGCGGCGTCCGCGAGGACCAGCGCGACCACCGACTCCAGCACGACCCCGGCACGGGGTACCGCGCAGACGTCGGAACGCTGGTGGATGGCCACCGCGGGTTCACCGGTCGTGACATCCACAGTGGACAATGCTTTGGGAACGGTCGAAATCGGCTTCATGGCGACGCGCACGCGCAGCGGTTCGCCGTTGGTGATGCCACCTTCGAGGCCGCCCGCCCGGTTGGACCGGCGGGTCACCCCGACCGGGCCGGTGCCGCGGTCGATCTCGTCGTGGGCCTGGCTGCCCCAGCGCTTGGCCGTGGTGAAGCCGTCGCCGACCTCAACGCCCTTCATCGCCTGCACGCCCATGAGCGCGCCGGCGAGCCGGGCGTCGAGCCTGCGGTCCCAGTGCACATGCGAGCCGAGGCCCGGCGGCAGCCCGTAGACGATCACCTCGATCACGCCGCCGACGGTGTCACCCGCCTTCCGCACGGCGTCGACCTCGGCGACCATCGCGTCGGTCCCCTCCTGACCGAACGCCCGGACCGGGCTCTCGTCGATGGCGGGCAGGTCCGCCGCCACGGGCAGCGGGCCCTCCGGCGCCGAGGCACCGCCGATGGACACGACGTGGCTGAGGATCTCGACCCCGAGCAGCTGCTTGAGGTACGCGCGGGCCACCGTGCCGAGCGCCGTACGGGACGCCGTCTCGCGGGCGCTCGCGCGCTCCAGCACCGGACGGGCCTCGGGGAAGCCGTACTTCTGCATGCCGGGCAGGTCCGCGTGGCCGGGCCGGGGACGGGTCAGCGGCTCGTTGCGCGCCAGGCCATCCAGCTCCTCGGCGGGCACGGGATCGGCCGACATGACCTTCTCCCACTTGGGCCACTCGGCGTTCTCGATCTGGACCGCGACGGGGCCACCCTGGGTGAGCCCGTGCCGGACACCTCCGGTGAACTCGATGTGGTCGGTCTCGAAGCCCATCCGGGGGCTGCGGCCGAAGCCGAGCCTCCGTCGCGCGAGCTGCTCGCCCACTTCGGCGGTGGTGACCTCGACCCCGGCAGGCATCCCTTCCAGGATGGCGGCGAGGGCGGGTCCGTGCGATTCCCCTGCGGTTATCCAGCGCAACACCTGACAGATCCTGTCACAGTCTCCCTCTCGTTCCTGGACAGGCCGGGCTATCCCGGACCAGGTCCGGCGAAGACGGCGAGTGCCCAGGCCGCGACCAGGAGGCCAGGCCCGTGCGGCACCGTGGGATGCCGGGGTCCGC
Source organism: Amycolatopsis sp. cmx-11-51 (assembly GCF_047608665.1). NCBI lineage: Bacteria > Bacillati > Actinomycetota > Actinomycetes > Pseudonocardiales > Pseudonocardiaceae > Amycolatopsis > Amycolatopsis sp. cmx-11-51. Next base: position 575,469 of record NZ_JADNQO010000002.1, on the reverse strand, counting down.
CCACCGCGAGCGCCACGCTCAGCAGAGCCGCGGCGACGGCACCGAGCACGACCGACGGCCAGCCGGTCGCGGCGAGGACCGCGCCGAGGCTCCCGGCCAGCTTCACGTCACCGGCGCCGAGCGAGCGCGGCGACAGCACGTGGACGAGCGCGTGCGCGCCGCCGAAGACCAGCGCGCCGAGCACGGCCCGCCAGGCGATGTCCACCCCTCCCCCGGCCGCCGCGACCCCCAGCGCGACGGCCAGCGCCGGGTACGCGGGCAGGGTCAGGACGTCGGGCAGGCGGCGGTACTTGAGGTCGGCGAGCGCCAGCGGGACCGCGAAGACCGTCAGCACGGCCGGGACCGCGAGCCACCACGACGGCCAGGCTCCGCCTTGGTGACGGAGGCAGACCGCGAGGAGCAACGCGGCCGCGAGCGCCGCCGCCCAAGCCGTCACCGGCGCTCCCGCGCGGCGTAGGCAGGATCGGGTGGCGAGCGCCGATCCGGCGCCCGCCACCGCGAAGGCGATCGGCATGAACACAAGATCAAGAGTGCGCCCGTCGCGCTCGGTGTGGCAAGAATTTTCTTTTCGTGACAGGGACTTTCACGAACTTTCGCCTGGTCGGGCCTTCCGCAAGTAGTCGACTACTTGCGGAAGGGAGGCCGTTCGTGGCGGTGGGACGGATGCCCACGTCTCACGCGGCGAAGGGAGCTTTCGCCGCGTCCGATGCGGGGAAAGCTCCCTTCAGCCCGCAGCGGCCGGTTGCGGGTCGGATGTGACCAGTAGTGCTCATGCGACCGGCTGGGCGCTTTCCGAGTACGTGAAGGCCCCCTTCACGTACTTAGGCGCAGGGTCACGGCAAAGTCGCAGAGCCACTGGTCAGCGCTGCTGCTGGTAATCCGGACTCAGCATCGCTAGTGACCCCGCGACGATGTAGGAATGGGGACACTCAACGTCCCCATTCCTACATCGTCAGCCTCACACAGCGACGAACAACCGCCTGACCTGCAAGACCTCGACTTTGCCGGAACCTTGGCGCTAGACGCAAGGAAGGGGCCTTCATGAGCGCCGCGGCGTGCTCTTCGTGCAAAGCCCGCATCAGCCGGTCCTCCGCGAATTCCTTCACCGATCCGTGCCTTCGCGGGCGAAGAGCAGGGGGAGCGCGAAGACCACGCAAACCACTTCGGTGATCAAGCCCCAGAACTCGGCCTGGGTGGTGAAGCGCTCCGAGACGCCGAAGAACCCTGTGGTCAGCGAAAGCACGTACGCGCCCAGTGTGGCCAAGCCGAAGCCGATCGCCGCGAACACGGAAAGCCAGTGGTGCCAGACCAGGACGGCGACCGCGATGACCACGCCGGCCACCACGTTCACCAGAAAGAGTGGACCGACCACGTCCGTTTCGGCCGCCCAGTCCTGCCATACGACGTAATGCACCCACGCCGAGCCGAGCAGGCCCGCCGCCACCACCGCCCGCGACAACCACCGGATCATGTCCGCGTCTCTTTTCCCGTGTTCGGTTCCCCCATGCCTGTGAACACGGAAAAGAGGGGTGCTCGGTTCAATTCGGCACCCGATGGTCGGCGAAAGTGAACCGGATGGGTGCTCCGACCGTGTGTAGGGGCATGACTGCCGAACTCCACTCCCGCCGCACCGTCCTGACCACCGGGGCCGCCGTCGCCGGCGCGGCCGTCGGTGCCGTGGCCATCACGGCCTGCGGAAGCGACACCCCGTCGTCCGGCTCGGCCGCCGCGCCGCCCGCCGCGGCTCCGGGCGAGACCCTGACCGCGCTCTCCGACATCGAGGTCGGCCAGGCGAAGGCCGCGAAGACAGCGGATGGCAAGGACGTCATCGTGACCAGGACCGCCGAAGGCGCCGCGGCCGCGTTCAGCGCGATCTGCACGCACCAGGGCTGCGCGGTCGTCCCGGACGGCGCGGAGCTCAAGTGTCCATGCCACAACTCGATCTTCGACGCGGCGACCGGCGCGGTCAAAAAGGGGCCGGCGGACAAACCGCTGCCCTCGGTCGCGGTCAAGGTCACGAACGGTCAGGTCGTCACGGCCTGAGCACAGCGAAGGGTCCCTTTAGGACGGAGAACGTCCTAAAGGGACCCTTTCGCGTAAAGCGTTCAGCTGTCCCAGGTGAAGATCGGGTCGCCCGCCTCGACGTCGCCGTCGATGCGCAGTCCGGAAAGGACCTCGGCCTTCGCGTCCAGCGCCACCACCGGCACGATCGGCGAGTAGCCGGCGGCCACGACCGCTTCGGGGTCCCATTCGACGACCGGCTGCCCGGCACGGACGGTCTCACCCTTGACGACGTGGAGGGTGAACCCCTCGCCCTTCTGCTTGACCGTGTCGATCCCGAGGTGGACCAGCACGCCGCGGCCGTCCTCGGTGGCCACCACGAAGGCGTGCGGATGCAGGGTCACGACCGTCCCGTCGACCGGTGAGACCGCGTCCTGGCGCCCGCCCGAGGGCAGGACCGCGAGTCCGGGTCCGACCATCGCCTGCGCGAAGACCGGATCGGGTACTTCGGTCATAGCGGTCGTCTTACCGCTTACCGGGCTCAGAATTTCGAGGCTCACATCAGGTCCTCGATGTCACTGGCGATCGTGTCGGCCTCCGGCCCCACGATCACCTGGACACCGGCTCCCATGCGCACGACGCCCATCGCGCCGGCGGCCTTCAGCGCCGCCTCGTCGAGCAGGCTCATGTCTTCGAGTTCACAACGCAGCCGGGTGATGCACCCCTCGACCTCGATGACGTTCTCGGCACCGCCGAGGCCCGCGAGGATTTTTTCCGCCCTGTCATCCGCCATCGCGGTCTCCCTGTTCCCTGTCGGTTTCCCACATGCGAACCAGCTGTACTACGCCGTTCGCCGACTCGCACGTGATCCCTGGCCACGAACGCGTAACGGTGGTTGACACCCGCTCGTGCGACGGAGCATCCTGCCCCATCGGACCATTGGTCTAGACCGGAACGTACCAATCTTCCGGACCAGATGCGAGTACGGGTTACCCGAAGCGACCGCCCCGAAAGGACGGTGACCGTCATGAGCGCTTCGGCGCAGCAGCCGCCGTCCGACCGTGTGATCAACGGACCGACGCCCAAGCACGCCCAGCTGCGGGAGATTCTGCGCCGCACGGTGGAGCGCGAGCTACCCCCCGGCTCACCTATCCCCTCGGAACGTGACCTCGCCGAGACCTATCAGGTGTCGAGGCTCACCGTCCGGTCGGCGATCGGCAAGCTGGTCGAAGAAGGGCTCTTGTCGCGCGTGCGCGGCAAGGGGACGTTCACCGCCGCGAGGCGCATGGAACTGCAGCTCTACCTGATGTCCTTCACCGAGGACATGCGCCGTCGCGGGATGACCCCGACCACGGAGGTCGTCAAGACCGCCACCGAGGTCCCGCCCGCCCCCTCGGCGCACGCCCTCGGCCTGACCGCCGGGACCCCGGCACACCGGCTGGTACGGCTCCGCCGTGCCGACGGGGTGCCACTGGCTGTCGAGCGTGGCTGGTATCACGCGGGCCGGATGCCCGGTCTGCTCGATCTCGATCTCACTCGATCGTTGTACGTCCAACTCGCCCAGTCGTATGACCTCCGCCCGGATCACGCGTGGCAGACGGTCTGGGCCGAATCCGCGGACCGCGAAACGGCACGCCTGCTCGGCATGCGCGCCGGCAGTCCGCTCCTTGTCTTCCGCCGGGTCTCCAGCGTCAACGGGGAACCGATCGAAGACATGACTTCCTGGTACCGGGGCGATCACTACCAGGTCACTATGCAGCTGGACCGGAACACCCCGGATTCCGGTCACCATCCTCACTACGGAGGTACCCGATGAGCTCCACCACCGCCGAGGGGGCGAAGAGCAAGGGCAAGGGACTGGCCGGGCTTCAGCGCTTCGGCCGCAGCCTCATGCTCCCCATCGCCGCTCTGCCCGCCGCCGCGCTCCTCAACAGGTTCGGTCAACCTGACCTGCTCGGCGAGGAAGGACTCGGCTGGACCAAAGTGGCCGAGGTTCTCGGTGCGGCGGGCAACTCGCTGTTCAATTGGCTGCCGCTCCTGTTCGCGGTGGGTATCGCCGTCGGCTTCGCCCGGAAGAGCGACGGCGCGACCGCGCTGGCCGCCGTGGTCGGCTTCTTCGTGTTCACCAGCGTCCTCCAGGTCTTCGCGCCGTTCTCCGAGCTGCCGGGCTGGAACCCCGAGAAGCCCGCGGGCCTGATGCTCAACCCGATGAAGTGGCCCTACAGTGTGCTGGCCGGTGTGATCGTCGGTTTGGTCACCGCCCTGTTGTGGCAGAAGTTCTATCGCATCAAGTTGCCGCCCTACCTGGCCTTCTTCGGCGGCCGCCGCTTCGTGCCGATCGTCACCGCCCTGACGCTGATGCTCCTCGCCGTGCCCTTCGGCCTGGTCTTCCACTGGGTCAACGAAGGCATCCAGGCCGCGGGAGAGGCAGTCACCGGCGCACCGGTCGTCGGTGGCGGTATCTACGGTGTCCTGAACCGGTTGCTGATCCCGGTCGGTCTGCACCAGCTGCTGAACGTGCCGGTATGGTTCATCTTCGACGGTGGTGACCTCACCCAGTTCTTCGAGGGCGACCCCACCCGTGGCACCTTCATGACCGGCTTCTTCCCGATCTTCATGTTCGCCATCCCCGCCGCGGCACTGGCGATCTGGCAGAGCGCGAAGCCCAGCCAGAAGAAGATCGTCGGCGGTGTGATGATCGCCGGTGCGCTGACCTCGTTCCTGACCGGTATCACCGAGCCGATCGAATTCTCGTTCATGTTCGTCGCGTGGCCGCTGTACCTGATCCACGCGGTCCTGACCGGCACGTCGATGGCACTGGTGAACGCGCTCGACATCCACCTCGGCTTCGGCTTCTCCGCCGGGGCGATCGACTTCGCGCTTAACAGCGGTCTCCCGGCGGCGAGCAGCAACGTCTGGCTGCTCATCCCGATCGGTTTGGCCTATGGAGTCCTTTACTACGTGATCTTCCGCTTCGTGATCAAGAAGTGGAACCTGCGGACCCCTGGCCGCGAGGACGACGCGATCGAGGCCGATCTCGAAGCCACCGCGGCCAAACCCGTCAAGTAGTTTCAGCACAGCAGAACCGAAGGCACGAAGGGAAAGAACATGCCGGAGAAACGCGTCACCGTGGCCAGCAAGGTGGGCCTGCACGCCAGGCCCGCGGCGACGGTCGCCAAGGCGGCCGCGGCGCAGCCCGTCGCGGTGTCCATCGCCAAGGCGGGCGGCGACCCGGTCGCGGCCGGCAGCGTGCTGAACCTGATGACCCTCGCCGCCGGCTACGGCGACGAGGTCATCATCAGTGCCGAAGGTGAGGGCGCCGAGGCGGCCGTCGACGCCATCGCCGAGCTGGTGGCGACCGACCTCGACGCCTGATCCCCTCCCTGCGAAGCCCGGGCCGCCCCGACCGGCCCGGGCTTCGTAGGGTGTTGGGCATGGAGAGCGTGCGCGAGATCGAACAGTGGCCGTCTGCCAACGCCGCCACGGCCGTGGTGACCGTCGCCGGTGACGTGTTGGGTACGCACGGCGACACGACGAAGGTCTACAAGCTGGCGTCGGTGACGAAGCCGCTGACGGCCTACGCCGCGCTGATCGCCATCGAAGAGGGCGTCGTCGAACTCGACACCCCCGCCGGGCCGGAAGGCTCGACGATCCGGCACCTGCTCGCGCACACCTCCGGGCTCGCCTTCAACGAGCACAAGCCGATGGCCGCGCCCGGCAACCGGCGCCTGTACTCCAACGCCGGGTTCGAGCAGCTCGCCGACGCGCTCACCGAGCACTCCGGCATCCCCTTCGCCGACTATCAGGCGGAGGCGCTTTTCCAGCCGCTGGGCATGAAGGCGACCAAGCTGACCGGCTCCCCCGCTTCGGGCGCCGAGTCCACCGTGGACGACCTGGTCGCGTTCGCCGCCGAGCTGCAGGCCCCGAAGCTGATCGCCGCCGAGACGGTGCGCGAGGCGACTTCCGTGGTCTTCCCCGGCCTTTCCGGTGTCCTGCCCGGCTTCGGCCACCAGAAGCCGAACGACTGGGGCCTCGGTTTCGAGATCCGCGACCACAAGAGTCCACATTGGACCGGCTCGTCGAGCTCGCCGCGGACCTTCGGCCACTTCGGGCAGTCCGGCACGTTCCTCTGGGTCGACCCCGACGCCGGTGCCGCCTGTGTCGCGCTCACCGACCACGCTTTCGGCCCGTGGGCGGCCGAGGTGTGGCCGCCCTATACCGACGCCGTCCTCTCGGAACTGCGCGGCCTCACTCCATGACGCGGACCGGCGAACCCGCCTGGAAGGCCGCGATGTCCTCGACCGCGTCGCGATAGAAGATCTCGTAGGTCTCGCGGGTGACGTAGCCGATGTGCGGGGTGAGCACGACGTTGTCCAGTGTCCGCAGCGGATGCTCCGAGGGCAGCGGCTCGACGTCGTAGACATCGAGCGCGGCGACCGCGATCTCCTTGCGGCGCAAGGCGTCCACCAGGGCGGCCTCGTCCACGATCGGGCCGCGCGAGGTGTTGACGAGCATCGCCGTCGGCTTCATCGCGGCGAGTTCCGGTGCGCCGACCAGTCCGCGGCTGCGGTCGCTGAGCACCAGATGAACCGACAAAACGTCCGCGCGGGCGAACAATTCGTCCTTCGCCACCGCCGTCACGCCGTGGGGATCGGCCTTCTCCTGGGTCAGGTTCTGACTCCAGGCGATGGTCTCCATGCCGAACGCCTGGCCGATCTTGGCCGCGCCGGCACCGAGCCTGCCGAGCCCGAGCAGCCCGAGGGTCTTGCCTGCCAGGACCGTGCCGACCGTGGTCTGCCAGCCGCCCTCACGCATGTTCTCCGACTCCACCGGCACGTTCCGCGCGGCGGCGAGGATCAGCGCCCAGGTGTGCTCGGCCGCCGGGGCCGCGAGGTACCCGGTGGAGGAGACGACCACGCCGTTGCGCCGGGCGGCGGCCACGTCGATCGCGGCGTTGCGGTGGCCGGTGCTCACCAGCAGCTTGAGCGCGGGCAACCGGTCGAGGACTTCGGCGGGGAACCGGGTGCGCTCGCGCATCGCGACCACGACGTCGAACTCCCGCAGGCGGGCGACCACGTCGGCGGGGTCCGCGAACGGCTCGGTGAACACCTTGGTCTCGGCGCCGAGGGAGGCCCAGTCCCCGAAGCCGAGCGCCACTTCCTGGTAGTCGTCGAGAATCGCGATCTTCATACCGCCCAGGCTAGGGTCGTGCCCGGAACCGTGCCCGAGGAGGCCGCCCCCTTCCTGGAAACTGCGGGACCGCACGTCATCGATTACGGTCGTTCCTTGGTCGCCGAAGACGGTCGAGAAGAGGCCTGGTCGAAGGAGCCGCGCGAGGCGATGGAAGCACTCAGACGGGCTTGAGGAAGAGGACACCGGGTATGAATGTGGACGAGGGCAAGGTGCTGGCCTGGACCGAGGCCGAGCGGCTGAGCGTGGCGGATCTGCTCGAAGGACTCGACGAGAAGGACTGGTCCGCGCACACCCTGTGCCCGAAATGGACCGTCCACGAAATGGCCGCCCACCTGGCGCTCTCGCCCCGGACCGGGCTCAAGGACACCATCCTGGGCGCCATCAAGGCGAAAGGGAATTGGGACCGGATGACCGCCGACCAGGCCATCGGCCACGCCACCCGGTTCGAGCCGGCCGAACTCATCGCCCAGATCCGGGAGGACGCGGGGTCGGACCACCGCTCCCCCGGCGCCAAGCCGATCGACCCGCTCGCCGACGTCCTCATCCACGGCCAGGACATCGTCCGCCCGCTGGGCCGCGTCCGGCCCATGCCCGAGGAGCCGGCGATCGCGTCGCTGGAGCACATCCTCGCCAGCCCGTTCTGGGGCGCCCGGAAACGCTGCAAGGGCGTGAAGATGATCGCCACCGACGCCGACTGGACCGGTGGCGAGGGGCCCGACGAAGTACGGGGCCCGCTCGCCGACCTGCTCATGGCGACGACCGGCCGGGGCACCGGCCTCGCCGCGCTCACCGGCTCGGGCAAGGCTCAGCTCGGCGCCCACTGCGATCCGCCGGTCTCGGTCTGAGACCTACCAGCGCGGGACGAACACGTCGACCCGCACCAGATGGTGGTCCGAGGCGTCGTTGAGCCGCGCCAGCGGTGAATCGGGCAGCGGCCAGAAAACCTCGGCACGCCAGGGGAACAGGCCCCTCGACGGCAGGACGTAGTCGATCCGCAGGTTCCCCGGCGCGTTGTCGTTGAAGTCGCCGGTGTCGAAGAAGGGGTCGCCCTTCTGGCCGATGTTGGCACCTGCCTGGTCCTGGGCGGCGCGCACCGCGCCTTCGCTGCCCGGGCGCGTCTCGAGGACGCGAGGCGCGTTCAGCAGGCGGGAGATCGCGCCGGGGACGCTGTCGCCGTCGAGCGGGTCGGAGTTGTAGTCGCCGGCGATGACGAACTTCTCGTGCGCGCCCAGCCCGCCGCGACGGCCGCGGTCGTCGTAGATGTAGCGGCCCTTGCCCGGCGTCACGTAATCCGCCCAGAAGCGGATTTCGTCGTTGTTGCGGGTGCCGTTGCGGTCTTCGGGGCCGTCGAAGGTGGGCGGTGTCGGGTGCGCGGCCAGGAAGTGCACGGTGGACCGGCCGACGCGGACGGGGACGTCCCAGTGCGACTTCGACGACAGGCGCAGCACGTCGAGTGCCTGCGGCGAGTACCAGTCGCTCGGCGCCGGGGTGGCCGGGTCGTCCGGGAGCAGCGCCCCCGGCATGTCCTTCCACCGGAACTTCTGGAACGTCCGCACGCTCTTGGTGTCGATGGGGTACTTGGACAGCACGAGCATGCCGTACTGCCCCTCGAAGAGGCCGAAGCCGTGCGCGTCGTTGCCCCCGCCGACCTGGCCGTTGCGGTCGAGGTCGACTCCCGTCGCGACACCGGTGTTCGACGGCGCGGTGAAGGCGTACGGGTAGTCGATCGGCGCGGCGCCGTTCTGGCCGCGCTTCAGGTAGTTCTCGCGGAACAGGTTCGCGGCGCGGTTTTCCGGCACGTAGTCGAACTCGTTGATCAGCAGCACGTCCGGCCGGTTGCGCTGGATCACCTCGGCGACTTCGTTCGCCTGCGCGTTGCCCGGCTGCGACAGGTCGGTCACCAGCTGACCCGCGGCTCCGCGGTTGAGCGAAGCGTTGTACGTCGCGAAGCGGACGTTCTGTCCGACGGTGGCTTCCGCCGGAGTGGCGGCCAGCAGGGTCCCTGCCAGCAGAGCGCCCGATGTGAGCACGGCGGCGATGCGTTTCACGGTCTTACCTCCCGGAGTCGGTGCGACCTTACGCACCCCGGGCGGCCGGGTGGGTGAGCTTCAGATGAACAGCACCTCTTGAACGTGTTCAAAATCTGGGCTACGGTTCTTCTTGAACACGTTCAAAAGGAGGTCCCCATGCAACCCGTAGTCGTGGCCTACGCGCTCTACCTGGCCATCACCGTCCCGCTGACCGTGCTGGTCGCCCGCACGCTGAGCAGGCACGGCAAGACGTTCCTGGAGGACGTCTTCCAGGACAAGCAGGCACTGGCACATTCGGTCAACCAACTGCTCGTCGTCGGGTTCTACCTGGTCAGCCTGGGTTTCGTGGCCTTGTTCCTGACCAGCAACGACACCGTCCTCGACGCGCGCGACGTCTTCGAGATGCTGTCGGTCAAGGTCGGCACCGTCGCGCTCGTGCTCGGCGTGATGCACGTCGGGAACGTGCTGGTGTTCAACGGAATCCGCCGCAAGCACCTGAACCACGCCACCGCGTGGCCCGCGCCGACGCCGCCGCCCTACCCCGGCCACCCGGCGCCCGCTCCGCATCCCGCGCCCTGACCGGATAACGTGCAGTGGTGGCGAAGAGTGAGGAAACCAGGTCGCTGATCGTGGCGACCGCGTTGCGGCTGTTCGCCGAGAACGGCTACGACCGCACGACCATGCGGGCGATCGCGGGCGAAGCGGGTGTGTCGGTCGGGAACGCCTATTACTACTTCGCCTCGAAAGACCAGCTGATCCAGGGTTTCTACGACGAGATCGCCAAAGTGCACCTGACGACGGCACGCCAGTCGATCGAAGGTGAGCGGGACTTCAGCGCGCGGCTCAAGACCGTCCTGCTCACCTGGCTCGACGTCGCCGAGCCGTACCACCGCTTCGGCACCCAGTTCTTCGTCAACGCCGCCGACCCGGACTCGCCGCTGAGCCCGTTCAGCGAGGAGTCGACACCCGCGCGGGACGCCTCCATCGGCCTGATGCGCGACGTCATCGCCGACTCCGACGCCAAACTCGACCCGGACCTGCGCGACGACCTGCCCGACCTGCTGTGGCTGTACCAGATGGGCGTCGTGCTGTTCTGGGTCCACGACCGGTCGCGTGGGCAGAAGCGGAGCCGCGTGCTCGTGGAGCGGACGGTGCCACTGATCGCGCGGCTGGTGGGGCTGTCGCGGCTGCGGGTGCTGCGGCCGGTGAGCCGGGAGATCGTCTCGCTGATCCGGGACCTCTCGAAGCGGGACGACACCTGAGGCTCGCGCCGCAAGCACTCCGCGGGCCCCTCTGGTCACGACAAGTCCCGGGGCGGGTCCGGAAGTACAGGAACCGCGGCTTCGTCCGCAGGTTCGCGTACCACCGGGGGTCGGACTCGGCGATCGACTCTTCCGGCATCGGCTCCACCAGCCTGTCGACGGCGAACCCGGCGTCCCGCACGGCGCCGAACGTCCAGCTCAGCGGCCGCCGGTAGAACCGCACCTTCTGTCCCTGCGGGAATTCGTCTTCGAGCAGTTCGAGCTGGAAGTAGTTCTGCTTCTCGAACCAGCGCCAGTCCTCACCGGGATGGTGCACGGAGAACACCAGCAGCCCGCCCGGCTTCAGCACCCGCCGGAACTCCGCCAGCGCCGGAGCCCACTCCTTCAGGTAGTGCAGCACCAGCGACGCCGTGACGACGTCGATGGAGCCGTCCTCCAGGAACGTCAACGGCCGCGTGACATCGGCCGTCTCGAACTTCGCGACGTCGCCGAACTTCTCCCGCGCGATGGCGACCATGCCCTCGCTGGCGTCGACGCCGAGGACGTCCCCGCCCTTCGCGGCGAGCAACGCGCTGAGGTGCCCCGCCGCGCAGCCGACGTCCAGCACCCGCTTACCCGCCACGTCACCGGCCAGTTCGACGATGGCGGGGCGGTCGTAGTGGGCGTTGGTACTGCTGGTTTCGGCGTGCGCGGCGTAGAGCCGGGCGAAACCGTCGTATTGGGCGGCGCGGGCCCGTTCGATGATCTCGTCGATCACCTGGGTCTTGGCGTCGGCGTAGTGCTGGATGTACTTCCAGGTGCGCGCGGCCAGTTCGCGTTTCTTGGTCTCGTAGAGCTTCAGTTCGTCCTCGTGCGCGATCAACCTCTCCCGGAAGAGGCGGTAGCGCTCGGCCTGGCCGTTGTCCGGCGAGTAGACGTGCAGGTTGATGTCGGTGTCCGGGCCCTTGAAGCTGCGGTGCTTCTCCCAGTCCGGCTCACGGATGACGAGCTGGTAGCCCTCCGCCTCCAACTGCGGCAGGTAGGCGTCCTCGTCGTCCGAGTCCGGGACGATCAGCATGATGTCGATGATCGGTTTCGCGCAGAGCCCGGGCACCGACGTGGAGCCGACGTGCTCCAGCACCAGCGCACGCTCCCCCAGGATCCCCCTGATGCGCTTGGCTTCCCGTTCGAACAGTTCGGGCCACTCCGGGTCGTATTCGGCCAGGGTGACGGTGGAATTCAGTACCGGAGCCTGCTCGACCCACGCGTTGTTGATGTCGTCTTCGGTGTAGTCGTCTCGATCGGGTTTAGGCATCGACTCCTCGTTCCTCTCTCAAGGCAGTCGGCCAGATTATCGAACCCGAACGATCTTGTCAGCTGATTGGCAAGGAAAGGATCCCGCCGGTGGCCTCGCGCAGCGCGTTTCGCATCGCCGCCCGCGGCGCGGGCTGTCCGGTGAAGTACTCGGCCTGCCCGAAAGCCTGGTGCAGCAGCATGTCCAGCCCGGTCGCGAGCCTGCCGCCCCGGTCGGCGACGGCTTCGGCGAGCGCCGTCGGCCAGGGGTGATAGATGACGTCGAGGACGCAGCCGATGCCTGCCAGCTCGGCCAGATGGGGCCGGACGGCGTCCGGGGGCACGGTGTTGGCCAGCACCGCCGAGTCCGCCGCGAGCTTCCCGAAGTCGGCGTCGGCCCAGCGAAGGACCTCGACGTCCAAGCCCGCCCGCTTCGCCGCCTCGACCGTTTCCGTCGCCCGTGCGGGATCCCGCACGACGAGCCGCACCGTCCGCACGCCGAGTGAGGCCAGTCCGACGACGGCCGCCGCGGCCGTGCCGCCCGCGCCGAGGACGACGGCCGCGTCGTCCTCACCGGGCGAGTAGCCACCGGCGACCCGCAGGGCTTCGGTGACACCGTCGACGTCGGTGCAGTCGGCGAGCCAGCCGGTTTCCCGGCGCACCAGCGTGTTCGCCGCGCCGACCGCGGCCGCCCGCGGCGTGACCTCGTCGGCGTATTCCAGCGCGGCCCGTTTCCCTGGCATGGTCACCGACAGGCCGGTCCACTCCGGACCGAGACCGCGGACGAACCCTGGCAGCCCTGGACCGTCCATCTCGACCCGCTCGTAGGTCCAGCCGTCCAGGCCAAGCGCGCGGAAAGCGGCGCCGTGCAGTACGGGCGAGAGCGAGTGTTCGACCGGTTTCCCGAGGATCGCGGCCTTGCGGTCAGTAGACACCACGTTTTTGCGCGTCCAACCTGTTCTTGTTGTGCTCGTCGTTCGTCACCGCGAAGCAGGAGAGCCCGTTCTTCTCGCACTTGACGAAGAAGATCCATTCCCCGGCGGTCGGCTTCAGCGCGGCCTGGATCGCCTCCGCGCTCGGCACCGAGATCGGCGTCGGGGTCAGCCCGAGGGACTTGTAGGTGTTGTACGCCCCCGCTTTGTCCCGTTCCTCGGGTTTGGTGAGCAGGGTCGGCCGGTCGAGGATGTAGTTGACCGTCGAGTCCATCTCGAGCTTCATCTTCTCGTCGAGCCGGTTGTAGATGACCCGCGAGATCTTCCCGAAGTCGGCCTTCACCGCCTCACGTTCGATGATCGACGCGATGACGAGCGTCTCGTACGGCGTCCTGCCTTCGCCCTTCGACTGATCGCTCAACCCGGCGTCGAGGATGCGCTTCGCCGAGGTCTTCGCAACGTCGGTGAGCAGTTCTTCGGCCGTCCACCCGGGCTTGACGTTGAAGATGCCCGGGGCGATCAGGCCTTCGAGCCGCCGTTCCCTGCGCTCGGCCTTCGAGGCGGCTTCGACCGCCCACGACGGGATTCCCAGCTTCGCGAGGTCCGCCGTTTCGACCGTCTTGCGCAGTTCTTCGACCGGGACGCAGGTGCTCGTGCCGTTCAGGTCCGCACAGGAAGCCTTCGACAGCAGCGTGTAGATACCGGGCGTCACCTTGCCGTCGGGCTGGGTGATGTCGTCGAACTGGGTGTACGGCCGGATTTCGACCTGGCCGACCTTCGAAGCTGCCGCGGTCATCTTCTCGACCGCGCTGGCGCCGGACATCTTCGTCTTCATGACGTAGTAGCCCTGCTGCAACCGCGAGACGGCGGTGTTGTCCTCGCCCGCCTTCACGAACGCCTTGCCGCTGGCGACCACCCCGGCCGCTTGCAGCCGGTTGCCGATCGCCGACGTCGAGTCGCCCTTCTCCACCTGGACGAGGACGTCGCTTTCGCCGGTGCCTTCGAAGTCGTCGTAGCCGAAGATCTCGGTGAAACCGTAGTAAGCGCCACCGGCGAGCAGGACGAGCACGGCCAGCGCGGCCACCCAGCCCAGCGCGCGCTTCTTCTTGCGCTTCTTGGGCGGCGGTCCCTTGCGGTCCGGACGCTCGTCCTCGATACGTTCGGGCTCGGCGCGGTCTTCGTCCTCGAAGTCCTGTTCGTCTTCGTATTCGTCGTACTCGTCGTAGTCCTCGTACTCGTCGTACGCGTTTTCGCCGAAGATCTCGTCGTATTCCTCTTCGCTGCCCTGAGACGGCGGAGGAGCCGTGCCGGGGCGCCGGGCCAGTGGCGCCTCCTGGATCGCGGGGATGATGTCGGTCGGCCGCTCGTCCGGGAGCGGGCCGTCGTCCTCGCGGCGCCTGCGGCGGCCGGGACGCGGGGGCTCGTCCTGGGCGTAGACAGGCATGCCGGGACCACGGTCACCCGGCTGGGGGAACCGCCGTGGCGGTACGGGAGGAGAAGGCGGCGCGGTGGGAGGCAACGGTGCCACCGGTTCTGGAGCGCGCCTCGGCGCCGGACGCTGTACGCGGGGCGGCGGAGGCGGGGGCTCTTCAGGTGCGGCCCGGCGACGAGGCGGCGCCGGCGGGGGAACCTCATCGGGCTCCTGCCGGACGTGCCGCCGACGAGCGACGGGCTCCACCGGTGGTTGCGGCTCGGGACGGCGGCGAGGCGGAGCCGGTGGCGGGCTGGCCTCCTCAGGCTCTTCCCGCAACCTTCGTCTACCGCCCTGACGGCGCTCGGGCCGGCCGTGGGGCTCGGTCATGTATCGCCCTTCCGTGCGCGATGTGCCGCTACCGCGTCGATCCAGGCCTGCAGGATCTCGACCGCGGCCGCCTGATCGACGACGGCACGAAGCTTGCGTCCCTTCACCCCACGCTGCGACAGCATCCTGGATGCCGTCACCGTGGTCAACCGCTCGTCGGCCAGCCGCACCGGCACCGGAGCGATCCTGGTGGCGACCTTTTCGGCGTAGTCCAGCGCCGCTTCGGCCGCCGGGCCGTGACGGTCCTTGAGCGTCCTCGGCAAGCCGACGACGACTTCGACCACGTCGTGTTCCGTGACGAGTTCGACGAGCTGGTCGACGTCTTTGTCGCCTGCCGCGTCGCGAGTGAGGGTAACGAGCGGGCTGGCGAGGATGGGGTCGGGATCACTCAAGGCGATCCCGACCCGGACTGATCCGACATCCACGCCAAGCCGCCTGCCGCGCCCCGGATCGGTCTCCCCCGGCCGGTCCGGGCGCCGCCCGACGGCGTCGTCAGCCAACTTGGGCGACCGCCGCGCGCAGTGAGGCGATGGCCTCCTCGGCACCGGCCGGGTTGGTGCCACCGCCCTGGGCCATGTCCGGTTTGCCGCCACCACGGCCGCCGATCGCCTCGGCGAACGACGGGACGAGCTTGCCTGCCGCGATGCCCTTCTCCTGGGCCGCCTTGGTGGTCGCGACGATGAAGGCGACCTTCTCGCCCTGCGGCGCGAACAGCGCGACGATGCCGGGACGGGCGCCGAGCCTGCCGCGGATGTCCGAGGCGAGCGCGCGCAGACCGTTCGAGTCGACGCCCTCGCCGAGCTTCTCCGCGACGACCGCGATCCCGCCGATGTCCTCGGCTTTGTCCGCGAGCGAGCCCGCCGAGCCGAGCACCTGCCGGGTGCGCAGCTGCTCGATCTCCTTCTCGGCGTTCTTGAGCCGGGTGAGCACGTCGTCGATCCGCGACGGCAGCTGCTCCGACGGCACCTTGAAGGTGCTCGCGAGCTGCGAGACGAGCAGCTGCTCCTTGCGGACGTACTTGAGCGCGTCCGTGCCGACCAGCGCCTCGACGCGGTGCACGCCGGAACCGATGGACGAGTCGCCCACCAGCTTCACCAGGCCGAGCTGGCCGATGCGGTCGACGTGGGTACCGCCGCAGAGCTCGCGGGAGTACTCGCCCATGTCGACGACGCGGACGTCGTTGCCGTACTTCTCGCCGAACAGCGCGACCGCGCCGAGTTCGAGGGCCTTGTCCTTCGTGGTGACGAAGGTGTTCACCTCGACGTTGGTCTGGAGGTAGTCGTTGACCTCCTCCTCGACCTCGGTCAGCACGTCGGCCGAAACCCCGCCGGAAGTGGTGAAGTCGAACCGCATCCGGCCCGGCGAGTTGAGCGAACCGGCCTGCGCCGCGCGCTTGCCATACGCGCCGCGCACGGCCGCGTGGACCAGGTGTGTCGCGGAGTGGGACCGCTCGATCGACAGGCGGCGGTGCTGGTCGACCGAACCGGTCAGCGCGCTGCCGATGCCGACCTCGCCGTCGAGCACCTCGACGCGGTGCACGAACAGGCCAGGCACGATCTTCTGCACGTCGTGGACCTTGAGCTCGACGCCGTCGCCGAGCAGCACGCCGGTGTCGGCGACCTGGCCGCCGCTCTCGGCGTAGAACGGCGTGCGGTCCAGGACCAGCTCCGCCTTCTTGCCCGCGCCGACGCCGCGGACGGGAACGCCGTCTTCCAGCAGCGCGACGACCTTCGCGTCGGCCTGCAGGTCGCCGTAGCCGAGGAACTCGGTCTCGCCGTGCTGTTCGAGCACCTTGCGGTACTCGGACAGGTCGCCGTGGCCGGTCTTGCGCGACGCCGCGTCGGCCTTCGCCCGCTGCCGCTGCTCGTTCATGAGCGTGCGGAAGGCCTCTTCGTCGACGGTCAGGCCCTGCTCGGACGCCATCTCGAGGGTCAGGTCGATCGGGAAGCCGTAGGTGTCGTGCAGCTGGAACGCCTTGTCGCCGGCCAGCAGCGAGCCACCCTCGCGTTTGGTCTCCTCGGCTGCCATGTCGAAGATGCGCGAACCGCTGGTGAGCGTGGAGAGGAAGGCCTCCTCCTCGGCACGCACGACGTCCTCGATGCGGTCGAAACCGGAGAGCAGCTCGGGGTACGTCGGGCCCATGGTGTCGCGGACGACCGCGGCGAAGGCGGGCAGCACCGGCTCGTGCACGCCGAGCAGGCGCGCGGAGCGGATGATGCGGCGCAGCAGGCGGCGCAGCACGTAACCCCGGCCGTCGTTGCCGGGGGTGACGCCGTCGCCGATGAGCAGCACGCCGGTGCGGGCGTGGTCGGCGATGACGCGGAAGCGGACGTCGTCGGTGTGGTCGCCGCCGTAGCGGCGGCCGGAGAACTCCTCGGCGCGGCCGATCACCGGACGGACGAGGTCGGTCTCATAGACGTTCTCGACGCCCTGCAGGATCGTCGCGACGCGCTCGACGCCCATGCCGGTGTCGATGTTCTTCTTCGGCAGCTCGCCGATCGGCTTGTGGCCGTGCTTCGGGCTCTTCTCGCCCCGCACGTCCTGCATGAAGACGAGGTTCCAGATCTCGATGTAGCGGTCCTCGTCGGCGACCGGGCCGCCCTCACGGCCGTAGTCCGGGCCACGGTCGTAGTAGATCTCCGAGCACGGGCCGCCGGGGCCGGGCACGCCCATGTCCCAGTAGTTGTCCTTGCCGTCACGGGCCTGGATACGCTCGCCGGGCAGGCCGGTGAGCTTCTTCCACAGGCCCGCCGCCTCGGAGTCGTCCTCGTAGACGGTCGCCCAGACGCGCGCCGGGTCGAGGCCGTAACCGCCATCGCTGCGGGGCTTGGTGATCAGCTCCCACGCCGCCTCGATGGCGCCTTCCTTGAAGTAGTCGCCGAAGGAGAAGTTCCCGGCCATCTGGAAGAACGTGTTGTGCCGGGTGGTCTTGCCGACCTCGTCGATGTCCGGGGTGCGGACGCACTTCTGGACGCTGGTCGCGCGCGGGTACGGCGGCGGGACCTCGCCGAGGAAGTACGGCTTGAACTGGACCATTCCCGCGTTGACGAACAGCAGGTTCGGGTCGTCGAGGATCAGGGGCGCGCTCGGCACGCGCGTATGCCCCTTGTTTTCGAAATGGCTCAGAAAACGCTGGGTGATTTCGTGTGTTTCCACGGGTTCGTCCTTGTATACGGGCTCGCGCGAAAGCGCTGGGCTTTGCCGGCAAAGCGCCTGGGAGTGCGGACAGGCTGGAACGGCGGGGGGCTCTGGTCGCGGACGCGACCGAATCAGCCCTCCGCCCGGCGAGCTCGCCGGGCCGGGCGCCGCGGCTGTGCCGCGTGCCTGCCCGCAGGGCCTTCCAAGGCCGTGCTCAAGCCGGACCGCTCCGACACCATGTCGTGCAACTCCTGTTCCCGCTCGCTCATCCCGGCGCGGACCTCCGCGCCGAACGAACCGACGGCGCCCGCGAGTTCCCGCACGGCGTCGCCCAGGTTCGAGGCTAGCCCCGCGGGCGTGGCCTGGCGAGCGGTTTCGGTGGCCTTGCGTGACAGGGCGACGCCGGCGACCACGCCGACGCCGAGCCAGAACAGGCGCTTCACTTGCGGCCCCGCTTCTTCGCCGGGCGCGCGGCCTTCGCTTCCGCCTTCTTGCGGCGGGCCTTGATGGCCTTGCTCAGACCGTAGGACAGCGCGGCCGTCTTCACCAGCGGTCCACCGAGCGTGGCGGTGAACACCGACGACAGCGCGGACACGTTGCCGCTGACTGCCTGCGCGTTGGCGGTGATGCCGTCGACCCGCTCCAGCTGCGCGTTGACGTGCGTGATCGTCTCGTTCGCGCCGATCAGCAACGGGTCGGTGTTCTCATGCGCCTTGCGGATCGCGATCGTGGCCTCGTCCAGGGTCCGGCCGAGCTTGAACAGCACGATCGCCAGCAGCACGACGAGTACGACGAATGCTCCTGCGGCGATCAGCGCGGCGATCTGCCCTGCCGACACGGGCCCTCCTCAAGGGTCTGCGGTCTTGGTGCCCGTGAGGTTACCGTCCCGCCAGCCGTTCGGCGGTGTGACCCCGCCGGACGGTCACCCAGCGCAGTGAACCGGGACGGCGGGCGTGGCGAACGCTGTTCGCCTTGAGGACGACCTGTTCGGTTCTTGTGCCGTTCACCTCGCTCGGCAAAGGTCGCGCGCATGCCTGAACTGTCACGCCGCACACTGCTCGGCGCCACCGGCGCCGCGGCCGCCACCACCCTCCTGCCCCCGTCAGTGCACGCCGCGATGGCCGAACCCCTGCGGCGAGGCGGACTCGACGCCATCGAACACGTCATCGTGCTCATGCAGGAGAACCGGTCGTTCGACCACTACTACGGCAGCCTGCGCGGCGTCCGGGGCTTCTCCGACACCCATCCGCTGGAACTGCCGTCGGGGAAGTCGGTGTTCGAGCAGCCGAACCCGGCGGGCGGCACGGTGCTGCCGTTCTCGCTGCGCAAGGCGGCCGAACTCGCCGGCCGGAAAGCGGACGACATCCAGTACCTCGGCGACCTCGACCACAGCTGGAACGGCAGCGGCAAGGCGTGGGCGCGCGGCTGGAACAACGGCTGGATCGCGGCGAAGACCCCCGCCACGATGACGTACTACGAGCGCCGCGACATCGCGCTGCAGTACGAACTCGCGGACACCTTCACCATCTGCGACGCCTACCACTGCTCGATCTTCGGCTCGACCAACCCGAACCGGAACTTCCTCTGGACCGGGACCACGGGCTTCGAACCGGGCAGCACCACGAACCGCGCGGTCACGAACGCGGCGTACTCCTACGACCACAAGGGCTACGACTGGACGACCTACCCGGAGCGCCTCGAAGCCGCCGGGGTGCCGTGGCGGATCTACCAGGAGTGGGACAACTTCACCGACAACGCGGTCGAATACTTCGTGCCGTTCAAGAAGGTCGGCACGAAGATCCTGGCCTCGGTCGAGGAGAAGTTCCGCACCACCGAGGAGTTCTACTCCGCGCTGCTGGAGAAGACCCCCGAGGAGCGCAAGAAGCTGCAGGCACAGTTCGACGCCGGTGTCGCCACACTGACGCCCGCCGAAAGCAACCTGTTCAAGAAGGCGATGTACCGCAGCGAGCCGGAGACGCTGGTGACCCGGCTGAAGGCGGACATCCAGGCGCGACGGCTGCCCGCGGTGACCTGGCTGGTGCCGTCGGCGGTGGACTCGGAGCACCCCGGCGCGTCCACCCCGGTCGGCAGCGCGAACCTGATCTACCGCGTGCTCGACGCCATCGCGTCCGACCGCGAAACGTGGTCCAAGACGGTGCTGCTGATCAACTTCGACGAGAACGACGGCTATTTCGACCACGTCCCGCCGCCGATGCCGCCCGGGAACGCGGCGAACGACGCCGACCACTTCAACGGCCAGCCGCTCGGTTTCGGCCCGCGTGTGCCGATGACGGTCGTCTCGCCGTGGTCGATCGGCGGCAACGTCGACTCCACCGTGTACGACCACACCTCGGTGCTGCGGTTCCTCGAGCGCTGGACCGGGATCGCCGAGCCGAACATCAGCAAGTGGCGCCGGACCGTCGCGGGCGATCTCACCGGCGCCTTCGACTTCTCGCGCGCCGGACGCCAGCCGCGGGTGACGCGGCCGGGCCCGGTGCCCGCGCCGGTCAGCCGCTGGCGTCCGTCCGCGCCGACGGAGCAGGCCCTGCCGGTGGCCGAGCCCGGCAACCGGCCGTCGCGTCCGCTGCCGTACCAGGTCTCGGTGTCCGGCGTCGTGAAGTCCGGTTCCCTCGCACTTTCGCTGGCGAACAGCGGCTCGTCGTCGGCGCATTTCGCGCTGTACCCGTACAAGGGCGAATTCCCCGAACCCGCGCACCGCGATGTCCGCGGCGAGGCTTCGGAAAACGTGAAGCTGGGCGGTGACGAATACCGCGTCGTCGTCCAGGGACCGAACCGATCGTGGTGGGAACTGCGCGGAAACCGTTCCGGAGCCGCTGCGGGCGTCGACGTCCGGACTCGGTTCCTGACTTGGCGTTCGGGGGTCGAGTTCAAGCTCTCCAACTCGGGTTCTTCGGCGCTGACGCTGCGGCTGTCGTCGTCGCGGTTCACGCGGGTGGTGCGGGTCGGCGCCGGGCGTTCGGTCACTGTGGACTGGCCGGTTTCGAACGGCTGGTACGACGTGAAGGTGACCGCGGACGGGGATCCGTCGTTCCTGCGGACACTGACGGCGCGGGTGGAGAACGGGCGGACCGGCGTCTCCTGCTGACGTCCCCGGGAATGGTGCCTGACGCAAGTAGTCCTCTAGTGGCGGTAGTTGCGTGTGCAAGGACCGCAACTAGAGGACTACTTGCGGCCGGTGGGCGTGAACGCTAATCCGGTGCGCGCCGCGGATACGGTCGCCTTTCGGTGCACCCTGGCAAGATCGGCCCGCATACACGCATCGAGGGAAATGGCGTAATAGCACTGACGGGATGTGGCCGGGAGCATGGCCATCCCCGAACCTTGTTGAAAGCCTGACTTACGCGCCGCCTCTCGAACAGCCTTCGATCTTCGACGGAGACCAGACCTGACGACGCACAGGTCCGCCTCGCTCTACGGCACAGGATGGAAATTGGTCTACACCTATTGACGCGCGCCTGGTCAGCGGCCCAAGCTGCTGAGACCGAGGGCCATCTTCCACTGTCGGAGGTTCGGCGTGCCAAGGAGAACCAGGAAACTACTCCCCCTGCTGGCGTCGCTCATCGCGCTGGCCGGACTCATGATCGTCGTCGTCACCCCGTCCACGTCGAACGCGGCAGGCCATGAGGACTGCCGTCCCGACGGCCTCTACCGGACGACCGGCGTCGACACCCCCTACTGCACCGTCTATGACACGAACGGCCGGGAATCGCTGGGGGCGGAACATTCCCGTCGCGTGATCGGCTACTTCACCAGCTGGCGCACCGGTAAGAACGGTTCGCCCTCCTACCTGGTCAACAACATCCCGTGGTCGAAGGTGACCCACCTCAACTACGCGTTCGCCCACGTCGACGCGCAGAACAAGGTTTCGGTCGGCAACCCGGGCGCGAACAACGAGGCCATCGGCATGGAATGGCCGGGCATCCCCGGCGCCGAGATGGATCCTTCGTTGCCCTATAAGGGACATTTCAATCTGCTGACCAAGTACAAGAAGCAGAACCCGAACGTGAAGTCGCTGATCTCGATCGGCGGCTGGGCCGAGACCGGTGGCTTCCTCAACCCGGACGGCACACGCAACGCGTCGGGCGGGTTCTACAAGATGACGCAAAGCCAGGCGAGTATTGACGTCTTCGCGGATTCCGTCGTGAAGTTCTTGCGCGACTACGGATTCAACGGCGCCGACATCGACTACGAGTACGCGACGTCGGCCAGTTACGCAGGAAACCCGGACGACTACTGGATCGCGCAGTCCAACCGCGGCACCCTGTGGGCGGGTTACGAGAACCTGATGCGCACGCTGCGCGAGAAGATCGACCGGGCCGGTGCCGCCGACGGCAAGCACTACCTGCTGACCGCGGCCGTGCCCGCGTCCGGCTGGCTGCTGCGCGGCCAGGAGGTCTACGGCGTCACACGGTATCTCGACTACGCCAACATGATGAGCTACGACCTGCACGGCGCGTGGAACCAGTTCGTCGGGCCGAACGCGGCGCTCTACGACGCCGGGAACGACGCGGAACTCGCACACTGGCAGGTGTACACGACACCGCAGTACGACGGTCAGGGGTATCTCAACACCGACTGGGCCTATCACTACTTCCGAGGCGCGATGCAAGCCGGCCGGATCAACATCGGCGTCGGGTTCTACACCCGCGGCTGGCAAGGAGTGAGCGGCGGGACGAACGGACTGTGGGGTAAGGCTCCACTACCGGATCAGAAACAGTGTCCACCGGGCACCGGATCCCAGGTCGGTTCGACAGTGCCCTGTGGTAACGGCGCGATCGGCATCGACAACCTCTGGCACGACCTCGGCCTGGCCGGGGGCGAGGTACCCGCGGGCGCGAACCCCATGTGGCACGCCAAGAACCTCGAGAACGAGATCACCCCGGACTACCTGGAGGCGTACGGGCTCACTCCCAAGACCGACCCGACAGACCGGGTTTCGGGAGCCTACAACAGGTATTACGACAACACGATGGTGACGCCTTGGCTGTGGAACAACGACAAGAAGGTGTTCCTGTCCACTGAGGACGAAGCCTCGCTCGCCACGAAGGCCAAGTACGTGGCCGACAAGGGCATCGGCGGCATCATGATCTGGGAGCTGGCCGGCGACTACGCCTTCGACGAGGCCAAGGGCCAGTACTTCATGGGTGACACGCTGATCACGAAGATCAACGACAGCCTCCGCGGCGCCGCCCCGTACGGCAACACCAAGTCGTCGCGTCCCGCGCCGTCTTCGGTGCTCGACGTGAACGTCAACCTCACCGGGTTCGCGCTGGGCGACGCGAACTACCCGATCACCCCGCGGATGCGCGTCACCAACAATTCGACCACCACCATCCCCGGCGGTACGAAGATCGAGTTCGACTACGGCACGAGCGCTCCCGGCACTATGTCCGACCAATCCGGCTTCGGCCTGACGGTCACGAGCAAGGGCCATAGCGGGCCCAACGTCGGTGGTATGAAGGGAGACTTCCAGCACGTCGCGGTGACCGTGCCGACCTGGCAGACGATCGCGCCGGGCGCCACGATCGAAGTCCGGTTGAACTACTACATGCCGATCGCGTCCCCGTCGAACTTCACCTTCACCTTCGGCGGGACGACCTACGCGATCGCGTCGGACCACCCGCGTGGCGGCGGTGCTCCACCGACGACCACGACGACGCCCACCACCGGTACGACGACCACGACACCCACGACAACGACCAGTTCGACGACCACCACCCGACCGACCACCACCACGCCGACGACGACGACCACGGCGCCGTCCGACGCCTGGAAGCCGAACGTCGACTACGCGACGGGCACCAGGGTGACCCACAACGGCACGGCCTACGTGTGCCGCCAGGGCCACCGCTCCCTGCCCGGCTGGGAGCCGCCGAACGTGCCGGCCCTCTGGACCCGCGCCTGACAAACCCGGCAGCGCGGGCCGTTCCCTAGCGCAAGTAGTCCTCTAGTTGCGGTACATGCACACGCAAGGATCGCAACTAGAGGACTACTTGCGTCGGAGGTCAGCGACGCCCAACGCTCAGCGTGCGGTGTCGAGCAGGGGCAGCAGGCCGGATTCGCGCAGCAAGCCGATTTCGGCCACCGGGAGCCGTCCGGCGAGGTCCCGCTCGGCCGCGTCCGCCGCCAGGGCGCCCGCCAGCTCGAGCGCCGCTTCGCGCCACACTTCGGTCATTTCGCCCCTTCCAACTCGATCAGCGCGTCGAGCGCCGTGCGAGTCGCCCTCGCCACCCCGGCGGCCACGACGTCGCGGTGCGGGTCGTAGGCCGACGGGTCGGGATGCTCGGGCCCCGCGTCGCCGTCGATCACGAGCACACCACCGGCCCGCAGGCCACGCAATGCCGCGAACACCAGCAGCGCGGGAAGCTTCCTCTCACTGGCGATGACCCGCGCGGCCAGGTAATCGTCCATCGGGAGGGTGAGCACCAGCGGGCTGAACGCGGCCCGCGTCCACACCACGCCCCGGTGTGTCTCCGGGGGCGGCGAACGCCGGATACCGCGGCATCGGGGCGTCGTCGCCGGTGATCGTGAAGAACTAGAACACCCGCCGACCGACGTATAGGTCGTTATACGTCAGGCATGCCGGACGGTGCGAACCGGCGGAACCGGTTGCTCTACGCCGTCAGAAGCGACCCTGGGACTTGTCCGCGGCGGCGGCGGTGAAGATGTCCGTTTCCAGGAAGATCCGCCATTGGGCGGGCGATTCGCTCTGCAAGGCACGATAGGCGGCGGCCTGGACCTGGCTGCCTGCCCTCGCCCTGTTCCAGATCTCGCGGACCAAGGGACCTTCCTGGAGGTACCTGGCGTATCCGGCGTCGATACCGACGACGGCGGCGGCGCGCACCTTGATGGCGTCCACCTTGTCCTTGGCCGCGGCCTCGAAGATGCCGGTGTCGATGAAGGCTCGCCACTGCTCCGGCGTCCGGCTGCGGTACGCCCGGTTCCACACCTCGGAGTCCCGGGGCGCCAGGTCACGGGTCCAGATGTGCTCCACGAAGTACTCGTCCGTCAGCTGCGCGGCCAGTGCCGGGTCCATGCCCACCACGGTGGCGGCCTTCACCCGCACGTCGCGAAGCTTCTTTTCCGCGGCTTCTTTCTCGGCCGCTTCCTGCGCCGCGTCCAGGTCACGCTGGTGCTCGACGAAGATCGCGCGAACGATGAAGTCCTTCTGCTCCGCCGGTGTCCCGCCGAAAGCGGTACCCGCGGCGGACCTCACGAACGTTCCCCTTGCGGCCCGCTCCCACAACGCGAAGACGAAGTTCTTGTCATCCTGGGCCAGGAGGATCGAGGTCAGCTCGAAACCGAGCAGCGTGGCGGCGGGCTGCCGCTCCGCGCGCCGGGCCTGGTACACCGCTTCACGGTCCAGGTCCCGCTGATGCGCCTGATGGATGCCGGTGCCCAGGAACAACGAGGTCCACTCGCCGTTGTAGGCGTCGACCGCCGCGAACTGAACCTCCCGCGCGATCTCGCCTTGCAGCTTCGCGGCCTTGTAGATCTCGTAGACGAAGTCACGCTCACTGATCCGCAGCAGCTGCGGAGTGATCGTGAGCCCGACGACGGCGGCGGCGCTGGTGCGCACCTCGTCCGGCGTCTGCGCCACGGCGGCCGAGGCCCCGGCCGGAGCGGCGGTCGCCACCGCCGGGGCAAGCACCCCGGTCATCACGGTCACCGCGGCGAGGACGGCGACGGAGGAGGCCATCAAGCCGCGAATCTTGGAATCACCCATAGTCGTCATAAGTTGAGGCTGTCAGTTTCGTTCTGCTCGCCGACGTGGTCGAGCACGAGGGAACCCCACCCAGAGCGACAACCCGGCGATCCCCCAGCCACAGGGGATATATCCCCCTGATCGACGAACGTTACCGATCTGTTCGCCGTTCGCCACGAATGGTGCGCCGCAACTTCGGCACCCGCTCGTGCAAGGTCCGCTCCGCCCCGCGCTGGGTCGGTTCATAGTAGTCCCGGCCGACCAGTTCGTCCGGCGGATACTGTTGCGCCAGAACCCCTTCCGGCACTTTTTGTGGATGCCGGTACCCCTTCGCGTTCCCGAGTTTCTCGGCTCCCGCGTAGTGCCCGTCACGCAAATGCGGTGGCACGGTCCCGATCCGCCCGGACCGGACGTCGCTGAGGGCGGCGTCGATCGAGGTGACGATGGCGTTCGACTTCGGTGCGGTCGCCAGGTGCACGGTCGCCTGCGCCAGCGCGAGACGCCCTTCCGGCATGCCGATGAACTGCACCGCGTGCGCCGCCGCCACGGCCGACTGCAGCGCCGTCGGGTCGGCCATCCCGATGTCCTCGCTCGCGTGCACGACCAGCCGCCTGGCCAGGAACCGCGGATCCTCCCCCGCCTCGATCATCCGCGCCAGGTAGTGCAGCGCGGCGTCCACATCGGACCCTCGGATCGATTTGATGAACGCGCTGATCACGTCGTAGTGCTGGTCGCCATCGCGGTCGTAGCGCACCGCCGCCTTGTCCACTGTGGACTCGACGATGGCGAGGTCGACCGTCTTGTGCTCGGTCGCGCTCGCGGCGTCCGCGGCGGCTTCCAATGCGGTGAGCGCGCGCCGCGCGTCGCCGGTGGCCAGCCGCACCAGATGCGCCCGCGCCTCTTCGGTCAGTGTGAGTTCGCCGCCGAGACCGCGTTCGTCGGTCAGCGCGCGGTCGATCAACGCGACGATGTCGTCGTCGGTCAGCGGCCGCAGCTGCAGCACCAGCGACCGCGAGAGCAGCGGGGCGACGACGGAGAACGACGGGTTCTCCGTGGTGGCCGCCACCAGCAGCACCGTGCGATCCTCGACCGCGCCGAGCAAGGCGTCCTGCTGGGTCTTGGAGAACCGGTGGACCTCGTCGATGAACAGGACGGTGTTCTCGGCGTTGTAGTTGCGGCGGCGACGGGCCTCTTCGATGACCCCGCGCACTTCCTTGACCCCGGCCGACAACGCCGACATCGCCACGAACCGGCGCCCGGTCGCGGCCGAAACGAGGTTCGCGAGCGTGGTCTTGCCGGTTCCCGGCGGACCGTAGAGCAGCACGGACGCGGGAGCGGCACCCTCGACGAGCCGCCGCAGCGGCGCGCCCTCGCGCAGCAGGTGCTGCTGGCCGACGACCTCGCCGAGCGTCCGCGGCCGCATCCGCACGGCCAGCGGCGAGCCCGCAGGTACGGCGACCTCCCTCTGCTCGTCCGCCTCCGGAGGCGGCCCGAGATCGGGGTTCACGGTGAAGAGTTCGTCCTGTGCCACGGTGTCGACGGTAGCCGTTGCCACCGAAGTTCTCTGGCACAGGTCAGCGCAGCCGCTCCCGGAACGAGTGCCACATGATCACGGCCGCGTACGGCACGAACTCACGGCCCCGCCGCCACACCCACGGAAGTCCCTTCAGCACCAGCCAGCCGACGTGCCCGGCGGTGCTCGGCTCCACGCCTCCCGAGCAGGTCAGGCCGACCGGGCGCGGCACCGCGAACCCGGCCTCGGCGAGCCGTTCGGTGAAGCCGGACGCCAGCATCCGGTGCCCGAGTTCCGACGGGTGCAGCCGGTCGACACTCCACGCGGTGAGGTCGTAGGCGCCGGGCAGCAGTTCGAGGTCGAGACACGGCACGCCCTCGCGTTCGACGACGCCGTCGATGGCGGTGTTCAGTTCGGCCACCCGCTCGCTCAGCGCCCGCCGCAGCGACCGCGGGAGCCGGAACACCTTGCCGTGGTCGTGGTAGCGGACGGGTACCACGGTGGTGCCGACGGCGGCGAGCGAGCGGATCACTTCGGTCAGGTCAGCGGCGATCCGTTCGGCGCTGAAATCGGGACGCAGCGTGTCGTTCATCCCCGCCACCACCAGCGCGACGTCCGGCCGGTGCGCCACGGCCGCGGGAAGCTGCTTCGTCACCACGCACCCCATGCGCGCTCCGGCGAACGACGGGTTCAGGTAGCCGTCCGGCTCGACGCCCAGCGCCTCGGCGACGAGCGGGCCCAATCCGCGCCAGCCGCCTCGGTTCGGCAACGGGTCGCCCAGGCCCACGGCCGTCGAATCGCCGAGCACGACCAGTCTGCGGGCGGGGCGGGGCCCGGCAGGGGGCGGCGGAAGGAGAGGTTCGGGACTCGGAGTGACTTCGACACTGATCACGGTCACGGTAGACACCATCGGCCACGCAGACTCACCCGCGGTGATGCCTGGGTAACGCGACGAGGGCGGTCGAGCGAAAAGTCCGTGCGGCGGGGAGCTGAAGGGGACTTTCCCCGCATGACACAGGGGGAAAGCGCCCTTCACCGCGTCTTATGCGGGGATGGTCCCCTTCAGCTCAGCGGAACGCGGGGTAGAACGCCAGGTCCGCGTGCGGACCCAGCCGGGCGCCCAGCGCGGCGGCGACCCGGGTGGCGTGCTCGGAGATGTCCGTCAGGCGGGCACGCAGCGAGTGCTTGGCCAGCTCCCGCCACCAGGTCACCAGCGCGGCCTCCCGGCTGATCGGCGTGGCGTGCCGGTCCAGGTCCAGCTCCGGCAGGATCTCCCAGGTGATGATCCACAGCAGCAGCAACTGACCGTCCATCAGATGCTCGGCCAGCGCGTCCTCGTCCGCGAGCCCGGGCCAGACCGAGACGACCTCGGCCCGCCACGCCGCGATCATCGCCTCGCTCATTCCCGGCGGCAGCGCCAGCGCGTCCGCGGTCGACGCGAACGGCAGCCGCAGGTACGCCGCGTCCATCAGGGTGCTGCGCACCCGGCCGCGTTCGAAGTCGAGGAAACGCACTCCGTCGCTGGTCACAAGGTTGTTGTCCGGGCTGAGATCGGCCGGGCTGAACGCGCGGTAGGACGGGGAGCCCGCCCGCTCGGCGACCTCCATGACCCGTCGCTGCACCGGCTCCGGCGTCTCGACGTCGAGCAGTTCCTCCAGCAGCCCCGGCAGTTGGGCGCAGACCGCGGGCAGCGGCGCGTCCTCGTTCTTGACCGGGCCGCCGAGACGGCGCAGCAGGGCGTTGAAATCGGGCTCGCGGCTCGCGGTGCTCGCGTGCAGCCTGCCAAGCGACCTCGCCCAGGACAGCAGCGCGCGTTCGGCGCCGCGAGCATCACGGGCGTGGAGCTTGTCGTGCAGCGTCGGGACGCCGCCGAGGTCCTCGATCACCAGGACGCGATACCGGCCGTCGTGCGCCAGCAGTTCCGGGCACATCCGGTCCTCCGGCGCGAGCGCGGTGAACAGCTGATAGCTGACCGCCTCCTGCGCGAACGGGTCGGGCCGCCCCGGTTCGGGCGGATCGGGGTAATGCTTGATGACCAGAGTGCGTGGAAGCGCGAACGGCGACGACGCCACCCGCGCCCGCACGACCGTCGCCGGGCCACTGCCCGCGAGGTCTTCGGGTGCGACGAGGGTGATCGCGCTGCCGAATCGGCGTGAAAGGACCGACTCGCCGGCAGCCATTGCGGCTGCGACGGCCCGGGTTTCGACTCCGACTGTCGAATCATCGGCAGAGGAGGTATCGACTGTCATTGCCACCGACCCTACTCGTGACTGAGCGACCATGACCACTGAGATCCGGGCAATCGCGCGCACTGGCGCGATTGCGGTGTCATCCGCGTGAGAGCGGACGTTCCGTCACCCTCGATCGTTGCCCGCGACGGCGTAATGTCAGCACAATGGCCGCAGCTGCAACGATTCCGATGAGATTGACCAGCAGCTGACCGGCCGAATACAGGCACCGTTCCCACTGACCGGCAACCGCCGCGACCACCGCGTAACCCGCGGCGGGCACCGTGGTCACCGAGATGAAGACGCCCACCAGCGCGGCGGATTTGGCCGAAGTCATGGAAAGCATCCCCGCCGCGCCCGCCAGCAGCGCGACGATCAGCGACGCGATTCCCACCTGGTAAATGAAATCCGCTTCGTGGTTGTCCTCGAGCCTGCTCACCTCGAGCACGCCGGTGGCGTTGCCGACCAGGACGACACCGAGCGTGACCACCATGGCGATCGGAAATCCGCCGAACAGTGCCACACAACCCTGCTTCACCAGATCACTCCGGCGCAGCACCAGCCCCACCGCGATCGCCGCCAGCGGGCCGAACTCCGGCCCCACCACCATCGCGCCGACGATGGTGACCGACGAGTTCGTGATCACGCCGACCGCGGCCAGCAGGCAAGCGATGGTCAGAAACGCTTGAAATGTCCAGGTAAGCCGGGATTCCTCGCCGGTGCGGCCGACAAGTTCCTGCCACACCACCGCGTCCGCGCCCTCGCCCGGCGCGGCTTCCTCGGCCTTGTCGGCGGCGTCGGACACCGCGGTGTCCAGCGCTTCCAACGTGATGCCGCCGGTGTGGTCGAGGTCGAGACCGCACAGCGACTCGACGATCTCGTCGGTCGCCTCGCGGGCGACGTCAGCCTCGATCAGGTCACCCTCCGGAGCGATCGCCACCCCGTGATGCACGACGAGATGCGCGATCCCGGAGTGTGCCCGCAGGATCCGGATCGCTTCCGCGGTCCGGTCCGGCGGGCACACGGCTCTGAGATGGAGCATCAGTTCTTGGCGGGCGGTGCGGGCTTCGCGTCGATGCCCGCTTCCTTGCGCTGCTCCGGCGTGATCGGCGCCGGGGCGGCGGTCAGCGGGTCGAACCCACCGCCGGTCTTCGGGAACGCGATCACGTCACGCAGCGAATCGGCCTTGGCCAGCAGCATGACGATCCGGTCCCAGCCGAACGCGATGCCGCCGTGCGGCGGCGGACCGAAGGCGAAGGCGTCGAGCAGGAATCCGAACTTCTCCTGCGCCTCTTCCTCGCCGAGGCCCATCAGGTCGAACACCTGCTTCTGCAGTTCCTGCTGGTGGATACGGATCGACCCGCCGCCGATCTCGTTGCCGTTGCAGACGATGTCGTAGGCGTAGGCCAGTGCGCCGCCGGGGTCGTCGGCGAGCTTGCCGATCCACTCCGGGGTCGGCGAGGTGAAGGCGTGGTGCAGGGCCTTCCACTTGCCGCTGCCGACCGCGACGTCGTCGGACTCCTCGGCCGAGATGAACATCGGGAAGTCGACGACCCACACGAACGACCAGGCGTTCTCGTCGATCAGGCCGAGACGGCTGCCGATCTCCAGCCGGGTGGCGCCGAGCAGCGCACGCGCGTCGGCGGGTTTGCCGGCGGCGAAGAAGACGCAGTCGCCGGGCTTGGCGCCGACGGCCTCGGCGACGGTCTCGCGCTCCTTCTCCGAAAGGTTCTTCGCGACCGGCCCGCCGAGCGTGCCGTCCTCGTTCACCAGGATGTAGGCGAGTCCGCGGTGCCCGCGCTGCTTGGCGAAGTCCTGCCAGGCGTCGAGGGTGCGGCGCGGCTGGCCGGCCCCGCCCGCCATCACGACGGCGCCGACGTACGGCGCCTGGAACACGCGGAACGGGGTGTCGGCGAAGAACGCCGTCATGTCGGTGAGCTCGAGGTCGAAGCGCAGGTCCGGCTTGTCCGAACCGTACTTCTCCATCGCCTCGGCGTAGGTGATGCGCTGGAACGGCCGGGGGATCTCGGCGCCGATCAGCTTCCACAGCGCGGCGACGATGTCCTCGCCGAGCGCGATGACGTCGTCCTGCTCGACGAAACTCATCTCGATGTCGAGCTGGGTGAACTCCGGCTGCCGGTCGGCGCGGAAGTCCTCGTCCCGGTAGCAGCGCGCGATCTGGTAGTACCGCTCGAGCCCGCCGACCATGAGCAGCTGCTTGAACAGCTGCGGCGACTGCGGGAGCGCGTACCAGGAACCGGGCTTGAGACGGGCCGGGACCACGAAGTCGCGGGCGCCTTCGGGGGTGGAGCGGGTCATGGTCGGGGTCTCGACCTCGACGAACTCCTGCGCGTGCAGCACCTCGCGGGCCGCGCGGTTGACCTCACTGCGCAGGCGCATCGCGGCGGCGGGGCCGCTGCGGCGCAGGTCGAGGTAGCGGTGCTTGAGACGCACCTCTTCGCCGACGTCGACCCGGTCGTCGATCGGGAACGGCAGCACGGCGGCCTCGGACAGCACCTCGAGCTCGGTGGCCAGTACCTCGATCTCCCCAGTGGGGATCTCGGCGTTGGCGTTGCCCTCCGGGCGCTTCGAAACTTCGCCGACGATGCGGAGGCAGTACTCCGAGCGCAACTGGTGGGCGCGCTCGGCCATCTCGCCCTCGCGGAAGACGACCTGGCTCACGCCACTGGCGTCACGCAGATCGATGAAGATGACGCCGCCGTGATCGCGCCGCCGAGCCACCCATCCGGTGAGGGTGACCGTCTGACCGGCGTGCTCGGCACGCAAGGTGCCGGCTTTGTGGGTGCGAAGCACTGCGGGTGCTCTCCTTCGGCATCACGTTCTGCGATTCGACGGCTTTTCGCCGACGTCAAAGGCTAACGAATCGCCCCGGATGCCTCGCGACCAGGTGTTCTCAGATCGTCGGCCAGGCCTCGAGTGCCGCGACCATCCACCGGGTGTGCGCCAGGTAGTCGGGCACGGACAGGACGCGGGCGTCGATGTTCTCCAGCAACCAGCCCGCGGCCGCCTCCTTCGAGGCGAAGAACTGCGTGCAGACCAGCGCCTCGACGTAGTCCTGGCCGAGGGTGAGGTCGACGCCGGGCAGCCGCGACGCGGCGACGACGGCGTGCGGCGGGTCGACACTCAGCACGTGCGCACGGGTGAAGTGGACGCGGACACGCGCTCCGGTCGCCGGGCAGACCGAATCCGCGTGCACCGGTTCA
This sequence comes from Amycolatopsis sp. cmx-11-51, assembly GCF_047608665.1. Lineage (NCBI taxonomy): Bacteria > Bacillati > Actinomycetota > Actinomycetes > Pseudonocardiales > Pseudonocardiaceae > Amycolatopsis > Amycolatopsis sp. cmx-11-51. The sequence continues at coordinate 543,149 of NZ_JADNQO010000002.1, read as the reverse complement.
CCGGTGGCGACGGCCAGCAGGAACAGGTCCACCCGGAACAGGTCGGAGCCTGCCCGGTCGGCCGGGCCGGGCCGGGAGCCGCGGTCCATCACGACCAAGCCGTCGCGGATGACGAAACCCATCAGGTCCATCAGCCGGTGAGCCTCGGTGGGGTCCATGCCGACGGTGGCGGCGAGTCTGCCGATGGCGATGGGGTGTCTGCCCGCTCTGGTCAGCTTGGTCGCGGCCCAGGCGATGCGGACAGCGGCGGTGCGGTCGATCCGGGTGGTCAACAGGCACCTCCTCGCCTTCGTCCCTTCGAGATTAATCACGAAAGGAAGTTCCGCCAAGTGACTAAGCCGAACGGCCGAATCCGTTGTGACTCAGGAAGATTCACAGTGCGCACCGGACAGCGGGGAGAGATTTCCAGCGGCGGGCGGGTAGGCCTTGCGCACGTGACGTTCTTACGCGAAGTGTCTCGGCGTCGACCGCTTAGCGGCGGCGGATCAGCGCTGGCAGGGCACTGCGGGGCACATTGGTCGCACTGGCCGTTTCGCGTGATTGGTTGGACGGCACGGGTGACCAGCGGGACGACACGCGTGACGGAACGGACGACACACGCGCGCCCGGGCTCAGCGTCGAGTCGTCCCTCTGGACACGCGTGTCGTCCATCCCGTCACGCGAGTCGTCCCGCTGGTCACGCGAAACCGCCACCCGCGCACCGCAGTAGGTGCCTGAAACACCCTTGGCCCTAACCGTCCTTACCGCTCACAGCAGCTTGAGTTGTTCCGCCGTCTCCCCCGCGCGCTGCACGGGTATCGGCACCCGCATTCGGTCTCCGTCGTCCGTATGGGAACCGAAGCCGTGACGGCGCAACAGCGGACCGACGCGGGTTCCCAGCCGCTCCCGATAGGACTTCGGGAGATAGGCGCCGCGCGAGTACAGCTCGCGGTACTTCGGCACCAGTTCGGGATGTTCCCGGCCGAGCCAGCGCGCGAACCATTCCCGCGCGCCCGGCCGCAGGTGCAACGGGAGGACGGTGACCCGCGTGGCGCCCGCCTCGGCCAGCCGGGCGAACAAGGTGTCGAGCGCCTCCACCGAGTCGGTCAGATAGGGCAGCACCGGGGCGACCAGCACCGAGCACGGGAGCCCGGCGTCGCGCGCCTTGCGGATCAGTTCGAGCCTCGCCTTCGGGCTCGGCGTCCCCGGTTCGAGACGACGTTGCAGCCCCTCGTCCAACAGCGCTAACGAGATCGCCAGCCCGGCGGGCACGTCCTTCGACACCGACTCCAGCAACGGCAGATCTCTGGCCAGCACGGTGCCCTTCGTCAGGATGGACAGCGGCGTCCCCGAGTCCGCCAGCGCGGCGATGATGCGCGGCATCAGCTTGTACCGGCCTTCGGCGCGCTGATAGGGGTCGGTGTTCGTGCCCATCGCGACATGCTCGCGTGACCAGCTTGGCCGCCGTAGTTGCGCGGCCAGCACTTCGGGTGCGTTGACCTTGACGATCACCTGGGTGTCGAAATCGCGCCCGGAGTCGAGATCCAGGTACGTGTGGGTGTTCCGCGCGAAGCAGTTGTGCGTGACCATGCCGTCGGCGATGAAGTCACCGGTGCCGGTGGTGATGTCGAACAGGGGCAGCTCGATGCCGAGTGCCTCGATGGACGAGACCTTCCGCCGGGTCCGGCCGATGGCGAGGCCGTCGAGCGACCGTTTCCAGCCGACGGCGGGATCGGCGAGGTGGAAGAAACGCATCTCCTCCGACGGCCCGCCGAGCAGCTGAACCGTCCACAACGGACTGAACTTGACGTTTTCGGTCTTCACGTAACGGAAACCGAAGTTGTCGAGCGCGGCACAGAAGGTCGAGACGATGTCCTGCTCGTCGTGGGTGACGCGCAGCGCGCCGTGCCGGTAGCTGCCGGCGAGGTCGAACAGCCCGGCCAGGAATCCCCGCTGCCAATGGGAATCCGGTGACGGCGGCACCTGCACGAAGCCGACCGACGCGCCGAAGTCGGGCAGGTACCTGAGCGCGCGGTCCGCTGCGGCCTGTTCGGCCGAGAATCCGCCGGACCGCAGCATTCCGCAGAGGAACCCGGCGCGGTATCCGATGGTGTCGTCCTGGGTGCGGGTGAGCTTCCCGACCCCGACGAGTTCGGTTCCCCCGACCAGATGCGGTCGCTGCGCCGCGCCGAAGCGGGAGCCCGTGACGTGCTTCCACCCGCGGCCGGTGAGGAACCGGTGGTCGCCACTGGCCACGATGGACGTGCCGTCGTCGAGGGTCAGGCGGTACGCCGGTTTGAGCGTCGACCAGTGCGCGAGGACGGTCGTGGGCACCAGCCGACGCCCCGCGCCGCGCCCTCGCGTCCCGTAGATTTCGTCGCCGGGCGCCAGGTCCGCCAACGGTTTCGTCCGGCCATCGGCCGTCAGGACCGGTGTCCCGCCTTCGAGGCAGTACGTGCACGCGTGGGAGCAGCCACGATACGGATTCACCGTCCAGCCGAACGGGACCCCCGAGCCCTCGGGCACCTTGTTCAGCACGGATTTGGCGTGCACCTCGTGAAAGGTGACGCCGTCGAACTCGGGCGCGCGCACCGAACGCCGCAACCCGTCCAATCCGGGCAGGACCGGCTCGCCGCCGTCCGCCCGCTGTCGTTCCCATCGCACCCGGCCAGTCGAACACACGTTCTAGACCGGTGTCAAACAGGTGTTCGAACACGGGTGACCTTTGCCGCAAGTAGTCCTCTAGTTGCGGTAGTTGCGCGTGCAAGTACCGCAACTAGAGGACTACTTGCGGCAGGGTCAGAGCTTCGTGACTTCGTCGGTGACGTATCCGGCGGGCTGGATGAGACCAGAGCACCGGCTGTCCGCGCGCGGCGTCGCCGACCGGCGGCGCACCGTCACCGAGTAGAAGTCCTCACCACCGCGCACCGTGACCACCCGCGCGTCGGATTCGAGCAGCGGCTCCTCCTGGACGGCGAGCACGTCGTCCAGACCGGACAGGTTCAGCTGCCGTCGGATCGCGATCTCCGCGTACTGCGCCCACGCCGTCCGCGCGGACGTACGGCCGCGAAGCTGGTCCGGTTCGACCCGCCCGCGCAGGGCGGCCTTGGCGACCAGCGCGGCCTCCGCCGGGTTGAGCTGGCCGTGCAGGAAGCCATCGGGGACCACGAGGAGGTTGCCCGCCCAGCGGTCGCCGCCGACGTGGCTGACCTCCCAGGACCTGCCTGGGTGGTTGACGTTGAGCGCCGAAGCCAGCGGACGGCCGAGCACCGCGCAGCACATGTCCTTGGTGCCGTGCGTGCAGACCAGGAACAGCGGTCCGTCCTCGCGGGTGCCGAGTCCGCCGACGCCGTCCGCGACCGCCTCGAGGTCCAGCTCGGCCAATTCGCTCAGATCGCGGATCTCCAGGCGCTCCAGCCAGCGGTTACCCGGTTCGCCCCCGCCGACGTACACAGCGCGGGGGCGATCCGGGTCGCGCTGATGCTTGCCGGGACGGCGGATCAGCAGCGGGCGGAGCCCATGTGAACGTCGCAGGTTCTTGAGCAACTCACGGCGTTCGGCGGGGAAGGCCTCGTCGAGGACGTCTTCCAGCGCGTCCGCGGTCCAGGGGCCCGGCTGCTCGATGAGCAGCCAGCAGCGCATGTCGGCCGCGGTGCCGGCGGGGCTCGCGCCCAGCATGCGCGCGACGGTCGCGCAGCCCGGCAAAGCGGCGGGCGGCGCTGGGCTGGCCGGCACTGGGGTGTCCGAGAGCTGAACAGTCATCGGCCGCTCCCTCCGGACGTCACCTTAGGCATGCCTTAGCTTACCCCGTCCGGACTTCCTCCACACTCCTCGCCCCTTGTGACTTTCAGCCGATCGAGAGAAGCCCCTGTGTGGTGAGCTCGCCGAGGAAGGCCCGCACGGTCCCCTGATCGAGTTCGGACAGCTCGGCGAGTCGCTTGACCGCCTGGGGCGTGCCGTCGAGCAGTGCCTCCAGCACCGGGGCCGCGGCGGCCGCGAAGACGAACCGCTTACCCGCCGCGAACAGGGTCACCCGGCCGTCGCCTTCTTCGAGCACCGCTCTCGGGACGAGGAACCGGACCTCGGTCGCGTCGCCGTCCGGCAGCAGGCTGGCAGTCGCAGCCCAGGGCAGCCCGACCCGCGGATGCGCCGGGGCCGACGAGTCGCGCTCGGCGAGGAACCTGTCGACGACGTCGGTGGACAGCGTGGCTTCCAGTTCCGTGCGCAGGGCGGCGGCACGGTCCGCGCGTTCCTCCGCCGTGCCGAACCTCGGGAGGTCCTGACGGAACACGGTGCTCGCCCGCAGCTTGTCGGCGAGCCAGGACACCAGGTCGATCCCGGTGGCCGGGCTGAAACCGAACGTGAGGTGCAGCGACATCTCCCCCACCGCGGTGACGTCGTGCCAGTGCCCGCGCGGGACGTAGAGGACTTCACCGTCTTCGAGGACGAAGTCGTCGATCGGCTCACCGGGCCGCTCGGGCTGTTCGACGTCGCGGTGCAGCGGAGCGGGCCTGGTCGGGCCGTGCATCCGCCAGCGCTTGCGGCCGGCGACCTGGATGATGAACGCGTCGTGGTCGTCCCAGTGCACGTCGAAGCCGTGAGTCACGCCCCAGCCGGCATACAGGTTGACCTGGACGCTCTCGCGGAGGTCGTGTTCGAGACTCCTGGCGAGATCGCCGATCGGGTCGCTGAGTTCCTGGATGGCGTCGAGCACCATCGTCGCGCCGCCGCGGAGGTGCTCGGTGAACGGAGCGGCCTGCAGGCGGGGGACGGTGCCACTGCGGCGGGTGGGGACGAGATCGGTGTAGCTCTCCATCGGCACCGGGGTGCCATCGAGCGCCAGGCGCAGCCGCGGGAACTCCAGGCGGTGCTGCCGGAGGATCGCGTTCAGCGTCGGCCAGGGCAACAGGTCGGCGAACCGGCCCGCGCGGCCTTCGAACCGGCGATAGGTCTTGCCCTGGACGTCTTGGAAGAACTGGCTGACCCCGAGCGGAGCCACGAGGTCAGCCAGTGTCGGCGTTTCGGGCACTCAGCCGTCGTTGCCGTCGTTGTCGGCTGCCGCGCCGTTGGCCTTCCCACGATCGACCGCGGTCGGGATCTTCTCGACCTCCAGCAGCAAACCACTGTCGGGAGCCTGCGTACCTGACTGTTCCTGCGCCATCCTGCCACCTTTTTCTGGACGAACGGACGGACCGAAAATCGGCCTGGAGCGTCGCCAAGCCTACGACACGTTTCGAGAAAATTCACCGCCCAGCAGGGAGAAATGGCCTGGCGAGCGATCTTCGACACCACGGCGCGTGTTCACTCGGACAGCGGTTCTAAGCTGCCGTCCATGGCTGATCCGGCATCCGTCCCGCGTCCGCGATGGGACGTGCTCGCGGCCGTCGGCGCGGGTGGCGCGTTGGGCAGCCTCGCCCGCTACGGTCTGTCGGTCGCGCTCCCCCATTCGCGGGGCCAGTTCGTGCTTTCCACCTTCACCACCAACGTTTCCGGCTGCCTCCTGATCGGTGTCCTGATGGCACTGCTGACCGCGGCGGCCGACCCGCACCGGCTGCTGCGGCCCTTCCTCGGGGTCGGGATCCTGGGCGGTTACACCACGTTCTCGACCTACGCGACGGACTCACTCAGTCTTGTGACGACGGGGCACCCGTTCACCGGGTTGGCGTACGCGTTCGGCACGGTGGCCGCCGCCTTGGTAGCGGTCTGCACCGGATACGAAATCACCCGCGCGGTGAAGAAATGACCGTCCTTTTCATCGCGCTCGGTGGTGGCCTCGGCGCGATCCTGCGCTATCTGACCGACCTTCGGGTGCGGGCCTGGCGAGGTGCCGCCTTCCCTTGGGGCACGCTGGCGGTCAATGTCGTGGGCTCGGCGATCCTCGGCGTCCTCACCGGCTGGGCTCTGCACGGTGGCCAGCCGGACACGGTTCGCTCCCTGCTGGCCGTCGGCTTCTGCGGCGGGCTCACGACGTTCTCGACCTTCGGGTACGAAACGCTGCTCCTGTTCACCGGGCAGACGCGGCGCCGCGCCGCGCTGAACGTCGGCGTCACGATGGTCGCCGGGATCGGTGCCGCGGCGGCGGGGCTCCTGCTCGCCGCCGTCTGGCACTGACTTCAGTCTCCGGGCGCCATCCGCCACGCGGCCGCCGCGATCGCCTCGCGCTGTTCGACCGGAAGACCCACCGCCATCTCCTCCAGCTTCTCGACGACGCCTTCGTGAGCGGCGTTCGCGAGCCGGTGGCCCTCCTCGGTCAGGGTGATCTTCAGCGCCCGGCGATCGCAGGAATCCGCGACCCGCTCGACGAGCGCGCGCCGCTGCACCCGGTCCACCAGGCCGGTGACGCTGGACTTCTCCAGGTTCAGCAGCCGTCCGAGCTCGGTCATCCCGACACCCGTCTCCCCCTGCGCCAGCACGCAGAGCAGCTGCGCCTGCTGCGGAGTGAGGTCGTGGGAACGGCCGACGTCGATGAAAGCCCGCTGCACCAGATGTGAGAGCCGCACCAGCGCCGTCGCGAATCCGAGGTCTTCGGCCGTGGTCATGAACCCAGCTTACTTGACGATCGTTCGGAGTACGAACTACTGTAGTTCGCAGTACCAACATTCCGTATTATGAACTAAGGAGACCTCATGACCACGACCGTGGCCGTCATCGGCGGGGGATACGGCGGAACCACCGTCGCCAAGGCACTGGACTCGTTCACCGAGGTCGTCCTCGTCGAACCGCGCGAGGACTTCGTCCACCACGTCGCCGCGTTGCGCGGGCTCGTCGATCCCGAATGGACGGATCGGCTCTTCTACCCGTACGCCCGGCTTCTCGACCGGGGACGGGTAGTCCGCGACCGCGCCGCGAGCGTGGATCAGGGCGGTGTCACGCTCGCGGCGGGCGAACGGCTCACGCCGGACTACATCGTGCTGGCGACCGGTTCGGCGTACCCGTTCCCGGCGAAGATCGATTTCCAGGACAGCGCTTCGGCGAAGGCGAAGATCCGTGCGACGCGGGAGGAACTCGTCGGCGCGGAGAGGGTGCTGCTGCTCGGCGCGGGGCCGGTGGGACTCGAACTGGCGGGCGAGATCAAGGCGGTGTGGCCGGAAAAGGCCGTGACGATCGTCGACCCGGCGGAGGGGATCCTGCCCGGCTTCCCGGACGAGTTCCGCGCGGAGGTCCGCCGCCAGCTCGACGAACTGGGCGTCGAACTCCTGCTCGGCACTTCGCTGACCGAATCACCGGTCTCGGAACCGGGGCAGGCGAAGACGTTCACCGCCGCGCTGACCAGCGGCGGCGAGGTGACCGCCGACCTGTGGTTCCAGTGCTTCGGCGGCGCGCCGCACACGGCTTACCTCGACGGCGATCTCACCGCGGCACGGCAGGTGAACGGTCAGGTGGAGGTCACCGCCGACCTGCGGCTTCCGGGGCAGTCAAGGATTTTCGCGCTCGGTGACATCACCGCGCTGCCGGAGGCGAAACTGGCGAAGTCGGCCGGTGACCACGCGGAGGTCGTCGTGGCCAACATCCGGGCACTGGTCGAAGGCGGCGAGCTGCGGACCTACACGCCGGGCGGGCCGATGATTTCGCTGCCGCTCGGGCCCACCGGGGGCGCGACCTACGCGGAGGAGGTCGGCGTCCTGGACGCGGCGACGACGTCGGAGATCAAGGGGTCGCATATGATGACTTCGCGGTACGAGGAGATGTTCGGGACCGCGTGACGTGCCCCCGGGCGTGCCCGCTGGGCCGTGAAGGCCTCCATAACGGACCCAGGGTCCCTCAAAGTTCCCTTTCATCCGCCACGGACAGCACCTGTGGTCCCAGTAACCCCACCAGCCACGATGACGGCGTATGAAGGCCCCTTCCGGCGCTAGTGTCGCGTGAATCCTGCAGGTCTTACCCGTGATCAGACGGCGATCTCCGGAGATCGCCGTCCAATCACGCGAGATCGCCGTCCAATCACGCGAGATCGCCGTCCAATCACGCGAGATCGCCGTCCGAGGAACGAAACCCAACGTCAAGCAAGCAGGATCACGCGACACTAGGCGCAAGGAAGGGGGACTTCCTGTACGTCAGACGGACAAGGCATGGGGAGACTCGCCACGCGAAGGACGCTTCCCCGCATGCCATGCAGGGAAAGTCCCCTTCGGCCCCCACCCAGGATGTATCAGCTGTTTATGAACGGGACTTTCAGTGCAAAATTTCGCACTGAAAGTCCCGTTCATAAACATCGGCGGGCGTCAGCGCGGAGCGAGACCCCGCACGTGCGCGAACGGATCCTCACCCGTCGGCAGCAGCGCGATGATCGGCGTCGTCAGCCCGTTGTCCACATAGGACCGCACCTGCTCGCGACAGGAATCGAGGCTGCCGTGGACGATCAGGTCGTCGACGACCTCGTCCGGGATGACCTGGTTGGCCTTCTGCCGGTCGCCGGCCGCCCACGCCTCGTGCATCGGCGCCAAAGCTTCGCCGCGGCCGAGCCACTCGTGGAACGCCGCGTACACCGGCACGGTCAAATAGGACGAGATGAGCATCCGGCCGAGTCCACGCGCGGCGGCCTTGTCCTCGGTCGGGCAGACGAAGATCCGCGCGGCCAGCTCCGCGTCCGGCCCGATCTCCTTGCGCACCTTCGGCACATCGGAGGCGGCGAGCCAGTTGGTGATGGCGCCGTCGGCCTCCTTCGCGGCCAGCCGCAGCATGCCCGGCCGCAGCGCGGCGAGCATGATCGACGGCGGCGGGTCGGTGGGCCACTCCAGCCGGAACTTGCTGACGGAGAAGGTCTCGTAGTCCTCGGTGACCTTCTCCCCCGCCAGCGCCGACCGCAGGAACCGCAGCGTGTCACGGGAACGCGCGAACGGGGCCTCGAACTCGGCGGCGTTCCAGTTCTTCACGATCACCGGCGACGACGCCCCGATGCCGAGCACGAACCGGCCGGGCGCCAGTTCCGCGACGGTCGCCGCGCTCATCGCCAGCAGGCCGGGGCCACGGGTGTACACCGGCACGATCGCGGTGCCCAGCCGCAGCTGCGGCGCCCACTGCGAAGCCAGCACCAGCGGGGTGAAGGCGTCGTTGCCCGCCGTCTCGGCCGACCACGCGTCGGTGTAGCCGAGATCGGGCAGCTGTTCGACCATCTCCTGGTGCGCCGCGAGCGGCACCCCGGTCAGCGGAATGGTGATGCCCCACCGTTTCATGCGTTCTCCTCGCTCTTCGCCGCGCCACCGGACAGCTCGCGCACGATCCAGTCCACCTGCGTGCGCATCAGGTTCTCCGCGACCTCTTCGGCTTGCGGCGTCATATGCGTCGCGCCGGCCAGCGGCAGGAACACGTGGGCGCGTCCCTTGGCCAGCAGTGCCGACGACAGGCGCAACGAGTGGGCGACGAAAACGTTGTCGTCGGCGAGGCCGTGCACGATCAGCAGCGCCCGCGACAGGTCACCGGCGCCGGCGATCAGCGAGTTGTGCTCGTACGACGCCGTTTCCTCCTGCGGGAGCCCGAGGTAACGCTCGGTGTAGTGCGTGTCGTACAACGACCAGTCGGTCACGGGGGCGCCCGCGACACCGGCGTGGAAGACGTCGGGACGGCGCAACACGGCCAGCGCGGACAGGTAGCCGCCGTAGGACCAGCCTCGGATCGCGACCCGCTCGAGGTCCAGTTCCGGATGGAGCGCGGCCGCCGCGTGCAGGGCGTCGACCTGGTCGGCGAGGGTGACGTCGGCGAGCTTGCCCGCGATCTCCTTCTCCCAGGCGGGACCGCGGCCGGGTGTCCCGCGCCCGTCGGCGACCAGCACCGCGAAACCCTGGTCCGCCAGCCACTGCGGGGTCAGGAAGGCGTTGCGGGTCTGCAGGACACGTTGGGCGTGCGGGCCACCGTACGGGTCGAGCAGCACCGGGAGCTTGCCTTCGCTCGCGTCATACCCCGTCGGCAGCACCAGCGCGGCGCGCAGGCCGCGCTCCCCCAGCGTCAGCCAGGTCAGGTTCGGCACGACGTCCGGATCCACGGGGTAGGAACCGATACGCGCCACCGTCTTCTCGCCGTCGACGACGGTCACCACCGGGCCGCTGCGGTCCAGGCTCCACGAAGAGAGCACGGCCAGCGAAGCGTTCCCGGAGCCGACGTGCGCACCGTCCTCAGTGGACAGACGGCGGACCTCGCCGCCTTCGGTGCGGAAGACGTGGATCTGCGTCGGATCGGCTTCCGACGCGCTGAACAGCACCTCGGCGCCGACGTGCAGGATCGAGCGCACCTGCAGTCCCGGCGGGGTGACCGCGACCCCGTCGACGACCAGCCGGTGGTTGCCGTCGGCGGCGCTCTCGCGCACCAGACGGCCGTCGGTGGTCCACGCCGGGACGCCGGCGGCGATCTCGACCCAGTGCTCGTCGGTCTCGGTGTGCAGCACCTCGACCGAACCGTCCGCGGGGTCGACCGCCTGGATCTCCAGTTTCCGCTGGTCACGCGACTGCACGGACAGCAACGGCTTCCCCGCCGCCGACCAGTGCACCGCGGCCAGGTACTCCCAGCCGGCCTTCGCGACGTCGACGCGTGAGCCGTCGAGCCCGAGGAACGCCAGCGTCACGTCGGCGTTCGCCGTTCCCGCCGCCGGGTACGCGACGACGTTGGCGGGTGACTGCGGATTGGCCGGGTCGGCGATCGTCCAGCGTGGCACGCCCGCCCGGTCGGAGCGTTCGACCAGCAGGCTTTTCCCGTCCGGGGCCCACCAATAGCCCCTGGTACGGTCCATCTCCTCGGCCGCGATGAACTCCGCGAGCCCCCAGGCGATGTCTTCGCCGTCTTCCTCGACGAGCGCCCGGTCTTCACCGGTGGCGCGGTCGATCACCCGCAGGCGCCGGTCACGGACGTAGGCGACCCTGGTGCCGTCCGGGCTGGGCCGCGGGTCGACGACCGAGCGGTCGACCAGGACGGACACCGCTCCGGTGGTCAGGTCGAGCGTGTGGAGCTTGCCCGAGAGCGAGAACGCCGCGACGGTGAAGGCGTCGTCGACCGCGTAGCCGACCACACCCCCGCCGGTCTCCCGGCTGCGCTCGCGACGGGCCCGTTCCTCGGGCGGCAGGTCCTCTTCACCGGGCAGCAGCTCGGCCGCGTCGACCAGCTTCGTCTCCTCGCCCGACACGACGTCGAACGACCACAGGCTGTGCCGAGGGTCGGTGCCGGACTCGGACCGCAGGAACAGGATGCGGGAGCCGTCCGGGGCGACCTTGAACTCTTTCGGCGCGCCGAGGGTGAAGCGCTGGGTACGGGCCTGACGGCGGAGGAACGGGAGATCTTCGAGGCTGGTGTCGGTCACGTCCGCACTCTTTCAGAAAACACCGCCAGACGATCAGGGGGATACGCCAAGTACTTCCAGCTTCTTCAGTTCCGTCTCAGGGTCGAAGTCGGCCTGGGGGAACTTCGGGTCCATCTCCTCGATCGTCTCGATCAGGAGCCGCGCGACCAGCCAGTTGGGGTACCACTTGTGGTCGGCCGGGACGGCGTACCAAGGCGCTGTCGGCGTGGAGGTCTTGGCGAAGATGTCGGCATACGCCTTCTGGTAGTCGTTCCACTGTGCGCGGGCGTCGAGGTCGGCGGGGTTGTACTTCCACCACTTCGCCGGGGTCTCCAGCCTCGCCTTGAGCCGCCGCAGCTGTTCCTCCGGCGAGATGTCGAGGAACACCTTCACGACGGTGGTGCCGGCGTCGGCCAGTTCCTGTTCGAAAGCGTTGATCTCGGCGTAGCGCTCGCGCCATTCCGCGGCGGGCACCAGTTTCTGGACGCGTGGGACCAGGATGTCCTCGTAGTGGGAGCGGTCGAAGACCCCGACCTGCCCCGGCACGGGGAGCTGCTTGCGGATCCGCCACAGGTAGTGGTGGCGCCGCTCGGCCGCGGTCGGCTTCTTGAACCCCGAGTAGCGCACCCCCATCGGGTTGACCAGGCCGAGGACGTGCCCGACCGTGCCGCCCTTTCCGGAGGTGTCCATCCCCTGCAGGACGAGGAGGAGACTGCGGCCACCGCCGCCGACGCCTTCCGCATAGAGGGCTTCCTGCAGCTTCGCGAGCTTGTCGCCGGATGCGGTGAGGTCCCCAAGAGCCTTGGCCTTCTTGTGCGGTCCGACCGGGAACGATCCCGGATCGTGCCGCTCGGTTTTCTTGCCGATCCTCAGCGCGTCCCGGACGGAGACGTGGTCCTTTTTCGCCATCCGGCGACGATAACCGCGGTCCGCGTCACGCGCCTGCGGTGATCAAGTACGCCGATGCATGATTTCGCCGCCCGAAGGAGTTTATACGCAACGAACGACGGGTCAAAGCAACGTTTCCCGGATGAAGGCAGGCGGATAGGCGCCTAACCTGAACGCATGACGACCGCCGACTTCATCGCGCTCGACGAGCAGTGGAGCACGCACAACTACCACCCCCTGCCCGTCGTGATCGCCACCGCCGAGGGCGCTTCGGTCACCGACGTCGAGGGCAAGAGCTACCTCGACTTCCTTTCCGGCTATTCCGCGCTGAACTTCGGGCACCGCCACCCCGGGCTCATCGCCGCCGCGATCGAGCAGTTCGGCCGGGTCACGCTGACCTCGCGCGCCTTCCACCACGACCAGCTCGGACTGTTCTGCCGGGAACTCGCCGAGCTGACCGGTACCGAGATGACGTTGCCGATGAACTCCGGCGCGGAGGCCGTCGAGTCCGCGGTGAAGATCGCCAGGAAGTGGGCGTACCAGGTCAAGGGCGTCCCCGACGGGACCGCGGAGATCGTCGTCGCGGGCTCGAACTTCCACGGCCGCACGACGACCATCGTGTCCTTCTCCACCGACGAGACCGCACGCGCCGGCTTCGGCCCGTTCACGCCGGGCTTCGTCACCGTCAAGTACGGCGACGCCGAAGCACTGCGTGACGCCATCACCGAACGCACCGCCGCGATCCTGCTGGAGCCGGTCCAGGGTGAGGCGGGCGTGATCGTGCCGCCCGCCGGCTACTTCACCGAGGCACGGCGGCTGTGTGACGAGCACGACGTCCTGCTGATCGCCGACGAGATCCAGTCCGGCCTCGCCCGCACCGGCACCGTCCTCGCGCTCGACCACGAAGGCGTCCGCGCCGACCTCTACACGCTGGGCAAGGCGCTCGGCGGCGGGATCATGCCGGTCTCGGCGGTGGTCGGCGGCCAGGCCGTGCTCGGCGTGCTGCGGCCGGGCGAGCACGGGTCGACCTTCGGCGGGAACCCGGTCGCCTGCGCGATCGGACGGGCCGTGGTCGGGCTGCTGAAGACCGGCGAGTTCCAGGAGCGTTCGCGAGAACTGGGCGCCCACCTGCACGGCAGGCTCGGTGAACTGGTCGGGAACGGACTGGCCGAGGTCCGCGGCCGCGGGCTCTGGGCGGGCATCGACATCGCGCCCGGCGGGCCGACCGGCCGGGAGGCGTCCACCGCGCTGGCCGGACGCGGCGTCCTGTGCAAGGAGACGCACGACCACACGCTGCGGATCGCGCCGCCGCTGGTGATCACCCGCGAGGAACTCGACCGCGGTATCGACGCGATCACGGAGGTCGTCAAGATCCGGTGAACCTTTCGGGCGGCCGGTACGTTGGCTGTCCATGGGAGACGAGCGGGAGTGGGTGGAGCGGCCGCTGGTCGGCACCGAGACGGTGTCGCCGGAGGACTGGTTCGCGAGGGGTAAGGCGCTGCGGGACGAGGCGCCGACGGCCGCGCACGATCACGCGGCGGCGGGCGACGGCCGTCCCGGGGTGGCGGAATTCTTCGCGCGGACCAACGAAGGCCGCCTGCCGGACCTGGTGGGGCTGCGGCGCGAGCGCATGCTCGCGTCGCCGTTCACCTTCTACCGCGGCGCGGCCGGACTGATGGCCGCGGATCTGGCGGGTTCGCCGTCGTCCGGGCTGACAGCGCAGCTCTGCGGGGACGCGCACGCGGCGAACTTCGGGCTGTACGGCACACCCGAGGGCCAGATCGTGATGGACATCAACGACTTCGACGAGTCCGTGCCAGGGCCGTGGGAGTGGGACCTCAAGCGGCTCGCCGCGAGTCTCGTGCTCGCCGGGCGTGAGGGCGGCATCGGCGAATCAGGCTGCCGTGAGGCCGCCGAAGACGCGGTGAAATCCTACCGGCGCACCATCCGGGGGCTGGCGGGGCTGCCGTTCCTGCGATCGTGGAACGCGCTGCCGGACGCGTCGGTGCTGAGCGCGGTCAAGGCGCACGAGCTGATCGACGACTTCGAGGAAGCCGCCGAGAAGGCACGGAAGAACACCAGCGCCAAGGTCACCGCGAAGTGGACCCGGCGGATCGACGACCACGAGACCGGCCTCGAACGGCACCGGTTCGTCGAAGACCCGCCGGTGCTCACGCACGTCGACGACGCGACCGCGGAAGCCGTCGTCACCGGACTGGTGTCCTATGTGGACACCATCCGCGAATCGCGGCGGACGCTGATCTCGCGGTACCGGGTGTCCGATGTGGCCTTCCGGGTGGTCGGCACCGGCAGTGTCGGACTGCGCAGCTACGTCGCGCTGCTGCATGGAAACAGCGGCGAAGACCTTGTACTGCAAGTGAAGCAGGCCAATCCCTCGGCACTGGCGCAGTACCTCGGCCTGGCGGCGCCGGAGCACGAGGGCCGCCGGATCGTCGAGGGCGCGCGGCTCGTGCAGGCCGAGACGGACATCCTGCTCGGCTGGACGACCATCGACGGCTTGCCCTATATCGTGCGGCAGTTCCGGAACCTCAAGGGCGACATCGATCCCGCGGAGCTGAAGAAGGACCACCTCGACGACTACGGCAGACTCGCGGGCGCGTTGCTGGCTCGGGCGCACGCGAGGTCGCTGCATCCGCAGATGCTGGCGGGGTACTTCGAGGACGACGAAGACCTCGATGAGGCTATCGGGGCCTACGCGGTGCGGTACGCGGATCAGACCGAAGCGGACTTCGCCGCCTTCGAAGCTCTCTGACCCGCTTCGCCACCCGCTCACCAACACCGAACTCACGTGCCCGAATGGCGATCTCCCGTGATTAAACGGAGATCTCGCGTGATCAGATGGCGATCTCCCGTGGTTAGGCGGCGATCTCGCCTGATCACGGGTGTTCTCCGTCTGATCACGCGTGATCGCCGTCTGATCACGGGTGGGCGCCACCTACTTGCGGTGGGTCTTGCGTGATTCCCGCTACAGGCCGTTCTGGCGGGTGGTCACGTAATCTCGCCGGATGAGCGGAAGAGCGCCGTACGGGCTGGTAGCGACGACCTGCGCCGTGCTCATGGTCGTCCTCGGCCTGCTGGTCTCCGGCGAAGGCCTTTCCGGTCCCGACGCACTGGCCGACGAGTGGGTGCGGCGCAGCTTCGACACCGACCTTCTGCGACTCCTCGTGCTGCCGACCGAGGCCTACGTCCTGATCCCGGTCGCGGTCCTCGCCGCCGCACTCCGCCTGCTGGGACGGCGCAAACCCGAAGCGGCCTTGGCCATCGTCGGCCCGCTCATCGCCATCTTCGCCAACACCTGGGTGCTCAAACCCCTTTTCGGCCGCTGGAAGAACACGTGGCTCGCCTATCCCAGCGGGCACACCGTCGCGCTGGTCGCGGTGCTGACCGTGCTCGTCCTGCTCGCCAGGCCCGGCGTCGCGACGGCCGTCATCTCGCTCGTGGGCGCGGTGGTGCTCGGTGGTGTCACGATCGGCATGATCGGCCTCGGCTACCACTACCTGACCGACGTCGTGGGTGGCACGTTCTTCGCCGTCGCGGTCGTATGCGCGACGTGGATGCTGCTCAGCCGGGTTGCGCGGCGTCGCGCGCCAGTGCTGTCAGGCGGCTGACGGCACGCAGGTACTTCTTGCGGTAGCCGCCGTTCACCATCTCCTCGGTGAACAGCAGCGGCACCGGCTCGCCCGAGACCATCAGCGGGATCGCGCGGTCGTAGAGCCGGTCGGCGAAAGCGACCAGCCGCAGTCCGACGTTCTGGTCGGGCACCGGGTGGATGTCGCGCAGGTGCACGCGGCTCACGCCGTCGAGAAGCCTGCCGTAGCGCGAAGGGTGCAGCCCGCCGAGGTGGTCGCACAACGCGTCGAAGTCGTCCACAGTGGACTCGGGGTGCGCGGCGGCGGAGGCTTCCAGCTCCTCCGGGCTCGCGGGCGGCGGCGCGTCCGGCAGGCCTCGGTGACGGTAGTCCGGGCCGTCGACGCGGCAGACGCCGAACCGGGCGGACAGCGACTGGATCTCGCGCAGGAAGTCCGCGGCGGCGAACCGGCCCTCACCGAGTTTGTCCGGCAGCGTGTTGGAGGTCGCCGCCACGAACACCCCGGCCGAGATCAGCTCCCGCAGCAGCCGGGTGACGAGCATGGTGTCGCCGGGGTCGTCGAGTTCGAACTCGTCGATCGCCAGGAACCGGTGCTCGGAAAGGCGTCGCACCGCCTCGGCGAACCCGAGCGCGCCGACGAGGTGGGTCAGCTCCACGAACGTCCCGTACGCCTTGGGCGAAGGCGTCTCGTGCCACGTCGAGGCGAGCAGGTGGGTCTTGCCGACGCCGAAACCGCCGTCCAGGTAGAGCCCCCTCGGCCCGGTGGGCGCGTCGTCCCCGCCGCCGAACAGCGCGCGCAGCTTCGACTTCGGCTTCCGGTTCGCGGCTTCCGCGACGCGCTTCGCGAACGCGCCACAGTCGACGACGGCCTCGGCCTGGCTCGGCTCGTCCGGGTTGGGCACGTAAGTGGAGAACCGGACCGCGTCGAACCGGGGCGGCGGGACGAGCGCGGTGATCAGCTCGTCGGCGGACAGCTCCGGACGGCGATCGATCAGGCGGGCGGGCATTCGCCGAGAGTAACCGCACCGGCGGCGGCCGTTCACCCTCCCTGACCGGGCGTATCCCCCGCTCAGCGGTGCCGTCGGGCTCGTGCTGGGATGGAGGTGTGCAGCTTTTGTGGCCAACGACACCGGCGGATCCCGTCTCCGACGCCGACCTGGAGCGGCTCTACGGGTATCCCGAGAACCTGACCCGTCCCTGGGTCCAGGTCAACTTCGTCAGCTCCGCCGACGGCGCGGTCGCGGTCGACGAGCTGTCCGAGGGCCTTTCGCACCCCGCCGACAAGCGGATCTTCCTGCTGGGGCGGCTGCTTTCCGACGTGATCCTGGTCGGCGCGGGCACGGCTCGCGCCGAGGGTTACCGCGGCGCGCGGATCAACCCCGAACGCACCGCCCGCCGGGTCTCGCTCGGGTTGTCCGACGTCCCGCCGATCGCGGTGGTGACCCGTTCCGGTGAACTCGACCCCGCGGGCCCGCTGTTCGCCGACACCAAGGTCCCGCCGATCGTCATCACCACCGAGAAGGCACCGCGGGCCGCGCTGGAACGCGCGGGCGCCGACGTGCTCGTCGCCGGAACCGATGACGTCGACCTCCACGAGGCGCTGAAACTCCTGGCCGGGCGGGGGCTGTACCGCGTCGACTGCGAAGGCGGGCCGACGCTGTTCGGTGACCTGATCGCGGCCGACCTCGTCGACCAGCTGTGCCTGACCATCGCTCCGCTGCTGGCGGGTGCTGGCGAGCGCCGGATCGCCGACGGCCGGCCCGCCCCGGAACCGCGCCGGATGGACGTCGCGTCGATGCTGTTCGAGGACGGATTCACCATGCTGCGCTACCGCCGCCGGGAGGGCGGGTGAGCGAGCCCGCGCCGGTTTCGGACCAGGAACTGGTGACCAGAGCCGCCACCGGGGACCACGGTGCCTTCGACACCTTGGTGCGGCGCCACACGGCCCGGATGTACCGCGTGGCGCTGAGGATCACCGGCAGC
This sequence comes from Amycolatopsis sp. cmx-11-51, assembly GCF_047608665.1. Classification (NCBI taxonomy): domain Bacteria; kingdom Bacillati; phylum Actinomycetota; class Actinomycetes; order Pseudonocardiales; family Pseudonocardiaceae; genus Amycolatopsis; species Amycolatopsis sp. cmx-11-51. The sequence continues at coordinate 525,426 of NZ_JADNQO010000002.1, read as the reverse complement.
GCGTCGGAGGCAGAGGACGTCGTCCAGGAGGCCTGGCTTTCCGCGTGGCGCGCGCTGCCAGGGTTCCGGCACGAGTCCGCGTTCTCCACGTGGCTCTATCGGGTGACGACGAACGGCGCGCTCGGTCAGGTCCGGCGCCGGAAACCGACCGTGCCGCTCGACGAGGGCGACGCCGGGATCGTGCCTGGCCCGGAGGGTCACGTGGTGAGCGCCGAGCAGGTCGGCACCGTGCTGCGCGCGATCGCCGAACTCGATGTCGGCCAGCGGATCCCGCTGATTCTGCGAGAATTCGAGGGGATGACCTACGAGGAGGTGGCCGAGGTTCTGGAAGTCAGTGTGCCCGCCTTGCGTGCCCGACTGCACCGCGCGAGGGTGGCGCTGCTGGCGAAGCTCGGCGAGACTTTCAGACCGGGGGAACGGTGAAGAGCGAGGATCCGCGCGACGACCCCCGGTGGGAGCAGGTGCGCGCCGCCGCGAGCCGCCCCGTGCCGACACCGCCAGGGCTCGTCGAACGTGTGCTTCGCTCGGTCGGCGGCGCCCGCGGCAGGCACACCACGGCACCGCTCGACCTGCCCTCGGCAGGGGGGAAGACCCAGGTGTCGGAACGGGCACTGGTCCTGATGACCAGGGGGCTCGCCGCCGAGATCGGCCGCGACCTCGGCGGGGTCCACGTCTCGGCCGTCGCGCTCGAAGACGACGTGCTCCAGGTGCTGGTGACGGTCCGGTTCGGCGTCGAAGCGGTCGCCGCGGAACTGTTGCGGCACCGCGTCACCGCGGCGCTGACCGGCCAGCTCGGCTCGGCCCCGCCCGCGATCAACGTCCACGTCGTCGACGTCCACCCGGACTGAACCCCGGAAGTGATTACCCCGTTCGGGGGACATCGCGGGACGGCTCGGCATGCGCGTGTGTCCTGGTCGGTGAGAGCGTTAGGAACGCCGCGCGCGCAGGTCGCGCGGCGCAAGTGCGAGAAGGAGCGAACTTCATGACGCAACCGAGCGCGAGTAAGCCCGACACCCTCGTGACGGGGTCGTCCCTCAACGAGGAAGGCGCCGCCGGCAAGACCACGATCTCGTCGGTGGTGGTGCAGAAGGTGGCCGGTCTCGCCACCCGTGAGGTGACCGGGATCCACGCGCTGGGCGGCGGGGTCTCGCGGGCCTTCGGCGCGATCCGCGAGCGGATCCCCGGTTCCGGCACGGTCACCACGTCCGGTGTCTCGGTCGAGGTCGGCGAGAAGCAGGCGGCGATCGACCTCGACGTGGTCGTCGAGTACGGCGCGCGCATCGTCGACGTCGCGCGGGCGGTGCGCCGCAACGTGATCGGCCAGGTCGAGCAGATCACCGGCCTCGAAGTGATCGAGGTCAACATCGCGGTCAACGACATCCACCTGCCCGACGAGAACGGCGGCGAGACCGAGACCTCGCGGGTCGCATGATGAACGGAACCCAGACCGGCCTGCTCGCCGGGCTCATCCTCGGCCTCGCCGCGACACAGGGTTTCACCGCGTTCCTGGTGACTCTGGCCGTCGGCGTCATCGGCCTCGTCCTCGGCCGCGTACTCGACGGCGAACTCGACCTCGGCGACCTGTTCGGCCGGGGCCGCGACAAATGACCGTCCCGCCCGACCCCGGCACCCCTGACGATCGCGGCTCCCTCACCATCGCGCCGTCCGTGGTCCGCAAGATCGCGCAGCACGCCGCGGACCAGGTCGACGGGACCATCCTCGCCGAGCGGCGGATCGCCGGACTCGGGCTGGGGACCCACGGCGCGAGCGCGAAGGTCGGCGGTGAGGGCAACGACGTCGACCTCGTGCTCGACGTTGCCTTGAAGTACCCGGCACCGGTGCGGCGGGTCGTCGGCGATCTGCGCGCCCGGGTCACCGAGGAGGTCGAACGGATCACCTCGTACCAGGTCCGCGACATCTCGGTGACGGTCTCCGCGCTCCTGCCCGACATCGCGCCCCGCGTCCGTTAAGGAGCATCCGCATGCGTTTGTTCGTCCGCCTGCTGTCCGCCCTGATCGGGCTGGCGCTGGCCGCCGCCGGGGTCCTGCTGGCCTTGGAGGTCGGCTGGGGCTGGTGGCGGCCGGGGCGGGGACCGCTGTTCGTGCCGTGGGACGACTGGCGCGACAGGCTCGCGGAACTGTCCTGGAGCGCTCCGGCTGTCCGGTACGTCGCGATCGGCGTCGCGATCGTGGGGCTGCTGCTGATCCTGGCGGCGGCCTCGGCCGGGCGGCGCGCCATCCGGCTGACCGATCCGGCGAACGAGGTCAGCGTGACCACGTCGCCGCGTTCGCTGGCCCGGCTGGTGGGGGTGACCGTGCGGGCGCAGGACAACGTCGCCGGCGCGAAGGTCACCGCCACCGCCAAGAAGGTCCGTGTCCGCGCGACGAGCAGGCTGGAAACCGAAGGGCAGCTGCGCCCGCGGCTGCTGGAGACGGTCTCCGGCCTGCTTGACGATGTCCCCCTGGTGCGACGGCCGAAGGTGTCCGTCGTCGTCGACTCCCCGAAGGACCGCCGATGACCCGTTCGGTCTCCGCCAAGGCGCTCGGCCGGTCCACCGGCACGGAACGCACCCTGACCGTCCTCATCGGACTCCTCGCGCTGCTCGGCGGGGCCGCCGTGCTCGTGGTCGGCGCGGGGTGGCTCGGCACGTACCGCGCCGGCCGCTCGCTCGTGGATCCGATCGCGCTCGACTGGCTCTCGCAGCACGCGCCCGCCGCCCGCGTCGGCGCGATCGTGCTCGGCGTCCTCCTGTTGTGGCTGGGACTGTGGTGGTTCTTCCGGTCGTCGCGTCCGGAAGGCCGTCCCGACCTCGAACTCGACGACGACCTCGTGGTGACCTCCTCGGCCATCTCCGAGGCCGTCCGCGCCGACGCCGAGACGATCGACGGTGTCGGACGCGCCAGGGTCCGCGCGGTCGGCGACAGCGAGAACCCGGCTCTGCGGATCACGCTCTGGCTGAGCGAGGGCACCGACCTGAAACGGGTTTGGGAGCAGCTCGACCTCACCGTGCTGGCCCGCGCGCGGGAATCACTCGGGGTCGACGTGCTGCCGACCGCCGTCCGGCTCGAACTCGACACGGGAGCACCGCAACGGGTGCGCTGAGCACGTCGCCTGCGCGAGAATGGCCGTCATGTCGCTTCCCTTGACACCGCCGGTCAAACCGATGCTCGCCAAACCGGCGAAGGCGATCCCCGATTCCGGCGGCCTGCTGTTCGAGCCGAAGTGGGACGGGTACCGCTGCCTGGTGTTCCGCGACGGCGACGAGCTGACCCTGCAGTCGCGGTCGGAGAAGCCGCTCAACCGGTACTTCCCCGAGGTCGTCGAGCGGCTGAAGGCGGCGCTGCCCGAACGGATCGTGCTCGACGGCGAACTGGTGGTCGGCCGGGACGGGAAACTGGACTTCGACGCGCTCACCGACCGGATCCATCCCGCCGAAAGCCGGATCAAGCTGCTGGCGGAGCAGACCCCGGCGGAGTTCGTCGCGTTCGACCTGCTGGCGCTCGGCGACGAGTCCTATCTGGACGAACCGACGTCGAAACGGCGGGAACTGCTGGAGAAGCTGGCCTCCGACGGCATCCACCTGACCCCGGCCACCTCGGATCCGGCGATCGCGCGGCACTGGTTCGAACTGTTCGAGGGCGCCGGTCTCGACGGCGTCATCGGCAAACCGCTCGACGAGCCGTACACCCCCGGCAAACGGGTGCTGCTGAAGTACAAGCACTCGCGCACCGCCGACTGTGTGCTCGCGGGACTGCGGTGGCACGTCGACGGCGAAGCGGGCGAGATGGTCGGCTCGTTCCTGCTCGGGCTCTACGACGAGGACGGCGTGCTGCACCACCCCGGTGTCGTCGGGTCGTTCCCGGTCACCCGGCGGCGTGAACTGGCCGAGGAACTGGCGCCGCTGATCACCGACGGGGCCGATCACCCGTGGCTGGGCGACAACGTGCGAGAGCACCAGCGGATCCCCGGCGGGGTCACCCGGTGGAAGTCCAAGGAAGCCCCGTGGGTGCCGCTGAAACTGGAAAAGGTGGTGGAGGTCGGCTACGAGCACACGGAAGGCGGTTACCCGTCGCGTTTCCGCCACACCGCGCAGTTCAAGCGCTGGCGTCCCGACCGCGAACCGGATTCCTGCACCTACGCCCAGCTCGACGAGGTCGCCCGGTACGACCTGGACGCGGTGTTCCGCGGCGAGGTCAAGCGCACCCGCTAACCGTGTCCTGACATCCGACCTGCGAAGCTCTCCTCAGAGCTTTGTCATGCCCGGAAAGTGAGGACCAGCCCGTGCGCCCCGCCAGCACCGTCCGCCGCAGGCCACGGCTGATCCTGATGACGGCCATGGTCGCGACCGTGCTCGCGGGCTGCACGGCCGGGCCGTCGGTCCGGCCCGCAGTGATCGACAACGACGGCAAACCCACTCCCGGCGGTTCGTCGTCGGCGCAGCCGGTGCCGCTGCCGCCACTCACCGAACCGCGGTCGCCGTCCATCAAATGGGAGGACTGCGACGAAGCGACCCGGCAGCGGCTGGGCCAGCCGCCCGTGCCGGACACGCTGAAGTTCTCCTGTGCCAGGGTGCCCACCACGCTCGACGCGCCGGACCTGCCCGGCCGCGGGCTTTCGCGGCTGTCGGTGGTCAGGACCGGGGGCGGGCCGATCCCGCTCGTCGTGGTCAACGACGTCGACGGTGAACCCGGGTCGCTTTACGCCGCCCGGCTGGCCGCGACGCTGCCGCCCGAGTACCTGCGGAAGTTCTCCCTGATCGGCGTGGACCGGCGCGGGACCGGGACTTCCGCGCCGGTGCAATGCATCCCCACGGAGATCCGCACCGACCTGCTCGGCGGCGATCCGGCAGCCGGCGACCTCGAAGCCGTGGTCGACGCGGCGCGCAGGGCGGGCCAGCAGTGCGCGATCGAGCTGGACGACTCGCAGGTCGCGATGGACAGCTGGCGGGCCGCGGGTGACCTCGACGAACTGCGGGAGCAACTGGGGCTGGACAAACTGCACGCGTTGGGACGCGGTGACGGATCGAAGGTCCTCGCCGAGTACGCCGTGCGGTTCCCCGCGCAGGTCGGCCGCGTCATGCTCGACGGGCTGCCCGACCCGGCCCCCGACGCGGCCGCCGTCCAGGAATCCGTCGCCGCGAGCGCGCAGGCCACCCTCGACGCGTTCGGCGCCGACTGCCTCGCCAAGGGCTGCCCGATCGGCGACGCCCGATCGGCCGTGACCGCCGTCGCGGACCGGCTCCGCGCCGCTCCCGCGACGACCTCCGACGGGGTGGAGATCACGCCGGGGATCGCGCTGTACGCCGTCCATTCCGGGCTCGCGCAGCGCTCGCGCTGGGTGGAGCTCGCCGAGGCGCTCAAGACCGCGCGGACCGGCGACGTCACGCCGCTGGCCGCGTTCGCCGAACCGGTGCTGAAGGACTCCCGGGCACGGCCGTCCCGCCTGGACGGCACGCTCGCGACCAAGTGCAACGACAGCGCGACGCGGCTCTCGGCCGAAGAACTCACGCGCGTGACCACGACCTTGCGCGACAAGTACCCGCAGTTCGGCGTCTTCGCCGCGCAGCAACTGGCGTGGTGCAGCCCGTGGCCCGTCCGCCGCGAACCACTTCCGCCAGCCGGCGCCCCGGGCGCCCCGCCGATCCTCGTCGCGGGCACCGCGACCGACCCGGTCACGCCGGAACAGGGCACCGGCCGGGCCGCCGACCAGATGCCGAGCGCGGTGACGATCACCTGGCAGGGCGCCGGGCACGGCGCGCTGAGCCTCTCCCCCTGCGTCACCGACGCGACGCGGGCTTTCCTGATCGACGGGAAGATCCCGGTCGACGGAACGCTTTGCCCGGTCTGAGGCACCCTCGCAAGCTGAAGGGGACTTTCCCCGCATGACATGGGGGCAAAGCGCCCTTCACCGCGTGAGACGCGGGGAAAGTCCCCTTCAGCCCCCGCCGGAAAGCGCTACTGCCGGTAGGACTCGACCTCGCTGACGGGCCGCGCCGAAGCCTGGTCCGGGTCCTCGTCGAACTCGACCCGCGCCCGCCGCTGCCGCAGCAGGTCCCAGCACTGGTCCAGCTGCTGCTCCACACCCGCGAGCCGGGCGCGGTCGTCCGAGCTCAGCCCGGACCCGATCGCCCGCGAGCGGAGTTCGTGCTCCACGCTGACCAGCTCGTCGATTCGGCTGAGGATGTCTCCGTCGGCCATGCGCACCTCCTTCTGAGTTGCTCCACCGGAGACGCTACGCGCTCTCGCGGGAATGTGCGTCCGGCCTGTTTCGTTACGCCGGTCATGAGCACAGTTGAGCTGACCGCCGCCAACTTCGATCAGGTCGTGTCCGAGAACGACTTCGTGATCATCGACTTCTGGGCCGGCTGGTGCATGCCGTGCCGCCAGTTCGCGCCGACCTACGAAAAGGTGTCGGGCAAGCACGACGACATCGTGTTCGCGAGCGTCGACACCGAGGCCGAGCAGCAGTTGGCCGCCGCCTTCGACGTGCGCTCGATCCCCACGCTCGCGGTGATCCGCGACAAGACGGTCATCTACGCGCAGCCAGGCGCGCTCCCGGAGAAGACCCTCGAGGACCTGATCCAGCAGGCGCGCGACATCGACATGGACAAGCTCAAGGAAGAGGGTCAGGAAGCCTGAGAAAACGTAAGAAGGGGCCCTTCCCGGCGGATTTCGCCGGGAAGGGCCCCTTTGTACTTCAGCGGAACCGTGCCACCAGGGACCGGGTCAGCCCCGGGTGGCGAGTCCGCGCAGGAAGAACGCCAGGTTCGCCGGGCGTTCCGCCAGCCTGCGCATGAAATAGCCGTACCATTCGTCGCCGTAGGGGACGTAGACGCGCATCGTCTTACCGTCACCCGCGATCCGGCGCTGCTCTTCGGGACGGATCCCGTACAGCATCTGGAATTCGTGGTCGTCCGCCTTGCGGCCGGTGTCCATCGCGAGCTTCTCTGCGATCGCGATCATCCGGGGGTCGTGTGAGGCGACCATCGGATAACCCTTACCCCGCATGAGGATCTTCAGGCAGCGCACGTAGGACTTGTCCACTTCGGACTTGTCCAGGAACGCGACCTCTTCGGGTTCGGCGTACGCACCCTTGCACAACCGGACGCGGGAGCCCTCCCCGGCGAGGTCGCGGCAGTCCTGTTCGGTACGCCGCAGATAAGCCTGCAGCACCGCGCCGACCCACGGGTACTCGGTGCGCAGTTCCCGCAGGATGCCCAGCGTCGAGTCGGTGGTGGTGTGGTCCTCCATGTCGAGGGTCACCGTGGCACCGACCGCTTCGGCCGCCGCACAGATCTTGCGGGCGTTCTCCAGCGCGACCTTCTCACCGTCGGCCGGCAGGAACTGGCCGACCGCGGACAGCTTCACCGAGACGTCCGCGCCGAACGCGAGGCCGTCGGCCGCCAGCGCGGACAGCAGTTCCTCGTAGGCACGGACGGTCGTCGTGGCCTGCTCGGCGTCGGTGGTGTCCTCGCCGAGGTGGTCGAGGGTGACCCGAAGACCGTCGTCGGCCAGTTCGCGGACCACCCTGGCGGCGTCGGGCGTCCCGGCGCCGGCGACGAACCGACCTACCACCGATCGGGTGGCGGGGACGACCTCGACCAGCTTGCGCATCCGCTGGGATCGAGCGGCGGCGAGCAGCGGGGCACGCAACATCACGGACTCCTGGAGAACTCAGCCCTGGTGGGGGTAACGGACGCTGGTCGGCGGAACGAAGGTCTCCTTGATCGAGCGCGGGCTCGTCCAGCGGAGGAGGTTGAACACCGAACCGGCCTTGTCGTTGGTGCCGGAAGCGCGGGCACCGCCGAAGGGCTGCTGGCCGACGACCGCGCCGGTCGGCTTGTCGTTGACGTAGAAGTTGCCGGCGGCGAAGCGAAGCGCCTCGGCCGCCTTCGCGACGGCCGTGCGGTCGTTGGCGATGACGGCACCGGTGAGCGCGTAGTCGGCGGTCTCGTCGACCAGCTTCAGCACGTTGTCGAAGTCCGCTTCGGTGTCGTCTTCGTAAACGTGGATCGAGAGGATCGGGCCGAAGTACTCGGTGCGGAAGATCTCGTGCTTCGGGTTGTCCGAAACGAGGATCGTCGGGCGCACGAAGTAGCCGACGCTGTCGTCCGCGGTGCCACCGGCGATGACCTCGACCTCGGCGTCCTCGGCGGCGCTCTTCAGCACGGCGGCGTGCTTGTCGAAGGCACGGCGGTCGATCACGGCGCCACCGAAGTTGCTCAGGTCGTTGACGTCGCCGTAGGTGATGGCCTCGGTCTCGGAGACCAAGTCGTCCTTCAGGCTCGCCCAGAGCGAACGCGGGACGTAGGCGCGGGACGCGGCCGAGCACTTCTGGCCCTGGTACTCGAACGCGCCGCGGATCAGCGCGGTGCGCAGGATGTCGACGTCGGCCGAGGCGTGCGCGAGCACGAAGTCCTTGCCGCCGGTCTCGCCGACCAGGCGCGGGTACGTGCGGTAGCCGCCGATGTTGGCGCCGACGGTGCCCCACAGGTGCTGGAACGTCGGGGTGGACCCGGTGAAGTGGATCCCGGCCAGGTCGCGGTGGGTCAGGGCGACCTCGGAGACGGCCTTGCCGTCACCCGGCAGCAGGTTGATCACGCCCGGCGGCATACCGGCCTCTTCGAGCAGACGCATCAGCATGTGCGCGGCGTAGCTCTGCGTCGGCGACGGCTTCCACAGCACGACGTTGCCCATCAGCGCGGGCGCGGTCGGCAGGTTGCCCGCGATCGCGGTGAAGTTGAACGGCGTGATGGCGTACACGAAGCCCTCGAGCGGGCGGTGCTCCATCCGGTTCCAGATTCCGGGCGAACTGACCGGCTGCTCGGCGAGGATCTGACGGCCGAAGGCGACGTTGAAACGCCAGAAGTCGATCAGCTCGCAGGCGGAGTCGATCTCGGCCTGGAGGGCGGTCTTCGACTGACCGAGCATGGTGGCGGCGTTCAGCCGGGCACGCCACGGGCCGGCCAGCAGGTCGGCGGCACGCAGGATGATCGCGGCGCGGTCGTCGTAGGACAGCGCGCGCCAGCCGGGAGCGGCGGCCTTCGCGGCGGCGATCGCGTCGTGGGTGTCCTGCGCGGTCGCGCTGTGGATGACGCCCAGCACCGCCTTGTGGTTGTGCGGCTGGACGACCTCGATCTTCTCGCCGCCGCCCTTGCGCTGCTCACCACCGATCGTCACGGTGAGGTCGATGGGGTCCGCGCCGCCCAGCGACTTGAGCGCGCCCTCGAGTTCAGCGCGCTCGGCGCTGCCCGGTGCGTAGTTCAGCACCGGCTCGTTCTTCGGGGCGGGGGTCTGGGTCACGGCGTCCACTGACTGCTCCTGACTTCACTTCGCCGGTTAGAGGTCTCACCCCGAACGCTAGACCGGACGCCTCCGCTACGGCTTGTTCAACTGGCTAGAATCAGGGCGACCATCTTGTCCGATCGGCTTAATTCGGTGATTACAGCGACTACGGATTTGACTACTGGCGCTTCCCTGCGGCATGTCCTCGCCACACTCGGGGAACCGCTGGTCAGAGTGCTCGCGGCCCCGGGCGGACTCGGGGATCAGGTGGAGGACGTCGTCATCCACGATCCGGAGGATCCGCCCGACGCCCATCCGGGTGATCTCGTCCTGGTGATCGGGGCTCGCGGCCGGGCCGCCGCGGGCGCGATCCGGGCGGCGGGGCGGTCCGGCGCGGCCGCCGTGGCGGTCAAGAACGGCTCGGCCGTCGTCAACGTCGCGAGCGACTCCGGGATCGCACTGATCGAGGTCGGCCACGAGGCACGCTGGGAACAGGTCGAGGCGCTGGCCAGGGGTGTCGTCGACGCGGCCCGCGCCGGTGGCGAAGCGGACAGCGGCGAGGTGCTGGGCGACCTGTTCTCGCTCGCGCAGACCATCGCGACGCTCACTGGCGGCCTGGTCAGCATCGAGGACACCTCGAGCCGCGTACTGGCCTATTCGCGGGCGGGCGACGAGGTGGACGAACTGCGCCGTCTCTCAATCCTCGGCCGCGAAGGCCCGGAACGGTACCTCGCGATGCTGCGCGAATGGGGTATCTACCAGCGGCTTCGCGCCGGGGAAGGCATCGTCCGCGTCGACGAGCGGCCCGATCTCGGCATCCGGCGCCGAATCGCGGCCGGGATCCACGCCGGGTCACAAGCGTTAGGCACGATCTGGGTGCAGGAGGGCACGCATCCGCTCACCGAAAGCGCGGAAGTCGCGTTGCTCGGGGCGAGCCGGGCGCTCGCGCCCCAGCTGATCCGGCACCGGACCCTGCCCAGCCCGGAACTCCGGCTGCGCGAGGACCTGCTGGCTGGGCTGCTCGACGGCCGTTTAGAGGTCGAATCCGTGGCCGACGACATCGGCGCGGATCCCGGGAAACCCGCCATGGTGCTGGGGTTCTCGCTCCCCCGCGACCGGGCGGCGACCGACCGGCAACTGCGGCGAGCCGAACTGGTGCACCTGATCACCGTGCACACCGCCGCGTACCGGCGGAGCGCGCTGGTGAGCGTGATCGGCGGCCGGGTCTACGCGCTCCTGCCGGATCTGCCCGAGCACGCCGAGACGCGGATCCTGGCGCTGGCCAAGGAAATCGTCGGCACCGCGCAACGACATCTCGACGTCCGGGTGCGCGCGGCGCTGGGCGGTGTCGTCCCCCGGCTCTCCGACGCGGCCGCCTCGCGTGGCGACGCGGACCGCGTGCTCGCGACGATGGCGCGCGGGCACGGCACCGCGGACGTCGCCTCACTGGCCGACGTCCGCGCCGAGGTCCTGCTGTCCGAGGTACTCGCTTTCCTCGGTGAGCAACCGAGAATCCGCGACCCTCGCTTGCTCGAACTGATCGCGCACGACGCGGAGCACGGCGGCATCCTGGTACCCGCGGTGCTCACGTACCTCGACGCGTTCGGAGATGTCCGGCGCGCCGCGCGGGAGCTGAACATCCACCCGAACACGGTGCGGTACCGGGTGCGGCGCGCCGCAGAGGTGTCCGGGATCGACCTGGACGACCCCGCGCAGCGCGTCCTCACCCAGCTTCTCTTGCGCCTCTAGCGTTTCGGACCATCGTGCCGGCGACGCGCACGATCATCGGCCACGTCACCGAAGGCTTCGGCAGGCAGCCGCGGGACGAGCACGATCTCCGCGGACGAGTACGACCGCCTCGGCCGCGCCGACACCGCGGACCGGCTGCGCGCCGAGGCCGCCGTGCTGGAACACGCCCTCGCCCAAGACCGCAAGTAGTCCTCTAGTTGCGGTTGTACGCGTCACGAACTACCGCAACCAGAGGACTAAACGCGCCGGACCCACTCGCGCAGACGTCCGTGAAGGCCTCCTTAAGGGACTCTGGGTCCCTTAAGGAGGCCTTCACGGACTTCACGCAGCGTCACCCGCAGCCCTGAGCGACTGGTTCATGAGTGGGGAGGATTGGGGACGCTGAACGTCTCCAATCCTCCCCAGCGCCACAGGCCAAGCCGCAAGTAGTCCTCTGGTTGCGATAGTTGCGCGTGCAAGGACCGCAACCAGAGGACTGAACGCGAGGGGTCGTCAAGCCAGGGTCAGGCTGAACCGCCGGTTCTGGACGTCCAGCTTGTCGAGCCGCACCGCGACGGCCGCACCCGCGGTGAGCGGACCGGCACCGCCGACGGTGGGCAAGAGACCTTCCATCCCTTGGGCCACTTCGACGAACGCGCCGAACGGCAGCACCCGCGTGACGACGCCGTCCAGCACACCGCCGTCGGCGTTGGCGACGACGAAATCACGCCAGTTCTCGTTGGGGGACATGCGATTCACCTCCTCTCCGCGCATCGTCCACTTCGCAGGGACACACGCGGAGGCGGGCTGCGGGCCCGCGCGGAGATCAAATGTCGGCCGGGGAACCCGTCCGCTCACGGCACGAGGCCGACCCGGCAGTCATGGCCGCGACACTAGCAAGGATCACGACGCCGCGGCGAGACTCCGCAGCCCCGCCACTTCGGCGAGGGCCCGATAGGAGTCCAGCCGGTCGGCTTGGTCGAAGGTGCTGGTGGTCACGAGGATCTCGTCGGCGCCGGTCTTGGCGACGAGGCCGGACAGCCGGTCGCCCACCTCGTCCGGAGTGCCGGCGAGCTGACCGTCGAGCGCCCGGTCCAGTCTCTCCTGGTCCCGTTCGGACAGTGGCCCCGCGAGGATCTCCTCCACCGGCGACAGCGGCGGGAAAACCCCGTGCGTGCGCGAGTAGACCGTCGACCACGCTTCGGGGATCAGCAGTCGTCGAGCGGCTTCGGCCGTCTCCGCGACCGCGATCGCCGTGGACACCACGACATACGGTCGCGAAGCCTGCGCGGACGGACGGAAGCCGGAGCGGTAGCCCTCGATGGCTTCGAGCAGCGGCCCTTCGCCCCGGACCGGCGCGATCACCAGCGGCAGCCCCAGTTCCGCGGCCAGCCGCGCCCCGGCACCGGTGGCCAGCAGGAACGCGGGTACGCGCAACCCTTCCGCCGGAATGGCGTGCACACCCGGATACGCCGTCTGGTCACCCGCCAGGAAGCCCAGCAGTTCCCGGACCTGGTCACCGAAGTCGTCGGCGTCGTCCTTCTCGTGCCCGAGCGCTTGGCGGACCCCGCCGGTGAACCCGACCGACCGGCCCAGCCCCATGTCGATCCGGCCGGGGAACAGCGATTCGAGGACGCCGAACTGTTCCGAGACCACCAGCGGCCGGTGGTTCGGCAACATCACGCCGCCGGTGCCGACCCGGATCCGCTCGGTCGCCGAAGCGACCGCGGCCGCCAGCACCGTCGGTGCCGAACCGGCCACGCCGGGCACACTGTGATGCTCGGAAACCCAGAACCGGTGATAGCCCAGCGCTTCGATGTCCCGTGCGAAGGCGACCGTGTCCCGCAACGCGCGGGGCGCGTCGCCACCGCGGCGGGTCGGGGACCGGTCCAGTACCGAAAGCGTGATCACCCCCGGATCAACGCGCCCGGCCCCGCCTGGCATTCCCCGCTCAGGGGCGCCAGCGTTCGCTGTAGTCCGGATGGTCGGCGTGGGGAAGGGCGAGCAGCCGCAGGGTCAGGCACCAGTTCGTCCCGGCCTCGTCGGCGGGCACGTTGCACGTCTCGCACCAGTACTCGTTGCCGTACAGGGGAAATCCCGGGACCTTCTCCGAAACCGTGGTGCGGTGCGCCTGCAGGAGCCGCCGGGTCGCCTCGATCTCGTTGATCATCTGATTGACCACGTCGAGTTCGATGTCGTGCAGCGACCGGATCTTCTTTTCGATGACGACCTTGGTCTCACCACGATTGAGGGATTCGCTGATCTCGGTTTTCTTGACCGCCTGCATGATCAACGCCTGGCGCTGTCCGACACGCGCGGCGAGAAAGGCGATCAAGTCGTCCACAGGCACTCCTTCGTCTCCCCCACCGTAAACGTTCGACGGGAATTGTCGCTGGCAGGAGCCCTGCCGTTACGACTGGGCCGCACGCGTCACACAGTCTCGTATCGGTTCGCCGTGGAGCGGTAACAGGTTTCTCGATCGACACGAAAGCGCAATCACTCTGCGAGCAAAGCGAAGAAGAGACGGATGACAAGTACGAATTCGTCACCGAAACCGCACGCACCGTCACGAAATAAGAAGCCGCTTGTGGCCGGGCTCACTGTGGCGCTCACCTTTGGGCGCGGGCATCGGCGTGGTGGCGGCCACATCTCCGAGAGCGCCCGCCTCGCCGATGGCCGCCGCGACGGTCACCGTCACGGCGGAGGCCGCGCCCGCGCCGACCGTGACTGTCTCGGCGCCCCCGGACCGGCGCCCGGCGGCAACGGGCTGTGTCGCAAAAGCCAGTTTCGGGACATCAGACGTCGCGAAAGTGGCTTTCGCGACACGCTCGGCCGCGCTCGACGCGTGGGTCACGGGTCCGTCGGGTGGGCCGTGAGTGAAAGGGTGCCTGGTGTCCTGACCGGCCTTCACAGCATCAGCACCCCAGGTGGCTTAGGTGTCGTCGCGCGCCTTGCTGGGCTGGACCCGCTTCGGCTCGCCCGGCATTTTCGGGTAGTCCGGCGGATAAGGCATCTCGCCGAGGCCGTGATCGCGCTCGTCCCGCGCGTACCACTCCAGCAGCGTCTCGATGCCGAACGCCTGCTCGTCCATCGGCACGTGGAGGTCGCCGCGCTCGGCGTAGAAGGCACCGGCGGTGAGGACGTCGAAGTCGTCCGGGTCGACCTCGGTCAGCAGGTCCCAGGTGAGCGGGGTCGACACGGTGGCACGCGGGGTGCCGCGGACCGACCACGCCGAGGCCACCGTGCGGTCGCGCGCGGCCTGGTTGTAGTCGATGAAGACCCGGCCGCCGCGTTCTTCCTTCCACCACGCGATGGTCGCCTTCTCGGGGATCCGGCGCTCGACCTCGCGGCCCAGCGCGATCACCGCGTGGCGGACGTCGATGAAGTCCCATTCGGGCCGGATGCGCACCAGGACGTGCACGCCGCGGCCGCCCGACGTCTTCGGGTAGCCGACGAGCCCGGCCGAGTCGAGCACCTCACGCACCACGCCGGCGACCTCGACAGCGTCGCTGAACCCGGCCTCGTCCGGCGGGTCGACGTCGATGCGGAGTTCGTCGGGGTGGTCGACGTCGGGACGCCGCACCGGCCACGGGTGGAAGTCGAACGTGCCCAGGTTCGCCGCCCAGGCGAACACGGCGGCCTCGGTCGGGCAGACCTCCTCGGCGGTCCGGCCCGACGGGAAGGTGATCTTCGCGGTCTCCACCCACTCCGGGGCGCCCTTCGGCACGCGCTTCGCGTAGAACCACTCGCCCTCGACGCCATCGACGTAACGCTTCAGCGTCGTGGGCCGCTCCCCGACCGCGCGCAGCAACGGCTCGCCGATCGCGACATAGTGCTCCACGACCTGGCGCTTCGTGATCCCGCGGGCCGGGAAGTACACCTTGTCCGGGCTGGACACCCTGACCTTGCGCTCGCCTACCTCGACTTCGATCGGCTCACCGTTCTTGGGCATGCGCCCACCGTAGCCAGTCCGGCGCGACTCAGGGCCGTGGATCGTTCTTCAGAAGTGCCATCGTGATGACGTCATGCCACTCGCCGTCCCACCACAGGGCTTCCCGCTGAAGCCCCTCGCGGACGAACCCGCACTTCTCGTAGACACGTTGGGCCCGCAGGTTGAACTCGAACACCTCCAGCGAGACGCGATGGACACCGACGATGTCGAACGCGAAGTCCAGGATCAGCTTCGTCGCCTCGGTGCCGTAGCCCTTGCCGAAGACGTCGGGCCCGGTCAGCGCGATCCGGAACGCGGCGGAGCGGTTGTCCTCGTCGAAGTCCGAAAGCACGACTTCGCCGAGGTAGACCCGATCCGCCTTGCGCAGGATCGCGTAGTCGGCCCGGTCGTCGAGGCCCGGCCGCGAGGCCAGCCACTCGCGGATCTGGTCCTCGGTGAAGACGGTGTGCGTGCCGGTCAGCCGGGTGGTCTCCGGCTCCCGCAGGGCCCGCCAGGCGGACTCGAAGTAGGACTCGTCGAGCTGCGCCAACACGACGTTCTCGCCGGTGAGTTCGGGCTGCGCTCGCAGCGCCTCGGTGTCGATCACAGCGAATACCGTACGGTTGACGCGGTGTCCGGCCGTACCAAATTGATTCTCGCGCTCACCGTGCTCGCCCTCTTCGTGACGGCCGCGGTGCTCCTGCCGATCCCGAGCCCGGCCGGGCTGCGGGCCTGGGCGGCCGGACTCGGCCCGGCCACACCGCTGGTGTTCTTCCTGATCTATTCGGTACTCACCGTGGCACCGATCCCGCGCACCGTGTTCAACCTGGCAGGCGGCCTTCTGCTCGGCGCCACGACGGGCATCGTCGTCGGCATCCTGGCGACCACGGTCGCCTCCGGCCTCTCGTTCACCCTTTCGCGGGCACTCGGCCGCGACCTCGTCACCCGGCACCTGCACCGGGCCAAGGTCCGCGCGGTCAACGACCGGCTTTCCGACGGCGGGGTACTGGCGATCACCTCCTTACGGCTGATCCCGATGGTGCCGTTCGCTCCGTTCAGTTACCTGTGCGGAGTGTCGTCGGTCCGTTTCGTTCCGTATCTGATCGGGACCGCGCTCGGCAGCCTGCCGGGGACGGTCGCGGTCGTCGTCCTCGGCGACGCGCTGACCGGGGAAACACCGCCCGCCCTCCTGGTCTGTTACGCCGTGTTCGCCGCCGCGGGGGCCATCGGGCTGGTGCAGGTCTTCCGGCGGAAGGCCGTTCCGGTGGCCGAACCGGTCGATGAGGAAGATGCGCCCGCATCCGCACCGGCGAGCTGACGGGGAACCGAAACCGTCGCCCGCTACACTCGATCGGGTGCGCGCGACCATCACGACCGCGTAACGCCACCGTCACCCCGGAATGTGCTAGTCAAAGAATGTGTCAGGAGCAGTCGCCATCGACACCGGTCAGCTGATCGCTGGGCACTATCGCCTGGTCGAGCAAATTGGTAGCGGTGCCATGGGGGTGGTCTGGCGTGCCATCGATGTCCGCCTCGAGCGCTCGGTGGCGGTCAAGCAGATCCTCCCGCAGCCAGGTGTCTCGGAGGCCGAGCGCGACAACATGCGCCAGCGCGCCATGCGCGAGGCGAAGAACGCGGCCCGTTTCCAGCATCCGAACGCGATCGTGGTGTTCGACATCGCCGAACACGGCGGCGACCCCTGCCTGGTGATGGAGTACCTGAACGGCCCGAGCCTCTCGGCGATCATCTCCGATGAGGGCACGCTGCCGCTGGGACGCGTCGCGAAGATCGGCGAGCAGGTCGCGTCGGCGCTGGTCGCCGCGCACCGCGCCGGGATCGTGCACCGCGACGTCAAACCAGGGAACATCCTGATCGACGAGTCCGGCACCGCGAAGATCACCGACTTCGGCATCTCGCGCGCGGCGGGCGACATGACGCTCACCCAGACCGGCCTGATCGGCGGCACCCCTGCCTACCTCGCGCCCGAACTGGCACGCGGCTCGGACCCGGTGCCCAGCTCCGACGTCTTCGCGCTCGGCGCGACGCTCTACCAGGCGATCGAGGGTCAGACGCCGTACGGGAACAGCTCCAACCAGCTCGCACTGCTGTACGCGGCCGCGAACGGGCAGATCAACCCGCCGCAGCAGGCGGGCGCCGCGACGGCGCTGCTGATGAGCCTTCTGCGCACCGAACCGACCGAACGCCCGACCATGGCCGAGGCCCGGGAGCGGCTCGCCGCGCTGGCGGCGAACGAGTCGGGCGCGGGCACGGCGGCCTCGCCGCGGCTCTTCGGATCGGGCGGCGGCGGCAGACAGCCCGCCGTGCCTGACACACCTGGGCACGGCATTCCCGGCGGGGACCGGCCGCCGTGGCAGCGGACCGAGAAACCGGCCCAGTCCGCCGCCACCCCTCCTCCGCCTCCTCCCGCCAAGCAGCACACGCCGACCGCCGCGTTCATGCCGATGCGCTCGCAGGCCGCCCCGCCGAACACCCCGCCGCGCCCGGTCGCCGCGATGAGCCAGCCGCCGTCCGCGGCCGCCCCGATGCGACCGTCGCCGGCGAAGCCCTCGGACGGCAAGCGCAAAGCCGTCCTGTTCGCGGGCGCCGGCGCCGCGGTCGTGGTGATCGCCGTGATCGTGTTCCTGGTGCTGAATTCCAGCAACGGCGGCGGCAACAACCAGGGCGGCAACAACGCCGGCGCCAACCCCCAGCCCGGCACCTCGACCTCCAAAACGACTCCCCCGTCGTCTTCGAAGGCGAGCCAAGCGGGGCTTGGCAAGACGGAGAGCGAGCGGGTCACCAACTACTCGAGCGTGGGCACCTTCGTCCTCGAATTCTTCGACACGGGCAAGATCGGGACGTCCGCGAGCTGGAAGAAGCTCACAGACGCCGCGAAGGGCGTCTACGGCTCGGAGCAGGCTTTCGCCGATTACTGGAGCACCCACAAGGTCACCGGTGCCGACACCGCTCGAGCGGACAAGGGCGGCGGCAACGCCGACGGCTCGATCGACATGAACATCACGCTCAACAAGGGAACGCGTCCCGCGCTGCGTGTCGTCCAGGTCGGCGGGGAGTACTTCATCGACGCCGACACACGAGTACTCGGTAACTGACGCAACGTGGCGGTGGTGAGACCCGCCTCGCCGGTGGTAGGCCAATCGCCGCTTTTGGCTTACTGTTGCTGGTATGGCCGATAGCGGACCTTTCGGACCTGGCCAGAATCCTCGGTTCGACGAGGACCTGGTAGGTCTCGACCCGTACGACCCCGAAGCTCGCGCCTTCGCCGAGCATCTGGACCGCATCGAGCGCTGCGGCCCCAACTTCACCGTGGAAGCCTGCCTCGACGGTGTCTCCGAATTCGCCGACTCCAGCAATCGCCTCGGCGGTCTGCGCTGGTGGATTTCGGCATTGGTGGTGATCCTCATCGTGCTCGGCGTGATGGTCACCGCATGGGACATCATCGGCCGGGCCATCGCGTGGCTCGCGGGGTAACGTGGAACCGGTGAAAGGCATGAAACCCGTTGTCGGAGCCACGCCACGCGTGGTCAAGTCCGAGCAGGAATGGCGGGAACAGCTCAGCCCCGACGAGTACGCCGTGCTCCGCCAGGCGGGTACCGAGCGCCCCTTCACCGGGGAGTACACCGATGCGAAGACCACCGGTGTCTACCAGTGCCGCGCCTGTGGCGCCGAGCTGTTCCGCAGCGACACGAAGTTCGAGAGCCACTGCGGCTGGCCATCGTTCTACGACCCGGCCGATACCGACGCCGTCCTCCTCCGCGAGGACACCGCCATGGGGATGCGCCGGATCGAGGTGCTGTGCAAATCGTGCCACAGCCACCTCGGGCACGTCTTCGAAGGCGAGGGATACGCCACGCCGACGGATCAGCGGTACTGCATCAACTCGATCTCGCTGACGCTCGTTCCCGAGTCGTAACCAACCGAAGCGAACCACCGCCCTCCTCGACGCGTTCTCGATGGACAAGACAGCGTCGGGGAGGGCTTTTGGGTAGGGGGCTTTGCTGTCGTATGAACGAACCCTGGGGTATCAGCGGACCGGGCTTCGCCTGGCTGTACGGCTGTCTGGTCGCCATCCCGTTCGCGCTCGCCGGGGTAGCGACCGGGTCGCCGACACCGCCGTCGCCTGCCTGCTCGAGCGGCAGGGTCTCCGGCTCGACGGCCCCGGAACCCTGTACCCGGTCAGGCCCGCTCCAGCCGATCCCTTCGAGCACGCGGTCATTTCGTTCGTACCCGGCAGCGGCATCGGTCTCCGCCATCTTCGGTCACGGATGGCACGGCACGCGGTCATCAAGGACCTTCGCGACGACTTGCAACGAAGGGGCCTGGAGGTCGCCGGGTGGGCTGGCAGTGCGCGTTGGTCGCTTACGTGGCCGTTCTCGTCGTGGGGACCGCGCGCCTGGCGAACGCCGTTCCGGCGAAGCGGCCCGCCGACATCCTCATCGTGCTGATCCTCGCCGTGCTCGCGGCCATCGGCCTCACCGGCTGGCTCCAGCGGCCGGACCGGGCCGGCCGCGCGACCACCGCCGGCGAGCTGGCTCCACTACGGCGACTGGGATCGTGACCTGGCCAGGTAACTCTTCGCGGTTTGAACGCCTTCCCCGACCCGATTCTCGCGGCCACGCTGGTCAGGACGGGCGACGTAGGGTCGACGGGCACGGCGAGTACGTGTGGCAAAGGCGCGTCCTTCGCCGTCGGTTCCTCGTGCGGCGGTGGCTCGTCGTGCGGAGGCGGAGGCTGAAGTGGTTGCGGCCGCTGACGGTCCAACTACCGTCGCGAAAGTCCACTCCGGCTGTTCGAATCACGGAACCATGACCGGACGGAAGAGCGTCCGACTACGGTAAGCGCATCTGCTCGTGAAAGGCCCGTGCGATGGAAGACACCTGGGGCATCCCCGGACCCACTTTCCTGGCGGTCTACGCCGCCCTGCTGGTGCTGCCGCTGGTCGTCGGTCTCTTGTGGACGATCACGGTCAAGCTGGGCCGCAAGGCACCACGTGCCACCGTGAGCGGACCGCTGCCGACGGTGTACGAACTCGCCTACCTCGCCGGCGGCCCGGACAGGGTGGTCGACACGGCCATCGCGGCGCTGGTCGACCGCGGGACGTTGCGGGTCAGCAGCTCGAAGCAGCTCCAGCTGACCGGTCCGGAGCCCGCCGACCGGATCGAGAGGGCCGTCGCCAAGGGCGCCAAACCGGGTTACAACGCCACGACTCGCGGCATGCGCGACCGGCTTCGGATGTCGGGGCCGATGCAGGCGCTCGGCCAGGGTCTGGAGGCGCGGGGACTCGTGGTCGTCAACCAGGCGCCGCGGATCCGCCGGGTCGTGTTCTTCCTGTATCTCGCGGTTCTGGTCCTCGGGGTGGTGCGCCTGTTCGCCGGGATCTCCGCCGACCACGCCGTCGGCTTCCTGATCCCGCTGCTGATCGCGGCCACGTTCGCGACGCTGGTCGCCAGGGCCGTCAAGAACAAGCGGACGGGCCCGCGCCCGACCAGCGAAGGCAACCGAATCCTCGGCAGCGCCAACCGTGCGCTGGCGCGGGAGCGCGGAATCCCCGACCAGCCTGCCGTGGGCGGCATGGCCGGTGGCGCTCTGCTGGGCGGCGCCGCGGCGGCGGTCGCGTTGGGCGGACTCGCCTTCTACCCGGACGAGGAGCTGAGCGCGGCGCTGATCCCGCCGCCCGTCTCGGGTGCCTTCGGTGGCGGCGGTTCGTCCGGCGGCAGCACCTGCGGCACCGGTGGATCCTCGTGCGGCGGCGGGAGTGGCGGTGGCAGCTCCTGCGGTGGCGGGGGCTGCGGTGGCTGACCGGCCAGGGCACCTCGGGATCGGCATCGGCTGGCGGCATGAGCTCGACCTGTCGATCGCGCGGCTGCCCGGCGTCGACTGGGTCGAGGTCGTCGCCGAGAACCTGCACGCCGGGCAGCTCCCCGAAACGCTGACCGCCTTGCGGGACAAGGGAATCCCGGTGCTGCCGCACGCGGTCTCGCTGTCGCTCGGCGGGGCCGAACCGCTGGACACCGCGCGCGTCGAGCATCTCGCGGAGATCTCCCGTGAACTCGGCGCGCCGCTGGCCAGCGACCACGTGTGCTTCGTGCGCGCGGGCGGCCTCGACTCGGGCCACCTGATGCCGCTCCCCCGCACCCGGGACGCGCTCGATGTCCTGGTGGACAACGTCAAGCTGACCCAGTCCATCGTGGACGCGCCGTTCGCGGTGGAGAACATCGCGGCGGTACTGGAATGGCCGGACGCGGAGTTCTCGGAGTCGGAATTCCTGCGGGAACTGACCGATCGGACCGGCTGTCTGCTGATCATCGACGTCGCCAACCTGTACGCCAACGCCCGCAACCTCGGCACCGATCCCGAACGGTTCCTCGACGAGATCCCGTGGGAACGGCTGGCGTACACCCATATGGCGGGCGGCGTCGAACGCGACGGCGTCTACCACGACACGCATGCCCATCCGATCGTCCCGGAAGTGCTGGACCTGCTGCGCGAACTGCGGCGGCGCACCGAGCCGCCCGGTGTACTGCTGGAACGCGACGACGACTACCCGCCCGACAGTGAACTGGCGGCCGAGCTGGCCGCGCTGCGGGAAGCGGTCTCGCCATGACTTCGCCCCGGGAGCGGCTCGCCGGGCAGCAAGCCGAGCTGCTCAAGGCGCTCCTCGCCGGAGGCGACGCCCCGGCGGGTTTCGAGGCGGACAGGCTCCGCATCGAGGCGAACGTGCTGCGGAACAAGCAGCGCAGGCTCGCCGCCTTCCTGCGGCCCGACCTCGCGGAAGCGCTCGGCGACCGGTTCGCCGCCCTGTTCCGCGAGTACTCGGCGAGCCACCCGAAGACCGACACGATCCGCGCGCGGGCCTACGCGGACGAGTTCGGCGCCTGGCTCGTCGAACGCGGCGCGATCCCGAAGCCACGGAGCCGGTTCACGAGGTGGGTGCGCAGGAGCTGAAGGGGACTTTCCCCGCATCTCACGCGGCGAAGGGCGCTTTCACCTCATGGCATGCGGGGAAAGTCCCCTTCAGCTACCACACCGGGCGGTCGCTCCCCGCCACATGCGTTCCTTCTGTCCACTGTGGATTCGCACCCGGCAGCACGCCCGCCATCTTGACCCGGGTCAGCCGCCCGAGCGGACTGTCGACGTCCTCCAGGAATTCGGTGGCGTCGAACTCGGTCGCGCCGGCTTCCTTGCGTCCCAAGGAATTCAGCCACTCCGCGGTTCCGGCCAGCGAGGTGCGGACGTGCCGGCTGCCGCCTTCGGTGGCCGCTCGGCGGACGGCGGTCATGATCGCCGCCGCGGTGAGCCAGCCGGTCGCGTGGTCGAGCGCCTGCACCGGCAGCGGTCCCGGGCCGTCGATCCCGGCGGTCCTGCCGCCTTCGTCGGCGATCCCCGACGCCATCTGCACCAGGCTGTCGAAGCCACGCCTGCGCGCCCACGGCCCTTCCCAGCCATAGGCGGACAGGTCCGCGACCACGATCCCCGGCCGGAGTTCGGCGATCGCCTCCGGCGAGAAACCCTTGGTCACCAGCGATCCCGGCCGGAAGCCCTGCAGGACGACATCGGCGCGGGCGATCAGCTTGCGCAGCCGCGAACGCCCGGCTTCGGTCTCCAGGTCGACGTACGCCGAGAGTTTGCCCATCCCGGTGTCCACGGCCAGTGGTGGCACGGTCGGCAGCCGATCCGACCCGATGTGCATGACGGTGGCACCGTGCGCGGCGAGCACCCGGCCCGCGACAGGCCCGGCGATGACGTGGGTCAGGTCCAGGATCCGCACCCCGCCCAGCGGCCGATCGGACTCGAACAGCCGCACCGGCTCCGACGGCCCGAGCGACCGGATCTCGGCGATGGGCTGTCCGCTGGCCACCTGTCCTTGCTTGTGCGCCAGCCACTCCTCGCGGGTGCGCAGCACGGCCGCGGCACCGCCGGCGCCGATCACCGCCGACTCGACCTCGAACTTCGACTTGGCCGCGACGACCTTCTCGAACGCCTCGCGGGTCGCCGGTACGCCGAGGCCCCAGCACACGGCGGAGACGTGCCGCGGATAGTTGCAGTGCAACCGCACCCAGCCGTCGTTCGCGCGGTAGTCGCCGGACAGCGGCGCGCTGAACGGCACCGGCTCCCCGTCGACGCGGATGTACTGCTCGCTGTGGAACGACGCGGCGGCGTGCCGGGTGTCGACCGAGACCCGGCCGGGCTCGATCCCCCGCAGCCGCAACAGTTCCCCTGCCGCCAGTGTCGCCGCGGCGATGCTGGTCGTCGCCGCCTCCTCGACCCGGAAAATGCCGGGCAGCACGGAATCGGGGCCGGTGACCTCGACGGCGTCTTCGGCGAGCGTGTCGCCGGTGAGCGTGGTCCAGACGCGGGAGTCCAGTGGTGCGTTCACTAGGGCAGCAGGGTGATCAGCTCGGCGGGTTCCACCTTGGTCCCGGTGTAGAACGGGATCTCCTCGCGCACGTGGAGGCGGGCCTCGGTGCCGCGCAGGTGACGCATCAGGTCGACGATGCGGTGCAGTTCGTCGGCCTCGAAGGCCAGGATCCACTCGTAGTCGCCCAGCGCGAACGACGCGACCGTGTTGGCGCGGACGTCCGGATAGTCGCGAGCCTCCTTGCCGTGATCGGCGAGCATCTTGCGGCGCTCGTCGTCCGGCAGCAGATACCACTCGTAGGAACGCACGAACGGATAGACGCAGATGAACTTGCGGGCCTCTTCACCGGCGAGGAACGCCGGGATGTGGCTCTTGTTGAACTCCGCCGGGCGGTGCAGCGCGACCTGGCTCCACACCGGCACCGAGGCGCGGCCGAGCGGCGTGTGCCGGAAACCGCTGTAGGCCGCCTGGACCTGCTCGATCTCCTCGGCGTGCCACCAGACCATGTAGTCGGCGTCGGCCCGCAGCCCTGAGAGGTCGTAGAGGCCGCGGACGATGACGCCCTTGCCCTCCAGCGCGTCGAGGTACTCGGTGGTCTCCGCGGTCGCTCGCGCGCGGTCGTCACCGAGCTTGCCCTGCTCGGCCCGGAAGACCGACCAGGCGGTGTAGCGGATGGTGTCATTGAGCTCGTTGTAGTTCAGCCGCGCCATACCGCCATCTTGGCACTGCCGGTGCTCAGGAGCCCTCGTGGGTCGGTGTGATCCCGGCGATGCGGCGGGCGGCCGCGTCGGCGGTGGCGATGCACGCCGGAAGCCCCACACCGTGCAGCGTCGCGCCTGCCACGGCGAGCCCCGGCACGTCCGCGACGGCGCGTTCGATCCGCTCGACGAGTTCGAGGTGGCCGGTGCCGTACTGCGGGAGCCCGCCGCCCCACCGGGTCACCCGGGTTTCGATCGGCGCGGCGGCGACCCCGGTCAGCCGGGCGAGGTCGTCGCGGACCACGCGCACGAGTTCGTCGTCGTCGGCGTGCAGGGCGCCCAGTTCGCCGAACCGGCCGACGGAGCCGCGCACCAGGACCGGGCCCTCGCCGTACTGCGCCCACTTGCGGGAGGAGAAGGTGAACGCCTTGGCGGCGAACGGTTTCCCGGCCGCGTCCCGCTCCCCCGCGCCGATCAGCACGCCGGACGACTCCGGCAGGTCGGTGCCCGGCGGAAACGCGAGCGCGATCACCGCCATCGACGCCAGTTCGACCTCGGCGAACGCCGACGACGCCACACCCGCGACGCCGTCGAGCAACCTCCGGGCCGAGGGCGCAGGGACGGCGAGAAGGACGAAGTCGGCTTCGAGACCGTCGACCATCCAGCCGGTCGCGGTGCGGTTCAGCGCCGTCACCGTGACCCCGGTCCGGATCTCGGCACGCGAAAGCTCCGCGAGCCGCTGGATCAAGGTGCCGAGCCCGCCAAGCAGGGTTCCGAAGACCGGCGCCGTACTCGGCGAGGCGGGCATGAGCGAGGCGGCGCCTTCGGTGAGCGAACGCGCGCCGCGATCGACCGCCGACGCGAGACCGGGCATCGTCGCGCGGAGGCCGAGGCCGTCCGCTCCCCCGGCGTAGACTCCGCCCAGCAGCGGGTCGACCAGCCGGTCGACCAGTTCGTCGCCGAACCGCTCGCGCAGCAGCGGGCCCAGCGGGGTGTCCCCGGCCGGAAGTTCCACCGGCTTCAGCGAAGACTCGGCCTCGACCATGGCGCGGCCCTTCTCCGACAGCACTCCGGAGACCGCGTCGGCCGAGGCGGGAACGCCCATGACCGTGCCAGGAGGCAGGCCGAGCACGGATCCACCGGCGTGGATCTTGGCACGGGCCTTGGTGGGGTGGACGAGGCTTTCGCCCAGCCCGACCTCGCGGACCAGGGCGAGCGCCTCAGGACGGCGGGCGAGGAAGGCCTCCGCGCCGACGTCGTAGCGCTCACCGGCGAGTTCGATCGTGCGGAGCTTCCCGCCGAGGGACTCCGTCGCCTCGAAGACGACGATCCGCGCGTCTTCGCCGAGCAGCGTCCGCAGGCGGTAGGCCGCGGTCAGTCCCGAGATACCGCCACCGACGACGGCGGCGATCTTCACGGCCGGAGCTCGTGCACCAGCCCGACCACGCGCGTCAAGACGTCCGGGTCGACGCCGGGCAGCACGCCGTGGCCGAGGTTGAAGATGTGGCCGTCGGCCGCGCGGCCTTCGGCGTGGATGCGCCGGACCTCCGCTTCGAGCACCGGCCAGGACGCGTGCAGCAGCGCGGGGTCGAGGTTGCCCTGGACGACACCGCCGCCGAGGCGCCGGACGGCCTCGTCGAGCGGGATACGCCAGTCGACGCCGACCACGTCGGCGCCCGCGTCACGCATGGCCACCAGCAGCTCGCCGGTGCCGACGCCGAAGTGGATACGCGGGACCCCATACCCGGCGACCGCGGACAGGACCTTCGCCGAATGCGGCAGGACGAACTCGCGGTAATCCCGCTCGGAGAGCGCGCCCGCCCATGAGTCGAACAGCTGGATCGCGTCGGCTCCGGCGTCGAGTTGCGCGGACAGGAACGTGATCGCCATATCCGCCAGGCGCCCCGCCAGCTCGTGCCACAGCTCCGGCTCGGAGTGCATGAGCGCCTTGGTGTGCTCGTGGTTGCGGCTCGGCCCGCCTTCGATGAGGTAGGAGGCCAAGGTGAACGGCGCGCCGGCGAAGCCGATCAGCGGCGTCTCGCCCAGCGACCCGACCAGCAGCCGGACACCGTCGGCGACCCGCTTTACCTGCTCCGGGGCCAGGACCGGCAGCGCGCGCACGCCCGCGGCGTCACGGATCGGCTCGGCGACGACCGGGCCGGTGCCCGCGACGATGTCGATGTCGAGGCCCGCCGCCTTGAGCGGGACGACGATGTCACTGAAGAGGATGGCCGCGTCGACGCCGTGACGGCGGATCGGCTGGAGCGTGATCTCGGCGAGCATCTCCGGGTCGAAACACGCGTCGAACATCGAGGTGCCTTCGCGCAGCGCCCGGTACTCGGGCAGCGACCGGCCGGCCTGGCGCATGAACCACACGGGAGTGCGGTCCGGGCGTTCGCCACGCGCGGCGGCCAAGAACGGCGAACCGGGCAGGGCGCGACGGGCCGACGAGACGGTCTGCGCGGAAGAAGCAGCTGAAGGAGACATCACGGTTCATGGTGCCATGGGCGCTCCGCGGCCTTACTCTCGGCGCGTCTGCGCCCCGAACCGGACACTCGCGTCTTACAGTCGGTTGGTGACCGCGATGACGTCAGTACCCGACCTCTTCCGTGAAGCCGTCGCGGCGTTGCAATCGGTCCGGCCCCGCCCCGAAGTGCAGCTGGAGACGATGCGCCCGCCGCAGCGACTGGCGCCATGGTCCTACGCGGTGAGTTGCGAGGTGGAAGGCCCGGCCGACGTGCTGGCGTCGGGGCGGCTCGTGCTGCTGCACGACCCGGACGGCCAGGAAGGCTGGGACGGGGTCCTGCGGCTGGTCATGTACGTCCGCGCGGAACTCGACCGGGAACTGGCGACCGATCCCTTCCTTCCCGCCGTCGGCTGGTCGTGGCTGACCGATGCGCTGGAAAGCTCCGGCGCGGAGTGGACGGCGCTGGGCGGCACGGTCACCGAGACGTCGTCGGCCCGCTTCGGCGACATCTCCGGCCCCGCGCGCACCGACGATCTGGAACTGCGGGCGTCCTGGACGCCGACCGACGCCGCGCTGCGGCCGCACGGGCAGGCCTTCTGCCAGGTCATGGCGAGTGTTGTCGGACTGCCGCCGGTCGGCGTGACCCTCTTCGAGCAGCGTCAGTCCTCCTGAAGCCCGTCGGCCTCCGAAACTCCAAGTCCGCGAAGGCCTCCTTCCTACCTTGAGGTCAGGTCCCGGCAAAGTCGAGGTCTTACAGGTCAGGCGGCTCTTCGCCGCTCCGGTAGTGGAGCTTGATCAACAAGGGTTCAGGAAGACATGCCCCCGGCACACGCCGAGTGGGGAGGATTTCGGACGTTCAACGTCCGAAATCCTCCCCACTCGGCCCCTGCAGGCACCAGCTATGCCAAGCCCGGATCACCACCAGCAGCCCTGCGACTTTGCCGGCCCCTGACGCTCAAGGCAGGGAAAGAGGCCTTCACTACGTCGCCGCCCGGCGTGGGGGAGAGCGCCACGACCTTGAACCGTGAAGGACGCCTTCCCCGCATGCCATGCGGGGAAAGTCCCCTTCACCCTCACTCGACGAAGGACCATGCCCTCCGGAGACCCGACACGCCGGAGTCCCAGTAATCGAGACATAGCATTTGGGTTATTCTGCGATTTGCGGCCATCTAGCGCCGCTAGGAAAGCTAGCGGCACTAAAGGTCCCTTGCTCCCCCGCCCGAAACGACGGCCCGAGTACGTGAAGGACCCCTTCACTGAGCCCAACGCAAGCAAGGGGCCCTTCACGTACTGTCGACAACCCGCGAGAACCCCGAAGCGCCTTCACGTACTCCGGACGCAAGCCCCCCAGAGCGACCGTAGGCCATCGAGACGACCGCCAGGGCCAGATGGGCTCCGACCAGCGACGAGCGGGCCGTCCGGAGGTCTGGACCACCCCGTTCGTGCTACGCACAGTGTCACCGTCAGCGACAGGATCAAGCCTGCCGGAACCGAGCGCCCGGACACCTCGAGACGCTTTCGGAGCGTTACCATCGCGGTCACCGAACGAAGCGATCATGACGCTCCGCGAAGTTGATCAGACCCCAAGCCGGAGGGGGTTTCCGACCTTCGAAGCGCTGGTCTCCCAGGGTCCCGGGCAGAGGCACCGGCAGCTGCACGGCCCATCTGCACAGTCGGTTGCACCCCGGTAACTGGAGTCCATCGTGTTCTTTGGGCGATGTGTTAGCCACCGGCTGTGTACTAGCCCGATCGTGTTACAACGAACTCCCTGAGTAACCACTGGTTTGAGATAGATACCCATTCGATCCCCCCGTGAAGGCCCCAGGGCGGCTACAGTGCCAACGACGACACCACTTTCGGTCTAAAGCTGGCGCGGCTAAACGGCCGAAAGTCCCGGTGCCGGTCGGGGGGCACGACCGACTCCAGGGAGGTAGTGACGTGGCTACCGTCGGCATTTCTCAGGCCGTCCGATCCACGCCAGCCGGTTCATTGCCGGCGAGCATGGTTCCGCATCCGCGGGAAGAGCTTTTTTCCGTGTTGGTGGTCGATGACCACCCGCTGTTGAGGGAGGCAATCTCAGCAAGACTCGCACAGATGGGTGCGGGCACCGTCCACGAGGCCGCCACGGTGGCCGAGGCGAGGGCGCGAGCACAGGCCACTGGGCCTTGTGACCTGGCGATCCTTGATCTCGGACTGCCGGATGGCAGCGGCATCGAGCTGGTTACGGAACTCCGTAGCCATGGCTGGCCTCGAGTAGTGGTGCTCGCTTCATCGGACGACCCGTACGCGGTCAGGTCGGCGTTCCAGGCCGGCGCCCAGGCATACCTGCTCAAGTCGGCATCGCCGGTCGTAGTGACCGACGGCGTCCGCAGGGTGCTCGAGGGCGGCGTCTACGCGGACCCGAGCGTCGCACCGGTCTTGGCCACCGGCACCCGAGTCGCCGGCACCGACAACACCCCACGCGAGCTTTCGGCGCGCGAGGTCGAGGTGCTGCAGCTCGTGGCCGACGGCCAGTCCAACAAGGAGATCGGCGAGGAACTCAGCCTCTCCGCTCTCACCGTGAAGTCTCACCTCTCCCGCATCGGGCGCAAGCTCGGCACGGGTGACCGGGCTCAGATGGTGGCGCTGGCCATGCGTGCCGGCGTGATCCGCTGACAAAGGCGAACTGCCCTGCGGGGCGGGCGGACCAGGCGCGGCCCGCTCGTCCCGTAGGGTCTTCACCTATGGAAGGCGACCGACCCGGAGAACCGCAGGCGGACTCTATGACCGGCACCGATGACACCAGTGCCGCCGTCTTGTTACGCGAGCCCGCCGAAGGCACTCCACCGGTGATCGCCGACGCGACGGCTCTCGCCGAAGCCTGCGCGAAGATCGCGGGCGGCAGCGGGGCCATCGCCGTGGACACCGAACGCGCGTCCGGCTACCGATACTGGCCGAAGGCCTACTTGGTACAGATTCGCCGTGAAGGTGCCGGTTCCTTCCTCATCGACCCCATTCCGCTCGAAGGGCAGCTCGAACCCCTCGCGGAAGTCCTCAACGACGCCGAATGGGTGTTGCACGCGGCCTCTCAGGACCTGCCGTGTCTCGCCGAACTCGACCTGCGCCCGAAGAGCCTGTTCGACACCGAACTCGCCGGACGGCTCGCGGGGTACGAACGGGTCGCCCTCGGCACCCTCGTCGAACTCCTCCTCGGCTACCAGCTGGAGAAGGGGCACAGCGCCGCCGACTGGTCGAAGCGCCCGCTTCCCGTCGACTGGCTGAACTACGCCGCCCTCGACGTCGAACTGCTCATCGAACTGCGCGAGAAGCTCGAAACCGACCTCGCGGCCCAGGGCAAACTCGAATGGGCCCAGCAGGAATTCGAAGCCGTCCGCAACGCGCCGCCACCCGCCCCTCGGGCCGAGCCGTGGCGTCGGACGTCCGGAGTGCACAAGATCCGCAGTGCGCGCGGGCTCGCCGCCGTGCGCGAACTGTGGCAGGCGCGGGACGAACTCGCCCGCAAACGCGACCGCGCGCCGAGCCGGATCCTGCCCGACAGCGCGATCATCAACGCCGTCACCGCGGACCCGAAGACCGTCGATCAGCTGCAGGCGCTGCCGGTGTTCAGCGGCCGGGTCCAGCGCAAGTACACCGCGAGCTGGCTGCGGCATCTGCAGGCCGCCCGCGCGCTCCCCGCCGACGAATTGCCCACCCCGGCACAACAGACCGACGGTCCGCCGCCGGTGAACCGGTGGTCGGACAAGGACCCCGACGCCGCCGCCCGGCTCTCGGCCGCCCGCGCGGCGCTCGCCGCGATCGCGGAAGATCGCAGGCTGCCGGTGGAGAATCTGCTGCTGCCGGAACTCGTGCGCCGCACCTGCTGGCGCCCGCCCGCGGACCTGAGCGAGGATTCGGTCGCCAAGGTCCTCGGTGACGGCGGCGCCCGGCCGTGGCAGATCGAGCTGACCGTGGCGGCGCTGAGCAAGGCGCTCCACGCCACCCCCGCCTGACCCGGTTTCAGTCCTCCAGCAACGTGCGCGCGGAAGCCCGCAGTTCGGCGTCCGGTTCCCCGAGGCCGGCGAGCCGCAAGACGCTGTCCGCACCTTCGACGGCGTGTGCCTCGACGTCCAGATCCGGGTGGTCCCGCCGGACGATCGCGATGCTCTCGATGAGTCCGAACACGAGGTCGGTCCGGATGCCGAGCAGGTCGTCGCGGACGCCGGACGCCGCGACGAGGGCGCCGTAGACGTTCTTGAGCTCCGTCCGTTCGGCTCGGAAGCGCCCCAGCCTCGGCGAGGAGATCTCCGGTAGCAGGTACAGGGCACCGAGGTTGTGGCGCGCGCTGCCGAGCAGGTGGATGTCCGCGTACGCCAGCGCCCACAGCCGCGCGCCGACGGGCGCCAGCTGCACTGACAGGCCGCCCGCGACGTCCAGTGACGGCCGGACGGTGTCCTCCAGCAGCGCCGCGAGAATGTCCTCTTTGGACGGAAAGTGGTAGTAGAGCGACGCCTGGCGCAGGCCGGCGCGTTCGGCGATGGCCCGTGTGGTCGTCGCCGCGTACCCGGCGCCGGTGAACAGCTCCCCCGCCGCGTCCAAAACCGCGAGCCGCGCTTCCCGCTTGCTCGCGGCGGCGCCGCTGGCTCTCGGCCTGCCCACCCCGGTCGTTTTAGTCATCTATCCGATCCTGCCATTTCTTCGCGGCGATCTTTGTTACGTCCGGCGGTCGGCTCAGGTTACCGAATCCGGTATCTGTTAACACCGCGCTTACCCGGCGGAGATCGGAAGGACCCCGCACGCGCTTAATTTCGGTCAGCCGATCGAAATTAGGCCCTTCAGACAGGAGCCCCCGTAATGCCGTCCGAAGACCTTTCCGCCTTCGGTTACCGTCAAGAACTACGCCGGACGCTGGGCGGTTTTTCCGCCTTCGCCGCCGGATTCTCCTTCGTTTCCATCCTGACCACGGTGTTTCAGCTGTTCGCGTTCGGCTATTCCTTCGGCGACACTCTGTTCTTCTGGACCTGGCCGCTGGTGATCATCGGCCAATTGCTCGTCGCGCTGAACTTCGCCGAACTCGCGGCCCGATTCCCGCTGGCCGGATCGGTTTACCAGTGGGCGAAACACCTCTCCCCCGGATTCGCGGGCTGGCTGGCGGGCTGGATGATGCTGGTGGGCTGCGTCGTCGCGCTCGCCGGTGCCGCCATCGCGTTGCAGGTCGTCCTCCCGTCGGTCTGGGGCGGCTTCCAGCTGGTCGGCGGGGACCCGGCGATCACGTCTCCGACCGGCGCCACCAACGCGGTACTGCTCGGTGCCCTGCTGGTCGTTTTCACCACCGCGATCAACGCGGGCGGCGTGCGGCTCATGGCGCGGATCAACGACGTCGGGGTCGCGGCCGAACTCGTCGGCGTCCTCATCCTGATCACCGGGCTCGCACTCTTCGCCGTCCGCGGACCGCAGGTCGTGCTCCAGCCGACGGGCGAAAGCCCGGGAGCCGGCGGGGTCCTCGCTTCGGCGCTGATGGCCGCGTACGTCCTGTACGGGTTCGACACCGCGGCTTCGGTCGCCGAAGAGACCAAGGACGCCCGCCGCACCGCGCCACGCGCCGTGCTCCGCGCGCTCCTGATCTCCGGCATCGGCGGCCTCGCCGTCGTCATCACCGCTCTGATGGCGGCGCCGAGCCTCACCGACGGTCAGCTCGCCGGGAAGGGCCTGCCGTATGTGATCACGGCCGTCTTCGGGGACACACTCGGCCGGATCTTCCTCGCCGACGTCGCGGTCGCGGTCGTCGTCTGCACCCTGACCATCCAGACCGGCACCGTCCGGCTGATCTACGCGATGGCCCGCGACGGCGCGCTTCCCGGCGCCAAACGGCTTTCCGCGGTCAACGCCCGCACCGGGACGCCGATCGCGCCAGCCGTCCTGTCCGGCGTACTCGCCATCGGGCTTCTGCTGCTGAATCTGGGGAATCCGACGATCTTCAGCACCATCACCGGCACCTCGGTGGTCGTGGTCTACCTCGCCTATCTCCTGGTGACCGGACCACTGCTGGTCCGGCGCCGCCAAGGCCGTTTCACCGCCGAACCCGGCCATTTCTCCCTGGGGCGATGGGCTATTCCGGTCAACGTCGCGGCAGTAGGGTACGGCGCGATGATGATCGTCAACATCGCTTGGCCACGAGCCGAGATCTACGACCTGGCGGGCACCGGCTCCGTCTGGGCCCTGTTGTTCCCGATCGAGTTCGTCGGCGCCGCGATCCTCACCGGCTATCTCTGCTGGCGCCGCCGCTCCGCGCTCACCACGGTTCCCGTCCCCGCGATCTGAAGGAAGGTCCCATGAGCACGACATCGACCACGTACGGCGCTCGCGACCACGCGCGCGCCCAAGCGGGCACGGTGACCGAAGCGATGCCCGCGATCCCGGCGTCCACCTGGCCGGATCCGCCGCCCGGGATCGACCCGGCGAAGCTGGTCTGGGCCGAGACCGTCGCCGGTGGCGGCTACACCCACAAGGTCCTCGCCCGCGGCACCGAACTGCGGCTGACCGACATCGAAGGCGACGCCTGCGCGCATCTGCTGCTGTTCAACGCCGACCAGCCGTGGGAGCGGCTGAACGTCGCGGACACCGTGAAGGTCCAGTGGAACGCCTACCTCGGCGAGGCGATCGCGCTGCTGTCGGATCAGGCACGGGTGCTCGCGACGGTCGTCACCGACGAGAGCGGCAAGCACGACGCGCTGTGCGGTACGTCCACTGTGGACGGTAACGCGGAACGCTACGGCGACGGCGGCCCGCAGGGTGGTTCGCCGTCCGGGAACGCGCTGTTCACGCTGGCCGCCGCGAAGCACGGCCTCACCCCGCGCGATCTGCCGCCGAGCCTGTCCTTCTTCCAGGGCATCCACGTGGAGACCGACGGCGGGCTGACGTTCACCGGTTCGGCCGGACCTGGTAAATCCGTGATCCTGCGGACCGAACTCCCGGTCGTCGTCCTGATCGCGAACGTGGCGCATCCGCTCGACCCGCGCCCGGACTACACGGTCACCCCGTTGCGCGTCCTCGCCCAGCACGGCGCTCCGTCCACTCCGGACAGTCCTGAATGGACGGCTTCGCCCGAGGGGCGGCGCGCCTTCGAGAACACCGCCGACTATCTCACCGCCAGGAGCTTGGCATGACCATCATTTCCGACAGCGAGGTCGCCGCGCGGGCCCCGTACTCCACCGTGCTCCGCAAAGGCGAGACGCTCGCGATCATCGATCTCGGCGGCAACCAGGCCGTCGACTTCCTCTGCTACGACGCCGCCGACACGGCGAAGCGGTACAGCGCGGCCGCCACGATCTCCGCGCAGGGCAACATCTTCCTCACCACCGGCAGTGTGCTGCGCACCGGTGAGGGCGCCCCGCTGCTCACCGTCGTCGAAGACACCTGCGGGCGGCACGACACGATCGGTGGCGCCTGCAGCAAGGAATCGAACAGCCTCCGCTACGGCCAGCACACGCGCTACCAGCACGCCTGCGTCGAGAACTTCCTGACCGAGGGCGCGAAATGGGGCCTGGGGAAACGGGACCTGGTCAGCAACGTCAACTGGTACATGAACGTGCCGGTCGAACAGGACGGTACGCTCGGCATCGTCGACGGTATTTCCGGGCCCGGCATGGAGGTCAAACTGCGCGCCGAGACCGACGTCCTGGTACTGGTCTCGAACTGCCCGCAGATCAACAACCCGTGCAACGGGTTCGACCCGACCCCGGTCAGAATGATCGTCACCGGCGGTGACGTGTGAAGCTGCTCGTCGCCAACCGGGGGGAAATAGCGGTCCGGATCATCCGGACCGCGAAGGAGATGGGCATCGCGACGGTGGCGGTCTACTCCGACGCGGACCGCACCGCCGCACACGTGAGGCTCGCCGACGAGGCCATCCGACTGGGCCCCGCGCCCGCCAGGGAGAGTTATCTCCTCGGCGACGCGATCATCGAAGCCGCACTGAAGACCGGGGCGGACACGATCCACCCCGGCTATGGGTTCCTTTCCGAGGACGCCGCTTTCGCCCGGACGGCGGAAGCGGCCGGGATCCGGTTCGCCGGTCCCACCGCGGACCAGCTCGAAGTCTTCGGCAGCAAGCACACCGCGCGGGCTAAGGCCGTCGACGCCGGTGTCCCGCTGCTGCCGGGCACCGGGTTGTTGGACACCCTCGCCGACGCCGAGGCCGCGGCCGCCGAGATCGGCTACCCGGTGATGCTCAAGGCCACCGGCGGTGGTGGCGGGATCGGCATGCGCGCCTGCGCTTCGGCCGAGGAGTTGCGGGAAGCCTGGGACGCGGTGCGGAGCATCGTGGCGAAGAGCTTCTCGACGTCGGGTGTGTTCCTGGAACGCCTGGTGACGCGAGCCCGGCATGTCGAGGTCCAGGTGTTCGGTGACGGCGCGGGTGAGGTGCTGGCGCTGGGCACCCGGGACTGCACGCTGCAGCGGCGCAATCAGAAGGTGCTCGAAGAATGCCCCGCCCCGGGGCTTTCCGAAGCGGTGCGCGAGAAACTGGTGTCCGCGGCCGTCGATCTCTGCGCGTCGGTGCGCTACCGGTCGGCGGGCACGGTCGAGTTCATCTACGACCCGGACCGTGAGGAGGCCGCGTTCCTCGAGGTGAACACGCGACTGCAGGTCGAGCATCCGGTCACCGAGGCGGTCTACGGAATCGACCTGGTCGCGTGGATGCTGCGCCTCGCCGACGGCGACACCGCGATGTTCGCCACGACCCCGGAGCCACATGGGCACGCCGTCGAAGCACGGGTCTACGCCGAGGACCCGGCCGCCGGGCACCGGCCGAGCGCGGGCCTGCTGACCCGTGCCGACTTCCCCGCCGAGGTCCGGGTGGATACCTGGGTCGAGGCGGGCACCAAGGTGACGACGCACTACGACCCGTTGCTCGCCAAGGTGATCACCGTCGGTTCGGATCGAGCCGAGGCGCTGGCCGCGCTGGGCGCCGCGCTCGGGGAAAGCCGGGTGGACGGCGTCCGCACGAACCTCGGCCAGCTGCGCGCGGTGACCGCCGATCAGCGGGTGCACGACGTCACGCACGACACCGCGACGCTCGACGCGATCACCGATCCCGAACCGCGGATCGAGGTCCTGCGGGGCGGGACGATGACCACCGTCCAGGAATGGCCGGGGCGGCTCGGGTTCTGGCACGTGGGCGTCCCGCCGAGCGGGCCGATGGACGATCTGTCGTCGCGGCTTGGCAACCGCGCGCTGGGCAATCCCGAAGGCACTCCCGGCCTCGAGTGCACCGTGGACGGTGTGTCACTGCGGTTCACCGACGACGCAATCGTTTGCGTCACGGGATCTCCGTCACCGGTGACCGTCGACGGGACGACCGTTCCGCAGTGGACACCGGTCGAGGTGCCCTCGGGTGGCGTGCTGGACGTCGGGACCGGCACGGCCGGGCTCCGCGCCTACGTCCTCGTTCGCGGCGGCTTCGACGTGCCGGAGTTCCTGGAAAGCGCGGCGACGTTCACGCTGGGCGGCTTCGGCGGGCACGGCGGACGCGCGCTGGCGGCCGGTGACGTCCTCTCCCCCGGCCCGCTCCCGGAGAACGACGTCCTCGGGCCGGTTCCCGAGTCCGAACGCCCGGTCTTCGGCACGCACTGGGGGATCGGCGCGTCCGAAGGGCCGCACGCCGCTCCGGAGTTCTTCACCCCGGACGACGTCGAGACGTTCTACGCCACCGACTGGGAGGTGCACTTCAACTCCGCGCGGACCGGCGTCCGGCTCGTCGGACCGCGGCCACGCTGGGCGCGGGAGGACGGCGGTGAGGCGGGATTGCACCCGTCGAACATCCACGACACGCCGTACGCGATCGGCGCCGTCGACTACACCGGCGATCTGCCGATCCTGCTGGGCCCGGACGGGCCGAGCCTCGGCGGCTTCGTCTGCCCGGCCACCGTGGTGACCGGGCAGCGCTGGAAACTCGGCCAGTTGCGTCCGGGTGACACCGTACGGTTCGTGCCGATCACCACCGAGCACGCGGTTTCACTGCGGGAGGCACCCGGCGAAGCGGTCACAGCGACCCGGAAACCGATCGACGACGGCGGCATTCTCGGCCGTCTGTCCACATCGGACGAGAACCCCGAGGTCACCTACCGGCGCAGCGGCGACGACAACCTGCTGATCGAGTACGGGCCGATGAAACTCGACCTGGCCCTGCGAATGCGGGTCCACGCCCTCGCGGACAGGCTGGCGGCGGAAGGCCTCGACGGCGTGGTCGACCTGACACCGGGCATCCGGTCGCTGCAGGTCCACGTCGAGCCGGACGCGCTGCCGGTCTCGAAACTGCTCGATCTCGTCCAGGAGATGGAGCACGATCTGCCGCGTACCGCGGATCTCGTGGTGCCGAGCCGGACCGTGCGGCTGCCGTTGTCGTGGGACGACCCGGCGACACGCGAGGCGATCGAGCGGTACATGGCTGGCGTGCGCGACGACGCGCCGTGGTGCCCGTGGAACATCGAGTTCATCCGGCGGGTCAACGGTCTGTCCAGTGTGGACGACGTCTACCGGACGGTGTTCGACGCGGAGTACCTGGTGCTGGGGCTCGGCGACGTCTATCTCGGCGCGCCGGTGGCCACTCCCCTCGATCCGCGGCATCGGCTGGTCACCACGAAGTACAACCCGGCGCGCACGTGGACCGCGGAGAACTCCGTCGGCATCGGCGGCTCGTACCTGTGCGTCTACGGGATGGAAGGCCCCGGCGGGTACCAGTTCGTCGGGCGGACCGTGCAGGTGTGGAGCGGCTGGCGGCAACGTGGCTCGTTCGAACCGGGTTCGCCGTGGCTGCTGCGGTTCTTCGACCGGATCTCGTGGTACCCCGTGTCCGCCGAGGAGTTGCTGGACCTGCGGGCGCGGAGTTCGGCGGGGGAACTGGAACTCGACATCACCGACGGCGAGTTCGCGCTGGCCGACCACGAGCGGTTCCTGGCCGACAACGCCGCCGACATCGCCGAGTTCCGGGCGAAGCAGAGCTCGGCGTTCGAGGCCGAGCGGCAGGCCTGGGCGGCGGCGGGTGAATTCGACCCTCGTCCCGAGCCCGTCGGGGCGAAGGTCCCGACCACGAGGGTCGAGGCCCCGCCCGGCGGTCACGTCGTCGAAGCACCGTTCGCCGCGACCGTGTGGCGGGTGGACGTCGAGGCGGGCAAGAAGGTCGGCACGGCGGAGACGCTGGTGATCCTCGAAGCGATGAAGACCGAGGCGCGGATCCCCGCGCCGTCCGCCGGGGAGGTCGTCGAAGTGCTCGTCTCCCCCGGCGACCAGGTCGCCCCCGGCACACCGCTGGTGGTTCTGGGAAGGAGTGCGGGATGAGCGTGCTGGAGCGGGTGCGCGCCGCGTACCACCGGATCGCGCGGGTCGACCGGCCCGAGATCTGGATCGACCTGCGTCCCGAGGACGAGGTGCTCGCCGACGCCGAGAACCTGGAAACCCGCCGCGCGGCGGGTGAAATCTTGCCGCTGTACGGGAAGCTCGCCGCGATCAAGGGCAACATCGACGTCGCCGGGCTGCCGACGACGGCGGCCTGTCCCGAGTACGGCTACCGGCCGGACGAGGACGCGCCGGTGGTGGCGCGACTGCGCGCGGCCGGTGCGCTGATCCTGGGCACGACCAACCTGGATCAGTTCGCGACCGGGCTGGTCGGCACCCGCAGTCCGCACGGCGCGGTGCGGAACGCGATCGACCCGGCGTACGTGTCGGGCGGGTCGAGTTCGGGTTCGGCGGTCGCGGTGGCGCTCGGGATCGTGGATCTCGCGCTGGGTACCGACACCGCCGGATCCGGCCGGGTTCCGGCGGCGTTCAACGGGATCGTCGGACTGAAACCGACACGGGGACTGCTGCCGACGACCGGTGTCGTGCCCGCGTGCGCGAGCATCGACTGCGTGACCGTGTTCGCGCGGACGGTCGACGAGGCTTCGACCGCGTTCGCGAGTCTCAGCGAGCCACGGGATCTTCCGGTGGTGCACCGTCCTTTCCGGATCGGTGTGCCTCAGGAGCTGGGCCCGTTGCAGGACGGCTGGGCCGAGGCGTTCTCCGTAGCGGCGGAGTCGTTCCGTGCGGCCGGGGCCGAGCTGGTTCCTGTCGACATATCGGCATTCCTGGCTGCGGCACGATTGCTGTACGAGGGCGCGTTCGTGGCCGAGCGGTATTCGGCGGTCGGC
This sequence comes from Amycolatopsis sp. cmx-11-51, assembly GCF_047608665.1. Lineage (NCBI taxonomy): Bacteria > Bacillati > Actinomycetota > Actinomycetes > Pseudonocardiales > Pseudonocardiaceae > Amycolatopsis > Amycolatopsis sp. cmx-11-51. Next base: position 486,777 of record NZ_JADNQO010000002.1, on the reverse strand, counting down.
GAGTTCATCGACACGCGTCCGGACGTGGTCGATCCGGCCGTGCGGCGGATCATCGGTGCGGCCAAGGACATCCCGGCGCACCGGCTGTTCACCGATCTGGCGACACTCGACGGCTTGGAACGGGAAGCGTCGGCCGTTCTGTCCACTGTGGACTGTGTGCTGCTGCCGACGACGACCGAGCACCCGACGATCGCCGAGGTCGAGGCCGACCCGCTGGGGGTGAACGCCCGGCTGGGCAGGTTCACGAACTCGACGAACCTGCTGGGCCTGTCTTCGCTGGCCGTGCCCGCCGGAACCGTCGGCGGGCTACCGTTCGGGGTGATGCTGGTCGGGGCCGCGTACGCCGACCGGATCCTCGCCGACGTCGCCCGCCTGGTGCCGCGACGGACCCGGATCGCCGTCGTCGGCGCCCACCTGCGCGGGCAGCCGCTGAACCACGAACTGACCTCGCGCGGAGGCCGGTTCGTCTCGGCGGGGACGACGGCGGCCGAGTACCGGCTCTACGCGCTGGACACCGTGCCGCCCAAACCCGGCCTCGTCCGGGTCGCCTCGGGCGGCGAGCCGATCAAGGCGGAGGTCTGGGACCTGCCGTTCGCCGGCTTCGGCGAGTTCGTGGCGGGTGTCCCCGCGCCGCTGGCGATCGGGAAGGTGCGGCTGGCCGACGGAACCGAGGTGTCCGGGTTCGTCTGCGAGCCCATGGCGGTCGAAGGCGCCGAGGACATCACACGGTTCGGCGGCTGGCTCGGCCACCTGGGCCGATGATGGGCGTCTCGTGAGTGGTAAAGACGATTACCACTCACGGGACCTGACCCATGCGGTCCTGTCGCGCGGTTGCCCACCGAGTCTTCTTCGGCTGAGCCGCGTGAAAGGGTCCTTCACGCGGCAACTCAGTGACTGATGGGGCCACCGGGGCGACCGGCCGAGTGTCCCGAGTCCGTGAAGGACTCCTTGAGGGACCCAGAGTCCTTCAAGGAGTCCTTCACGGACGGACCGTGGACCTGACTCATCCACCGTAGGTCCCCCAATTACGGGACCAGCGCCTTTCCGGTTCGGTTGGCCTGATCCGGCATTCTGGGAAGAAGGTCACAAACCCTGGCGGCCCACCGGGCAGAAGGTAACTTCGGAGTGGTGCCCACCACATTCACCTCCAGCCGCAGGACCGCTATCAGCGTGTTCGCGGCGCTGGGGCTCGTCGGCATCGCGATGGTGGTGCTGGGAGCCACCGGCGTGGCCGTCAAACCGGTGTCCGGGCAGGCGCTCGCGGTCCTCGAAGAGGTCCCTGGCCCTGATACCGGCCCGACGTGCGCCGTCGACAAGCGCTATGTCGACGAGGAGACCACGGGCATGCGCCCGGACGTGGTCGACGCGTGGAAAGCCCTGCGCGCCAAGGCCAAGGCCCAGAACATCGAGCTGTGCGTGAACGACGGCAAGCGCAGCCGGAGCCAGCAGCAACGCGAGTTCGACAAGGCCGTCGAGCGGTTCGGCTCGGTCGAGCAGGCCAAGAAGTGGGCACTGCAGCCGGAGACGTCCATGCACGTCAAGGGAATCGCCGTCGATATCCAGCCGCTGAATTCGGCCGCGTGGGTCGACAAGAACGGCGGCGCGCTGGGCTGGTGCCGCCGCTACGACAACGAGAAGTGGCACTTCGAGTACGACCCGGCCTACGTCACCGGCGGCTGCCCCGCCCTGCTCCCCAGCGCCACCGGCAACTAGACGTGCTTGAAGACCGAACTCGTCCAAGCACGCGAGATCGCCGCGCGAAGCGCGACTAGGCGAGCGTTTCGGCTACGTACTTAGCCGCCTCCGCGAGCAGCGCCTGGTCGTACGGCGCGTCCTTGGCCGCCTTGCTGGACATGATCGCCATGACGATCGGCGCCTTGCCCGGTGGCCACACGACGGCGATGTCGTTCAGCGTGCCGTAGTCACCGGTCCCGGTCTTGTCGGCCACGGCCCAGCCCGGCGGCAGCCCCGCCCGGATCCGCTCGGCGCCGGTGGTGGTGCGCTGGAGCAGGTCGCGGAGGAAGTCGCGCTTGTCGTTCGGTAGCGCGTCACCCAGCACGATCTTCTGGTAGTCGGTGCCGAACGCCCGCGGTGTCGTGGTGTCGCGCGGATCGCCGGGGGTGGCCTCGGTGATCGCCGGTTCGAGCCGGTCCATCTGGGTGACGGTGTCGCCGAGGCCACGCGCGAAGGCCGTCAGCTCCTGGGGACCGCCGAGGTCCCGCAGCAGCAGGTTGCCCGCGGTGCCGTCGCTGAACCGGACGGCGGCGTCGCACAGCTGGCGGATCGTCATCCCGGTGGCCACGTGCTGCCCGGTGACCGGGGCGTGTTTCATCAGGTCGTCCCGTGAATACGTGACCCTGGTTTCCAGGTGCGACAACGGGTTGCGGTGCAGGACGGCGGCCGCCGCGACACCTTTGAACGTCGAACAGAACGCGAACCGCTCGTCCGCGCGGTGTTCGACCGTGCCGCCGCCTTCGGTGTCGAGCGCGTACACGCCGAGCCTCGCGTCGAACTTCTTCTCCAGCTCCATCAGCCGGTCGTGGAACTGCCGGGTGGTGGGAGGCGGGGGCGGCGGGGGAGCCGACGGCGTCGCGGGCGGGATTCCGCGGTGCACGCGGCCAGCGGCGCGAGGACCGCCATCCCCAGAAGCGCGCGACGGGTGACGGCCGGCCCCGGCGATGTCATCGTGATCCCCCCTTGATCACTTCGAACATAGCAACTTCCCCACCGTCCCCGGATCGGCCAAGCGGCGGAGGTAGACGACCCCACTGAACCCAGGAGTGTGCCTTCCCCCACTCGACCGGGCCACCATCCTGGTTACCGACGGGTAACCAGGGCTAGGGTGCGGTCAGGACTACCTCTACTTCAGGAGCATTCGTGGCCGCAGGAGCAACACCGCTCGCGCCGAACGCGCGGTCGGTACGCAATGTCGCCTTCGTCGAAGGGGTGCGAACGCCCTTCGGCAAGGCAGGCGAAAAAGGCATGTACGCCGGCACCCGTGCCGACGACCTCGTCGTCAACGCCATCCGTGAACTGCTGCGGCGGCATCCCGAGCTGCCGCCCGAGCGCGTCGACGAGGTGGCGATCGCCGCCACCACCCAGATCGGGGACCAGGGCCTGACCATCGGCCGCACCGCCGCGTTGCTGGCGGGCCTGCCGAAGTCCGTACCCGGTTTCGCGCTGGACCGCATGTGCGCGGGCGCGATGACCGCGGTCACCACCACCGCGAGCGGGATCGGCTTCGGCGCCTACGACATAGCCATCGCCGGCGGCGTCGAGCACATGGGCCGCCACCCGATGGGCGAGGGCGTCGACCCGAACCCGCGCATCATCGCCGACAAGCTCGTCGACCCGACGGCGCTCGTGATGGGCCAGACCGCGGAGAACCTGCACGACCGGTTCCCGGCGATCACCAAGCAGCGCACCGACGCCTTCGCCGCGCGCAGCCAGGAGAAGTACGCCGAGGCCGTGAAGACCGGCAAGATCGGGCCCGAGCTGGTCCCGGTCGCCACCCGCTCGAAGGAACTCGGGTGGGGCCTCGCGACCGAGGACGAGCCGCCGCGCCCGGGCACCACGCTCGAGACGCTCGCCGGGCTGAAGACGCCGTTCCGTCCGCACGGCCGGATCACCGCGGGCAACGCGGCCGGTCTCAACGACGGCGCCACCGCGGCATTGCTCGCCGACGAGGACACCGCCCGCGAACTCGGCCTGCCGATCGGCATGCGGCTCGTCGGCTACTCCTTCGCCGGCGTCGAGCCGGAGGTCATGGGCATCGGCCCGGTACCCGCCACCGAGAAGCTGTTCCAGCGCACCGGCCTGTCGATCGACGACATCGGCCTGTTCGAGATCAACGAGGCGTTCGCCGTCCAGGTGCTCGCGTTCCTCGACCACTTCGGCATCGCCGAAGACGACCCACGCGTCAACCAGTGGGGTGGCGCGATCGCCTGCGGTCACCCGCTCGCGTCGTCCGGCGTCCGGCTGATGACGCAGCTTTCGCGTCAGTTCGCCGAGCGCCCCGACGTGCGCTACGGCCTGACCACCATGTGCATCGGCATCGGCATGGGCGGCACCGTGCTTTGGGAGAACCCGGCATTCGAGGGGGCGAAGTAATGACTTTCACCGCTGAGCAGGCGAAAGCCGCCTTTCCCGACGAGGTCGTCACGAACGCGGTCACGCGTCTGGTCAAGGTGCCCGGGCTCGACAAGCCGGTCGCGCTGATCACCCTGGACAACGGCCACGACCACACCCGGCCCAGCACCTTCGGCCCGCAGGGCCTGGTGAGCCTCAACGCCGCGATCGACGCCGCCTTCGCGGCCGAGCCCGCCGCGATCGCGGTCACCGGCAAGCCGTTCATCTTCGCCGTCGGCGCCGACCTGTCCGGTGTCGAAGCGGTCGCGGATCCGGCACTGGCGCGGGAAATCGCGCAGACCGGGCACGACGTGTTCCGGCGCCTCACCGAAACCGAGATCCCGACCTTCGGGTTCATCAACGGCGCGGTGATGGGCGGCGGGCTCGAACTCGCGCTCTCCTGCCACTACCGCACGCTGTCGGAGAACACCGCAGCGATCGCGTTCCCCGAGGTCTTTCTCGGCCTGTTCCCTGGCTGGGGCGGCACGCAGCTGCTGCCGAACCTCATCGGGCCGGACGCCGCGGTCACCGTGATCATCGAGAACGCGCTGGCGCAGAACAAGATGCTGAAGGTCGCGCAGGCGGCGGAACTCGGCATCGTCGACGAGGTCTTCGGTTCGGCCGACTACCTCGAGCAGTCCCTGCTGTGGCTGGCGAAGGTCGTCAACGGCGCGATCACCCCCGTCCGCCGCGAGATCGACCGCGGTGCCGAGTGGGACGCCGCGATCGGCCGTGCCAAGGCCATTGTGGATGGTCGCACCAAGGGCGCCTCCCCCGGCGCGACCAAGGCCGTCGAGTTGCTGGAGCTGGCCCGCGAGAACGATCTGGACCGCGGCTACGCGGCCGAGACCGACGGCCTCGCCGAACTGCTCATGGACGACACGCTGCGTGCCGGGCTCTACTCGTTCAACCTGGTCAACAAGCGCGCGAAGCGACCGGCCGGTGCGCCGGACAAGTCGTTGGCCCGCAAGGTGAACAAGGTCGGCATCGTCGGCGCCGGCCTGATGGCCAGCCAAATGGCGCTGCTGTTCGTGCGCCGCCTCAAGGTACCGGTGGTCCTCACCGACGTCGACCAGGAACGGGTCGACAAGGGCGTGTCGTATGTGCACGATGAAATCGACAAACTACTGGCCAAGAAGCGGGTTTCGCCAGACGGCGCGAACCGGTTGAAAGCGCTTGTCACCGGCTCGCTCGACAAATCCGCCTTCGCTGACGCCGACTTCGTGATCGAAGCGGTGTTCGAGGAGCTTGGCGTCAAGCAGAAGGTCTTCACCGACCTGGAGCAGTACGTCTCCCCCGAGGCGGTCCTGGCGACGAACACCTCGTCGCTGTCGATCACCGCGATGGCGTCGCAGCTGAAGCATCCGGAGCGCGTGGTCGGGTTCCACTTCTTCAACCCGGTCGCGGTGATGCCGTTGCTGGAGATCGTCCGCGCGGAGAAGACCGACGACGTCGCCCTCGCCACCGCGTTCTCCCTTGGCAAGCAGCTCAAGAAGTCGAGCGTGCTGGTCAAGGACGCGTCCGCGTTCGTGGTCAACCGGCTGCTGTTGCGGTTCCTCGGCGAGGTGCTGGTGACTGTCGACGAGGGCACGCCGTTCGAGGTCGCCGACAAGGCGCTGGAACCGCTGGGCCTGCCGATGACGCCGCTGACGCTGATGCAGCTGGTCGGCCCGGCGATCGCCCTCCACGTCGGGGAAACCCTGCACGAGGCGTTCCCGGACCGGTTCACCGTCAGCGAGAACCTCGACCGCTTTGTCAAGGCGGGTAAGAGGGGCGTCTGGCAGTGGGATGACAAGGGCAACGCGACCGTCGACCCCGAGGTGGACGCGCTCTGGCAGCGCGGCGACTCGCCGTCGACCTCCGAGCAGGTGCGTGACCGCGCACTGGCCGCGATCGCCGAGGAGGTCCGGATCATGCTCGACGAGGGCGTGGTCGCCGAGGCCCACGACATCGACCTGTGCCTGATCCTCGGCGCGGGCTGGCCGTTCTGGCTGGGCGGCATCACGCCGTACCTGGACCGGGCCGGGGTGTCCGAGAAGGTCAACGGCAAGCCGTTCCTGGCACCGGGAGTGGCGAGCGTTCCGCTCTCCTGACGTCGAACACAAGGCCACCGTCGGCGATCTCCTGATCGCCGACGGTGGCCTTGTGCGTTTTTCGTGGATTTTGTGGCAAGTGGCCGCGTTTTCGTGAAACTCTGTGCTGGTGCGGGAAAGCTCGTCTCCCCGGCCATCCCCCCGGGGAGACGAGCTGTCACCGTTCGCCGGAAGGCGGGCAGGGCGGGGGCGTGACCTTCATCCGCGCGGCGATCGGCGCGGGATCGAGCACGTCGACCTTCGTCGCCTTGGGGAAGCGCTGCCGCAAATCCGCCGCCCACGCTTCGGGGTCGGTCCCGGTGACGGGTACGAGGTGCACGACCGCCGGGAGGGCGTCCTGGCTCGTCTGCTCCAGCAGATCCGGTCGGCTCGCGAACATCTCACGGAACCGCTCGTAGGCCTGTCGCTTGGTCTCGGTCAGCACGCGACGCGCTTTCGGGTCTTCCCGGAGCTTCTCCGCCGCGGCGGTCATGTCCTGGTCGGTCTCGACGTACATGACCAGCTGGATCCCGCAGAGTTCACGTTTGCCGAGCGCGGCGGGCGTGGTGTCCCGGGGTTGCGCCACGACGGACGTCGGCGTCGCACCGACCCCGCCGAGCACCACGACGGCCGTGGTCACGGCGGCCACGACGACGAGCAAGGCGACCGCACCGAGCACCCAGAGCGATCGGCGAGACGCTCTCGGTCTGCTTCTTTCGTCTTCCACAGGGACGATCATCACACGGCGCCGTTCGTTGGCCGCTCGGACACCGCCCGTTCAGCGAAGCTCTCTAGCGTGCCGCCGGTGAACAGCGAAAAACCTGGCGTGGACCGCCGCGGCTTCCTCAAACGCGCGGGCCTCGTGTCCGCGGTGGCCGCGGGCGCGCCGCTCACCGCCACCACCCCGGCGGAAGCCCTCGATCTGGACATCGCCCTCGACATCGATGTCAGACGGCTCTTCGGCCGGGACCACTACCGGTGGCTGGTGGGCGATCACCACATCCACACGCAGTACTCCTACGACGCGATGTACACGGTGGACGGAATCGCCGACGGCGCCCGCCGCCACGGCGCCGACTGGGCGGTGATCACCGATCACGGCCACGCCACGCACGAGAAGTCGTCGGTGGAGCGGACGAACGCCGCGATCCGGGCGGCACAGCGCGAGCACCGTGATCTCCTGCTGTGGCAGGGCATGGAGTGGAACGTGCCGGGCGCCGAGCACGCGACGCTGTTCTTCCAGGCGGGCGCGAACCAGGCCGCGAAGCTGCGTGAGTTCGAGCGTGCCTTCGACTGGCGGCTGACCGGGACCGAAGCGGGTACCCCGGACAACGAGGCCTTGGCGGTCAAGGCGATCCGCTGGCTCGCCGCCGAAGAACGCGCGCGGCGGATCCACGCGCCCGTGGTGGTGATCAACCACCCGCTGCGCAACGGCCGGATCGCCCCGCACGAGATCCGCGCGCTGCGCGACGCCTCACCAGGCATCGTCATCGGCATGGAGGGCGCGCCGGGAGCGCAGGCCGACGGCTTCCCCAAACCACTCGGAAGCGGCGGTGGCGCCCGCGGCGGGTACGGCAACTCGCCTGGTTCGAACTCGTGGCCGGGCTTCCCGGAGGCGGCTTACCGCACTCACGGCGGATTCGACTGGAGCACCGCGACCGTCGGCGGGCTCTGGGATTCCCTGCTGGCCGAAGGAAAGCCGTGGTGGATCACCAGCAACTCCGACTCGCACTACAACCGCGGCGACACCCTCGTCCGGCCGGGCGTCCCGGACGGCTACTACGACGAGCACGGCGGCTACCCGGACCCGATCGACACCGGCATCCCGCAGACTCTGCCCCCGTACGCGGACTTCGCCCCCGCTGAGTTCAGCCGCACAGTCGTCGGCGTGACCCGCCGGAGCCACGAAGGTGTGCTGGAAGGCCTGCGCGCGGGACGCGTCTGGGTGGTCCACGGCGGGCTCGCGCAGGAGCTGGAGTTCGGCGCGTACAGCGGCTGGACCTCGGCGACGATGGGCGGCAGGCTGCGGGTCCGGCGCGGGTCCGACGTCACGGTCGTCGTCTCGGCGAAACTGGCGGCCCGGCCCAACGGCGGCGGCGCGATCCCCCGGCTCGCACGGCTCGACCTCATCTCGGGACCGGTCACCGGCCCCGTCTCCGACCGCGACACCCAGTCGGCGCCGGGTACCCGCGTGGTGCGCTCCTTCGAACCGCGGTGGGCTCCGGGGCGGACGGTCGCCTTCCGGCACACCTTCCGCAACGTGCGCGAATCATTCTTCGTGCGCACGCGCGGCACGGACGGCAAAAAGCGCGTGCCCGGCGGGATCGAGCCGAGCGCGGACGTGATCGGGCAGTCGAACCCGTTCGAGGACCTCTGGCTCTACGGGAATCCAATTTTCGTGGACGTCCCTCAGGCGTAGCTCTCCCTGAGCAGGCGACTGCTCGTGCGTGCAGGAGAACTGGCAGGCGCGGGGATCGGCGAGGACATCCGCGTGCCGACCGCCTTTTCACCGGCCCCGCCGGGCCGGTGCGGAGGCGGATCTGGCGCCGGCGAACCGCAACTAGAGGACTACTTGCGGGCTCACGCGCCCAGCGTGTCCGGGTCCGGCCCCAGCCGCTTGCCCTGCTCCAGGGTTGCGATCGCGGCACCGTCGTGCGCGTCGAGCGCGAAGTCGAAGACGTCCATGTTCTCTTCGATCCGTTCGGGCGTGACGGACTTCGGGATCACCAGGTGGTTCATCTCGATGTGCCACCGCAGCACGATCTGAGCCGGCGTCTTGCCGTGTTTCCGCGCGATGGTGGTGATCTTCTCATCGGAGAGCAGGTCCCCGCCTCGCGCCAGCGGGCCCCAGGCCTCGGTGACGATCTCGTGCTTCTCGTGGAAGTTCCGGAGCAGCGGTTGCTGCAGCCACGGGTGGCACTCGATCTGGTTCACCGCCGGGACGGTCCCGGTCTCTTCGATCAGCCGTTCCAGGTGCGGGAGCTGGAAGTTCGAGACACCGATCGCCTTCGCCCGGCCGTCGGAGGCGATCTTTTCCAGCGCCCGCCACGTTTCCACGTACTTGTCCTGCGACGGCAGTGGCCAGTGGATCAGGTACAGGTCGACGTAGGAGAGGCCGAGTTCGCTCATGCTGGTGTCGAAGGCGCGCAACGCCGAGTCGTGACCGTGCTCGGTGTTCCACAGTTTCGTGGTGACGAACAGTTCCTCGCGCGGCAGCCCGCTGGTGCGGACGGCCTCGCCGACACCGCGTTCGTTGGCGTACAGGGTCGCCGTGTCGATGGCGCGGTAGCCCGCCTCGATGGCGGTGCGGACCACGCCGGTGACCTCGTCGTCGCCGATCTTGTACACCCCGAATCCGAGCTGGGGCAGGGACGTTCCGTTGTTCAGCCGAATACTGGGGACCATCCTCGAACCGTAACCCCGGCGGCGGGTCAGGGCAGCGCGGGCAGGTGGACGGTCACCGAAAGACCGCCGCCCACAACGGGTTCCGCGGAGACCAGGCCGCCGTGGGCCTGGACGGCGGCCCGCACGATGGAAAGTCCCAGCCCCGCCCCGGTGCGGGCGGTCCTGGCGACACCGGCGCGGCGGAACGGTTCGAACAGTCCGGGGACCGCGGCCGGGTCGAGCAGGCCGCCGGACGACCGCACCCGCAGCACCGACCACTGTGGACCGGCCTGGGTGACGACGTCCAGCCAGCCGCCCTCGACGTTGTGCCGCACGGCGTTCTCCAAGAGATTGCCCGCGATACGTTCCAGCAGTGCGGGATCGCCGAACGTCGGTGCGCCGGGGGTCGCGAATTCGGTGCGGATGCCACGTTTCTCGGCGTCGGCCCGCACCGCGCGCCACGCGCTCGCGACGATCGCCGCGAGGTCGACCGGTTCCCTCGCCACCAGCCCCGCGCCGTCCGTCCGCGCGAGCAGCAACAGCGAGCCGACCAGCCGCTCCGCCCGTTCGGTCGCGTCGCGGACCACGCCCGCCATTCGCCGCAGTTCGGCTTCGTCGGCTTCCTCGTCGGCCAAGGTGACGTCGAGTTCGGTGCGGATGACCGCGAGCGGCGTCCGCAGTTCGTGGCTGGCGTTCGCGACGAAATGCCGTTGCGCGTCGAACGCGGCCTGCAGCCTGTCGAGCATGTCGTCGAAGGTCTCGGCCAGTTCGGCGAGTTCGTCCTTGGTGCGGACCTCGCCGATCCGCTCCCCCATCGATTCGATCGACAGCCGCCGTGCCGTCCCGGTGATCTCGCGCAGCGGCCGCAGGACCCGCGCGGTGAACGTCCACGCGAGGATCCCCGCCGCCAGCACGACGAAACAGAACGCGACCGCGCCGAACAGCAGCACGCGGTTCCGGGCGTACACCCGCAGATGCTCGGTGACGGCCGACGCGTCGACGTCGACGCCGTCGACCCGCACCGTGGTGCCCGGCGGCAGTTGCGGGACGGCGGAAACGGCGTCGCCGACCAGATTCCAGGTCAGCCAAAGCAACAGGAGACTGACCAGCGCCACCAGCCCGGTCGCGAGCAGTGTGACCCGCCCACGCAGGCTGCGGGCACCGGACAGGTTCACCCGCGTGCGGTCCCCTGCTCCGGCACCCGGTAGCCGGAGCCGACGACGGTTTCGATGATCCCCGGTTCGCCGAGTTTCTTCCGCAGGGTCATCACGGTGACCCGGACGGTGGTGGTGAACGGGTCGGCGTTCTCGTCCCACACGCGTTCGAGCAGTTCCTCGCTGCTGACCACCGAACCCGCGGCCGACAGCAGCACCTCCAGCACGCCGAACTCCTTGCGGGTCAGCTCGACCGGACCGCTCGCGCGACGGACGGTCCGCCTCGCCGGGTCCAGTTCGACGTCGCCCGAAGTCAGCAGCGGCGGCGCGGCCGGGGTCGCGCGGCGGCCCAGGGCCCGCACCCGCGCGACGAGTTCGGGGAAGGCGAACGGCTTGGCGAGGTAGTCGTCGGCGCCGAGCGAAAGCCCGTCCACGCGGTCCGAAACGGAACCGCTCGCGGTGAGCATGAGCACGCGCGTCAACTCGCCGGACGCGACGATCTCGCGGCACAGGTCGTCACCGGACATGCCGGGCAGGTCACGGTCGAGCAGCACGACGTCGTACCGGGTGACAGTGGCCTTTTCGTGCCCGTCGTCACCGGTGAGCGCGATGTCCACCGCCATCCCCTCGCGCCGCAGGCCGCGTGCGATCGCGTCGGCGAGGGGTTCTTCGTCTTCGACTACCAGAATTCGCACGACCCTACGTTGCCACACATTCCTGAGAGTGACCTGATTGGACTCGTGGGCGGTAAGGGCGGTTCTGTCGCGCTTGTCTGTCCGCAGGAAGTACAGGAAGGTGTGAAGGTCGAGTTTCTTCGGCTGAGCCGCGTGAAGGGGGCCTTCACGCGCCATCGTCGTCACTGGTGGGGCCACTGAGGCGACCAACCGAGTGTTCCGAGTCCGTGAAGGACTCCTTGAGGGACTCTGGGTCCCTCAAGGAGTCCTTCACGGACCGCGATCCCGACCCCACCATAGGTACCTAGGACACGGTTGGCTTTAACACTCACGAGACCCAGCGCAGGGCGAACCACAGCCGCATCCGGATCTCCGGGTCCGCCAGGTCCACCTCCAGCGCCCGTTCGATCTGCCCGATCCGGTGCCGGACGCTGTTGCGGTGCACGCCGAGTTGAGCGGCCGTCCGGTCCCAGCCGCCGTGGTGCGCGAGCCAGGTTCGCAGCGTTTTGACCAGTTCGCGGTCGCCTTTCCGGTCGAGTTCGCGCAGCGGCGCCAACGCTTGGGCGGCGAACCCCGCCGCCGCGCCCGGGGTGATCAGCGCGTCCAACCCGAGCCCCGACGCTTCCGCGACCACCGGCCGTTCCAGCGCGGCGGCCCGCCCCAGCAGCGATTCGGCTTCGGTGACGGCCTCGGGAAGGCGATCGGGCGGGACGGGCGAACTCACCACGGCGAGCCAACCGTCGGCGCGGAGCCTGTCGAGGTCTCCGATCTCCGGCGCCTCGCCGACGATCGCGTCGAACCGCGGTCCCGGCAGCAGCCGCACGAGCGGGGTGTCGAGCCGGGCGCGCAGCCAGTCGTAGCGCGCGGCGGCCTCGGTGGGGCCGCGGCGGTAGGCGATCCCGGCGACCAGACGGCGCTCGTCCGCGCCTGCCACGTCGGTCTCCCCCAGCAGCAACGCGGTGGCGGTGGCGCCGAGCCCGGCCGCGTCCGAACCCGCGCGGCTCGCCAGTCCGAGCAGCGCCGCCCCGACCGACAGGATCGCGCGGTCCGCGCCGTCGAACCGCTCGACGCGGCCGACCACGACCAGATACGACGCCGTCGCCTGTGGGTACACCGGTTGCGCGACCACGTGCGTGCCGTCGGCCAGTTCCGTCGTCGCACTGCGGATCCCGCGGCCAGCCCGCAGCGTGGCGACCAGTTCCCGGACCTCGGCCGGCCACGGTGACGGCGTGCCGTGATCGGCGGCGAGGACGTCACCGACGCCGACCAGCGCCACCCATGCCCGCAACCGTGCGGCCAGCGCGCTCGTCAGCTCGCCGAGCCCGTCACCGGCCGCCCTGGTCAGCGCCTCGCGCGCGACCGCGATCCGCCGCTGTTCCCGCTGTCCCGCCTCGGCCAGCGCGACCGACACCGCCCGGCTGATCGCCAGGAACGGCGTACGCGGCTGGACGACCAGCAGGGGCAGGCCGTAACGGATGCAGGCCGCCCGCAGCGACGGCGGCAGCGTCTCGTAGGCGCCGGGGGTGAGCCCGAACCCCAGCGCGGAGATCCCGCTGCCGGCCAGCCGCCGGACGTAGCGGTCGATCTCCGGCGGCTCCACCGGCAGGTTCACCCCGGCGGTGAGCAGCAGTTCCGCACCGAGCAGGTACGGCGCGGGATCCCGCAGCTCGCTCACATGCGCCCAGCGCACCGGGGCGTCGAGCGCGCCAGGGCGCAGCGTCTCCACGACCGGGTCGAGTGCCAGTTCCGGGTTGCCGACCACGGCCCGTAACGGGACATTCACCTCTGAGTCGAGCGGATCGTGAGTTTGGGTCATTCCATCCTCATTCGCACATAACTTTGGATGGATCATCCCATGTCGTTCAAGGCGCTAACGAACCTACGGTGACCCGAACGAAGCGAACAGCCCCCAGGCAAGGAGGACACCGTGGCCGGTGACTACGCGGTGATCGCGCTCTACATAGCGGGCATGATCGGGGTCGGCTGGTTCGGTCTGCGGCTCGCCAAGACCAAGTCCGACTACCTGGTCGCCGGCCGTCGCCTCGGCTGGTTCATGTATTCGGGCACGATGTCCGCGGTCGTCCTCGGCGGCGCTTCGACGGTCGGCGGGGTGAAGCTCGGCTACACCTACGGCATCTCCGGCGCCTGGCTCGTGATCGCGATCGGCGTCGGCATCCTGGTCCTGCACACGCTGTTCGCGCGGCGGCTGGTGAAGCTGCGCGTCTACACCGTCGGCGAGATGCTCGACCTGCGTTACGGCGGCTCCACCAGCGCGTTCTCCGGCGTCGTCATGTGGGCGTACACGCTGATGCTGACCGTCACCTCGACGCTGGCGTTCGCCACCATCTTCAAGGTCCTGTTCGACGTGCCGAGCTGGGCAGGTATCGCCATCGGCGGTTCGATCGTGGTGCTCTACTCGGTACTCGGCGGCATGTGGTCGATCACGCTGACCGACATCGTCCAGTTCGTCATCAAGACCATCGGCATCCTGTTCGTCCTGCTGCCGGTCTCGATCGCCTCGGCAGGCGGCTTCGACGGGATGGCCGCGCGGCTGGACGAGAGCTACTTCGAACTCACCGCCATCGGCGGCGACACGATCTTCACCTACTTCCTCATCTACAGCTTCGGGCTGCTGATCGGGCAGGACATCTGGCAGCGCGTGTTCACCGCCCGCACCCCGGGCATCGCGACCGGCGGTGGCGTCATCTCCGGTGTCTACTGCCTGATCTACGGCCTCGCCGGCGCGCTGATCGGGACGGCGGCAAAAACCCTCTACCCGACGCTGGCCAGCGCGCAGGACGCGTTCGCCACCATCGTCGAGGAGCAACTGCCCGCCGGGATCCGCGGCCTGGTGCTCGCCGCAGCGCTGTCGGCGATGATGTCGACCGCGAGCGGCGCGCTCATCGCCTGCTCCACGGTGAGCACCTCGGACCTGCTTTCCAAGCTGGGCCTCAAGAAGGCCGTCAACGAGGTCACAAGGAACCGCGTCACCACCCTGGTCCTCGGCATCGCCGCGATCGGTATCGCCATGGTGGTGGACGACGTGGTCAACGCGCTGACCATCGCCTACGACATCCTCGTCGGCGGCCTGCTGGTCGCGATCATCGGCGGGCTGGCCTGGAAGCGCGGTACCCGCCAGGGCGCGCTCGCGTCGATGGTCGTCGGCACCGTCGTGGTCGTCACGTTCATGTTCGTCGACGGCGTCGAGGCCAACAGCCCGATCTACTGGGGACTCGGCTCCAGCCTGGCGGTGTACCTGCTGGTCAGCTTCCTCACCCCGCGGACGTCGGACGAAATCCTTACCGTCTGGACCCGCCGCCTGAACGGCAGCGCGGTCGCCGAAGAAGAAGAGGCGAAAGCGAAACTCGATGAGGCTAAGGCGACGAAGGTCCCTTGATCTTTTGAGGTCGCGCGTTTGGCCGACAGGCCCGCTATCGCGATGGCAGGGCGCCCTACCACCCAACCACCAGTTGACTGCGAAAGTCGCGTCCTGGCAGCGCGATAGCGGTCGCGCGATAAAAATCAAGGAGACACAGTGCCTGAGCAGAGCCCGATCGGCCCCGTCGACTCGTCCAAGGTGCCCCGGTTCGCCGGTTTCGCGACCTTCGCGAGGCTGCCGCGGATCGATCAGGTCGAGCACGCGGACGTCGCCGTCGTCGGGGTGCCGTTCGACGCCGGGGTGTCCTACCGCCCAGGCGCTCGGTTCGGCCCCGCCGCACTCCGTGAGGCCAGCAGGCTCCTTCGCCCGTACCACCCGGAACTCGACGTCTCCCCGTTCGCCGAAACGCAGGTGGTCGACGCCGGCGACATCGCGCTCAACCCGTTCAACATAGGCGAGGCGATCGAGACCCTGCAGGACGAGGCAGAGGCGCTGACCGCGGGCGGGACGCGGCTGGTGACCGTCGGCGGCGACCACACGATCGCACTGCCGCTGCTGCGGGCGGCGGCGAAAAGGCACGGACCGGTGGCGCTGCTGCACTTCGACGCGCACCTCGACACCTGGGACACCTACTTCGGCGAGCCGTACACCCACGGCACCCCGTTCCGGCGGGCGTCCGAGGAAGGCCTCCTCGACACCGAAGCGCTGTCCCACGTCGGCACGCGCGGCCCGCTGTACGGCAAGCGGGATCTGGAAGAGGACCGCCGCCTCGGATTCGGCATCGTCACCTCCGGCGACGTCATGCGCCGCGGGGTCGCCGAGACCGTCGACGCGCTGCGCCAGCGCATCGGCGGCCGCCCGCTCTACATCTCGGTCGACATCGACGTGCTCGACCCCGCGCACGCGCCGGGCACCGGCACCCCCGAAGCGGGCGGCATGACCAGCCGGGAACTGCTGGAAATCCTGCGCGGCCTGCGGGATTGCAACCTCATCGGAGCCGATGTGGTGGAACTGGCCCCGGCTTACGATCATGCCGAGATCACCGCCATCGCGGCCTCCCACGTCGCCTACGACCTGGTGAGCCTGCTCAGCTTGGGGAAGGGCGAATGACCAGCGCAGAACGGATAGGCGGCGACGTAGTCGTCGAAACCCTCCGCGCGCTCGGCGCCGACACCGTGTTCGGCCTGCCCGGCCAGCACGCGCTCGGCCTGTTCGAGGCGCTGCGGCGCGACTCCGGACTCCGCGTGATCGGTTCGCGGGTGGAGAACAACCTGGCGTTCGCGGCCGACGGGCACGCCCGCGCCCGGCTCGCGGCGGACCCCGACGGCCCGGTTCCGGTGACGCCGATGATCGTGTCGACCGGGCCCGGCGCGTTGCTGACCTTGGCTTCGCTGCAGGAGTCCCGGGCCGCGTCGGTGCCGGTGCTCGGCATCTCCAGCCAGATCCCGGTCGCCGGGCTCGGCGGCGGACGGCACGGTTACCTGCACGAACTGCCCGACCAGCGGGCCAGCTTCCGTGACGTGGTGAAGTCCGTGCACGTGGTGCGGACCGTCAGCCAAATCCCGACGGCGCTGCGCGAGGCCTGGGAATCCGCGTCGGCGGCGCCGTACGGCCCGGTGTGGGTCGAAATCCCGCAGGACGTCCTGCTGGCGCCGACGGATCTGCCGCGGATCACCTCGGCGACCGCTAATCCGGCATCCCTCGTACCGCTGCCGGAACTGCTCACCGAAGCAGCGAATCTCCTTGGTGCGGCGAAGAAGCCAGTGATCCTCGCCGGCGGCGGCGCACTGCGCTCGGGCGCGCAGGCGGAACTGAAGGCGCTCGCGGAGGCCTTGCGTGCCCCGGTGCTGTCGACGTTCGGCGGCAAGGGCGTCTTCGGCTGGGACCACGAACTTTCCGGGCAGTCCTGGCTCGAAGACTGGCACAGCACCGAATTCCTCTCGGACGCGGATGTGCTGCTGGTGCTGGGTTCCGGACTCGGCGAGCTGTCCAGCAACTACCGCGAGTTCGCTCCGCGCGGCCGGCTGATCCAGGTCGAGGCCGATCTCGGGAAGCTGGAGTCGAACTACCCGGCGCTGGGCATCCACGCCGACGTCCGGCTCGCCCTGCAAGGACTTCTGGAGCAGGTACCGTTCCGGCAGCCGGACGGCGTTGCCGAAGCGGCTGCCTCGGACCTGCTGGCCAAGGTGCGCGAACGGCTCGACGGCCAGCCACTCGATGCCGAGCGCAGGCTGATCGACGACATCCGCGCGGCGGTCCCCGAAGGCACGCAGACGTTCTGGGACATGACGATCGCGGCCTACTGGGCCTGGTCCGCGTGGAACCCCGAAGGCGCGCCGATCCACACCGCGCAGGGCGCGGGCGGGCTCGGCTACGGCCTGCCCGGCGCGCTCGGCGGCGCGGCCGCCACCGGCGGACCGGTGCTCGCGGTGTCCGGTGACGGCGGCGCGATGTACGGCATCGCGGAACTGGCCACCGCTGTCCAGCACGAACTGGACGTCACGTGGCTCGTGATCGATGACGGCGGCTACGGCATCCTGCGCGAATACCTGACCGGTGCCTTCGGGCAGTCCACCGCAACCGAACTCACGCGACCCGATTTCGCCGCGCTGGCACGCTCTTTCGGCGTCCCGGCCACCGTGTCCTCTTTGGACACCGTGGGGAAGGATCTCGCCGACGCGCTGGGCACGCCCGGCCCGTCGGTGGTCGTCGTCCCCGCGTGTCTGAAGATGTTCGAGCCGACCCACCTGGAGAAGAAATGACTCAGGTCTTCAATTTCGTCGACGGCGCCGAGGTATCGGCGGCGGGCTCGCGAACGCTCGACCTGGTGAACCCCGCCACCGGCGAGGTCTTCGGCACCAGTGTCCTGTCCGAGGAGTCCGAGGTGGACGCCGCACTGGCGGCCGCCGAACGGGCGTTCGAGGTGTGGCGCAAGAGCACGCCCGCCCAGCGTCAACTCGCACTGCTGAAGATCGCCGACGCCGTCGAGGCCCGTGCGGAGGAGTTCGCCGAGCTCGAAATCCGCGAGACCGGTAAGATCCGGTCCGTCGTGCTGGACGAGGAGATCCCGGAGTGCGTCAGCGCTCTGCGGTTCTTCGCGGGCGCGGCGCGGCAACTCGAAGGCACCGCGTCCGGGGAATACCTGCCGGGGCACACTTCCGCGATCCGCCGCGAGCCGGTCGGCGTCTGCGCGCAGATCGCGCCGTGGAACTACCCGCTGATGATGGGTGTCTGGAAGATCGCCCCGGCGCTGGCCGCCGGGAACACGATCGTGCTGAAGCCCGCGGAGACCACGCCGTCGACGGCCGTGCTGCTGGCGAAGGTCGCGGCGGAATTCCTGCCGCGGGGCGCCTTCAACGTGCTGTGCGGTGACCGCGACACCGGCCGCGCGCTGGTGAAGCACCCGATCACCGAGATGGTGTCGATCACCGGGTCGAGCCGCGCGGGCGTCGACGTCGCCACCGTCGCGGCGGCAGACCTCAAGCGCACGCACCTGGAACTCGGCGGGAACGCGCCGCTGCTGGTGTTCGGCGACGTGAACCTCCCCGAGGCGGCGGAAGGCATCGTCGGTGCGGCGTTCTACAACGCCGGGCAGGACTGCACCGCGGGCAGCCGGGTGCTGGTGGACGCGGCGATCCACGACGAGTTCGTCGCGGAGCTGACCAAGGCCGCCGCCACACAGGCGCCCGGCCGGGACTTCGGCCCGCTCAACAGCGAGGCGCAGTTCGGCCGGGTGCGCGGCCTCGTCGAACGGCTCCCCTCCCACGCCCGCGTGGAGACCGGCGGCACCCCCGCCGGTGACCGCGGGTTCTTCTTCTCCCCCACCGTGATCTCGGGCCTGAAGCAGGACGACGAGATCGTGCGGGAGGAGATCTTCGGCCCGGTCATCACCGTCCAGTCCTTTGTGGACGAGGACGAGGCGGTGCGACTGGCCAACGGCGTCCCCTACGGGCTGGCGTCGTCGATCTGGACCAACGACCTCGGACGCGCGACCCGTGTCTCGGGCGAACTCGACTTCGGCTGCGTCTGGGTCAACACCCACGGGCCGCTGGTCGCGGAAATGCCCCACGGCGGCTTCGGTCACTCCGGCCACGGGAAAGACCTCTCGTCCTACTCCTTCGCCGAGTACACCCGCGTCAAGCACGTCATGACCCGCTTCGCCTGACCGCGTTTAGTCCTCTAGTTGCGGTAGTTGGCGGCACGAACTACCGCAACTAGAGGACTACTTGCGTATTTGGAGGTCCCCATGGGTGAGAAGATCACCGAAGTCGAGCAGCACGGCATCGCGCCGATCCCGCCGGAGGAACAGACGTCGCGGCCCCGCGACCTGTTCCGGATGGCGTTCGGCGGCGCGAACACCTTCGCCACCATCATCCTCGGGACGCTCCCGATCGCCTTCGGCCTGAGCTTCTGGGCGGCGGTGGCGGCCACCGTCGCGGGTGTGGTCGTCGGCGCGCTGGTGCTCTCGCCGATGTCGTTGTTCGGCCCGCTCACCCGGACCAACAACGCCGTCTCCTCGGGCGCGCACTTCGGCGTCGTCGGCCGTTGTGTCGGCTCCTTCCTCTCCCTGCTGACGGCGATCACGTTCTTCGCGATCTCGGTCTGGGTGAGCGGCGACGCCGTCGCCGGTGCGGCACAACGGCTTTTCGGCTTCGACGGCGGCGAGGTGCTCCGCGGCGTCGCGTATGGCGTCATCGCGATCGCCACGCTGGTGGTGTGCATCTACGGCTACCGGTTCATGCTGCTGGTGAACCGCGTCGCCGTCACCCTGGGCACCGCGATCATGCTGCTCGGGGTAGTGGCCTACGGCGGCACGTTCGACCCCGGGTTCGACGGCACCGGTACCTACGCTCTCGGGGACTTCTGGCCGACCTGGATCCTGGCCGCGCTCACCACGATGGCGAACCCGATCTCGTTCGGCGCCTTCCTCGGCGACTGGACACGCTACATCCCCGCGCGCCACAGCCGCCGTTCCCTGCTGGCCGCGCCGTTCCTGGCGCAGGTGGCGACGCTGCTGCCGTTCGGGTTCGGCATCGCCACCGCGACGCTGGTCGCGGATCCGGCCGACTACATCACCGGCCTGACCGCGATCTCCCCGCTCTGGTACGCGATCCCGCTGATCGTGGTCGCACTGATCGGCGGGCTGTCCACCGGCACGACGTCGCTCTACGGGACCGGCCTGGACTTCAGTTCGATCTTCGTGAAGCTGAGCCGGGTCCAGGCGACGTTGCTGATCGGCTCGCTCAGCGTCGTGTTCATCTTCGTCGGCAACTTCGTGCTGGACATGGTTTCGAGCATCAACGCCTTCGCCACGCTGATCGTGCTGTGCACGTCGCCGTGGATGGTGATCATGATGATCGGGTTCGTGCTGCGGCGCGGATTCTACGACCCGGACGACCTCCAGGTCTTCAACCAGGGCCGCAAGGGCGGGCGCTACTGGTTCACCCGCGGCGTGAACTGGCGCGCGATGGCCGCGTGGATCCCGGCGACGACACTGGGCTTGCTGACCGCCAACACCCCGATGATCGCCGGGCCGTTCAAGGACATCGCGGGCGGCGTGGACATCAGCATGGTGATGACGCTGTGCACGGCGGCGATCGCGTATCCGGTGCTGGTGAAACTCTTTCCCGAGCCACGGGAGGTCTACGCGTACGCGGAGCCGGCTGTCGCGGTCTAGGCAAACCGGCCCAGCCGTCGAGCGGTTCGTAAATCTCGCCGATCGACGACGACGCCCGCGACCATCGACGCGTCGTCGGTGACGTCCGTCTTGAGGATCTTGATCCCGCGTTCGGCGAGGCACCGTCTGGCGTCCTGAGCGAGTGAGTGACCGGGCACCTGTGCTGACACCAGAGTAAGGGGGTGGGCATGACCGGGACTGTCTCACCGGACTGGGTGGATTTCGGGTCATCTAACGACCCGGAATCCACCCCAGTCACCGACCGCACTCGCGAGCACGACACCGTGGCCTGGTCGACTTGGCCGTCCGCCGCCGGCATCTGGCGGGCCTAGCGCGTGTGATGAACGGGACTTTCATTGCGAAATTTGCAATGAAAGTCCCGTTCATCACACCTCAGCGGTGCGTGTCCTCCGGTGACGGCGTCCGGCTGGCCAGGTTCGCGGACCACTCGGTGACCCGCCGCGCGACGTCCTGCGCGGTGAGCCCGATGCGGGCCAGCACCTCCTCGCGCGACCCGTGGTCGTGGAACACCTGCGGCACCGCCAGATCTCGCAGCGGCACGTCGCATTCGGCGTCGCGGAACAGCGCGGCCAGCGCGGACCCGAAACCACCGTGACGGCCACTGTCTTCGACGGACACGACGAGCTTGTGCTGTTCGGCCAGCGCCACCAGCTCGGCGGGCGCCGGGACGACCCAGCGCGGGTCCACCACGGTCACGCCGATGCCCTGGTCCGCCAACCGGTCCGCGGCGGCGAGCCCGAGCATCGCGAACGCGCCCACCGCGACGAGCAGCACGTCGGCGTCACTGGACGGTTTGCGCAGTACGTCCACCACACCGACGCGTTCGACGGCGGGGACGGAGTCGATCACGCCGCCCTTGGAGAACCGCAGCGCCGTCGGCCCGTCCTCGACCGCGACGGCCTCGCGCAGCTCTTCGCGCAGCGTGCCGGCGTCGCGCGGCGCGGCGACCCGCATACCCGGCACCATGCCCAGCAGCGAGAGGTCCCACATACCGTGGTGGCTCGGCCCGTCCGGTCCGGTGATGCCGGCGCGGTCCAGCACCAGCGTCACCGGCTGGCGGTGCAGCGCGACATCCATCAGGACCTGGTCGAACGCCCGGTTCAAGAAGGTCGAGTAGACGGCGACAACGGGATGCTTGCCGCCCATCGCGAGACCGGCGGCCGAAGTGACCGCGTGCTGCTCGGCGATCCCCACGTCGTACCAGCGGTCCGGGTACGCCTCGGCGAACTTGTGGAGGCCGGTCGAGCGCAGCATGGCCGCGGTGATCGCGACGACGTCCTCGCGGTCGGCGCCGATCTTGACCAGTTCGTCGGCGAAGACGCCGGTCCAGCTCGGGCCCTTGACCGGCGGCAGGCCGGTCTCCGGGTCGATCGGATCGGTCTGGTGCATCTGGTCGGCCTGGTTGGTCACCGCGGGCTCGTAGCCGTGGCCCTTCTCGGTGACCACGTGCACGATGACCGCACCGCCGAAGTCGCGGGCGTTCTGGAACGCCTTCTCCAGTGCCGCGAGGTCGTGCCCGTCGACCGGGCCGAGGTATTTGAGGCCGAGGTCGGAGAACATCATCTGCGGGCTCAGCGCGTCCTTGATCCCCGCCTTCGCCGCGTGCAGCGCCGCGTAGATCGGCTTGCCGACGAAGGGCGTGTGCCGCAGAAGTTCCTTGCCACGGTCCAGAACGCTCTCGTAGCCCGGCTTCAACCGCAGCGACGCCAAGTGGTCCGCCACGCCGCCGATGGTCGGCGAGTACGAGCGGCCGTTGTCGTTGATGACGATGACGACCGGACGGCGCGGGTTCGCGGCGATGTTGTTGAGCGCCTCCCAGCACATGCCGCCGGTCAGCGCCCCGTCACCGACCACGGCGATCGCGTGCCTGCCACCACCGCCGAGTTCGAACGCCTTCGCCAGACCGTCCACATAGGACAACGCCGTCGACGCGTGGCTGTTCTCGACGAGATCGTGCTCGCTCTCGGCGCGCGCCGGGTAGCCGGTGAGACCGCCGAGCTGGCGCAGCTTGCCGAAGCCGTCGTGGCGACCGGTGACGATCTTGTGCACGTAGGCCTGATGACCCACGTCCCACACGATGGCATCGCTCGGCGAGTCGAAGACCCGGTGCAGGGCCATCGTCAGCTCGACGACACCCAGGTTCGGGCCGAGGTGACCACCGGCGAGCCGCACCTTCTCGACCAGGAAGTCGCGGATCTCCGCGGCCAGCTCGCCGAGCTGCTCCTGGTCCAACCGCTTCAAGTCGGCCGGTCCGTGCACGGACTCGAGCAACGTCACTCTTCCACCTCGCCTGGTTCCTCTTCCGCCGTTCCGACCAGTCTACGGAGCGCGTCTGAGAGCCTTCCGTCCACCGCGTCACGGGTCACATGTCAGAAAATCACCATTCGTCACCCGACGGTGTGAACATGGTCTCTTTTGCCAAGTAGCGGTCACGTCGGGTGGCCGCGATAATCGCTGATCGACGGTTGAGCAGGAGCCGGTTTCGGAGGGGCTTGATGGCGGATTTCTTCATCGGTGGCGAATGGGTCGACGCGGTCGGCGGTGGTCGCCGGGAAATCCGCTGCCCCGCGGACGGGTCGCTGGTCGCGGAGGTCGCCGAAGGTACCCGGGAGGACACCGAAGCGGCCATCGCCGCCGCCCGGAAGGCCTTCGACACCGGGCCATGGCCGAACACGCCGGCCCCCGAACGCGGCGACCTGCTGCTCAAGGTCGCCGACCTGCTCGACCGCGACGCCGAGGCCTTCGCTCGCGCCGAGTCGCTCGACACCGGAAAACGCCTGGTCGAGAGCAAGTACGACATGGCCGACATCGCCGCGTGCCTGCGCTACTTCGGCAAGCTCGCCGCCAACGACGCCGGCCGCGTGGTCGACACCGGCGACCCGGACGCGTTCAGCCGGATCGTGCACGAGCCGGTCGGCGTCTGCGGGCTGATCACGCCGTGGAACTACCCGCTCCTGCAGACGATCTGGAAGGTCGCCCCCGCACTCGCGGCGGGCAACACGTTCGTCCTCAAGCCCAGCGAGCTGACGCCGCACACCTGCGTCATGCTGATGAAGCTGCTGACCGAGGCCGGGCTGCCCGGCGGCGTCGCGAACCTGGTACTCGGCGCGGGCGCGCAGGCCGGGGCACCGCTGTCCGAGCATCCCGACGTCGACCTCGTGTCGTTCACCGGTGGCCTCGCGACCGGGAAGATCATCGCCGCCTCCGCCGCCGCCACCGTCAAGAAGGTCGCGCTGGAGCTGGGGGGCAAGAACCCGAACGTCGTCTTCGCCGACTCGGACTTCGACACCGCCGTCGACTACGCGCTGACCGCGGTGTTCCTGCACTCCGGACAGGTCTGCTCGGCGGGCGCGCGGCTGATCGTCCAGGAGGAGTGGCATGACAGGTTCGTCGACGAACTCGTCCGCCGTGCCGAACTGATCCGACTGGGTGGACCTTTCGACCCGAAGGCTGAAACCGGCCCACTGATCTCGGCCGCCCATTTGGAAAAGATCGAACGCTACGTCGCCGCGGCTCTGGAAGAAGGCGCTGTCCTGCGCACCGGCGGCAAACGCCCCGACGATCGCGCGCTGGCGAAGGGGCACTACTACCTGCCGACCATCCTCGACAACGTGAGGCAGGGCAGCAGCGCCGTCGTCGACGAATCGTTCGGCCCGGTGCTCACCGTCGAGACCTTCACCGACGAGGACGACGCCGTCCGCATCGCCAACGACACGCACTACGGCCTCGCGGGCGCGGTATTCACCTCCGACGCGTCGCGCGCGCAGCGGGTCGCGAACCGGCTGCGGCACGGCACGATCTGGATCAACGACTTCCACCCGTACCTGCCGCAGGCGGAATGGGGCGGATACAAGCAATCCGGTTTCGGGCGCGAGCTGGGCCCGACGGGGCTGGCCGAGTACGTGGAGACGAAGCACATCTACCAGAACCTCCGGCCCGGACCACAGCGCTGGTTCTCAGGGGAGCCGGCGGCGTCCAACTAAAAAGGGGAAAGTGCCGATGAGTACTCCTTCCGACGACGGCCTCGCCGGTTTCGGCTACAAACAGGAACTCGAAAGAACGCTCGGCAACTTCCACACCTTCGCCGCCGGGATCAGCTACATCTCGATCCTGACCGGGACCTTCCAGCTGTTCTACTTCGGTTTCAGCTTCGGTGGGCCCGCCTATTGGTGGTCATGGCCGATGGTGTTCGTCGGACAGCTGATGGTCGCGTTGTCGTTCGCCGAACTGGCCGCGCACTACCCGGTGGCCGGATCGATCTACAACTGGTCGAAACGGCTCGGCAGCCCGCACGTGGCCTGGATGGCCGGGTGGATGATGCTGACCGCCTCGATCGTCAGCATCGCCGCTGTCGCGCTGGCGTATCAGATCACGCTCCCCCAGATCTCGTCGTTCTTCTCGTTCTCCGGCGACAGCGCGGTGAACGCGATCATCCTCGGCACCATCCTGATCCTGTTCACCACGCTGGTGAACGCGTGGGGCGTCAAGCTGATGGCGCGGATCAACAGCGCCGGGGTGTTCATCGAACTCATCGCCGCGGTCCTGCTGATCATCGCGCTCGCGGTGAACATCACCCGCGGCCCCGAGGTCGTCATGCAGACCAACAACACCGGCGCCGACCAGCCCTGGGGCTATTTCGGGGCCTTCCTGGTCGCTTCGCTCGCGTCGACGTATGTCATGTACGGCTTCGACACGGCCAGCTCACTCGGAGAGGAATCGCACGACCCACGCAAGAACGCGCCCAAGGCGATCCTGCGCGCGCTGATCGCGTCGTTCGTCATCGGCGGGCTGATCCTGATCCTGGCGCTGATGGCCGTCGGCGACATCAACGACCCCGAGATCGCGACGGGCGGGCTGCAGTTCATCGTGCTCGACGTCCTCGGCAGCACGATCGGCACGATCTTCCTGCTGGCGGTCGTCATCGCCATCACGGTGTGCAACCTGGCCGTGCAGTCGGCGTCGATCCGGATGATGTTCGCGATGGGCCGGGACAACAACCTGCCCGCCGGGAAGCATCTGGCGCGGGTGTCGCCGAAGACGAAGACGCCAGTGATCCCCGCGATCGTCTCCGGTGTCATCGCGGTGCTGATCCTGGTGGTCAACGTCGGCCAGCCGCAGATCTTCACGGTGATCACCAGCATCGGCATCATCATGATCTACCTGGCGTACCTGCTGGTGACCATCCCGATGCTGGTCAAGCGACTTCGTGGACAGTGGCCCCCGCCGAAAGGGGAAGGCACCAAGTACTTCTCCCTCGGCAAACTGGGTCTGCCGGTCAACATCCTCGGCGTGCTGTGGGGCGGCGCGATCGTGGTGAACCTGGCGTGGCCGCGGCGCGAGGTCTACAACGCGACCGAGCCCTACCACTGGTACCTCGAATGGGGGGCCGTGCTGTTCGTCGGCGCGGTGGCGGTCATCGGTTTCGCGTACTACTGGTTCGTCCTGCGGCACAAGAGCGGTGTTCTCGCCGATCACGCCGCGGAAGCACAGCCCGAGGAGGCAGCACAGTGACCGGAGAGTTCGACTACATCGTCGTCGGCGGCGGGACGGCGGGTTCGGTGGTCGCGGCGAGACTCTCGGAGGACCCGGACGTCACCGTGGCGCTCCTGGAAGCCGGACCGTCCGATGTGGACGACCAAGCGGTACTGGAACTGACGAAGTGGATGGCGCTGCTCGAATCCGGGTACGACTGGGACTACCTGGTCGAACCGCAGGAGTCCGGAAACTCCTTCCTGCGGCACGCCCGCGCGCGAGTGCTCGGCGGCTGCTCGTCGCACAACTCGTGCATCGCGTTCTGGGCACCGGCGGAAGACCTCGACGAATGGTCGTCACTCGGCCTGCCCGGCTGGTCGGCCAAGGACATCTTCCCGCTGTACAAGCGGCTTGAGACCAACGACGGCCCCGGTGACCACCACGGCCGCTCGGGCCCGGTGACCATCCGCTCGGTGCCGCCGAACGATCCGACCGGCGTCGCCCTGCTGCGAGCGTGTGAGCAGGCGGGCATCCCGCGGACGGAATTCAACTCGGGCAAGACCGTGACGCACGGAGCGAACTGGTTCCAGATCAACGCGCGCGAAGACGGCACGAGGTCGTCGGCGTCGGTGTCCTACCTGCACCCGATCATCGGCAAGCGGCCGAATCTGGAGATCATCACCGGCGCCCGCGTCCGGCGGCTGCTGTTCGACGGCAAACGCTGCACCGGCGCGGAATACCTGGCCGACGACCTGATCCACGGCGTTCCGTTGCGCGCGCGACGCGAAGTGATCCTGTCCTCTGGCGCGATCGACACCCCGAAACTCCTGATGCTGTCGGGAATCGGCCCGGCCGCGCATCTGCGCGAGGTCGGGGTGGACGTGCTCGTGGACTCCCCCGGCGTCGGCGAAAACCTGCAGGATCACCCGGAGGGCGTCATCCAATGGGACGCGCTGCAGCCGATGACCACCGAGTCCACGCAATGGTGGGAAATCGGCATCTTCACCAGCACGGAGGAAGGCCTCGACCGGCCGGACCTGATGTTCCACTACGGTTCCGTGCCGTTCGACATGAACACCCTCCGGCAGGGTTATCCCACCACGGAGAACGGCTTCTGCCTGACCCCGAACGTCACCCGGTCGCGTTCGACCGGGACCGTGCGGCTGCGCAGCCGTGACTACCGGGACAAGCCGAAGGTGGACCCGCGCTACTTCACCGACGAGCATGACATGCGCGTGATGACCTACGGCATCAAACTGGCCCGCAAGATCGCCGAACAACCCGCGCTGGACGAATGGGCGGGCACGGAACTCGCGCCCGGCAGGGACGTCAAGACCGACGACGAGATCGCGGACTACCTGCGCAAGACGCACAACACGGTCTATCACCCCGCGTGCACCGCGAAAATGGGCGGCGACGGGGACCCCTCTGCCGTACTGGACGCTCGGCTGCGGGTGCGCGGGGTCGAGGGCCTGCGGGTCGCCGACGGTTCGGCGATGCCGTTCCTGGTCGCGGTGAACCCGTGCATCACGACGATGGCGATCGGCGAGAAGTGCGCGGACCTGCTGAAGGAGGATGCGCGCACTTAAAGGTGCTTGAGAAGGCCCCCTGGCTTCGGCCAGGGGGCCTTCGCTTTGCCCGAAAACCAGTGGAGCGGCCCCGCCGGTGCCATTACCGTGCCGCTGAACCACGCCGCCGAGCCGAGGACCTGCCGTTGTACGCCCTGTGAGACCTCCCGAGAGCTGATTCGTTGCGCGCCGCGTCTCCGCGGTCGCGCTCCTTCTTGCTGCGGTTTTCTCACTGAAACGGGTGTATTCCTGTGCTCGAAAACTGGGTGGTCGTACCCACCTGCCTGCCACTCGTCCGCCGCCGTTGCCACGCGTGCGCGTCCGGCCGCTTCCGGGCGAGCGGCAAGTTCCGCGTCAACGCCAACCACAAGCTCATCGACGCCTGGCTCCTCGTGCTCTGCACCGCGTGCGGGGACACGGCGAAGCTCACGATCCTGGAACGAACGAAAGTGCGCTCCGTCCGGCCTGAGCTGCTGAACCGGCTGCACGACAACGATCTCGGCCTAGTCGCCGAACTGCTGCGGGATCCGGTCTTGCTACGCCGGAACCGCGTCGCCCTCGACTGGGACGGCGCTTGGCGCCTCGACACCGGTGGTTCGGTCCTCCTGGACACGCTCGACGTCTCGGTTCGCTTCGCGGCGCGGATCCCGGTCCGGCCCGTGCGGCTGATCGCCGAAGGGTGCGGCCTTACGCGGGCCGAGGTCGAGAGATTGATCGACGGGGGGAGGGTCTCTTCGGAAATTCAGTTGAACGGGAAAGTGTCGAGAGGTTTCAATTTCACGCTGAAACGCTGAGGCTGAGACCCGGGCGCCATCCTTGATGTCGCGAAAGCCACTTGCGCGACGTCTGATGTCCCGAAAGTGGCTTTCGCGACATCGGGCACTGGGCCCTGGGCCCTGGGCCCTGGGCACTGGGCACTGGGCACTGGGCACTGGGGTCGTTCGGGAAGACGGTGTTGTGAACGCCTCGTTCACAACACCTGCCCTGAGACCGACACCCGGGGCACGACACAGCTTGGGGTGCCGCAGTCGCCGCTCCCATGCCCGACCGTAAGCTTTGTGTCACCGCCGAGCTATTCGATTTCACCCTCTAGTGGTCAATGCGCAATGAGCGTTGTCGCTTAAAATTACGAACAATTGTTCGGGGATTTCGGTATCATGGAGGGGTGTCCGAGACCCTCATTCCCGAACTGCCGCAGGAGTTGTGGCGCGCCGGCAAGCTGGAGCTTGCCCACGGCGTGACGCATCTGCTGCAGGTGCTGCGGGTGGCGTCGGCCGGGCTGGGGAAATACCTGGCCGAGGTCGAAACGCGGGGCGCGGAAGACCTGTTCGGCTACGGGAGCGCGTCACGCTGGTTCGCTGACGTGGCCCGGATTTCCCACGGTGACGCGCAGGACGTGGTGAATCGGGCACTGGCGCTCAGCCCCGTCCCGGAGGCCGGTGGCACGGGAACGGTGTTCGCGCCCGCGACCGCCGCCGCGGCCGAGGACGGCGCGCTCGCCGAGCAGCACATCGACCTCATCCTCGACTTTCTCCGCAGGATCCCGTCCGACGTGCCCACGGACGAGCGCGACGGCGCGGAGAAGATCCTCGCCGACCTCGCCCGGAAAGCCGGGCCGAAAGAGATCACCGAAGCCGGCGCCGACCTGCTCGCCCATCTGGACGCGGACGGGAAGGAACCGAAGGATCCCGAACCCGACCCGCCGCGGCGTGAGGTGTTCGTCGAGCGCCGCAAAGACGGTTTCTGGAAGCTCTCCGGACTCCTCGACCCCGAGACCGGGGCCCGCACCGCGGCCGCGCTGGACGCCCACGCGGGACGACGCCCGGTCGACGAGTTCGGCCAGGCCGACCACCGGACCCTGCCCCAACGCCGCGGCGACGCCTTGGCTGACCTTCTCGACCTCGCCATCGCCTGCCCCGACCAGCCCGGCACCTCCGGCTACCGCACCCTCGTGCACGTCACCATCGGCCTCGATGAACTGAAGACCGGTATCGGGAACGCATGTTTGGACTTCGTCGGGCGGATCACCGCCCGCGAAGCCAGACTGGCCGCCTGCGACTGTCTCATGATCCCCGTGGTCCTCAGCGCCGCCGGTGAACCCCTCGACGTCGGGCGGATGAGACGATTCGTCACCCCCGGCCAACGCCGCGCCCTCAACATCCGTGACGGGGGCTGCGCGTTCCCCGCGTGTCATCGGGCGCCGAAGCACTGCCACGCCCATCACATTCAGCACTGGGCAGACGGCGGCCCCACTGACCTACGCAACCTCGTGCTGCTCTGCTCGTTCCACCATCGGCTCATCCACCACGACGACTGGCAAGTCCGAATGGCACCCGATGGCATTCCGGAATTCGTGCCACCCCGATATCTGGATCCGCTACGACAACCCCGGCGCAATATCCTGCACCGCGTTACCTGACAACAGAACCGAGGAGCCCGTCGGCCACACCGGCGACGGGCTTCTCGGCATGCCCGCGGTCCTCAGGGAATCGAATCCGAAATGACAGCCGGTGTACCGCGGTCCCCGGAGATCTGGTTCAGCACCCAGACCTGCCCGAACTCGGCCAGCGCGGGCCCCGACCAGTAGGCCCCTATGCTCACGCCCTTCCATAGCGGCATCTTCGGCCCGCTCAGAGTTCCGTGGCTAACCTGAACCTGGACGGCGCCCTCGACCCAGGTGAAGACGAAATGGGCGTACATGAACATCCACGCCTGCCTGCCCAGAAGATCCCGGGTGAGCACCGGCCCGTCCGACACGTAGGGCGCCGTGTAGATGACCTGTTTCCGGCCGCTCCGGTAGCTGACCTCCTGTGTGGTGATACCGGGCGGAAGCATCGAGGGGAGCACGGGTCAGCCTTTCCCGCCGCGATCACCGAATACCAGGGCAAGAGATCTCGTTTCCCGAAATTCGAACACGAAACTCAGGATGACGAGCACCCGGCACCCGGACAAGTCGAACGAGGCCGATCCATTCCGACGGTCTACGAATTCCCCGTTATTGCAACAACGCAACGCATTCGACATGGTGTGTCATCGGGAAGGCGTCGAAAGCGCGCAGGTCCACCAGCCGGTAGCCGTGCTCCGCGAACAGCGCGATGTCCCTGGCCAGCGCCGCCGGGTCGCACGCCACGTAGACGATCCGGTCCGGCGAGCCTTCGACGATCGACTCGACGACGGCCTTGCCCGCGCCCTTGCGCGGCGGGTCGAGGACGACGACGTCGACGGGTTTGGGGGCATCGTCCAGCAGGTGCTCGACGCGGCCGGAGCGCCAGCGGACCTGGGGGAGGTCGGCCAGGTTCTCCTCACCGTCGGACACGGCGCGGCGGCCGGATTCAATGGCCAGGACCCGCCCGCCCGGGCCGACCTGCGAAGCGAGCACGGAGGCGAAAAGGCCGACGCCGGCGTAGAGGTCCCAGGCCACGCCGTCGCGCGGGGCTTCGGCCCATTCGGCGACGACGGCGGCCAGGGTGTCCGCGGCGGCCGGGTGGACCTGCCAGAAGCCGTGGGCGTCCAGGCGCCAGTCGCGGCCCGCCGCGTGCTGGACGGCGAGCCCGCCCGCCAGCTGCCGGGACTTGGTCTTCCCGTGGACCGTCGACAGGTCACGAAGGTGCACGTGACCCCCGCCGTCCTTGGTGACCTCGATTTCGCTGCCGGGCCGCCAGTTCCGCGACACGACGTCGTCGAGCGCGCCGGGGACGGTGATCGGGCAGTCGTCGATCGGGATCACGCGGTGGCTGTGGTGCGCCCGGAAACCCGCGCGGCCGTCCTTGCCCGCGACGAGCCGGACGCGGCTGCGCCAGTCCAGCGGGCCGCCGTCGAACGCTTCGACGACGACCTCGCGCTCGATCCCGGCCATCCTCTTCAGCTGTTCCATGACCACGGCGGCCTTGAGTTCACGCTGGTGACCGGGCGTGGCGTGCTGCCAATCGCAGCCGCCGCACCCCCCTGGCGCCGCGAGCGGGCACGGCGGCTCCACTCGTTCCGGTGACGCCTCCAGGATCTCGATCGCGTCGGCGCGGCAGAACGAACCACCCTTGTCCTCGGTGACCGAGGCCAGTACCCGTTCGCCGGGCAGCGCGTGCCGCACGAACACGACCCGCCCCTCCGCCCGCGCGACGCAGTGCCCGCCGTGCGCCACCGCGCCGACCTCCAGCTCGATCGTCCGTCCGAGCCACGTACCGGTCGACGCGTCCACACTCATTCTGATTTTTCCTTGTCCTTCGTCTTTTCGGTCTGCTTGCCCACGGGGGAGAATCCACGCCGGACGTCACCGGCCGCGGGGCGCGCCTTCCGGTCGCGTTTGATCGCCTTTTCCGACGATTCGAGCTGCCACGGCACGCTGGTCACCATGACGCCGGGCTGGAACAGCAGGCGTCCCTTGAGCCGCAGCGCGCTCTGATTGTGCAGCACCTGCTCCCACCAGTGCCCGACGACATACTCCGGGATGAACACGGTGACCACGTTGCGCGGATTGTCACCGCGGACACGCTTCACATAGTCCAGCACGGGTTTCGTGATCTCGCGATACGGCGATTCGATCACTTTCAGCGGCACCTTGAAGTTGTGGTCGTCCCATTCCTGGACGAGTTTGCGCGTCTCCATGTCGTCGACGTTCACGGTGACGGCTTCGAGCACATCGGGGCGCACGGCCTTGGCATAGGAAAGCGCACGCAACGTCGGCAGGTGCAGTTTCGAAATCAACACGATCGCATGGTTACGCGAAGGCAATACGACCGGTTTCCGGTCCATTTCGCGCAATTCCTCGGCGACCCGGTCATAGTGCTTCCGGATCGCGGTCATCAGGATGTAGATCGCCACCATCGCCGCGATCGCGATCCAGGCGCCGAGCAGGAACTTCGTGATCAGCACGATGATCAGCACGGTGCCGGTCATCGTGAGGCCGACGGCGTTGACGGTCTGCGAACGCCGCATCCGCCGCCGCACCGCCGGGTCGGTTTCCCTGGCCAGCAGGCGATTCCAGTGCCGAATCATGCCAGCCTGGCTGATCGTGAACGAGACGAAAACCCCGACGATGTAGAGCTGGATGAGCTTCGTGACCTCGGCGTCGAACGCGATGATCAGCACCAGCGCGAACGCCGAGAGGAAAAGAATGCCGTTGGAGAACGCCAGCCTGTCGCCGCGAGTGTGCAGCTGGCGCGGCAGGTAACGGTCTTGGGCGAGGATCGAGCCGAGCACCGGGAAGCCGTTGAACGCGGTGTTCGCGGCCAGCAGCAGGATGATCCCGGTGACGAAGGAGATGTAGTAGAAGCCCGGCGTGAAGTCGGCGAACACCGCGTGCGCGATCTGCGCGACGATCGTCTTCTGCTCATAGCCCGCCGGGGTACCGGACAGCTGGGTCTCGGGATGCTCGGCGAACTTGACCTCGGTGATGATCGCCAGCGTGATGATGCCGACCAGCATCGTCACCGCCAGCACCCCCATCATCAGCAACGTGGTCGCCGCGTTCTTCGACTTCGGTTTCCGGAACGCCGGGACGCCGTTGCTGATGGCCTCGACCCCGGTCAGCGCCGCCGCGCCGGAGGAGAACGTCCGCAGCAGCAGGAAGAAGAACGCGAAACCGGTCAAAGAGGCTTCTTCGTGCAACCCGAAATCGGCGCTCTCGGCCCGCATGTCGGCGCCGGAGGCGGCCTCGATCAGGCCCCAGATCACCATGCCGATAATGCCGATGATGAAGCCGTACACCGGGATGGCGAAGGTTTTGCCCGATTCGCGCACTCCGCGCAGATTCAGCGCGGTCAGCACGACCACGATGACGACCGCGAAGATCACCTTGTGCTGCGCCACCCACGGAATGGCCGAACCGATGTTCGCCACGCCGGACGACGTCGAGACCGCCACGGTGAGCACGTAGTCGACCAGCAGCGCGCTGGCCACGGTGAGCCCGAATTTACCGCCGAGGTTGGTGTTGGCGACTTCGTAGTCACCGCCGCCGCTGGGGTAGGCGTGCACGTTCTGCCGGTAGGACGCGACCACGACCAGCATGACGAGCGCGACGGCGACCCCGATCCAGGGCGCGAACGCGTACGCGGACAGACCGGCGACACTGAGGGTCAGAAAGATTTCCTCAGGCGCGTAGGCGACGCTCGACAACGCGTCGGACGCGAAAATCGGCAGCGCGATGCGCTTCGGCAGGAGCGTATGCGAGAGGCGGTCACTCCGGAAAGGACGTCCGAGGACGAGCCGCTTCAATACGGTCGGGAACTTCGACACCAGGAAAGACTAGCCGCGGCGCGCAGCGTCTCCGTTGAGGGTGGCGGCGGGGAGGACGGTGGAGTAACGGGCGGCCCGCACGGTAGGTTCGGCGCTGGTGTGTCTGGGTACCGGCGGACGGGTGAAACGTCCGCGAACTAAGGAGGCAGGGCGTGCACGTGGTGATCATGGGATGCGGCCGGGTCGGCGCATCCCTGGCCGCGGCGCTGGAGCGGCTCGGGCACGAAGTCGCCGTCATCGACAAGAACCGGCAGGCGTTCCGGCGGCTCGGCAGTGACTTCCACGGTCAGCAGGTGGTCGGCGTCGGCTTCGACCGGCAGGTGCTGATCCAGGCCGGGATCGAACGCGCGGGGGCTTTCGCGGCGGTGTCCAGCGGTGACAACTCCAACATCATCTCGGCGCGGGTGGCCAGGGAGAACTTCGGCGTCGACAAGGTCGTCGCCAGGATCTACGACCACAAACGCGCGGCGGTCTACGAACGGCTCGGCATCCCGACCGTGGCGACCGTCCCGTGGACGACCGACCGGTTCCTGCGCACCCTGCTTCCCGACGGCGTCGCCTCGGAATGGCGCGATCCCTCCGGCAGCGTGGCGCTCCTGCAACTCCCGCTGCACGAGGGGTGGATCGGGCACAGCGTGCGCGACCTGCAGGACACCACCGGCGCGCGAGTCGCGTTCATCATGCGGTTCGGCACCGCGGTGCTGCCCGACACCAAGGCCGTGATCCAGGCCGACGACGTCGTCTACGTCGCCGCGAAATCGGGCACCGTCAGCGACGTGACCACCGTCGCCGCTCGCGAACCGGAAGAGGAGAACTGATGCGGGTCGCGATTGCCGGGGCCGGCGCGGTGGGCCGGTCGATCGCCGCGGAGCTGATCGACGGGCGCCACCAGGTGATGCTCATCGAGCGCGAGGCCGACCAGTTCGAGCCGCACACCGTCGAGCAGGCGGACTGGGTGCTGGGCGACGCTTGTGAGGTGTCGATCCTCGAGGAGTCCGGGATCGAGGAGTGCGACGTCGTGATCGCCGCGACCGGCGACGACAAGGCGAACCTGGTGGTGTCGTTGCTGGCGAAGACCGAGTTCGCGGTGCGCCGGGTGGTGGCGCGGGTGAACAACCCGGCCAACGAATGGCTGTTCAACGACGCCTGGGGCGTCGATGTCGCCGTGTCGACCCCGCGGATGCTCGCGGCGATGGTCGAAGAGGCGGTGAGCGTCGGCGATCTGGTGCGGCTGATGACGTTCCGGCAGAGTCAGGCGAACCTGGTCGAACTCACCCTCCCGGAGGAGACCCCGCTGGCGGGCAAAGCGGTCAGCGAGATCAACCTGCCGCGTGACGCGGCGCTGGTGACGATCCTGCGTGGGGACCGGGTGATCGTGCCGCAGCCGGAGGATCCACTGGAGCCGGGCGACGAGCTGCTGTTCGTGGCGACCTCGGACGTGGAACCGGAGATCCGGACCGCGCTGGGGTACTGAAAGGTCCTGTCACGCCTCCAGCCCGTGTTGTGAACGGGACTTTCCTTGCAAATTTCGCAAAGAAAGTCCCGTTCATACCATCCAGGGCTTGACGGAAGCGGCTAGTTCTCGACGGCGGGCGCCTGCGCGTATTTCTCGCGCAAGCGCGCTTCGGCCTCGGAGTCCGTCTCTTCGCGCGGTGCCTCTTCGGCCAGCGCCTTGAGGTGCTTCTCCGACCGCCGCACCGCCCAGACGACGGTGAGCAGGCCGAGCGCGTACAGCGGGTAGCCCATCGCGATCTTCGCGAAGGCCAGCCAGCCGGTGTAGTCCTCGTCGTAGAGCCAGCGCTGCACGACGAACCGGGCACCGAAGATCAGCGCCATCGCGCCGGTCGCGATCGAATAGGCGATCAGCGACTTCTTGTCTTTGCGCCAGGCGTGGCCGTTTCCGTTCAGCGCGTTCCACACCACGCCGGCGAGCGGCCAGCGCACGACGATGGAAAGCACGAAGACACCGAAGTAGACCAGGCTCGTCCAGATACCGAACAGGAAGAAGCCCTTGGCCGAACCGGTCCGGTAGGCGATGAACGCCGCGATCGCCACGCCGAAGAACCCGGAGATGGCGGGCTGCAGCGGCTCCTTGCGCACGACGCGCAGCACCGTGATGGCCACCGCGCTGCCGACGGCGGCCCAGATGCCCACCGTGAGACCGAAGATGGCGTTCGCGATCACGAACACGATGACCGGCAGCGAGGAGTAGAACAGCCCCGACAGCCCACCCATCTGTTCCAGGAGGGTGGGCTGAGGCTTCTTGTCGTCGTCCGGTTCCCCGGTCTTCTTCTGCTCGCCGCCGGCGGGTTCAGTCACGATACGGGATCAACTCACAGGGCTCTGAAGTTCGTAATAGGGGTTGTACAGCACCTTCTGACCATTACGTTCGGCCATCCGGCCGCGCACCTTGATGGTTCGCCCGGGTTCGATTCCGGGGATCCGGCGGCGTCCGAGCCAGATTAGCGTCACACCCTGTGTGCCGTCGAACAGCTCGGCCTGCAGTGTCGCCGCCTCGTTGGTCGGGCAGAGCTCCACGCTGCGGATCCTGCCGAGCACCGTCACCTCTTGACCCGACCGGCAGTCACACGCGCGCTGCGCACCGCCGGCCTCGGACTTTTCGGACAGGTCGTCGGCGTCGAGATCTTCGACGTCGCTGGTCAGCTTGCGAACCAACCGGCTGAAGTAGCCGCCGTCTTTGGCGGACATAACGGTGCTCCTGTGCTCCGGGGCCCCCGGCTCGAACGGCCCGTGCGTGAACCAGCGTAACTGTGTCCAAGCCAGGGAAACCGCTTTGGGAGAAGATCGCAACGTGACCTCCGCTATTCCGCCTACGACGGCAGTCGTACTCCCCGGCACCGGGTCCGACGAAGTGTTCGTGCGCAGCGTGTTCTCCGGCCCGCTGCGGGCGCTCGGCATCCGGTTGCTCGCCCCGCCGCCGCCTCCGGGAGACCGGCTCGTGAAGGGCTACCTGGACGAGCTGGACCGGCTGTCCGGCGAGCACG
This sequence comes from Amycolatopsis sp. cmx-11-51, assembly GCF_047608665.1. Classification (NCBI taxonomy): domain Bacteria; kingdom Bacillati; phylum Actinomycetota; class Actinomycetes; order Pseudonocardiales; family Pseudonocardiaceae; genus Amycolatopsis; species Amycolatopsis sp. cmx-11-51. The sequence goes on along the minus strand of NZ_JADNQO010000002.1, from coordinate 450,012 downwards.
GTCCGCTGCTCGTCGGCGGCATCTCGTTCGGCGCGCACCTCTCCGCGGAGTGGGCAGCGCGTAGTCCGGGCCGCTGCACCGGCCTGCTGGCCGCGCTCCCGGCCTGGAACGGCCCTGCCGGGGACCGGACTCCCGCGTCACTTGCCGCACGGCTGTCAGCGGATCTGGTGGCCGAAAGCGGCGTCGACGGCGCGCTGGCGAAATCGTCCGACGACGTCCCGGAGTGGCTTTCGGCGGAGCTCGGCCGCGCGTGGCGACGGCACGGTGACGGACTGGCGGCGAGTCTGCGGACGGCGGCGTCCCATCCCGCGCCGGGACTCGAAGAGCTGAAGGGCCTCGAGGTGCCCGCGGGGATCGGCGCGTGCGTGGACGACCCGATCCATCCGGTGGAGGTCGCCCGGGCGTGGGCGGACGCCCTGCCACGCGCCGAGGTCGGCGAGTCGACGCTCACCGCCCTCGGCGCGGACCGGGAGTCACTGGGCCGGGCGACCGTGCTGGCCTGGCTCAAAGCCTCGCGGAACTAGCCCTGCTGTTCCGCGATGTGCTGCGCGACGGCGTCGGGCAGCGTGATGGTCAGCGGGGTGCGGACCGGCATCGGCGCGTCACCGCGGTCGACGATGGTGTGCCGCACGATCTCGCGCAGCACCGCGGGCGCCTGCGACGCTTCCGACTGCGGCCCGGCGATGACACCGCGGAGCATCCAGCGCGGGCCGTCGACCCCGACGAACCGCAGCGCGACGTCGCCGACGATCGCGGACAGCTCCAGCCCCCACTCCCCCATGCCGACCGAGACCTTGGCGCCGTCGGCCCGCAGCTGCTCGGTGAGCTCGGTGCTGACGTCCTTCCACAGGCCGCCGGACCGCGGCGCCGCGTAGCCGCTGACGGTGATCTGGCCCTGTTCGGTGACGACGTGCACCGCGCGGACGCCGCCGCTGTCCGGGTCCATCTCGACCTGGACCTGGGACCCGTCGGGCACCGGCACCTTCACCGAGCCGAGGTCGATCCTCGGGATGCCGTCCTCGGGCGCGTCTTCGACGTCGAAGGGGCCGTCGGAGGTTTCCGACAGCTGCGCCTCGAGCTCCTCGTCGTCGCCGACGCGGTCCTCGACCTCGGGCGCGGCGTGCCGTCCGCTGGGCTTGGCCTCGCGCTTGCGTCCGAAAATCCCCACTAGTTCTCCGTTCCTTCCCTGGCTCCGGCTCCCAGTGTGGCGTGTCCGCCCGTGGAGCCATACCCGCCCTCGCCGCGCTCGGACGACTCGAGTTCGGCGACCTCGACGAACTCGGCCTGTTCGACCCGTTGCACGACCAGCTGCGCGATCCGGTCGCCGCGGGTGAGCACGACCTTCTCGAAGAGATCATGGTTGATCAGGCAGACGCGGAGCTCACCGCGGTACCCGGAGTCGATCGTGCCGGGTGTGTTGACGACCGAGAGGCCGACACGGGCCGCGAGGCCCGAGCGAGGGTGGACGAAGCCCGCGTACCCGGGCGGAAGGGCGATCGCGACGCCCGTTCCGACCACGCCGCGTTCACCGGGCGCGAGTACGAGATCCGAGGTGGTGACGAGGTCGGCGCCGGCGTCGCCGGGGCGCGCGTAGGCGGGAAGAGGGACCGACGGATCGATCCGGGAAAGCAGTACCTGAACGGTGGACACGGGCGGCGAGACTACCCTGAACACGTGGGTGAGAGCGCGAACACCGCCGAAGGCGACGCCATCAAGCATTCAGAGCGGCTCTACGTCCCGTGGTGGGGCTGGCCGTTGCCGCTGCTGGGCGGCGGGCTGCTGGCGGCGGAGATCGACATGGGCTATCCCGGGCTCCGCGGCTGGCTGCCGTACGTGGTGCTGATCCCCGCGGTGATCGCGCTGATGATCTCCCTCGGCCGGTCCCGCGTCCGGGTGACCGGTGGCTCCGAGCCCGAACTGTGGCTCCGCGACGCGCATCTCCCGCTGAAGTTCGCGGGCGACGTCGAGGTCATCGGCAAGGAGGACAAGCGGAAGGCCCTCGGCCGTGACGCCGATCCGGCGGCCTTCGTGCTGCACCGGGGCTGGGTCGGCCCGGTCGTGCGGGTCTGGCTCACCGATCCCGAAGACCCGACGCCGTACTGGCTGTTCAGCACCCGGTACCCGGAAAAGGTGGCCGCGCTGCTCCGCCAGCCCGCCTCGAAGTCCTGAGCAAGTCCCAGGCAAAGGAAAGGGGGTCGGCCTCGTGGCCGACCCCCTTATTCCTGTTTTGAACCCCGAAACCCCTGTCGCGCCGTCCCCTGTGCCCGTAGGCTCAGGCGCAGTCGCGGCAGATGAGCCGTCCGCCACTCTCCTCCGCCAGCCTGCTGCGGTGATGCACCAGGAAGCAGACGGAGCAGGTGAACTCGTCAGCCTGCTTGGGCACGACCTTCACGGTCAGGTCCTCGCCGGAAAGTCCGGAGAGGTCCGCGCCCGGCAGTTCGAAGTTCTCGGCGGTCGCGTCTTCGTCGACGTCCACGACGCCGGACTGGTTTTCGTTGCGCCGTGCCTTGAGTTCTTCCAACGAGTCTTCGGCCAGCTCGTCGGCTTCGCTGCGGCGCGGAGCGTCGTAGTCGGTCGCCATGTGTCCCTCACCCCTGCGATGCTTCGATGTCAGATGGCCCGGACTCGCGAGCGCGCGGCTCGTGAGTCCTTCGTGCCGCTGGTTAACGTCCCAGCGCCCCTGTTTGTGCCCGACTGGGCAGTGAGCGAGGTCTCTCTTTTGCGCCTCTTACTGCCGCCTGAGCCCGCGAAGGGTAGCTCACGCCGATACCGGCTCTGCAACGAGTCAGACCTTGCTGCGATTACGTCACCCAACAGGGGGAACCTGGTTCCAAGACGCCTGTCGTCCGAATGGGTTGCCCCCACGTCGGGAACCTCACCCCATGGGCTCGGTCGCTTGCCCGGGGTGGCCGTCGCGTGGTGCTATCCGGAGGCCAGCACCGATCACCTCCGCCGTAACGCATAGGCTGATCGAACACGATGGTGGGATGAAACACCGTCCGGGGATCCGGGCTTTGGGGAAGGGACTGGCAGGTGGCGTCGGGGAACGGCATCGGGGACCGCGGGACGAGGACGTACCGCAAGCACAGGCCGCTGCCCGCGCTCATCGTGATCGGGGTGCTGGCGCTCGGCGCGGTGATCGTCTGGGTGAACATCGTGGCGAGCGGCTCGGACATCGACGCCAAGGTCCGCTGCGATCCGCCGCCCGTTCCGCAGCCGGGCATCACGTACACCCAGCTGGCGCACAACGGGCTGGACGACCGCGCGCCGGTCCCGCCGGACAAGGTCGCCTTGCAGGTGCTCAACGGCTCCAAGGTTCGCGGCCAGGGCGGCATCGCCACCAGCACGCTCAAGGAAATGGGCTTCTCCCAGGCGCTCGAGCCGGCCGCCGACCCGGCATACGAAAAGGTCGAAGCCAAGTGCCGCGGCCAGATCCGTTTCGGCGAGAACGGCGCGGCCGCGGCCCGCACGCTCAGCCTGGTCATCCCCTGCGCCGAACTGCTGCAGGACAACCGCAAGGACGCCTCGGTCACGCTCACCACCGGCACCCTGTTCGGCGAGATCCGCCCGAAGGCGGAGGCGCGCCGGGTCCTCGACCAGCTCACGCAGTGGTCGAAGGCACAGCAGGGCAGCGGCGGCGGTGAGCAGTCGGCCGGTGGCGGCGCCCCGGTGATCGACCAGGCGCTGCTGAAGGCCGCTCGCGAAACGCCCTGCTGAGTCTCCCTCGCGTGAGATGAACGGGACGGACCCACCTCAGATCGCGCCCGCGCCCGAATCGAGCAGTGCCTGACGCAACGGCGTCGCGATCGACGGCGCCACCGCGAACGTCGCGTCCGGTCCCAGCTCGGCGTCTTCGCCGGGGAGTGACACCAGGGCTCCAGCTTCGGCGGCGATGAGCGCCCCCGCGGCCCAATCCCATTGCCCGAGGCCGTGTTCGACGTAGGCGTCCAGCCAGCCCGCCGCGACCGCGCACAGGTCCAGCGAGGCGGCGCCGTTGCGCCGGACGTCACGTACCCGCGTCGCCAGCCCGGCGACGAAACGGGCCTGCTTGGTGCGGCGTTCCACCTTGTAGGCGAACCCGGTGCCGACGAGGGTCAGGTCGAGCCGGTCCGGGGTGTTGACCGAAAGCGGCCGCCCGTCGAGGAACGCGCCCTGCCCGCGCGCGGCGGTCCAGCGGCGGCCGCTGACCGGCTCGACGACGGCGCCGGCCACCGACACCCCGCCGACCCGCGCGGCCACCGACACGGCGAACCACGGCAAGCCGTAGAGGAAGTTCACCGTTCCGTCGATCGGGTCCACCACCCAGGTCACCCCGTCGCCGGCGACCCCACCGCCCTCCTCGCCGAGCACGGCGTCGTCCGGGCGCAGTTCGGCCAGCCGCGCGCGCACGAGCCGTTCCGACTCGTGGTCCACCGCGGTCACGACGTCGGTGTCGGCGGACTTGGTGTCCACCCGCACCTCGCGGCCCGCGTTCATCCCGGTCCAGGCCTCGTGGACCAGTTCGGCGGCCTCGCCCGCGACACGCTCGGCGACACTCTTCAGCAACGTCTCGTCAACTCCCACGTCCGCCATGTCACCACATCCGGTTAAAGTCTCCGAGGCAGGTTTCTGAATCGTGCGAGAAGGGACCACGTCCGTGGTGGAGGCGACCCGAGGTTTCGGTATCGACATCGGCGGCAGCGGGATCAAGGGCGCGCTGGTCGACTTGGCGGAGGGACGGCTGATCGGCGACCGGATCCGCATCGACACGCCGAAGCCGTCGACCCCCGAGGCGGTGGCGGACGTCGTCGCGGAGATCACCGGCCAGGCGGGCTGGGACGGGCCCGTCGGGGTCACCCTGCCCGCGGTGGTCAAGAAGGGCGTCGCGCGCACCGCGGCCAATATCGACCGCGAATGGATCGGCACCGACGCCGACGCGCTGTTCGCCAAGCGGCTCGGCCGCGGGGTGGACGACATCGCGATGCTCAACGACGCCGACGCCGCGGGTATGGCCGAGATCCGCTGGGGCGACCCCGTCGCGCGGCGCGGCGTGACCGCGCTGCTGACCTTCGGCACCGGCATCGGCAGCGCCGTCTTCCAGGACGGGAAACTCGTGCCCAACACGGAGTTCGGCCACATCGAGGTCGACGGCTTCGACGCGGAGAAGAAGGCCGCGGCGTCGGTGAAGGACAACGAGGAACTCTCCTATCCCGAATGGGCGGAACGGGTGAACAGGTATCTCTCCGTGCTCGAAAACCTGATCTGGCCGGACCTGTTCATCGTCGGCGGCGGGGTCAGCAAGAAGTCGCACAAATGGGTCCCGCTGCTGGACATCCGCACGCCGGTGGTCGTCGCGTCCTTGCAGAACAACGCGGGCATCGTCGGCGCGGCGGCCGCCGCCGCGGAGGGCATCGAGCACTGACGCGCCCGTGCTGACATCCGCGCCGCGGATGTCACTTCGGCGGGTCGTACGGCGTGTCGCGCCCGCCGGGTGGTGGTCCGCGCCGCGACGCTGTCACGTATCGTCGTTACAATGGAACACGGCCCACGGCGGCGGCACCCACGAGAACGAGGGAAACCGCAGGCCGAGGGATGTTCCCCGAAGTTTGAGGCAGCCGAGACCATCACGCCTCGGCTCGTCATGTTCGACCGCTGCGAAAGGGCGTAAGTGGCAGCCGCAAGAACCGCAACCCGAAGCGGGACGAAGACAGCGACCGCAGCCGGCGAGCCGGCCGACGAGGCAGCCACCGACGCGGCGAAGCCCGCGGCGCGCAAGACCGCCGCCAAGGCGGCCGGCGCGAAGAAGGCCCCGGCGAAGAAGGCTCCGGCCAAGAAACCCACCACCAAGGGTGCCAAGACCGAGGACGGCGAACCGGAAGACGGTCCGGTCGAGCTCGACGAAGCCGACCTCGAAACCCCGGATCTGTCCGACCTCGAAGAGGTCGAGGTGGACGTCGTCGACGCGACGGTCACCGAGGAGACGGAAGAGGACGCCGAGTCCGAGGAGGACGTCGAAGAGACACCCCCTCGCGCGCGCCGTACGGCGGCCGACAAGAACGCCGGAAAGACCTCCGACAACCCGGACTTCGTCTGGGACGAGGAGGAGTCCGAGGCGCTGCGCCAGGCCCGCAAGGACGCCGAGCTCACCGCTTCGGCCGACTCGGTCCGCGCGTACCTCAAGCAGATCGGCAAGGTCGCCCTGCTGAACGCCGAGGAGGAGGTGGAGCTCGCCAAGCGCATCGAGGCCGGGCTCTACGCCGCCGAACGCGTCCGCAACGCCGAGGAGGAGGGCGAGAAACTCGTCACCCAGATGCGGCGCGACCTCAAGTGGATCGTGCGTGACGGTGAGCGGGCGAAGAACCACCTCCTGGAGGCGAACCTCCGGCTCGTGGTCTCGCTGGCGAAGCGCTACACCGGCCGCGGCATGGCGTTCCTGGACCTGATCCAGGAGGGCAACCTCGGCCTGATCCGCGCCGTCGAGAAGTTCGACTACACCAAGGGCTACAAGTTCTCCACGTACGCCACCTGGTGGATCCGTCAGGCGATCACCCGCGCGATGGCCGACCAGGCCCGCACCATCCGTATCCCGGTGCACATGGTCGAGGTCATCAACAAGCTCGGCCGTATACAGCGTGAACTGTTGCAGGACCTCGGTCGTGAGCCCACTCCCGAAGAGCTCGCGAAGGAAATGGACATCTCCCCGGAGAAGGTCCTCGAGATCCAGCAGTACGCCCGCGAGCCGATCTCGCTCGACCAGACCATCGGCGACGAGGGCGACTCGCAGCTCGGTGACTTCATCGAGGACTCCGAGGCCGTCGTCGCGGTCGACGCGGTGTCGTTCACGCTGCTGCAGGACCAGCTCCAGTCGGTGCTGCAGACGCTGTCCGAACGTGAGGCGGGGGTGGTGCGGCTGCGGTTCGGCCTCACCGACGGTCAGCCGCGCACGCTCGACGAGATCGGCCAGGTGTACGGGGTGACCCGTGAGCGCATCCGGCAGATCGAGTCGAAGACGATGTCGAAGCTGCGTCACCCGTCGCGTTCGCAGGTGCTGCGCGACTACCTGGACTAGATCCCAGGCTCACGAAAGACCCCGCCACCCACGCTTCGGGTGCCGGGGTCTTTCGCGTTTCGTCCTCTAGTTGCGGTAGTGCGCGCTACCAACTACCGCAACTAGAGGACGAATGCGGCGGGGGTCAGGGGCGGCCGGTCAGGGTGGTCCAGGGGACGTGCACGGTCACGCGTTCCCGGAGTTGTTCGTTCATCAGCCAGAGCTCTCCTGTCGCCGGCCAGTACGACAGGTTCTGCGAGTTCACCGGCGCCCTGCCGCTCAGTCGCGACGTCGACGTGCCGCCGACCCCGCCGTGCAGGCACGACGGATGGTCGCCCGCCACCCCGGCGTATTCCGGGCAGGCCCCGGTGATCACGAAGTATCCGTTGCGCGCCACCGCTCCCTGCATGCCCCACACCGGCGACACGAACCCTTCCTTCGCGTGCACGGTCCCGTCGGCCGACAGCTTGGGCAGGCCGGTCGCGCGGTCGAACGGCCAGCGCAGCACCCTGCCACCGGACGCCTTGGGCACGTGTTCCGAGGTCACGATCGAACCGTCACTGTGGTCGAACGACATCGTCGCGAGACACGGGCGCAGCCCGGGAGCGCCGGTACAGGTTCCGCCGCCGGGGTACCAGAACGCGCCGATCTGCGGCATCGCGTAGTCGTAGAACGCCGCGTGGTACTTGCCGTCCGCGCCCTTCCCGACGACGCCGGAGCTGTCGTCGACCTTCCAGAAGTGCGTCGTGTCGAAGACCCGCACCACTCCCCCGGTCGTCGCGACGAACAGCCGGTTCCCGATCCACGTCATTCCGTGGCCATGTCCTTGCACGACGGCGAAGTTGTCGTTGGACGTCGGCTCGACGAGCAGCACGTGCCGGTAACCGAGGCCGGTCGCGTCCACAAAGGACAGCCGGACCATGGTGTCGCCGGGGGTGTGCCATGACGTCGCCACGACCCGCTTGCCGCCGACCTTCCCGGTCGCCGCGTCGGCGTCGCCGGAACCGGTCAGTCCTTGCGGGATCCAGTCGTTGGTCTTGTCGTCTCCCGCGTCTTCCCAGCAGAACCCCGCCGGTTTCAGTGCCGCCGCCAGATACGTGCCGTGGCACAGCGGACGGCCCTTGCGGTTGGCCGACGACAGGATCTCCGCCAGGCCGCGTGGCGGGAGCTTTTTCTCCAGCGCGGCGATCCGGGCGCCATAGGCGTCGAAGGTCGAACCCGGCGTCCAGCGGTAGCCGTCGACCGTGGCCGCGTCCATCCGTGGGAAGGCGGCCGCGGCGGAGGCGACCCCGGGGATGAGCGCGAACACCAGCAACAGTGAAGCGAAAAGTCCCAGCCTCTTCATACCCACGAGCCTCCCGGCCCCGCGCATACTTTCGATACAAACCGCGTCAGGACACGGAAAACCCGCGCTCGGCCAGGGATTTCTCGACACGCAGCCGTTCGACGCCGCGGTCGAAACCCTCCGGCAACTCGTCCAGCCGATGGTCGACCTCGACCTCCCGGCAGGCCTGGACGAGCAACGCGTCGTAGGCCTGCCGGGTGCCGTAACGGCGGACCGCCGAGGCGCCGTCCGGGAGTTCGGCGAGCAGCCGGCGCACCCGGCGGACATCGGCGGCGAGTCGCTCGACGGGCGGCCCGGCCGGGATCTCCGGCTCGCCACGCCGACGCCACCGGCGTACCAGTGCCGGCACCTTCAGCGCGCACCAGAAAAGAACCGACGGCGCCACGGCGACGACGGTGTACAGCACCACAGGCCCGGTGACCACGACTCAGGGTAATCCCGCGTGGAGCGCCGGAGAAACCGGCGAATCCGGCTATATTCGCGACTGTGCTGACCGAGAGCTACCGCTACCCGGACACCGGCGACCACGTCACCGGCATGTTCATCCGACGGCACGAGCCCTACGACGGCTACTGGACGGCCAGTGAGGACCGCGCGCTCGGGAAGGTCGCCGAACGGCTCACCGCCGTCCTCGGCCCGCGCGACAGGGTCAAGGCACTCGACGCCGGCTGTGGTGAAGGGCGCCTCCTCCCCTGGCTCGCCCGGTTCTCGGCCGACGTCACCGCCGCCGACCCCGACTCCGACAGGCTGGCCAAGGCACGCGAGACCGTCGTAAAGAACACCGAGTTCTCGTTCACCGTCTCGCCGATCACCGAACTCGACGGCGGCCCGTACGACCTCGTCCTGTGCAGTCACGTCGTCCAGCACGTGCCGACACCGGACGTCGCGCCGATCCTGCGGCGGCTGGCCGGGATCACCGCGCCCGGCGGCGCACTGGTGCTGGCCTACAGCCGGTCACCGATCGGGCAGGGCGCGTTCAGTCTCGACAGCGTCGAAGAGGGCACCGAGGTCCGCTCCCGGCGCATATCGCGCGAAGAATTCGACAAAGCGCTGCGTGACGGCGACGGCCCGGCGCTCCCGGTCCGCTACCTCGACCCGGCGGAGGTCGCCGCCGACGCCGTCGAAGCGGGCTGGCGCACCGAGTGGGAGTGGACCTACCACGTCCTCGACGATCTCGGCCCCGCCGACGAGCACATCGACCGCGACGAACTGGTCAACGCCTCCGGCCCGCTGCGCCGCCACCTCGGCCGGGATCTGGTCACCCTGCTGCGCCGCGCCCCCGCATGACCGCGGTGCTCCTCACCTTCGCCTGGGCGGTCCCCTTGACCGAGCGGGAGGCGGAGAAGGTGCTGGACGGCGGACGGGATCGCGGCCTGCTGACCCACCTCGACGGAAAACTCGGCGAGGAGTGGGCGGCGGCGGAGAACTTCCTCACCAGCTACACGACTCCCCCGCGACGCCGCGTGCTGCGCAAACGCACCGGTGGTTCCCGGCTGTCGATCCGCGCCGGCACGATCAGCCTGCCTTGCGAACTCATCGTCACCTGGCATCCGGCCTATCACGCGATGACGCTGGTCCTCGCCACCACGATCACCGGACCGGAGGCGGACCGGCCCGCGGCCGAGTTCGATCTCGCCATCGCCGTCCTGCAGAGCCTTCAGGGCCGTGAGACGGCGAACGGGGAGAACGGGCTGCACGGTGGCTACGGCGAGAAGTCCTTCCCCTCGCTCCTCAAGGCCGTCACCCACGTCTTCGAGGATCTGACCAAGGGCTGCGGGCTGTCCGAAGGGCTCAGCCGCAAGGGCTGGTGCGTCGAACTGCGGTCCCACGACGGGCATCCGCCCGCCCAGCGGGTCGCCGCCGATCCTCGCCCGTTCTACGGGATGGCGACCGGCGACGAGGGCTGGCGGTTCGTGCCCCGCGAGGTCGCCAGGGACGCGCTCGGCCCGTCTTGGGGCACGCGGTCCTTCGTCGCCGCCTACACGATGGCGGGCGGGATCGTGTGCCTCAACAGCAAGGATTCCGGCTACATCGAGCAGCAGGACGAGCTGATGCGCGGCCCGTTCGGCGCGGCCGAACCGTACTTCGGCATCGACAGCGACGTCGGCGGGCTCGACCACGGGATGTTCTTCATCCTCGAACGGGTCCTGATCCGGATGGCGCTGGCCGACCAGTGGCTGCGCAACGCCCAGCGGGAGACCCGGGCGCTGGCGGAGCGGAAGAAGTCGACGAGCCGCACGCGGCTGCTCCGGGGCTCGCTCGACGACCTCCTGGAAATGCTGCATTCGGTGCTCCCACCCGAAATCGATTCGCTGGAGCGCCGTCTGGTCACCAGCATGGGCGTGGAGCGGATCATCGCCCAGCTCGACCGGCAGGCCGAAGCGATGGACGAGGAGACCCGGTACTCCTACGAGAACACGGTGAGCGCGCGGGTCACGCGGCTCACCGTGGTGACCGTCGTGCTGACGGTCGTCACCATCGTCCTCGGGGTCCTGCAGGTGGTCGTGTCACTCTGACCGGCGGCGTTGCTTGCGGGCGCGTTCGGAGAACAGCACCGCCACGCCCGCGGCCACCATCAGCACGCTCGCCACGATGTGCGCCCCCGGCGGGAGCAGGTGGAGCTGGACGAACCAGCTCGGGTTGCTGCTCCCCAGCAGCCGGTTGATCAGCCCGCCCCCGCCCTGCACCAGCAACAGGATTCCCAGTAGTTCGATCATCGTCGGGCACTCTCCTTGATCCGGTCGTCCTTGGGGGACAGCTCCTGCCAGAGCGGTCCGGTGGCGAACCAGATGGCTGTCACGACCCCCAGCCGCGGCAACCAGCCCCACAACGGGTCGACCTGTTCGGTGTCACCGACCATGGCGATCAGCAGGAGCAGCACCCCCGCGGCGAGCCCACAGGCCAGCACGCACTTGAACCAGTCACGCCATTCGACACGCGCCTTCGCCCGGCCCGTCGGTTCGGGCTCCGGTGGCGGCCCGCCCGCGAACCGGTGGGCGAAGCGCACGTCGGCCCACTTGATCATCGAGTGCCCGAACACCACGCTGAAACCCAGGTACACCGCGGCGAGGCCGTGCACGAAGTTCGCCTTCGCGCCGTTTTGCAGGTCGACGACCGTCGCGGCCAGCACGACGAGGTCGATCACCGGGGTCAGGAGCAGGAGCACGGCGCTCGTCCGCTTCAGCTTGAACACATAGCGGGCCACCAGCCCGGCGACGATGGCGACCCAGAAGCCGATCTCCCCACCGGCGATCACGGCCGCCATGGGGTTTTCCACGATGAAGTCCAGGATCTTGTTCACGCTTCGACTTTCGCCCCTGCCGAAGGTCCACCGCATCGGCGAACGGCACGAGACCACCGTCATCAGTTCGTAGGACCCCGTCGCCTCCGCCGGTGTGCTGAGATGGAGGCGTGCCCACGTTGGTCCCGCGACTGAGTCACCTTCCGCTGTGGAAACAGGACCTCGTCATCGCGCTGGGCACCTGGGTCCTTGGCCTGCTGGTCTATCTGAGCGGGATGCAGGTGCTCCTGAACGGCCTGGACACGACGCCACTGTGGATCCGGCTGACCGAGCTGACCGTGCTCTGCTCGCTGGAGATGTTTCGCCGCGAGGTCCCGTGGGCGCTGCTCTGCGCGTTGGTCGTGGTCGGCGTGGACGTGGCGGTCAATCCCTCGCTGCCGATCCTCGTCGTCTTCACCGACTTCCTCTACGCGACGACGCTCTACGGTTCGCGTCGCACCAGCCGGGTGATGATCGGCGTCGCCGCGATCGGGACGCTCGCGGTGGTCTGCTTGGCGCTCGTCTTCTCCACGCAATGGCGGGCGGCGGTCCTGCTCGCGTTCGCGGTGCTGCCCTTCCTGGTCACGCCGGTGTGGTGGGCGGCCAACGTGCGCCAGCAGCGGGACATCGCCGACACCGAACGGGCGAACGCGGTCCAGCTGGCCAAGATCGGCGAGCTGGACCGGAAGGCCGCCGTGGCGGGGGAACGTTCGAAGATGGCGCGGGATCTGCACGACGTCATCGCCGGGCATCTGTCGGCGATCGCGATCCAGTCCGAGGCCGCGTTGACGATGTCCTCCGCCGACCCGAAACTGTCCAGGAAGGTCCTGGAATCGGTGCGGGAGAACAGTGTGAGCGCGCTGGAGGAGATGCGCGCGATGATCGGGCTGCTGCGCGCGGATCCCTCCACCGGGAACACCGAGATCGAGCCGACCGCGCCCGCCCGGCTCGCCGAACTGTCCAAACTGGTCGAATCGGCGCGGGCGAGCGGGCTGACGGTCGAGGTCGGGTCCACTGTGGACTCGTCGCGCCCCCTGCCCGCCGCGGTCGATCTGACCGCGTACCGGATCGCGCAGGAGGCGCTCACCAACGCGGTCAAACACGGCGCGGGAGGACGGGCTTCGCTCGACATCAACGCAGACGGGAGCATACTCACCGTCGAAGTACGCAATGATCTTCGACCGGGTCTCCCCGACGGTTCCGGGACCGGGCTCGGCCTGCTGAACATGCGGGAAAGGGCGTCCGCCGTGGGCGGCAAGCTCGCGGCGGGCCCGTCGGGCGCGGGCTGGCTGGTCCGCGCGGAACTGCCTCTGGAGGGGTTTTGACCGTCAAAGTGCTGGTCGCCGACGACCACGGCGCGATCCGTGCCGGGTTGATGATGATACTCGGCAACGCCGAGGGCATCGAGGTGGTCGGCGAAGCCGCCGACGGCGCGACAGCCGTCCGCCAGGCGAAGGCGCTGAAGCCGGACGTCGTGCTGATGGACGTCCGGATGCCCGGCGTCGACGGCATCGCGGCCACGCGGGAACTGACCGCGGAGGGGCTGTGCGAGGTCCTCGTGCTGACCACCTTCGATCTCGACGAGTACGTCCACGCCGCGTTGCGGGCGGGTGCGGCCGGGTTCCTGCTGAAGTCGGTGGAAGCGTCACGGCTGATCGAGGCGGTGAAACTGGTCGCGGCGGGCGAAGGGGTGCTCGCCCCGCAGGTCACGCGGAAGCTGATCGCCGCCTTCGCCGCGGGGACCCGCGAACCTTCCCTCGTCCCCGCCGGACTCGACGAGCTGACCGAACGCGAGCGCGAAGTGCTGGCGTGCCTCGGCGGCGGCCTGTCGAACGCGCAGATCGGCACGCGGCTGCACATCGGCGAGACCACGGTGAAGACGCACGTGTCACGGGTGCTGACGAAGCTGGCACTGCGGTCGCGGGTGCAGGCGGCGATCATCGCGCAGGAGAACGGCGTCGTCCTGGACGACTGACGTGACAGGAACCGATCTGCGAGGTGGACGGCGATCTTCTAGCGTGGCCCTCCATGCGGCGAATTCTGGACGTGGACGAGGTCCTGAAGCGACAGGACTCCGGTGAGCTGAAACGCCGCCTGCACGGGCGCGATCTGGTCGGCTTCGGGGTCGGCATCATCATCGGCACCGGGATCTTCACCCTCGCCGGCGTCGAGGCGAAATCCCACGCCGGTCCCTCGGTCACCCTCTCGTTCGTGCTCGGCGCCGTCGTGGCCGGGATGGCCGCCCTCTGCTACGCCGAACTCGCCTCCAGCGTGCCGACGGCCGGAAGCGCCTACACCTACGCCTTCGCCACCCTCGGCGAGACGTTCGCCTGGATCATCGGCTGGGACCTGTTGCTCGAGTTCGCCCTCGGCGCGGCCGTCGTGTCGCGCGGCTGGTCCGGCTACCTCGCGAATCTGATGGGGCTCTCCCCCGATTGGTTCGGCGAAGACGCGAAAGTGAACGTCGGCGCGGTCGCGATCATCGCCGTGCTGACCGTGATCGCCGTCATCGGCATCAAGGAGTCGGCGCGGGTGACGAATCTGCTCGTGCTGGTCAAGGTCGCGGTGTGCGTGCTGATCCTCGCGGTCGGCGTGTTCTACATCCGCGGCGAGAACCTCACTCCCTTCATCCCGCCGTCCCAGCCACCGACGGAGACGGCGGGGGCGCTGCACCAGCCGATCGTGCAAGCCGCGCTCGGGCTCGAACAGTCCGTCTACGGCATCGCCGGAATGGTGACGGCCGCCGCGGTCGTCTTCTTCGCCTACACCGGTTTCGAAGCACTCGCCAACCTCGGCGAAGAGACCTTGAACCCCAAACGCGATCTGCGGGTCGGCATCCTCGGCGCGCTCGGCGTCTGCGCCCTGCTCTACATCGGTGTCTCGCTGGTGCTGACCGGGATGGTGCCGTTCGCCGAGATCGACACGGGCGCCCCGCTCGCCGACGCCTTCGACCGGGTCGGGCAGCACTGGGTGGGCGCGCTGATCTCACTCGGCGCGGTCACCGGGCTGACGTCGGTGATGATGGTGGAACTGGTGACGATCGGCCGGATCGGGTTCGCGATGGGCCGCGACGGCCTGCTGCCGAAGAAGTTCGGCGCGGCGCATCCGCGCTGGGGCACCCCGCACCGGATGACCGTCGCCGGTGCCGTGCTGATCGCGGTGCTGGCCGCGTTCGTCCCGATCTCCGAACTCGCCGACATGGTCAGCATCGGCGCGCTGTCGGCGATGATCATCGTCGCGGTGGCCGTCCCGGTGCTGCGGAAACGCCGCCCGGACCTGGAACGCCCGTTCACCGTGCCGTTCTCGCCGTACCTGCCCATCGTGGCGGCCCTGGCGTGTTTCTACCTGATGCTCAACCTCGACGTGATGACCTGGCTGCGGTTCGCCGCGTGGCTGTCGCTTGGAATGCTGATCTACGTCTTCTACGGGCGTAAGCACTCCCGTTTCGCACAGAACGACCTCAACTGCTCCACAGACCGGCCGTCGTGATCGCGGCGACGGCGGCCTCGGCGTCGCCGTCGTCGACCACGACCACGACCAGCATCCGGTGCAGCGCCGCGACCACCCATTCCACCGGCTGGTCGTGCAACCCGTTGTCCCCCAAGGACGGGTAGCCGTCCATAATGGACACCAGGGTCCCTTCGGTGCCGATCCGCATCCCGGTCACCAGTACGGAATGCCCGGTCGCCGGACGCCGGCGGGACGACCACAGCGGCGGGACACCCGTGTCGAGGTAGTCGAGCAGCGCTCGTGCCGGGGTGTCGTGCGCGCCGAATTCGGCCGGGTCGACCTCCGCGATCAACGCCACCCGCGGCAGGTGCCACAACGCGGCCAAGAGCATGAACAACGACTGCGGCGCCCAGTTCCCGGTGGCGGGCACCGCGGCGAGCCGTCCGCCCGACAACGCCTCGATCGCCCGCGACAGACCCTCCGGCGTGGTACCCGCCGATGCCGCAGCCTCGTCCTGATCGGCGACGCCGAACCCCGCGGCGCGCAGGGCGGCCAGCGCCGTGAAAGACCCGGCGAGCCCGTCCTTCTGCGGGAGTTCGGCCCGCGCGACGGCGACGAGATGCTCGCCGCCGGGCAGCCAGCGGCGACCGGACAGGCCGGTCCGGTCGCCGTCGATTCCGGAGGACATCAGTCTTCGAAGACCCACGACTGCATGATGAAGGGCCCTTCGTTCGCCGCCCCTGCCGAAGCGTAGGTCGCCAGCGCGGCCTCGTTGTCCGTTTCGACTCCGACCCACATCCCGCGGCAGCCACGCTCACGCGCGATCCCGGCCAGTGCGTCGACCAGGTCCCGGCCGATCCCGCGCCGCTGATAGTCCGGGCTGACGTCGAGTTCGTTGAGGAACATCTCGGTGCCCTTGTCCGGATGCGTCACCTCGGTGCCGGTGATCATCCCCGCCGGGCGGCCGTCCTCGTAGGCGATCAGCAGGTGGTTCTCCTCCCCCGAGAGGAATTTTTCGGAGGCTTTCCGCTGTGCGGGGCCGTCGAACAGGTGCTCGGCGGCGACGACCTCCTCGACGGTGCTGGCCCGCCGGATGTCGGCCACGTGTCCTCCCGGTGCTGGTAGCGCCACAGGCTGGTCAGTATCCCGGTCAGAGGGGCGCCGAGCCATCGCGTTTCCCCGGTGAACGCAGCGCCACCCCGGCGACGACGGCCAGCGTGCCGAGCGCCTCGGGCGGGGCCGGGACCTGCTTGAGCCAGAGGAGCCCGATCACGCCCGCCGTGACCGGCAGCAACGCGAGCAGCAGGGCGAACCGCGCCTGCCCGGCCTTGCGGAGGACGACCTGGTCGAGCGCGTATGGCACGACGGTCGAGAGCACGGCCACCCCGATGCTCAGCAGCAGCAGCCGTGGTGAACCCCACACCGCGCCGGTGTCGAACGCCAGCGGCGACAACATCACGGTGCCGACGGCGAACCCGACGGCCAGCCCGTCGATCCCGTTCCCGCCGACCGCGACCCGCTTCCCGAGCAGGATGTACCCGGCCCAGGCGACCGCCGCCCCCAGCGCGAAGAGCACGCCGAGCAGGCTGCCTTCGAGGCGGACGTCCGCGATGGCCACGACGCCCGCCACCACCAGCAGCAACGCGAAGACGTCGCGGCGGGTGCGTGAACCGAACGCCGCGACCAGTACGGGCCCGGTGAACTCGAGAGCGACGGCCGTGCCCAGCGGCAGCCGCGCGATCGCCTCGTAGAAGAGCACGTTCATCCCGGCGGTGACGATCCCGAAGACCCCGGCGAGCAGGAACGTGCGCCCGGTCCACGCCGATCGAGGAGGCCTGCGCCACGCCAGGAGGACCACGGCGGCGCCGAGACAGCGGAGCCAGGCCACCCCCGCGGGTGAGGCGACCGAAAAGAGACCTACGGCCACAGCCGCACCGGCGTACATGGAAATTCCGCTGAGAACGAACAAGACCGGCGCCGGAACGTCGGAAAGGCGGTTCCGGACGACTGCGATACCCACCCTCGCATGGTGCCTGACGTGGGAAAAGGCGGGCCAGCGGGGAGTCGTCTCCTACGTTGCGTGATTACGCTACGGCATACGAGGTAATTACCAGTGACAAATGAGACACCCGCACGGGAACACTTGCGGGCCGCCAAACGTCTGGAAGAGTGGAAGCACGAACACGGCGGGGCCGGGAACGAACGTTGCCGGCATCAGTGCCGAAGTGGTCGTAGCTGGATCGATGGCACCGGGTCACCGGTGCCGGGACGGAGGGAGACTCCAATGACTTCACCGACGCTCACCCGCCCCGAACTGACCGCTGCCGACCGATGCGACCGGTGTGGTGCTGCAGCCCAGGTTCGAGCCATTCTCAGCACCGGTGGCGAGTTGCTCTTCTGTGGTCACCACGCCCGCGCACACGAAACGAAGCTCAAAGAACTGTCCGCGGACATTCAGCGGTAGCCACCAGTCCACGACCACCCGGCGGCCGGCTGCTCCCCATGGAGCACGCCGGTCGCCCTGTTTTTCGCCTGACACTTACATACAGACAGCATGTATGTTGTTGGTATGACAACCAGTGAACTCCTCGGCGAGGTGCACGAGGTGGACCTCGCCGGCGCCCGTATCCGCTACCGGGACCGCGGCGAAGGCCCTCCCGTGGTCTTCGTGCACGGGCTGCTGACCAACGGGCTGCTATGGCGCAAGGTGGTCCCTTCCGTCGCCGAAGCGGGCTTCCGCTGCCTGACCCCGGACTGGCCGCTGGGCTCGCACGAGATCCCGGTCCCCGGGGCCGACCTGAGCCCGCCCGGGGTCGCCGCGCTGATCGCGCGATTCCTCGACGAACTCGACCTGACCGACGTCACCGTGGTCGCGAACGACACCGGCGGCGCGCTGACCCAGCTGCTCATGACCACCTCCCCCGAGCGGGTCGGCCGGGTCGTGCTGACGCCGTCGGACTGCTTCGAGCGGTTCCTGCCGCCGATGTTCGCGGCGCTGAGCCCGCTGGCGCGGATCCCCGGCGGCACCTGGACGGCGATCCAGGCCCTGCGCTGGCGCTGGCCGCTGAAGGCGACGGACTTCCTCTGGCTGGCCAAACGTCCGGTGCCGGACCACATCCTGGACGCCTACCTGCTGCCCAGCAGGCGGAGCACGGAAATCCGCGACGACCTGCGCCGGTTCATGGCGGGGATCAGCAACCGGTACACGCTGACGGCGGCCGGGCGGCTGCCCGCGTTCGGGAAACCGGTGCTGCTGGTGTGGGCGCCCGAGGACCGGCATTTCCCGCTGTGGCTGGGCCGCAAGCTCGCCGGGATCCTGCCGAACGCCGAGCTGAAGACGATCGAGGACTCCTTCACCTTCGTGCCGGAGGACCAGCCGGAGCGGCTGAGCGGCCTGGTGGTGGAATTCCTGCGTGCCCACGCCACGACGTAGCCAGACCGAGCGATCGCGGTCGACGCGGACCGCCCTGATCACGGCGGCCCGGACACTGTTCGCCGACCAGGGTTACGCCGCCGTGCCCGCCGACGAGATCGTCCGGGCGGCAGGCGTCACCCGCGGCGCGCTGTATCACCACTTCGGGGACAAACAGGGATTGTTCCGCGCCGTGGTCGAGCAGATCGAAACGGAGATCACCGACGAGCTCAAGGCCGTCCTCCGGGCCGAGGAAGACCCCTGGACGGCCGCGTTCGCCGCGCTGGCCCGCTTCCTGGACGTCTGTGTGCGGCCCGAGGTGGTGCGGATCTCGTTCACCGACGCGGTCGGCGTCCTCGGCTGGCAGGAGTGGCGCGAACTCGAGTACCGCTACGGGCTCGGGATGATCACCGAGATCCTGGAGGCCACCGCCGCGGACGGGCGGCTGGTCGAGGCGCCGGTCCCGGAACTGGCGCAACTGGTGCTGAGCGCCTGCACCGAAGCCGCGCTGATGATCGCGCACGCGGAAGACCCCGAGGCGGCCAAGGCGAAGGCGATGCAGGCCCTGGCGGCGCTCCTGTCCGGTCTCGTTCGCGCTTAGGTACCTACGGGATCGCGGTCCGTGAAGGACTCCTTGAGGGACCCAGAGTCCCTCAAGGAGTCCTTCACGGACTCAGAACACTCGGCAGGTCGCCCCAGTGGCCCCACAGTCACCACGGGTGGGCCCGCCCCGGCGTACCTGAAGAACCGTCCCTGCCACTCACGAGTCCTAGACCGTATCCAAGATCATCTCGAACGCCGCTTCGGCCGCGCCCAGCAGCTTCACGTCGGCACCCAGCGCGGAGCTCACGATCTGCGTCCCGCCGACCGCCCGGCTCACCAGGCTCCGCCGCCGGACCTCGGCCGCCACCGACCGCACGACCGAATCGGGCAGCACGGTGAGCAGATCGCCCAGCACGACCAGCTGCGGGCCGAGCAGGTTGACCACGTTCACCAGGCCCAGCGTCAGCCATTCCGCGAACTCCGAGAGCCGTTCCTCGGCCGCGTGCGGATCGCGGCCCAGTTCGCGTAGTTCGAACAGGATCGCCCCACGCGGGGTGTCCTCGGGCAGGTCGAGCGCGCGGCACAGGGCCGCCTCGCCGACCTCGGTCTCCCAGCAGCCGCTGGACCCGCAGTAGCAGGGACGGCCGCCGGGCCGGATCGCCATGTGCCCGATCTCGCCGACGTAGCCGGCGCCGCCGCGCAGCGACGAGCCGTCCGCGATGATCCCTCCCCCGACACCGACGTCGGCGGAGACGTATACGGCGTCGGACGAGCCCCGCGCGGCGCCGCGCAGGTGTTCGGCGATGGCGCCGAGTTCGGCGTCGTTGCCGACGAGGATGGGGATGCGCAGCACACCGCCGAGCCGTTCCCCGAGCGCCACGTCGGTCCAGCGCAGGTTGGGCGCTTCGTGGACGTGCCCGTCCATCCGGCGGACGACGCCGGGCACGGACACCCCCGCGGCGATCGGCTGCACGCCGAGGTCGCCCGCCAGCATGGTGGTCGACTCGATCACGTGCGTGATCACCTCGTCGGCCTCCCGCGTCCGGCCGTGGAGGTTCCAGCTGTTGCGCCCGAGGATCTGGCCGCCGAACCCGACCAGCGCGATCGCGACGTGTTCGACCTGGAGGTCGACCGCGAGCACCACCGCCGCGTGCGGCTGCGGCAGGACCAGGAGCGAGGGGCGGCCCGCCCCTCGTCCCGGCCTGGGGACCCTCTCCTCGACGACGCCCGCTTCCGCGAGCCCGTCGACGAGGGTCTTGATGGTGCTGCGGTTGAGCCCCAGCTCGGTGGCCAAGGTCGCCCTGGTGCTCGGGCCGCTGACGTGCAGCAACCGGAGCAAGGTCGTGCGGTTGTGCCTGCGCACCTCGTCTGGTCGTGCAACGGGTGTGCTGGTCACGGGCTTCATCATTCCATGCGGACTCAGCGCGGCGACGCAGCCGCGCGGCGCCGGGACAGCGCGTCCACCGTCGCCGCGAGCAGCAGCACGAGACCGGTGACGATGTTGACCACCGCCGCCGACTGCTTGAGCAGGCCGAGCGCGTTTTCGACGACCGCGAGCACGAGACCACCGATGACCGCGTCGACGACCCGGCCCTTGCCGCCGAACAGCGACGTGCCACCGATGACCGCGGCACCGACCGCGAACAGCAGCGTGTTGAGGCCACCGGCCTGCGGGTCGACCGAACCGACTTTCGACGAGTAGACGATCGCGCCGATCGCCGCCACCGCCGAGCAGATGACGAACACCGACGCCCGGATCTTCTCGACGTTGATACCGGCACGGCGGGCCGCTTCACGGTTGCCGCCGACGGCGTAGATGTGGCGCCCGTACTGCGTGCGGTTGAGCACGTAGGTACCGAGCACCAGCAGCGCGAGCACGATCGGCACGACGTACGGGACACCGGAGATCACGATGTTCGGGTTGGGCGCGCGGTTGATCGTGAGCAGGTAGGTCGCGATGGCCGCGACGACCGCGATCGCGCCGACCTTGAACAGCACCATCGGCGTCGGCTGGGTGACCAGGCCCCGTTTGAGCCGGGAGAAGTGCTGTCCCAAGGACACCGCGGCGAACCCACCGGCGGCGACCACGAACAGGATCCAACTGCCCACTGTGGACAGATTGCCGTTGGCGACCTTGAACAGCACGTCCGAGGTGCTGATGCCGAGCGTGCCGCCTTCACCGATGAACTGGAGGATGACACCTTGCCAGGCAAGGAAAAGCGCCAGCGTCACGACGAACGAGGGCATCCCGATCTTCGAGACCAGGAACCCGGTGAGGACACCGATCGCGCCGCCGACACTGATCGCGAGCACGATCTCGATCCACGGGTTGGCGGCCGCTCCGGACAGCACCAGCGCGATGGCGAGCACGGCGAAACCGACACCGGCCCAGATCCGCAGAATCACCCCGAGCAGACCGGCGATCGCGAGCACGACGAGGAACGTGATGAACACGCCGTTCCCCATACCGCCCAACAGGTTTCCGTTACGCACGTAGTGCATCGCCAGCACGGCGGCGGTGACGCCGGACGCGGTACCCGCGGACAGGTCGATCTCGCCGAGCAGCAGCACGAACACGATGCCCATCGCGATGATCGCCTTGCCGGCGCCTTGGGCCATCAGGTTCGCGATGTTGTTCATCGTCAGGAAGGTGTCCGACAGCAAGGCGAACACGATCACCAGCACGAGCAGGCCGAGCAGCGCCGGGAGCGAACCCAGCTGCCCCGCCTTGAGCCGGGAGAAGTAGTCGCCGAGCGCCTCGCCCGTTGACATCGATGTCGTGTCGATGCCGAAGTCCGTGATGGCCGCCGACGGGTTGAGCGCGGCGGCCACCGGCTTGCCCCCCTCCGGCGAGGCGGGCTTTGCAGTCTCAGTCATTTCCGGTTCTTTCTCGCCATTGTGTCTTTGGAGGGCCCGCTATCGCTCGGCCGCTCAGAGGATGGCGGCTTCGGGGCGGGCAAGGCCGAGATCGCCGGAACGGCCGGCGGTGATCAGTTCCACGACCTGGCCGTGGGTCACGTCCTTGGTGTGCACCTCGGCGACGAGACGGCCAAGGTAGAGCACCGCGATGCGGTCGGCGACCTCGAAGACGTCGGCCATGTTGTGGCTGATCAGCACCACTCCGAGGCCCTGTTCCGCGAGGCGGCGGACGAGGTCGAGCACCTGGCGGGTCTGCGCGACACCGAGCGCGGCGGTCGGCTCGTCGAGCAGCACCACCTTCGAGTCCCACAGCACGGACTTGGCGATCGCGACGGTCTGCCGCTGCCCACCCGAGAGGGCCGAAACCGGCGTGCGGACGGACTTCACGGTGCGGACCGAGAGCGACGCGAGTGTCTCGCGGGCCGCCTTCTCCATGCTGGCCTCGTCGAGCAGCCATCTACTGCCGCGTTCCCGGCCGAGGAACATGTTCTGCACGATGTCGAGGTTCTCCGCCAGCGCGAGGTCCTGGTAGACGACCTCGATGCCCAGATCCGCGGCGTCGCGCGGGCCCTGGATGTGCACCGGCTCGCCCTGGAACTTCACCGTGCCCGAGTCGTAGCCGTGGATCCCGGCGATCGACTTGACCAGCGTGGACTTGCCGGCACCGTTGTCGCCGACCAGCGCGGTGACCTCACCGGCGCGCACGTTGAAGTCCACGTCGTGGAGGACGTGGACCGGTCCGAAGCTCTTGTTCAGCTGCTTCAGTTCGAGGATGGGTTCACTCATGGGGGTTCTCGAATTCTCCCGGCTGGGAACCGGGCCGGGGCGCTGTCTGGCGAGCACGCCCCGGCCCGGTCATCTGGATTAACGGGTCAGGAGATACCGAGCTGCGTACAGGCCGAGGCCAGGTCGCCGCCGCAGATCTCGGCCGCCTTGACGTAGCCCTGCGTCACGACCTCCTTGACACCGTCCTTGGTGGTCAGCTTCGGCTCGAGGAGCACGGACTTGACCTCGCGGTTGCCCTTCGGGTCCTTCGCCTTGCTGGTGGCCAGCGCGTCGGCGCCCGCCTTGTCGCCCTTGGCCAGCAGGACGGCGAGCTTCGCCGCGGCCTCGGCCTCTTCCTTGATCGGCTTGAAGACGGTCATGTACTGGTCGCCGCGCAGGATGGCCATGAGGCCGTCCGCGGTGGCGTCCTGGCCGGTGACCGGGACCTTGCCGTTGAGACCGTTCTTCTTCAGCACGGTGATGACCGCGCCCGCGAGACCGTCGTTCGCGGCGACGACGCCGTCGACCTTGCCCTTGTTGTCGGTCAGGATCTGCTCGAAGGTCTGGCCACCCTTCTGGTTGTCCCAGTTGTCGATGGCCTGTTCACGGACGAGCTTCAGCTCGTTGCTGGCGAATTTCGGCTGCAGCACGGACTTCTGCCCGTTGGCGAACAGCGTCGCGTTGTTGTCGGTCGGGGCGCCCTCGATCATGACGACCTCGGCGCCCTTCTTGTCCTTCAGCGCGTCGGCGAGGCCCTGGCCCTGCAGCTGGCCGACCTTCTCGTTGTCGAACGAGACGTAGTAATCGGAGCTGCCGCCGAGGTTCAGGCGGTCGTAGTCGATCGTCGGGATGCCCGCGGCCTGCGCCTTCTTGGCGACCGCCGAGCCGACCTCGCCGTTGATGGCGGCGATGATCAGGACCTTGACGTTCTGCGCGATCATGCCGTCGGCCAGCGTGGTGAACTTCTGGACGTCGCCCTGCGCGTTCTGGACGTCGGCGTCGAAGCCCGCGTCCTTGAGCGCCTTGGTCAGGAACGGCTTGTCGAAGGACTCCCAGCGCGCGGAGGTCGCGGTCTCCGGGAGGATGACGCCGACCTTGCCGCCGGCGGCGGCACCACCCGGGGCGGGGGCGGACTGCGAGGAGTTGCCGCTGCCCGAGTCGGCGGAGTTGGCGCCACAGGCGGAGAGCACCAGGCCGGCGCCCACCGTCGCGGCGAGGAGGGTAAGGGTTCTGCTGCGCATCCTCGAACCTTTCCGAATCTTGCTCGCGGGCGGCGATCCTGGCGGACCGGTCGCACCATCGCGCATATGTTGTGGCCGACAACATATGCCGCCGAACGGGTTCGCGGAAGACGGCTGGATCGATTAAGCCTCGTCGAATGGACACGGTTTGGCAACGTGCCCGTAGCAAGACGTACGCAGTCTAGGTCCGCTTACAGTGTGACCGCCACCACTTACACAGCGTGCTCTCCGCCGCTCCGCGCCTCCACTCCCGAACGCTATGAACGGTCCGTTCCTTGCAAATTTTGCAAGGAACGGACCGTTCATAGCGTTCGGTACGGGGCGCTACCAAGTGCGCAGGGTGACGATCCGCTCTTCGAGCTGTTCGACCGTCGCCATCGCGGTCGGCGGTCCGCCGCAGATCCGGCGGAGTTCGTTGTGGATCGCGCCGTGCGGCTTCCTCGTCCGGTGGTGGTGCACGCCGACCAGGGCGTTCAGCTCCTTGCGCAGGGCGCCGAGCCGCTCGCTGACCGACTGCGGCCGCGCTACCGGGGCCTGCTGCTCGGCCTTGGGCTTGCGCCGCTTCTCGTCCGAAAGCTGCTCTTCCTGCCGCTTCCGCAGCAGGGCGCGGACCTGGTCCGGTTCCAGCAAACCCGGCAGGCCGAGGTACTCCTGCTCCTCGTCGGAACCGGAGAACACCGCGGTGCCGAAGGAGTTGCCGTCGTAGATGACCTGGTCGAGCTCGGCGGAGGCGCCCAGCGAAGTGAACGCCTTCTCCTCTTCGCCCGGCTCGTCCTCGGTGCGGTTGGCCTGGGCGAGGAGTTCGTCCTCCCAGCCTTCCTTCTCGCGGTGCGGCTTGCCGAGGACGTGGTCGCGCTGGGCCTCCAGCTCACTGGCCAGTTCCAGCAGCACCGGCACGCTCGGCAGGAACACCGACGCCGTCTCACCGGGTTTGCGCGAACGCACATACCGGCCGATGGCCTGCGCGAAGAACAGCGGGGTCGACGCGCTCGTGGCGTAGACGCCGACCGCGAGACGCGGCACGTCGACGCCCTCGGACACCATCCGGACCGCGACCAGCCACCGGTCGGTCGAATCGGAGAACTCCTTGATCCGCCCGGACGCCTTGGGGTCGTCGGAAAGGACGACCGTCGGGGTCTGACCGGAGAGACGTGCCAGGATCTTTGCGTAGGCACGTGCGGAGTCCTGGTCGGTGGCGATCACCAGGCCGCCGGCGTCCGGGATGCCGTTGGCGCGCAGCTGCGCGAGACGCGTGTCCGCGGCCTGCAGTACCGCCGGGACCCACTCGCCCGCCGGGTCGAGCGCGGTGCGCCAGGCCCGTGCGTTCTGCTCGGCGGTCAGCGGCTCGCCTAGCCGCGCGGTGAACTCCTCCCCCGCGCTCGTGCGCCAGGAAGCCTCACCGGAGTAGGCGAGGAAGACGACAGGCCGGACGACGCCGTCGGCGAGCGCGTCGGCGTAGCCGTAGGAGTGATCGGATTTGCTGCGTTGGAAGCCCGAGCCGTCGGGCTCGTAGGTGACGAACGGGATCTGCGAGTCGTCACTGCGGAACGGGGTCCCGGTCAGCGCGAGACGGCGGACGGCGGGTGTGAACGCCTCACGGATCGCGTCGCCCCAGGACTTCGCGTCACCGCCGTGGTGGATCTCGTCGAGGATGACCAGCGTCTTGCGGTTCTCGGTGCGCACGCGGTGCAGCGTCGGATGCGCCGCGACCTGCGCGTAGGTCAGCGCGACACCTTGGTAGTCGCGCGACGTGGCACCGGCGCCGTTACGGAAGTTCGAGTCGATCGCGATCCCCGCCGCCGCCGCCGAGGCGGCCCACTGGTGCTTCAGGTGCTCGGTCGGCGCGACGATGGTGATCGCCTCGATGGTCCGGTCACTCAGCAGCTCGGCGGCGATCCGGAGACCGAACACCGTCTTCCCCGCGCCAGGCGTCGCGACCGCGAGGAAGTCCTTCGGCCCGGTCGTCAGGTACTTCGTCAGCGCGCGGCGCTGCCAGGCACGCAGCGGGCGGGCGGTGCTGTCCTTCGCCGCCGGAGGCGCGCCCAGCCCGCCCCGATTTCGCTCAACCGTTTCCGACATGCCGGTCACCTCCTCTTTACCGCTCACGTGACGAGCCACTCATCTGCAAAGCGCCTGTTCACCGCTGTCTGACAAGCGAAAACCCCCACTTTGGTATCCGGCCGCGACGCCGGCGCCTGAGGTGAGGGCACTCCAGTGAGCCTACCTGCCGGGCCCGTGGAACGCCGGAAGCGCCACCCCCGTTGTCGGGTTACTCACCCAGAAACCCAGGGGTGACGAGCCGAACGCCCGGACATGGACCATGCTGGACCCCGTCAAGGGCGCTCGGCGCTGGCGGAGGAGCTGCATGAGCGAGGAGAACGGCCGGAACGAGACGGCCGCCGAGGTCGCGAAGGTCCGTAGGGGCCCGTTGCGTCTGCTCAGCCGCACGCTCAACAAGGCGTGGGAAGGCAACATCTTCTCCGAGGCCGCCGAAGCCGCGTTCTGGCAGACGCTGTCGCTGCCGCCGCTCCTGCTCGGCCTCCTCGGTTGCCTCGGGTTCGTCGGGGACTGGTTCGGCCAGGAGGTCGTGACCGCGGTCCACGACCGGATCATCACCTTCAGCAAGACGATCTTCAGCGACAACGCCGTCCACGACATCATCGAACCGACGGTCAACAGCATCCTGTTCGTCGGCAAGGGTGAGATCGTCTCGATCGGCTTCCTGATCTCCCTGTGGGCGGGTTCGTCGGCGATGTCGTCGTTCGTCGACGCGATCACCGTGGCGCACGACCAGTACGGCGTCCGCAACGACGTCTGGCAGCGGATCTTCGCGCTGCTGCTCTACCTGGCGGGGCTGGTCATCCTGGTGGTCGGGCTGCCGCTGCTGGCGATCGGGCCGGACCTGCTCCCGCAGTTCTTCCCGAACGAGTGGCGCGACACGGTGTCGTACTGGGTCGGCACGCTGTACTACCCGGTGCTGGCCGTGATGATCGTGCTGGCGCTGACGACGCTGTATAAGCTGTCCCTGCCGCGCAGGCTGCCGTGGCACCGCGGGCTGCCGGGCGCGATGCTCGCCATGGTCTTCTTCCTGCTCTCCAGCATCGGCCTGCGGATCTACCTGAACTGGATCACCAAGACCGGCTACACCTACGGCGCGCTCGCCGCGCCGATCGCGTTCCTGCTGCTGATGTTCTTCATCGGGCTCGCGGTCGTCTTCGGCGCGTACTTCAACAGCGCGATCCAGGAACTGTGGCCCGCCAAGGCGACCAAACGCCAGCGCCGGAAATGGCGGCGGCTGGAGATGGAACGCGCCAGCGAACGGCTCCGCGCCGAGGAGGGCCGCAAACTGTGGGAACGGACGACCGTTCCGCTGCGGCGTCCCCGCCCGGACGGCGAGGAACCCGACAGTGAGCCCGAACACGATGCGGAACAACTAGTGAACGAAGAGTCGCCCAGCGAAGCCGATCAGGTGACAGAACGGCGAACTTGACGCCGGGTGGCGGATAACCTCCTCCCGAAGTCGTAGCCCAATTCCACCCGTGGTGTGAATCCACTCCACCCCCCGCCATGAAAAGCTCGCGGTAATCCACACGTTCTCGAGCACTACCTGGGGGATCCCGCCATGTCCACGCTGGCCAGACTGAGCCTGCGCAACCGAAGTCTCATCGGGCTGCTCGCCTTGGTGGTCGTCGGCTTCGGTGCCTTCGCACTGCCGCAGCTCAAGCAGCAGCTGTTCCCCTCACTGCAGTTCCCGCAGGCGCAGATCATCACGCCGTACACGGGCGCGTCGCCGGACGCGGTCGACCGCCAGGTCACCGAGCCACTCGAAGGTGGCTTGCAGGGCCTGAAAGGGCTCGAAGAACTGAACTCGACGTCGTCGGAGGGCTTGTCGCAGATCACCGCGCAGTTCGAATTCGGCACGGACATCGACGCCGCCGTCGGGCAGATCCAGCGCGTCATCGACGGGGTCAAGGCGCGACTGCCGCAGAACACCGAACCGACGGTGTCCGCGGGATCCACCGACGACCTCCCGGTCGTGCTGCTCGCCGCCGGGACCACCGGTGACCCACAGGCGCTCGCACCCGCGCTGACCGGGGAGGTCGCGCCGGAACTGCGCAAGATCGACGGTGTGCGCGAGGTCGAGGTGACCGGCGCGCGGCAGCCGCGGGTCACGATCGCGCTGGACTACGCGAAGCTGGCCGCGGCGGGCGTCGACCCGTCGTCGATCGCCACCACCCTGCAGACCGCCGGTGCCGCCGTCCCGGCCGGGACGCTGACCGAAGGCGACAAAACGCTCACCGTCCAGGTCGGCGGCGGACCGACCACAGTGGACACGATCAAGGACCTCTACCTGACACCGTCGGCCACGCCGTCGTCGCGTCCCGGTGCACAGGCGCCGAAGCCGGTACCGGTCAAACTCGGTGACGTCGCGGACGTCCAGGCCGGGTTCGCCCCGGCGACGTCGATCACGCGCACCAACGGCAAGCCGAGCCTCGGGCTCTCGGTCACCATGGTGGAGAACGGGAACGCGGTCGCGATCTCGGAATCGGTGCGGGCCAAGCTGCCCGGGCTGTCGAAGAAGATCGGCGCCGAGATGAGCGTCGTGTTCGACCAGGGCACCCCGGTCAAGGACGCGATCAGCGGCCTGACCACCGAGGGCCTGCTGGGACTGGCGTTCGCGGTCATCGTGATCCTGCTGTTTCTGATGTCACTGCGGTCCACGCTCGTGACGGCGGTGTCGATCCCGCTCTCGGTCGTCGTGGCGCTACTGGCGTTGTGGACCGGTGAGCTGTCGCTGAACCTGCTCACCCTCGGCGCGCTCACCATCGCGATCGGCCGGGTGGTCGACGACTCGATCGTGGTGCTGGAGAACATCAAACGACATCTGGCGTACGGCGAGGCGAAGGATCGCGCGGTCCTCGACGGCGTGCGCGAGGTGGCGGGTGCCGTGACCTCGTCCACCCTCACCACCGTCGCGGTGTTCCTGCCGATCGCCTTCGTCGGTGGGTTCGTCGGCGAGCTGTTCTCGCCGTTCGCGATCACGGTCACCGTGGCGCTGCTGGCTTCGCTGCTGGTGTCGCTGACGATCGTGCCGGTGCTCGCGTACTGGTTCCTCAAGCCGGCCGAGACTCCCGCGAACGAGCACGAGGCCGAGCTCACGCGGCAGGCCGCGGAAGACAAGGAACGCCGCGGGCTGCTGCAGCGCGGGTACGTGCCGGTGATCCGGTTCGCCACCCAGCGCCGCGTCATCGTTGTCCTGCTGGCGCTGATCATCTTCGGCGGCACGGTCGGGCTCGCGTCGCAGCTGAACACGAACTTCCTCGACCAGTCCGGCTCGACGACGCTGAGCCTTTCGCAGAAACTGCCGCCCGGCACCAGTCCCGAAGCCAAGGAGAAGGCCGCCGGCGCGGTGGAGCGGGCACTCGCCGCCGAACCGGCTGTCGAGACCTACCAGGTGAGCATCGGCGGAGGCGGTTTCTTCGGCGGTGGCGGGACGGCGACCAACATCCAGGTCACCGTCGCCAAGGACACCGACGTCAACGCGCTCTCGGATCGCTTGCGGGGCAAGCTGAGCGGGCCGGAACTCGGTGAGGTCAAGATCGGCGCCGAAGCCGGCGGCTTCAACTCCGATGAGGTCTCGATCACCGTCACCGCACCCGACGAAGCCTCGCTGAAGCCCGCCGCCGAGCAGGTCCGCCAGGCCCTGTCCGGAGTGCCGGAGCTGACCGAGGTGACCAGTGACCTCGCGCAGGGCTCGCCGCGCGTGCAGGTCGAGGTCGACGCCGCCAAGGCCGCCGCGAGCGGGCTTTCGGCGACGACGATCGGCCAGATCGCGAACCAGGCCATCGCCGGCCGCACGGTGACCCAGTTGCCGGTGGACGGGCAACGCACCGACATCGTGCTGCGCGCGGGCACGGCCCCGGTGTCGGTGGACGCGATCAAGGCGCTGCCGATCCCGGGCGCCACCGGCGTCGTCCGGCTGGACACCGTCGCGACGGTGTCCACTGTGGACGGACCGGCCGCGGTGCACCGCACCTCGGGTGAGCTGAGCACCACGGTCACCGCCAAGAACACCGGCGCGGACCTCGCCGCCACCACCAAGGCCATCCAGGCCAAACTGGACGGTCTGACGTTCGGCGGTGGCGCGGCGTACAAGCTCGGCGGGGTCAGCGAGGACCAGCAGGAGGCGTTCGGGAACCTGTTCCTCGCGCTGCTGGCCGCGATCGCGATCGTGTACCTGATCATGGTGGCGACGTTCCGCAGCCTGCTCCAGCCGCTGATCCTGCTGGTGTCGATCCCGTTCGCCGCGACCGGCGCGATCGGGCTGCTGCTGGCCACCGGGACCGCGCTGGGCCTGCCCGCGCTGATCGGCATGCTGATGCTCGTCGGCATCGTGGTGACCAACGCGATCGTGCTGATCGACCTGATCAACCAGTACCGGGCTTCGGGGATGAGCGTCGCCGAAGCGGTGGTCGAAGGCGGCAGGCGACGGCTGCGGCCGATTCTGATGACCGCGGCGGCGACCATCTTCGCGCTGGTCCCGATGGCGCTCGGCCTGACCGGCCAGGGCGGGTTCATCGGGCAGCCGCTGGCGATCGTGGTGATCGGCGGACTCGTCAGCTCGACGCTGCTGACGCTGATCCTGGTGCCGACGCTGTACACGATGGTCGAGACACGGAAAGAGAAGCGCCGCGCGAAGAAGGACACTCGACGGTCTTCGACGACTCCGGCCACCGAGACACTGACACCCGAGCCGACTTCGTAACGGCGAACT
Organism: Amycolatopsis sp. cmx-11-51; assembly: GCF_047608665.1. Classification (NCBI taxonomy): domain Bacteria; kingdom Bacillati; phylum Actinomycetota; class Actinomycetes; order Pseudonocardiales; family Pseudonocardiaceae; genus Amycolatopsis; species Amycolatopsis sp. cmx-11-51. Next base: position 419,255 of record NZ_JADNQO010000002.1, on the reverse strand, counting down.
CGCGTGATTGAACGGCGATCTCGCGTGATCGGCGGGGCAACTCGTGTGTTGCCCGTCTAGTCACGCGAGTTCGCCGTCTGGTCACGCGAGTTCGCCGTCTGGTCAGGACTTTCGGAACCGCCAGGTCTTGCTGTCGAAGGCCACGCACCACGAAGGTGACAGCACGACGACCCGCAGGGTCCCATCGGCGGCGACGTCGATGCCTTCGGTTTCGAAATTCCCGCTACAGGTGCTCTTCAGCGGCAGCTGCCCCAGCGAAGTCACCCGGCCGGTGACGTCCGAACCGGAAAGCGCACCGGAGAGATCCACCTGCAGCAGCGGCTTCGTGGTCCCGAACAGTGAGCCTTCGGGGTCGTCGGAGGAGCACAGCAGCCGTGTCGCGGTGACGAAGTCGCAGCCCTGGATGTCCCGCACCGGCCGGTCGAGCCGGATCGCGGCCGAGTACGGCAGGTTCGCTGACGGGTTCGTATGCGCGACGCCGGGCATCGGGTGCACGAGCAGCCGGTCCATCGTGCCCCACTCGCCCGCCACCATCCAGCGCGCGTCGGGTGTCACGGCGGCGAACGAGTTGTTGTTCGCTTCCCAGGATTCCAGCGTGTGCGTGTAGTTCGCCCAGGTCCCGTCGGGCGACTCGACGCGGAAGAGCTTCGCGCCCCGGTCGTCGCGCTGGTACGGCTCGACGTACCAGCCTCGCGCCGAACCCGGGTCGCCGACGTGGTTCCAGCCCTGCGACGACAAGTTCACCGGAACGGTCGTGATCCCGGTGTAGCGGTAGACGGTCCCGGACGGCCGTTCGATGGTGGCCAGGCCCTGCCCCTCGTCGAGCGGGCGGGCGTTGTCCGAACCGACCGTGGTCCAGCCGGTCACGGCCTGGGCGGCGGCGGGTGAGAACACCGCGACCAACGCGGCGATGGCGAGCACGATCCCGGTTCTACGCATGAAGACTCCGTCCCGGTGGGGTTTCGCTGGCGGGTACTGATTACCAGCGATCACCGGGACGGACAGCCGCCATGTGAAGGATTTTCAGATCTTGTCCGGTTTCGGACACCGGACGGCCAGGTGTCAGTCGCCCGGCTTGAGACCGTCGTAGATCTTCTTGCAGTCCGGGCAAACCGGCGAACCGGGCTTCGCCGACTTCGTCACCGGGAAGACCTCGCCGCACAGCGCCACCACGTGCGTGCCCATGACCGCGCTTTCGGCGATCTTGTTCTTGCGCACGTAGTGGAACATCTTCGGCGCGTCGTCATCGGTGCCGTCGGTGCCCTCGGGGCGGGTATCCGGCTTCGGAAGGGTCTGTGTACTCACCCCTCCATAATGCCCCAAAACCTCCTGCGCACACCGGGGACCTGGCAGGATCTCGCCCATGTTCCAGAAGGTGCTCGCGACATTCGGTTCGGGCGGGGCGAAGATCGACGCCCGGCTGCTCGACCGTTCGGTCTCCCCCGGCCGCCCCCTGCGGGGCGAGGTCCTGCTGCTCGGCGGCGAAGTCGATCAAGAGATCAACGGTCTCTCGGTGAAGCTGCTCGCTCGTGTCCAGACCCCGGACGAGCAGAGCCCCAAGGTCGAGGACCTCGAATTCGGCACCCAGCAGCTGGCAGGCCGCGAGCGCGTCACGCCCGGCCAGCAGGTCCGGATCCCGTTCGAGGTCGCCCTGCCATGGGAGACGCCGATCTCCAGCGTCTTCGGCAAACCACTGCCCGGTATGGCCATCGGCCTGCAGACCAGCCTCGACATCGCGAACTCCGTCACCGACCCGGCCGACGTCGACGGCGTCGCGATCGAGCCGCTGCCCGCGCAGAAACGGATACTGGACGCCTTCAGCCGGATCGGCTTCGTCTTCCGCGAAGCCGTGCTGGAACGCGGCCGGGTCAACGGCGCGACCCAGCAGCTCCCGTTCTTTCAGGAGATCCGCTTCACCCCCTCGCCGCGGTTCGCGAACGTCTTCACCTCGGTGGCGGTGACGTTCCTGTCCTCGGCGGCGGAGACGCAGGTCGTGCTGGAGGTGACCAAGCGGGTCCGGGTGTCCAAGAGCGGCGGGTTCGGTGGTCGCGGGCAGGAGTTCCTCGGCTTGTTCAAGGTCGACCACGCCGCGCTGGAGCGGGTCAAGTGGGAGCCGCAGCTCGAGGGCTGGCTGCACGAAGTGGCCAAGTCACGCGGAATCTTCGACTGATGGACTGGCTGCCCGCGGTCACCCGGCTCGGCGGCGATCACCAGGTCGCCGCGGTCGCGTGGAACGACCTCGAGACCCGCTACGCCGAGCCTCACCGCCACTATCACGATCTCCGGCACGTCACCGCCGTCGCCCACGACAGCGGTGACCTGGCCGTCGCGTTCGGCCTGGGTGCCCGGCACCGGGCGATCGTCGCCGTGGCCGCCTGGACGCACGACGTCGTCTACGACGCCCGTCCCGGCGACGACGAACGGGCCAGCGCGGCCTGGACCCGCGACGAGCTCACCAACGCCGGGGTCCCCGCGGCCGACATCACCCGCGCGGAGGAACTGGTCCTCGCCACGATCGAGCACTCGGCGCCCCCGGAAGACCTCCTCGCCACGGCACTGCTCGATGCCGACCTCGCGATTCTCGGCGCCACGCCCGAGGTGTACGAGGGATACGCGAGCGGTGTCCGGGCCGAGTACTCGATCTACCCCGACGAAGACTGGCGGGCGGGACGCGCGGCCGTGCTGGAGAACCTGCTGGCCCGGCCGCGGCTGTACCGCAGCGAGATCGCGCGGGCACGCTGGGAGAGCAAGGCTCGGGAGAACCTCACGAACGAACTGACCCGATGGCGTGACGCGGACCCACATCACCGATGATGTTCGTTCGTGACTCCGCAACTGTCCCTTCACGAAGAGGTCGCCTCCGCCCTCGCCGCCGGTGATCCCGTCGTCGCACTGGAGAGCACCATCCTTTCCCACGGTCTCCCGCCCGGCCGCAACCTCGACGTCGCCCGGCGGCTGGAGAAGGTCGTCCGGGACGGCGGCGCCGTCCCCGCGACGATCGCCGTGCTCGACGGCGTCCCCCTGGTCGGGCTCACCGGCGAGCAACTGGAGCGCGTCTGCGCGCCCGGCGCGGACCTGGACAAACTCTCCCTGCGCGACCTCGGCCCGGCCGTCGGGCTCGGCCGCTCCGGGGCGACGACGGTCGCGAGCACCGCGGCACTCGCCGCCGCGGCCGGGATCGGCGTGTTCGCCACCGGCGGGCTCGGCGGAGTGCACCAGGGCTCGGCACAGAGCTGGGACGTCTCGGCGGATCTGGGCGTGCTCGCGAAGGTGCCGACCACGGTCGTCTGCTCCGGCGTGAAGTCGGTACTCGACATCGCGGCGACCCTCGAAGTGCTGGAGACCAATTCGGTGCCCGTGCTGGGTTACCGCACCAGCGAGTTCCCCGCTTTTTACCTCCGCTCGTCCGGTTTCGAGGTGCCGTGGCGGGTCGACGACGCCGCGCGGGCCGCCGCGGTCATCGCCGCGCATCGCGCGCACGCCGAATCCGGTGTGCTGCTGGCGAACCCGATTCCGGAATCGTCCGAAATGGACAAAGAGCTGCACGACCGCTTGCTCGCCGAGGGGCTGGAACTCCTGCGCTCGCGAGGAGTGCACGGCAAGGACGTGACGCCCGTGCTGCTGGAGCACTTCCACACCGCCAGCGGCGGCGTGAGCCTCGACGCGAACGAGGCACTGGTGCTGTCCAACGCGGAACTGGCCACCGAGGTCGCCGTCGAGCTCGCCGGGAACGCGGCATGAGCGGGATCGTGGTCGTCGGCGATGTCGGCCTCGACGTGGTCGCGCGGCACGAGGGCCCCATCCCGCACGGCGGTGACATCCGCGCGAAGGTCCACTTCACCAGTGGCGGCGCGGGCGCGAACACCGCGCTCTGGCTGCGCGCCGAGGACGCGGAGACCACGCTGATCGCGCGGATCGGCGACGATTCCGGCGGCCGCATGGTGAAGAGCGAACTGGAAGCGGCGGGCGTCCGCTGCGAGTTCGCGGTGGACCCCGAAGAGCCGACGTTCTGTGTAGTGGTGCTCGTCGACGGCACCGGTGAGCGGAGCATGCTCGCCGACCGCGGCGCGAACTCCCAGTTCAGTCCCGAGGACATCACCCAGGAGGCGCTGACCGGGGCGAGCCACCTGCACCTGTCGGGCTACGTCCTGTTGCAGCCGTCGTCACGGCCCGCGGCGCTCGCCTCGCTGGCGGCGGCGAAGAAGGCCGGGCTGACGACGTCGGTCGATCCGCAGGCGGCGACGCTGATCACCGATCCGGCGGCCTTCCTCGACGACGTGCGCGGCGTCGACCTGCTGATGCCGAATACGAGCGAACTGGTCGCGCTGACCGGGTCGAGCGACCCGGAGGCGGCGAAGGAACTGCTGGACTACGTGGGTGAGGTCGTGGTCACCGCCGGTCTCGACGGCGCCAGCTGGATCGACGCGGGCGGCACCATCACTTCGGTGCCCTCGCAGCCGGTCGACTGCATCGACTCCACCGGGGCCGGGGACGCCTTCGACGCCGGTGTGCTGGCGGCGTGGCTGCGCGGCGAGTCCACCGTTGAGGTCCTTCGCGCCGGTACGCGCCTTGGTGCTCGTGCGGTCGCGAAGGTCGGGCCGCAGCCCTAGCGTCACGTGATCAGACGGCGATTACACGTGATCAGACGGACAACACGCCGCGGGATCCGGCTACGGGTGTGTCGTCCGTCCAATCACGTGATTGCACGTAGGAGACGTGTCAGCCGCCGTCGATGACCTGGTGGCCGCCGCCCTCGATGCGGGTCGGTTCGGCCTGGAATCGGTTGACCGACTCGCTCTTGCGCGGCGGCCGGTCGTTGGCCACCAGGACGGCGATCCAGGGCAGCGGGATCGAGATCGCGATCAGCGCCAGCGCGAGCCACCAGGTCTCGTAGAAGATCCCGGCGAGGATGAGGCACGGGATGCGGAACGACATCATGATGATGTACTTCCGCTTCCGTTTGGCGAGTTGCTCTTCGTAGGACGGGGCGGCTTCGGTGATCAGCACCGGAGCGGGTTCCCTCGGTTCGGGACCGTGGGCAGGCGCGTTCACAGCACCACCTCCGGCTTCCATGCTCCCACTCGCCGGGCTCATCCGACACCCGGGTGGGTGAGCCGGTGCAAGGCCGCCACCGCGAGCGTCTCGACGCCGGTCGAAAGCGTGGGATGCGGGATCGGCGCGAAGAGCGGCGAATGGTTCGACGGGATGTCCTGTTCGAACCGGCCCGCGGTCATCGCGGAGATCACCTGGTCCGCGTCCAGCCCGCCGACCAGCCAGAACACCGACGGCACCCCGGCGGCGCGGCCGAACTCGCTGAAGTCCTCGCTGCCGGTGACCAGCGGCGCGGGCATGACGCGGCCCTCGCCGAAGTGGTCGAGGAAGGCGGCGGCGAGGCCTTCGGTGGCTTTCTCGTCGTTCTCGGTGACCGGGAAAGCACCGATGCGCTCGATTTCCGGTGGCTTCGGCGCGCCCGCGGTGGCCGCCTCGCCGTTGACGATCCGCTCGACCGCGGCGACGACCTTCTCCCGCACAGCCTGGTCGAACGAGCGGATGTCGACCTCGAGGACGGCGTGGTCGGCGATGATGTTGTGCGTGGTGCCGACGTGCAGCGACCCGACGGTCACCACGGCCGACTCGGTCGCCGGGATCTCCCGCGAAACGATGGTCTGCAGCTTGAGCACCACGGACGCGGCGAGCACCGCGGGATCCACCGTGGTCTCGGGGCGCGAGCCGTGCCCGCCCCGGCCGTGCAGCGTGACACGGAGCACGTCGGTGGCGGCCATGAGCACGCCGGGCCTGGTCAGCACCCAGCCCGCCGGACCGGGCACGACGTGCTGGCCGAGTACGACGTCGGGTTTGCCGGCGGGCTCGAAGACCCCGTCGCGGACCATGCCGACGGCGCCGTCCCCTGCCTCCTCCCCCGGCTGGAAGACGACCATCAGCGTGCCGGACCAGTGCTCGCGCCCGGACGCCAGCAGTGAGGCGGCGCCGGAGAGCCAGGTGGCGTGCATGTCGTGGCCGCAGGCGTGCATCACCGGCACGTCGCGGCCTTCGGCGTCCACGCCACGCGCGGTGCTCGCGTAAGGCAGGCCGGTCTTCTCCTCGACCGGCAGCGCGTCGATGTCGGCGCGCAGCATCACCTTCGGGCCGGGCCCGTTGCGCAAGACGCCGAGGACGCCGGTGCGGCCGATCCCGGTGTGCACCTCGTAGCCGTCGGCCTCCAGGCGCCTCGCCAGTTCGGCGGCGGTGCGGGTTTCGGCGAACGACAGCTCCGGATGACGGTGGAGGTCGATGTACAGGTCTTCCAATCCGGGCAACGCCGCCTGCAGCGGTGCCAGGACACTTTCAAGGCTCACGACCTCATCCTGGCAGTATTACCCACCGTGAGCAGAAGCCCCGACACACCTTTCCCATCGCAATTACCCACCGTGAGCAGAAGCCCCGACACACCTTTCCCATCGCAATCACCCACCGTGAGCAGAAACCCCGACACACGAGCGGCCCTCCCCGACCTGTCCGACGACGTCTGCGCGAGGCTGCGGGACGCCTTCCTCCGGACGGGGTACGACGCCGACGGCGTGGTCGACGTCCTCGGCTCCGCGCACGCCGCCCTCGGCCGCGGCGAACCCGAACTCGCCTATCGCGCGACCCGCGACTCCGGCGAACTCGGCACACTGATCCGGCTGTTCCTGCTGGGCTCGACCGAACCGGAGAAGGACGTCGAGGCCGCTTTCGCGCCGCTCCCCCTCGATGCCGCAATCGCCGCCACGCTGCTCGTACCCGCCGCTGACGGCTACCGAGCCGGTCTCGACGTCCGTCCGCACGGCGACGACGAAGGCTCGTGGTGGGTGGTCTCGGACCTCGACGCGGACATCCTCGGCGAGACCGTGCCCGAGGACCACGTCCTCGGCGTCGGGCAGGCGTCGCTCAGCCTGGTCCGCGCCACCGGCCGCCGCGAGGTCGGCAGCCTGCTCGACCTCGGCACCGGCAACGGCGTCCAGGCGCTGTACGCCACCCGCCACGCGAAGAAGGTCACCGCCACCGATCTCTCGGCCCGCGCGCTGGCGCTCGCCTCGGCCACCTTCCGGCTCAACGAACTGGACGTCGAACTCCTGCGGGGTGAGTGGTTCGCGCCGGTCGCGCGGCGCCGGTTCGACCAGATCGTCTGCAATCCGCCGTTCGTGGTCGGCCCGCCCCGGGTGGATTACACCTACCGCGACTCCGGCCTGGCCGGCGACGACGCCAGCGCGCTCGTGGTGCGGCAGCTGCCCGGGTTCCTCAACGACGGTGGCACCGGCCACCTCCTCGCGTCCTGGCTGCACGTCGAAGGCGAGGACTGGGGCGATCGGGTGACCCGCTGGCTGCCCGCCGAGACCGACGCGTGGTTCGTGCAGCGGGACATCGCGGATCCGGGCCTGTACGTCGGCACGTGGCTGCGCGACGCGGGTATCGACCCCCGCTCCCCCGAAGGACGGGCGAAATCCGGTGCCTGGCTCGATTGGTTCGCCGAGAACGACGTCCAGGGCATCGGTTTCGGCTTCGTCACCGTCCGGAGGACTTCCCACCAGACGCCGACGATCGTGTGCGAGGACCTGCGCCAGGCCTACGACGACCCGCTGGGCGCCGAGGCGGCCAACTGGCTGGACCGGGTGGAATGGCTGCGCGCCAACGGGGATTCGTTACCGGATGTCCGTTTCCGCGTCCCGGAGAGCGTCCTTCTGGAGAGCGTCGCCGAGCCGGGCGAGGAGGGCTGGGCCACGACCGTCCAGCGACTGCACCGCACCGACGGCCCGGGGTGGTCGCATGAGGTCGATGAACTGGCGACCCGGCTGCTCGCCGGCTGCCAGGGCGCTCTGCCGCTGGAAGACCTGATCGTGCTCCTGGCGGCCGCGCGGGGTCTCGAACCGGAGGAACTGGCCGCCGCCGCGCTGCCCGTCGTCCGCGAACTGGTCCGGCACGGCATGCTCCTCCCGGCCGACTGATGCGGGCGGTGGTGACGAGGGTCACGGAAGCGAGTGTGACCGTCGGCGACGAGGTGACGGGCGCCATCGACGAACCGGGTTTGCTGGTACTGCTGGGAATCCACGTCGACGATGAGGTGACGAAGGCGGCCACGATGGCACGCAAACTGCACGAAGCTCGCATACTTCGCGACGAGGAGTCGTGCGCCGGCACCGGCGCTCCCCTGCTTGTCGTAAGCCAGTTCACCCTTTACGGCGATACGCGCAAAGGCCGCCGTCCGTCGTGGACGGCGGCTGCCCGACCCGAAATCGCCGAACCGCTCGTGACGGCCGTCGTCGACGCCTTGCGCGAACGCGGCGCGCGGGTCGAAACCGGCCGGTTCGGGGCCATGATGGCGGTCCGGAGCGTGAACGACGGTCCCTTCACGCTCCTCGTAGAGGTCTAGACCACACCGTTTCTCCCCGGTACGGGCATTCTCAGGAAAAGTTCAGGGTTGGTCGAGCAACGCCCCAGGTCAGCCGCCCGTCTCCTCTGTAGCGGCCGGGAACGTTTTCAGACCTCCCGGCGTTGAGGAAAGTGTCCAGCCAAGCTGGGCCGACGAGGAGTAGCGGGTTTTCCACAGGGCTTGCTACGCCGAGGCGGATCCGGCGGACACATCGCAGCACGTTCAGCCCGTGACCGGGGAGGCAGAATGTCAGTCCAGACTCTCGAACGCGAAGCGCGCGGGATTCGCGAGCGCCGTATCCCGGCGCAATCCACCCAGGAGCCGTTCAGCGCGGGGGCGCTCACCGACGCCGATCTCGACGCCCAGAGCCCGGCCGCGGATCTCGTTCGCGTGTACCTCAACGGAATCGGCAAGACGGCGCTGCTGTCCGCCGCCGACGAGGTCGAGCTGGCGAAGCGTATCGAAGCCGGAGTGTTCGCCCAGCACATGCTGGACACGGCCGAGAGCATCACGCCGAAGCGGCGCTCCGAGATGTCCGCACTCGTGCGTGACGGCCACGTCGCGAAGAACCACCTGCTGGAGGCCAACCTCCGTCTCGTGGTCTCGCTCGCGAAGCGGTACACCGGCCGGGGGATGCCACTGCTCGATCTGATCCAGGAGGGGAACCTGGGCCTGATCCGCGCGGTGGAGAAGTTCGACTACTCCAAGGGGTTCAAGTTCTCGACGTACGCCACTTGGTGGATCCGCCAGGCCATCACCAGGGGGATGGCCGACCAGGGACGCACCATCCGGCTGCCGGTCCACCTGGTGGAACAGGTGAACAAGCTGGCCCGCATCAAACGCGACCTGCACCAGCAGCTCGGGCGCGACGCGACGCACGAGGAACTGGCCACGGAATCGGGCATTCCGGCGCACAAGATCTCCGACCTGCTCGACCACTCGCGTGACCCGGTGAGCCTCGACATGCCGGTCGGCACCGAGGAAGACGCCCCGCTCGGTGACTTCATCGAGGACTCCGAGGCGACCGACGCCGAGAGCGCCGTGATCTCCGGTCTGCTCCAGGACGACCTGCGCCGCGTGCTCGCGACGCTGGACGACCGGGAGTCCCAGGTGATCCGCTTGCGCTACGGCCTCGACGACGGTCAGCCGCGGACGCTCGACCAGATCGGCAAGTTCTTCGGGCTCTCCCGTGAGCGCGTTCGCCAGATCGAGCGAGAGGTCATGTCGAAGCTGCGTCAGGGTGAGCGGGCCGATCGCCTGCGCGCCTACGCTTCGTAGTCCTCATCGGGCCTTTCGGCGCGGAAAAATCAACACCCGTTCGGCAGCGTTGACTTATGACCTGCGTCACGAGACCGTCGAGCAGGTAATAAGTCTTCGCGGTCGGGTGTTCATGCCCGGATCGCTTTCCCCGGGAGGTCGGGTCCGTCGGGGTGGGCCCGGCCTCCCGAACTAATTTGTGGTGTTTGACCACAAATTGCGGCGTGCGAATTGCATTCCCGCTTCCGCACGCGGAGGTGGCGCGGGTCACCCCGGGTCGGCCTTGTACCGTGGACAGGTTCCCGATGCCGGCAAAGGAGCCCGCGCAGTGGCGCCCACCACGTTCCAGCACACTGAAGTCCTTCCGCTCGCCAAGGACACCCGCACCGAGTACCGGCTCATCGGCACCGAAGGTGTCGAGGTCGTCGAAGCCGCGGGCCGTAAGTTCCTGAAGGTCGAGCCCGAGGCACTGACCAAGCTCGCCAAGACCGCGATCACCGACATTCAGCACCTGTTGCGCTCGTCACACCTGGCACAGCTGCGCGCGATCGTCGACGATCCCGAGGCGAGCGGCAACGACCGGTTCGTCGCGATGGACCTGCTGCGCAACGCGGCGATCTCCGCCGGCGGCGTCCTCCCGATGTGCCAGGACACCGGCACCGCGATCGTGATCGGCAAACGCGGCGAAGGCGTGCTCACCGGCGCCGACGACGAACGCGCGTTGTCGCGGGGCATTTTCGACGCCTATCAGGAGTTGAATCTGCGCTATTCACAGATGGCGCCGGTGAATTTCTGGGATGAGCGCAATACGGGCACCAACTTGCCCGCGCAGATCGAGCTCTATCACAAAGACGGTCAAGGCGACCCGAGCTATGAATTCCTGTTCATGGCCAAAGGCGGCGGCAGTGCGAACAAGACGTTCCTCTATCAGGAGACCAAAGCGGTCCTGAACCCGAAGCGCCTCGCGAAGTTCCTCGACGAGAAACTCCGCAGCCTCGGCACCGCGGCCTGCCCGCCGTACCACCTCGCGATCGTCGTCGGCGGCACATCGGCGGAGTTCAACCTGAAGGTCGCGAAGCTGGCCTCCGCCCGCTACCTCGACGACCTCCCCACCGAGGGTTCCGAGCTGGGACACGGTTTCCGCGACGTCGACCTCGAGCAGCAGGTGCTGGAGATGACGCGTCAGTTCGGCATCGGCGCGCAGTTCGGCGGCAAGTACTTCTGCCACGACGTCCGCGTGATCCGGCTGCCGCGCCACGGCGCGTCCTGCCCGGTCGGTGTCGCCGTCTCGTGCTCCGCCGACCGTCAGGCCAAGGCGAAGATCACCGCGGACGGTGTCTTCCTGGAGCAGCTGGAGCGCGACCCGGCGCGGTTCCTGCCGGACGTCACCGAGGACGACCTGTCCGACGAGGTGGTGACCGTCGACCTGAATCGCCCGATGGCCGAGATCCGCGCCCAGCTCTCGCAGCTGCCGGTGAAGACACGCCTGTCGCTGACCGGTCCGCTCGTCGTCGCCCGCGACATCGCGCACGCGAAGATCGCTGAGCGGCTCGACGCGGGCGAAGAGATGCCTCAGTACCTTCGCGACCACCCCGTGTACTACGCGGGCCCCGCGAAGACGCCGGAGGGCTACGCGTCGGGCTCCTTCGGGCCGACCACGGCGGGCCGCATGGACTCCTACGTCGAGCAGTTCCAGGCCGCGGGCGGCTCGCTGGTGATGCTGGCGAAGGGCAACCGGTCCAAGAAGGTGACCGCGGCGTGCGCCGAGTACGGCGGGTTCTACCTCGGCTCGATCGGCGGCCCGGCCGCGCGGCTCGCGCAGGACTGCATCAAGAAGGTAGACGTCCTCGAGTACGCGGAGCTGGGGATGGAGGCGGTCTGGAAGATCGAGGTCGAGGACTTCCCCGCGTTCATCGTCATCGACGACAAGGGGAACGACTTCTTCGAGGCCACCTCGGAACCGGTGCTGCAGATCAGTTTCCGCTGACCACTGATGCTGTGATGGACGGGACTTTCATCGCAAAATTCGCGATGAAAGTCCCGTCCATCACACGCTCGCGCGTTACCGCATCTGCTTCAGCACGACGGTCCGCTCTCCCAGCGGCGCCGAAAGCGACACCGAGATCACCGGGTGCCGGATGTCCATCGTGCACATCTGGCCGGTCTGGCCCTTCAGTTCGGTCAGGTTGATGGTGACCCGGTTCCCGTCCTGCTGCGCGGCCTCCGCCGTCGCGTGCCCGCAGCCGCCTTCCTGGCCGCGGATGTTCAGGATCGTCCCGCCGTTGCTCGTGTACACCTCACGCGGGTAGTCCGCGGGGAGGGCCGCCGCGTCGAGCTGTTTGTCCGGCAGCTTGGTGCTGCCTTCCGGGACCTCCTGACGCGGCGCGCCAGGAATCCCCGGCTGGCTCCCCGGCGCAGGCGACGAGGAAGGCGGAGCGGTCGATGACGGCGGCACGGTACTCAGGGTGCCGCTCCCGGGTCCGGCCGCGGGTTCCGCCGCCTGGTTCTGCGCCCCGCAGGCGGATACCGCAACGACGATCAGGCCGAGGCCGATGACATTCGTTAAGTACCTCATGCGGCTAGGACGGAACGAGACCGCTGTGGGGTTGCACCTGGTCTCAACCCGCTTCCAGAACCACGGCGCGCGGCCCGATCGGCTCCGCGAGCTTCACCGGCAGGACGGCGTAGCGGATGACCTGCGGGCACATCCGCCCCGGCTCGCCGTGGTCGATCCTCACCTTGATCACGACCCGCTGGGGGTTTTGCTCGGCCAGGTTCGCCGTCGCCTCGGCACAGCCGCTCAGCTCGATGTGCACCTTCACGAGCGCGCCCTCTTCGGCGCTGACCTGCGCGGGCACCTTGGCGTCGAGCTGCGATGGCGGCAGCATCTTGTCCGAGGGCGGCGGGCCGACGGTCGGTCGCGACATCGGCGGTTTCGCGACCGGCGGGCTCGCCGGGAGCGAGGTGGGCAGATCCGACGGTGTGGTGACGACCGGAGAGGTGCTCGTGCTCGCCGAACCGCCCGCGCCACAGGCGGCCGTCGCGGCGAGCACGAGCCCCACGCCCAGCGTCTTCGCTGCGTTCTTCATGACGGCTGGACGGTACGGAGCAGACAACCGGTTGCATCACCGTTGCGCGGCGCGGCCGCGGGCGAATCCGAGGATCACCACCCCGGCGAGCGTGACGGCCAGCAGCAGCACGGTGCTCGCCGACGCCAGGAACACCTGTCCCCGGTCGGTGAGCGCGAAAATGCTCGCGGGCAGCGTGCGCCAGTCCGGCGGGTACAGCATCATCGTCGCGCCCAGTTCACCCATCGACATCGCCAGCGCGAGACTCGCCGACGCCGAGATCGACGGGAGCAGCACCGGCAGGCGCACCCGCAGCAGCACGCGGACCGGCCCCGCGCCGAGGCTCGCCGCCGCCTGCGCCAGCAACGGGTCCATCCGCGTGATCGCGGCGGAGACCGTGCTGTAGGAGAACGGCAGCAGGATCATCACGTGCCCCAGCAGCACGATCCAGCGCGTGCCGTTGAAGGCCAGCGGCGGACGGCTGAACGCGACCAGCAGCGCCAGCCCCAGCACCACCGACGGCACCGCGATCGGCAGGTGGAACAGGGTGTCGACGGCCTTCCGGACCTTCGACGGGGCGGATTGCGCCGCGAGCGCGGCCCATGTGCCCAGCAGTACCGAGGCCACCGAGGCGATGACGCCGGTCTGGACGCTCACCGAGAGACTCGAGAACGTCTCCCCGGACAACGCCTGCGCGAAATGCGAACCGGTGAGCGCGCCCGGCAGCACTCCGGTCCAGTTCCCGGCGACCGAGGCCAGCACGATCATCAGCAGCGGTGCCAGCACGATCGCGACGAACAGCACCGCGAACACCGCCCACAGCAGGATCCGGCTACGCCTTGTCCACAGCAGCACGACGGCCTCCCTTCGTCAGTCGCCGGTAGGTTCCGTACAGGGCAAGGGAGAACACGACGTTGACCACCGCGATGACACACGCCTGCGGGAAGTCGAAGGTGACGATCCCCTTGCCGTAGACCAGCATCGGCAGGGTCGTGACGTCCTTGGCACCGAGGAACAGCACGATGCCGAACTCGTTCATCGCCAGCAGCATGGTCAGGCACGCGCCGGAGGCCAGTGACGCCCACGCTTCCGGCAAGATGACCTGGCGCAGCACGCGTCCGGGTTTCGCGCCGAGGCTCGCCGCCACCTCCATCTGCGCCGACGACACCTGGCCGAACGCGGCGAGCGCGGGCCGCATCACGAACGGCGTGTAGAAGGTGATCTCCGCCAAGAGGATCCCGAACGGCGAGTACAGGAACCCGCCAACGCCGAGGATTCCGGCGCTGCCGTAGATGAAGGTGAACGCGAGCGCGATCAGGAACGACGGGAACGCGAGGACGGTGTCCACCAGCCGCGAGAGCGTCCGCGCGCCAGGGAACGGCACGAACGCGATCACCAGTGCGAGGAACGTCCCGAGCACGACGCAGCCCGCGGTCGCGCCCAGTGCGAGCGCGACCGTCTTCCAGGCGGCGTCCCGGAATTCCGCCGAACCCAGGACGTCCAGCCACACCGAAAGGCCGAACTCGCCGGTCTTCGATTCCAGGGACTGGAGGACGACCAGCACGAGCGGGTAGCCGAAGAAGCCGAGCAAGATGAGCACCGGCGGCAGCAGGAGCCAGCCGCGTCCCGGCCGCTTCTCCTGTCGCCGCGCCGGTGCCGCCGTAGCGGTCAGCGCGATGCCGGTCATCCGACGCCCACCAGCGGGCAACCGTCCGGAATGGACACTCCGACCTTCTCCCCCACGTTCGGCAGCCCTTCGACGTCCGGGACCTCGGCCCGGACTTCGCCGCCGTCGTGCGCGAGTTCGAGGTCGAGCCGGAAGCCCGTGCCACGCCACTGGACGCCGCGCAGGACCGCGGGCAGCGCGCCAGGGGCGTCCGCCGCCGTGATCCCGACCCGGTGGGGCCGGACACCGAGCGCGACGGGCTGCCCCGCCCGGAGCACGCCGGACGGGTCGGCGGTCAGTTCGCGACCGCCGAGCCGGACCCGGGTGCCGTCGGGCTGGATCAGTTCCACCGGGATGAGGTTGGACGCGCCGAGGAAACTCGCGGTGAACTCGGTCGACGGACGCTGGTAGAGCTCGCGGCTGGGGCCGAGTTCGACCAGCTTCGAGTCGCGCATGACGGCGATCCGGTCGGCCAGCGCCAGCGCCTCACCCTGGTCGTGGGTGACGTAGATCAGCGTGGTGTCGGGCAGTTCGGCGCGCAGCCGCAGCAGTTCCGCGACCATGTCCTCGCGCAGGGCGGCGTCCAAAGCGGACAGTGGCTCGTCCAGCAGCAGCACGCGGGGACGGATGGCCAAAGCCCTGGCGAGCGCGACCCGCTGCTGCTGCCCGCCCGAGAGCTCACGCGGGTAGCGGCGGGCGTACTTGCTCATGCCGACCAGTTCGAGCGCCTCGGTGACCCGGCTCGCCGTCTCGGCGCGAGGTGTTTTCCGTGCCCTGAGCCCGAAGGCGACGTTGGCCTCGACGCGCATGTGCGGGAACAGCGCGTAGCTCTGGACGACGACGCCGAGCCCACGCCGGTGCGGCGACAGGTCGGTGACGTCCTCGCCGTCGAGCAGGACCCGGCCGGTGCTCGGCACCACGAAACCCGCGAGTGCCTTCAAGGCCGTCGACTTGCCGGAGCCGGACGGCCCGAGCATCGCCAGGGTCTCCCCCCTCGCCACGGTGAGGTCCAGTGGCGAGAGGGCGGTCGTCTGTCCGAAGCGGACGGACACCCCGCGGAACTCGACCGCCGGGGTCATCGGCCCACGGCCTTCTTGTACGCGGCGAGGTCGGCGTCGAGCTTCGCGAGGACGGCGTTCCAGTCCGGCTGCCAGATGTCGACGCCGTCGAGCGCCGCCTTCACCTTGTCCGCTCGCGGCCCGACGGAGTGACGTCGGCCCGCGACGGTGCGCCGAAGGCGTCCACGGCCTTGCTCTGCACCTCGGGCGAGAGCAAGAAGTCCAGGAACTTCTTGGCGTTCTCCGCGTGCGGCGCGTTGTTCACGAGACCGGCGTAGTACGGGAGCGCGAACGTGGATCGCTTGCCGTGGGAGTCGGCGGGGAAGAAGATCTCGAAGCCGCCGCTCTCTTCGATCGAGGCGAGGTTCATCTGGACGTCGCCGTTGGCCACCAGGATCTCGGCCTTGGCCACCTTGGGCTGCAACTTGCCGGTGGAGGACGACGGGCCGATGTTGTTGGCTTCGAGCTTCGCGAGGTATTCGAGCGCGCCCTGTTCACCCAGGACGTGCTGGAGCTGCAGCAGGACCGCCGTGCCGTCGCCCGCCTCGCCGGGAGTCGAGTACTGGAGTTTGCCCTTGAGCGCGGGGGCGAGCAGGTCGTCCCAGGTCTTGGGTGAGGCCTGCGGGTTTCGGATGAAGCTAAGGTAGTTGTTCATGATGGCGAAGTAGCGGCCCTGGCCGTCCTTCTGCCCGGCGGGGACCTGGTCGAGCCCGGACGGCGCCGTGGCGACGAGCAGACCCTGCGACGCGGCCCGCTGGATGAACGGCGGGAGGGTGACCAGGATGTCGGCCTGGTTATTGGCCTTCTCCTTCTCCACCCGCGAGGCGACCTCGCCCGAGCCGGCGGTCACCGCCTGGACGGTGATGCCGGTCTTGGCCTTGAACTCCTCGACACGCTGGGCGTACCAGTCTTCGAGACCGTCCACCGTGTACATCGTGACGGTCTGGTCGCCGGACGCGCCGCCGGCGGTGCCACCACAGGCGGCCAAGGTGATCGTGAGCAGCCCGGCGAGGGCGGTGGCCGCGAGTTTCTTCATTTCGTCAAAGCTCCTTTTAGGACAGCAGGGCGGGGAGGTCGCGGACGGATTCGAGGACGTGGGTGGCACCGGCGGCTTCCAGTTCCGGCTTCTTCGCCGATCCGGTGAGCACACCGGCGACGAGTGAGGCGCCGGAGGAAAGGCCGGTCTGGACGTCCGACGGGGTGTCGCCCGCGACGGCGATCCGGCGGACGTCACTGATTTCGAGCCGCAGCGCGGCGGCGAGGACGAGGTCGGGGAACGGGCGGCCGCGGACGCCCACGCCCGGCGCCAGGACGGCGTCGGCGAGGCCGTGCCAGCCCAGCGCGTCCAGGATCGCGTTCTGGGTGGCGGAGGCGAACCCGGTGGTGAGGGCGACCTTGACGCCCTGAGCGCGCAGCTCCTGGATCGTTTCCTCGGCACCGGGGATCGGCTCGCAGTGGCCGTCGGTGACGAGTTTCCCGTAGGCCGCCTGGAATTCAGTGTTCGCGCGCTGGGCGAGGCCCTCGTTCCCGTCGAGCAGGGCGCGGAAGACGACGATCTTGGACTGGCCCATGGTCTCGACGACGTAGTCGAGCATGCCAGGATAGCGACTGTCCTCTTCGGACACCCCGGCGGCGGCGATCGCGGCGGTGAAGGCGCGGATCACCAAGCCGTCGTCGGCGACGGTGGTCCCGGCCATGTCCAGGACGACGAGTTCGGTGTTCACCACGACAGCTCCTCGGCGGTGTCTTCGGCGATGGCGGGCGAGCAGGTCATACCCCGGCCACCCGGTCCGGTGACGAGCCAGGCGTTGTCCGCGACGCGGGCGCGGTGGACGATCCGGGAGGTGTCGGTGGTCTGGGCGTAGACCCCGGCCCAGCGTCGGGCGATGCGCGGGAGCGGCCGTCCGAGCAGCGCTCCGGCGACCTCGGCCAAGTGGTCGTACGGGTCTTCGGTGGTGTCGAAGGAGAACGGCTCGTCGTACTCGTGGGTGTCACCGATGGTCAGCGAGCCGTCGAAACGCTGGACCATGAGCAACTGCATGGCGTTGGCCGCGGCGATCTCGCCCTGCGGCTGCCCGGCGTTGAGACCGTCGAGCGCTTCGCCGCGGTACGCCGGGTAGTAGCGGAAGCTGTCGGCGTCGGCGACGGTGGTGGTGAGGCTCTCACCCAACGGGTCGGTCTGGGCCATCTGCAACCGCACCCGGCGGACCGGGGTCTGCCTGGCGAGTTCTTTGACCAGGCCGCCGGTCCAGGCACCGGTGCAGAGCACGACGACGTCACCCTCGTGGGTTTCGCCGGTGTCGTCGACGACGCCACGGGTGGTCAGGTCGCGGATCTCGCGACCGGGCACCCAGGCGTAACGGCCGGACTTCGCCAATTCGGCCCGCAGGGCGGGCTGGGCGACGCGCGGTTCGACGGCGGCGTCGCGATCGCACCAGAGCGCGCCGAGGAAGTCGCCGCGCAGGGCCGGGTTCAGCTCGCGGGTCTCGGCGGGGTCGAGCAGCTTGAAGCCACGATCCTCCGTGCTGGTCGCGGCGGCTCGGGCGACGGCGAGTTCGGCCTCCGTGCGGACGACGGTGAGGGAACCGTTCGGCCGGAAGCCGATTCCGGGCACTCGTTCGCCGATGCGCTCCCACAGCACCCGCGCCCTGGCCGCCGTCTCCAGTTCGGGACCGGTGGCGCGGCCGCCGACCCAGACCAGCCCGAAGTTGCGC
Organism: Amycolatopsis sp. cmx-11-51; assembly: GCF_047608665.1. Taxonomy (NCBI): domain Bacteria; kingdom Bacillati; phylum Actinomycetota; class Actinomycetes; order Pseudonocardiales; family Pseudonocardiaceae; genus Amycolatopsis; species Amycolatopsis sp. cmx-11-51. The sequence goes on along the minus strand of NZ_JADNQO010000002.1, from coordinate 401,085 downwards.
ACGGAGGCGCCCCGGGCCTCGGGTTCGCGTTCGATCTGGACGACGTCGTGGCCGCGTTCGACGGCCTGCCAGGCGTGCTGAGTGCCGAGCACTCCGCCGCCGATGATGAGGATTCGCACACCGCAGACGCTCGCTGGCGTGCACCAACGCTCCGTGACGGCGGCCATAACCCCAGGTGAAGTACCGCCGAAGTTTGGACCAGACCTGTTATCTACGCGTTATGTTTCACCGCGAGTAGTCCTCTGCTTGCGGTCGTTGAAAGTGCAAGTACCGCAACTAGAGGACTAAACGCGTGGGCGGGCTACTCCACGCGGCCGAGCCTGGTCTCGAAGGAGAGCCTGTCACCCCGGAACAGTGACCGGACGCGTTCGAACGGGACGCCGTCGGTACCCCACGAGGTCCGGTGCATCAGCAGCATCGGCAGCGCCGGGTTCGTCCCGATCAGCAGAGCCTCCCGGGGCGTGGCGAGTACGGTCTCGACTCGCTCCTCGGCGCCGTCGAAGACCACGCCGAGCCTTTCCCGCAAACACGCGTAGAGCGACTGTGTGGGATCGAACACATCCATCAGCGTCGGGAATCGCTCGGCGGTGAGATAGGTCGATTCCAGCCCGACCCGCTCGTCGTCGGCGAGCAGCACCCGTTCGATGTGGATGACGTCGTCGTCGGGATCGATTTCCAGTTCCGAAGCCAGCGACGGACCTGCCTCCCGGCGTTCCAGCGAGATCAGATTCCGGCCAGGCCGAATGCCCTGCCTCCTGAGTCCTTCGGTGTAACTCACCAACGCGAGCGGCTGGACGAGCTTGGGGCCCGCGACGTACGTGCCGCTCCCCTGCCGCCTGCTGAGACGTCCTTCGAGCACGAGTTCACCGACGGCCTGGCGGACCGTCGCGCGAGAAACCTCGAATCTTTCGGAGAGTTCCCTTTCCGTGGGAAGTACCGATCCTTGCCCTAATTCGGAGATCACGTCGAGCAGATCGACTTTGACCGCGTAATAGCGTGGAATGCGGCCGTGTTCGGGAATTCCGTCCCGGACCGGGCCGTCGGCGGGTGGATGACGTCTGGGCGAACGCGTTTTCACAATCGGAGATCTTAGGCCGAATTCACCTGCCCTGTACTGACCCGAACGAAGTGTTCATGCCACGCTCACACTCGTGGACGAAACGGGCACACTCATTCGGCGCATCGGCACCCGCGACGCCGTCTTCATCGGACTCGGCTCGATGATCGGGGCGGGGGTCTTCGTCGCTTTCGCCCCGGCCGCACGCGCCGCCGGAGCGTGGCTCCCCGCCGGGCTCGCCATCGCCGCCGTGATCGCCTACTGCAACGCGACGTCGTCGGCCCGGCTGGCGGCGCTGTATCCGGCGTCCGGCGGAACCTACGTCTACGGACGCGAGCGGCTGGGCGAATTCTGGGGCTATCTGGCGGGCTGGGGCTTCGTGGTCGGCAAGACGGCCAGCTGCGCGGCGATGACGCTGACCGTCGTCACCTACGCCGCGCCGGGACTCGGGCAGCCGTGGCGGAGCCTGTTCGCGGTGGCCGTCGTGGCGGCGCTGACCGGGCTGAACTACCGCGGTGTCCAGCGCTCGGCGTTCGCGACCAGGCTGATCGTGGCCATCACGCTGACGATCCTGGCGCTGGCCGTCACGGCGATGATCTTCGGCGGCACCCTGCGCGCCGGCACCCCGGGGCCGGTGGTGACACCCGGTGTCGGAGGTGTTCTCGAAGCCGCCGGGCTGCTGTTCTTCGCGTTCGCCGGCTACGCGCGGATAGCGACGCTCGGCGAGGAGGTCCGCGATCCGGCGCGCACCATCCCGCGCGCGGTGCCGATCGCGCTCGGGCTGGCGCTAGTCGTCTACACCGTGCTCGCCTTCGTCCTGCTGTATCAGCTCGGGCCGGAGCTGCTGGGCCGGAGCGCGGACCCGATCGCGGAGGGTGTCGAGGTCTCGTCGTGGTCCTGGGTCACGCCTCTGGTGCGGGTGGGTGCCGTCCTCGCCGCGCTGGGTTCGCTGCTCGCGCTCGTCCTCGGTGTGTCGAGGACCACGCTGGCCATGGCGCGCGACGGCCACTTCCCCCGCTATCTGACCGCCGTCCACCCTCGCTTCGGAGTCCCGCACCGGGCCGAAGTGACCGTCGGTGTCGTCGTCGCCCTGCTCGCGAGCACCCTCGATCTCCGCGGCGCGATCGGTTTCTCGTCGTTCGCGGTGCTCGCCTACTACGCCGTGACGAACGCCGCCGCGCTGACCTTGCGGCCCGCGCCGCGCGTGGTCGCCGTTCTCGGACTGCTCGGTTGTGCCGTGCTCGCTGTCAGCCTTCCGGCGGTTTCGGTGCTCACCGGTTCCGGAGTACTGGCGTTAGGCGCTCTGGGCTACGCCATTCGTCGGCGGTTCGGCGCGAACGTCCGTTAATCACCGTCATCCGCCCAAAGATCCGAAGAAAGTCGGTTGTCCCGAAGTCCGTCCACCTGCTGTAGTCAGTTGGCCGCAGTCAGTCTCCCTGCCTCCACTGTGGACAGCCGGAAGGAATGAACCCTTGGACATCAAGCGTCGGTTCAGCCTGCTCAAAAAGACCCTGATCGCCGTCGCGGCGGCCGGAACCCTGGCGGGTCTCGCCACGGCTCCGCCTGCCGCGGCAGCTCAGCCGCCGTCCACCGATGTGGTCGGTGGAACCCGAGCCGCCCAGGGTGAATTCCCTTGGATGGTAAGGCTTTCGATGGGCTGCGGCGGTGCGCTTTACACCTCGCAGATCGTGCTGACCGCCGCGCACTGCGTGTCGCGGACCGGCGCCAACACGAGCATCACCGCCACCCTCGGTGTCGTGGACCTGCAGAGCGGCTCGGCCAAGAAGGTCAGGTCGACCTACGTGCACCGGTCGCCGACTTACCCCACCTCCACCGGTGGTGACTGGGCCCTGATCAAGCTCGCGAGCCCGGTCACCGGGATCCCGACGCTGCCGATCGCCACCACCACGGCCTACAACAGCGGCACGTTCACCGTCGCAGGCTGGGGTGCGGCGTCCGAAGGCGGGGCGCAGCAGCGTTACCTGCTCAAGGCCACCGTTCCGTTCGTCTCCGACGCGACCTGCAGGGCTCAGGGCGGCAGCTACGCCGGCCTGATCGCCAGCGCCGAGATCTGTGCGGGCAACATCAACTCCGGCGGCGTCGACACCTGCCAGGGTGACTCGGGCGGCCCGATGTTCCGTCGCGACAGCGCCGGCGCCTGGATCCAGGTCGGCATCGTCAGCTGGGGCGAAGGCTGCGCGCGGGCGCACGCTCCCGGCGTCTACGCCGAGGTGAGCACCTTCGCGACCGCGATCAAGAACGCGGCCGCCGGTCTCTAGTTTCATCGCACGGCACGGCATGCTATGAACGGTCCGTTACTTGCAAATTTTGCAAGTAACGGACCGTTCATAGCGTTCGGGGAACTTCAGCGGGTCTTGTCCAAACGCGACAGTGCTTCGCCGTAACCCGAGACCAGCTCCGCGATCACTTCCGCGACCGGGCGCACCCGGTCCATCCGCCCGACGATCTGCCCGACCGGCATCGAGACGACACTCGGATCCGACGCGTGGTGAATCCTGTCGTGCGCGTGGGAAACCAGCAGGTTCTGCAACGGCATCGGCAGCGGTTCGGGCGCGTCCGGCGAAGCCCACGCCTCGGTCCACCGCGTCTTGAGCAGCCGCGCCGGCTTCCCGGTGTAGATCCGCGTCCGGACGGTGTCGGACGAACCCGCCGCGACCAGCGCGCGTTGCATCGCCTCGGAATCCCCCATGGTCTGGAGGTATTCCTCGGTGGCGAGCCAGAAAGAGCCCATCCACACGCCGGAAGCGCCCAGTGCGAGCGCCGCCGCGACCTGCCGTCCCGAGCCGATCCCGCCCGCGGCGAGCACCGGAACGCGATCGCCGACGGCGTCGGCCACTTCGGGCAGCAGGACCATCGACGCGATCTCGCCGGTGTGCCCGCCCGCCTCGTAACCTTGCGCCACAACGATGTCGACGCCGTTGTCGACATGACGGACGGCGTGCTCGGCCTTACCCGCCAGCGCCGCGACCGGCACACCCTTCGCGTGACACTGTTCGATGACGTCCACCGGCGGTGATCCCAAGGCGTTGGCGATCAACCGGATGGGGTGTTTCAGCGCGACCTCGACATGCGCCCGGGCGACCGAATGCAGCCAGCCCAGCACCCCGGCGCGTTCGGCGGTGTCGTCCGGCAGGGGCGGCACCGCGAGGTCACGCAGCGTCCGCTCCACGAAGTCGCGATGCTCCCTCGGGATGAGTTTCGCGAGATCGACCGACGTCCCTTCGGCCGGGATCTTGGCAGGCATCACGATGTCCACGCCGTACGGTTTGCCATCGGTGTTCTCGTCCATCCAGGAGAGAACGGAGTCGAGTTCGGCGGTGTCGTTGAACCGTACGCAGCCCAGCACGCCCAGCCCGCCCGCCCGGCTGATCGCCGCGGCGACGTGTTCGGACGGGGTGAACCCGACGATCGGCAGGCCGATCCCGAGCCGGTCGCACAGTGGTGTCCAAATCCGCGACGTCCGCATGAAACTCCTTCACGCCGGTTGGATGATGGGCTCGTGTTCGGAGGCGTAGCGCTGCGCCCACGGGTAGTCCGGTTTCCCGCTGGGCGACCGACCGATCTCCTCGGCGAGCCAGAGGGTGCGTGGCACCTTGTACCCGGCGATCTCGGTCCGCACATGCGCTTCGAGCGCGGCGAAGTCCAGTTCCCTGCCCGTCCTCGGCTGGATCACCGCGGCCACCCGCTGGCCGAGCCGGTCGTCGGGGATGCCGATGACGAGCGCGTCGAAGACGTCCGGATGCGACTTCAGCGCACCCTCGACTTCTTCCGGGTAGACCTTCTCACCGCCGGTGTTCACGCACTGCGATCCCCGGCCGAGCAGGGTCACCGTGAGGTCTTCTTCGTAGCGCGCGTAATCACCCGGGACGACGTAGCGCGTGCCGTCGACCTCGACGAAAATCTTCTCCGTCTTCGCGGGATCCTTGTAGTACCCGAGAGGGACGTGCCCGCGTCGCGCGATCAGCCCGATCGCTCCCGGTTCCGGCTCGACGAGCGCGCCGTCGTCGTCCACCAGGATGGCGTCCTTGCCGAAGTTGACCCGCGGGCCGGCGGAATGGTCGCTGTCCTTGCTGACCATGCCGATGCCGGTGAACCCGCTTTCGGACGATCCGATCGCGTCGGTGATCACCACGTGCGGGGCCATCGCGACGAATTCCTGCTTCACCGACTGGGAGAACAGAGCCGCGTGGCTCGACACCGCGACGAGCGACGACGCGTCGTAGTCGCCCTCGCAGAAAGCGTCGATCAAAGGCCGCGCCATCGCGTCGCCGACAATCGTGAGCACCTGGACCTTGTTGTCCTGTACGGCTTTCCAGACCTCGTGTGGGTCGAACCGCGACACGAACACGACCGGGCTGCCGGTGAACAGCGCGCCGAACGCGGCCCACTGCGCGGCGCCGTGGATCAGCGGCGCGGCCGGGAGCCGGACCAGGCTGCCCGACTTGCCCTGTTCGGCGAGCGTCCATTCGTCCGGGACGTACTCCCCGGTGACGAAGTTGATGCCGCCACCGAGAGCGCGCCAGATGTCTTCGTGACGCCACAGGACGCCCTTGGGATACCCGGTGGTCCCGCCGGTGTAGAGGATGTAGAGGTCGTCGGCGCTGCGCTCGGCGAAGTCGCGCTCGGGTGAGCCTTCGGCGAGCGCGGCTTCATAGTCCACGCCGCCGTAGGACGAGTAGTCGACGTCGCTTCCGTCGTCGACAACGACAACGTGTTTCAGTTTCGGCGTCTCCGGCAGGACGGCGGTGACCTTGTCCGAGTAGCCGCGCTCGTGGACCAGCGCCACGAGGTCGGCGTTGTCGAACAGGTACCGCAGTTCGCCGTGGACGTAGCGGTAGTTGACGTTGACCGCGATCGCACGCAGCTTGTACGCGGCGATCATCGATTCCAGTGCCTCGATCGAGTTCCGGGAATAGACACCGATGTGGGATCCAGGTCCCACGCCGTGTGCCGCGAGGTGATGCGCCAGCCGGTTGGCGCGCTCTTCCAGTTCGGCGAAGGTGACCCGCCGATCGCCGCAGACGACCGCGATGCGCTCCGGCACGGCGTCGACGGCGTGCTCGAGTAGATCCGCGATGTTGAGTGCCACCAGCCCAAAGTAGAACATGTTATTGTTCCGGGCAATGGCCGCTATTTCGGTGGAGGATCGGTGAGCGAACCGCACGCGCTGGTGGAAAAGATCGAACACACCCTCGTGGTCACGATGAACCGGCCCGAGGCCCGCAACGCGCTCAGCGGCGAGATGCTCGGGATCATGGTCGAGGCGTGGAACCGGGTCGACGCGGACGACGACGTCCGGTGCTGCGTGCTCACCGGCGCGGGTGGCGCGTTCTGCGCGGGCGCGGATCTGAAGTCGCTGTCGAAGAACTCGCCGAGCGACTCGTTCGCGAAGGGCACGTTCGACCCCAGCCGCATCGAGGGCCTGCTCAAGGGGCGACGGCTGACGAAGCCGTTGATCGCGGCCGTCGAGGGCCCGGCGATCGCGGGCGGGACGGAGATCCTGCAGGGCACGGACCTCCGCGTCGCGGGCGAGAGCGCGAGATTCGGCGTATCCGAGGCACGGTGGAGCCTGTTCCCGATGGGCGGTTCGGCCGTGCGACTCCCCCGCCAGATCCCGTACACCGTCGCGGCCGACCTGCTGCTGACCGGACGGCATATCAAGGCGAGTGAGGCGCGAGAGATCGGCCTCGTCGGGCACGTCGTCCCGGACGGCAAGGCCCTGGACAAGGCGTTGGAACTCGCCGGCCTGATCGCCGCGAACGGGCCACTCGCGGTCCGCGCGATCCTCAAGACGATGCGCGACACCGAGGGCATGCACGAGGAGACGGCCTTCAAACTCGACGCCCGATACGGCATCGAGGTCTTCGCCAGCGAAGACGCGAAGGAAGGACCCCGCGCCTTCGCCGAGAAGCGCAAGCCCGTCTTCCGCGGCCACTGACGCAATTAGTCCTCTAGTTGCGGTAGTTCACCGGTGAACTACCGCAACTAGAGGACTAATTGCGGGGTGTCAGGGAGCGCGGTGGCCCTCCCAGTAGGGGTCGCGGAGCTTGCGCTTGTAGAGCTTTCCGTTGGGGTCGCGCGGGAGTTCGGGCAAGTAGTCGACTGAACGCGGGAGTTTGAACTTCGCCAGTCGGGCCGCGGCGTACTCGAGGATCTCCGTGGTGAGGTCTTCGGAGGGCTCCACGCCGTCGGCGGGCTGCACGACGGCCTTGATCGCCTCGCCCCAGTCCTCGTGCGGGACGCCGAAGACCGCGACGTCGGCGATCTTCGGGTGCATCACCAGTTCGCCCTCGATCTCCGCCGGGTAGATGTTGACCCCGCCCGAGATGATCAGATCAGCCTTGCGGTCGTGCAGGAAGAGATAGCCGTCCTCGTCGAGATGACCGACGTCGCCGAGGGTGAACAGGTCCCCGACCCGCGCTTCGTCCGTCTTGGCCCGGTCCTTGTGGTACTCGAACTTCGAGTCGCCCATCTTCATGTAGACCGTGCCGGTCTCGCCGGCGGGCAGTTCCGCGCCCTCGTCGTCGAGGATCTTGATCGTCGAACCCGGCCACGCCAGCCCCACCGAACCCGGCTTCTTCAACCACTCCGCCCCCGAGATCGCCGTCCCGCCGCCCTCGGTGGCCGCGTAGTACTCGGTGACGACCGGGCCCCACCAGTCGAGCATCCGCCGTTTGACTTCCAGGGGGCACGGCGCGGCGCCGTGGATCATCACCCGCAGGGAACTCAGGTCGTAAGCCGAGCGGACGTCGTCCGGCAGCCCGAGCAGGCGGCGGAACTGCGTCGGGACCATATGGCTGTGCGTGACGCGATGCCGGTCGATCAGCCGCAGCATGTCCTCGGCGTCCCACCGGTCCATCAGCACCGCGGTATGCCCCAGTTGCAGGGAAATCGCGACGAAGTTGAGCACCGCCGTGTGATAGAGCGGCGACCCGCACAGGTGTACGTGCTCGTCGTGTGGCGCCAGCCCGAAGATCCCGAAGAACCACGTCGAGGCGCCGGGGACGTCGTCGGGATCCGCGCCGCTCAGCGGTCGCCGGACGCCCTTGGGACGCCCAGTGGTCCCGGATGTGTAGAGCATCGGCGAGCCGGCCGTACGGCTCTCCGGGCGTCTGTCGCCCTCGCCCGAGCCGAGTTCCCCGATCCGGCGGAAGCCAGGGACGTCGCCGACGGCGAACCGCCCGCGTTCCGGGATTCCGGCCTCGTCGGCGGCGGCGATCGCGACGTCGGCGAACCGCTCGTGCGCGAGGAACGCCTTGGCGCCACTGTCGGCGAGGATGTAGGCGACCTCGGGGCCGACCAGGTGCCAGTTGACCACCACGATGTACAGACCGGACTGGATGGCGGCGAAGTAGGCCGCCACGAGTTCGTCCCCGTTGGGTTGCAGGACGACGACCACGTCCCCGGCCTCGAGCCCGAGGGCCTGCAAGCCCCGGGCGTACGCGTTCGCTTTCGCGGCCAGGTCGCCGTAGCCGATCGAACGGCCGTCCGGATCGACCAGTGCGATCCGCTCCGGCTGGCTGGCGGCGATGTTCCAGACCCCAAGGGTCCCCGTAGCAGTCGACATACGCGCAAATCTAGAACGCGTTTCACCCAAGGGCAACCGCCAGCAAGGCCGAGACGGCCAATCTTGCCGGAATTTCGAGAACGTGTTTCACTCAGGACGTGAGCGCATCCGAACTTCCGCTGTCGGCCCCGCTCGACGTGGGCTTCGACTACACCCGTTCGGTCGGCCCCGTGCTCGGCCGGTTCGTCAACGCCCTGCGCGAACGCCGCGTCGAAGGCGTCCGCGGCAGCGACGGCCGTGTCCACGTGCCGCCACTGGAATACGACCCCGTGACCGCCGAGGCGCTGTCCGAGTTCGTGCCGGTCGCCGCCGAGGGCGAGATCGTGTCCTGGTCCTGGATCGCCGAACCGCTCGACGGCCAGCCGCTGTCCCGGCCGTTCGCCTGGGCGCTGATCCGGCTCGACGGCGCCGACACCTCGCTCCTGCACGCCGTCGACGCGGGCACGCCGTCGAATGTCCACACCGGACAGCGCGTGCGGATCCGCTGGGCGGACGAGACGGTCGGCCACATCCGGGACATCGCCTACTTCGTCCCCGCCGACGGACCCGACACCGAACCCACCGAGGCACCTCCCCCGATCGCGAAACGCGAGGAAGGCTCGCCTGTCAGCGTGGTGATCACGCCGATCCACCTGCGCTACGAGCATTCCGCGTCACCGGAGGAGAGCCGGTACCTGCGCGGGCTCGCCGAGGGGAAGCTGATCGGCCAGCGCTGCCCGTCCTGCGACAAGGTCTACATCCCGCCGCGCGGCGCCTGCCCGACCGACGGCGTCCCGACCACCGACGAGGTCGAACTGCCCGACACCGGCATCGTCACCACGTTCTGCATCGTGAACGTGCCGTTCCTCGGGCAGAAGATCGAACCGCCTTATGTCGCGGCGTACATCCTGCTCGACAGCGCGGACATCGCGTTCCTGCACCTGGTGCTCGGCTGCGACGCCGCCGACGTCCGGATGGGCATGCGGGTGCGCGCCGCCTGGAAACCCCGGGAGGAATGGTGGACGTCACTGGAGAACATCGGCCATTTCGAACCGACCGGCGAGCCCGACGCGCCATACGAATCCTTCGCCCACCATCTGTGAGGACACCGTGCCAGATGTAGCAGTAGTGGGCTTCGCGCAGGCCCCCAACGTCCGCAGCACCACGGGTACCACCAATGGCGTGGAAATGCTGGTGCCGATCTTCTCCGAGGTCCTCGCGAAGACCGGTCTGTCCAAAAAGGACATCGAGTTCTGGTGCTCGGGCTCGTCGGACTACCTCGCCGGCCGCGCCTTCTCGTTCATCGCGGCCGTCGACGCCATCGGAGCGTTCCCGCCGATCCACGAGTCGCACGTCGAGATGGACGCCGCCTGGGCGTTGTACGAGGCGTGGCTCAAGATCCGGATGGGCGAGGCCGAAACGGCGCTCGTCTACGGCTTCGGCAAATCGTCGGCCGGGCAGTTGCGGCGTGTGCTGGCACTGCAGATGGACCCGTACGTCGTCGCGCCGCTGTGGCCGGACTCGGTGAGTGTCGCCGGGATCCAGGCGAGGCTGGGGCTCGAAGCGGGACTGTGGTCCGAGAAGGACCTGGCCGAAGTCGCCGCGCGCAGCCGCGCCGACGCCGCGTCGAATCCCGCCGCGCAGGTCTCCGGAACGGTCGAGGTCGCCGACCTCCTAAACGCCCCGTACTTCGCGGATCCCCTGCGGGCCCACGACATCGCCCCGATCACCGACGGCGCCGCCGTGCTGGTGCTCGCCTCCGCCGAGCGGGCGGCCGACCTCGTCGACAGCCCCGCGGTGATCTCCGGGATCCAGCACCGGGTCGACTCCCCCGCGCTCGGCGTGCGGGACCTCACCCGGTCACCGTCCACAATGGCCGCCGGGCGGGCACTCGACCTCGACGGCGTCGAACTCGCCGAACTGCACGCGCCGTTCACCCACCAGGAATTGATCCTGCGTGACGCACTGGGCCTCGGTGACCAAGTGCGGATCAACCCCTCGGGCGGCGTGCTGACCGGCAATCCGATGTTCTCCGCGGGACTGGCGCGGATCGGCGAGGCCGCGAACCGCGTCCTCGACGGCAGCGCGCGCAAGACCCTCGCCCACGCGACCAGCGGCCCCGTCCTGCAGCAGAACCTGGTCGCGACCTTGGAGGTCCTCTCGTGAAGCACCTCGCGGCCGTACTGGGAACCGGCCAGACCCACCACAAGGCCAAGCGCACCGACGTGTCCATGCCCGGATTGCTCCGCGAGGCCATCGACCGGGCGATGCTCGACGCTCAGACCGGCTGGGACGACGTCGACGCCGTCGTCCTCGGCAAGGCGCCGGACCTGTTCGAGGGCGTCATGATGCCCGAACTGTTCCTCGCCGACTCGCTCGGCGCGACCGGGAAACCCTTGCTGCGCGTGCACACCGCGGGTTCTGTCGGCGGGTCGACCGCGCTCGTGGCGGCGTCGCTGGTGCAGGCGGGCGTGCACAGACGAGTGCTCACCGTGGCTTTCGAGAAGCAGTCCGAGTCGAACGCGATGTGGGGCCTGTCGATCCTGCCGCCGTTCCAGATGCCGGTGGGCGCCGGCGCGGGCGGCTATTTCGCGCCACACGTGCGCTCGTACATCCGGCGGTCCGGCGCGCCCGACCACATCGGTGCGATCGTGGCGGCCAAGGACCGGCGCAACGGTGCCCTGAATCCCTTCGCGCACTTGCGACAGGCGGACATCACCGTGGAGTCGGTGCAGGCTTCGCAGATGCTGTGGGACCCGATCCGCTATGACGAGACCTGCCCCTCCTCGGACGGCGCGTGTGCGATGGTGATCGGTGACGAGGCCGCGGGCGACGCCGTTCCCGGTGGCGCGGCGTGGATCCACGCGACCGCGATGCGCACCGAACCGACGACGTTCGCCGGCCGCGACCAGGTCAACCCGCGGGCGGGCCGCGACGCCGCCGCCGCGTTGTGGCGGGACGCCGGCATCACCGACCCGCTGTCCGAAGTGGACGCCGCCGAGATCTACGTGCCGTTCTCATGGTTCGAGCCGATGTGGCTGGAGAACCTGGGGTTCACTGACGAAGGCCAGGGCTGGAAGCTCACCGAGGCGGGCGAGACCGCGCTCGGCGGGCGACTGCCGGTCAACCCGTCGGGCGGCGTGCTTTCGTCGAACCCGATCGGCGCTTCCGGGATGCTCCGGTTCTCCGAAGCGGCCAAGCAGGTGATGGGCCGGGCCGGGGACTACCAGGTCGACGGCGCGCGGGTCGCGCTCGGGCACGCGTACGGCGGCGGTTCGCAGTTCTTCTCGATGTGGGTGGTGGGCTCGGCCAAGCCGAGCTAAGAGCGGCGGCGCGGTGGAGCCCTTTCATTCTCGCTGAGGGCCGAAGGGGACTTTCCCCGCATGCGATGCGGGGAAAGCGTCCTTCAGGTGTGCTCCGCTCCCACGCCTGGTCGGCGACGTGTCAGGAGCGGCGGCGCGGCCGGAGACGTTGCGCGGCGAGGGTCGCGACCACTCCGGTCACCGCCCCCACCAGCATCGGTTTGAGACCGTGCCGATCGGGTTGCGCCACCACGGGCCGGACCACCACGGGAGGCGGCGGCCGGACCGGGTCCGGCGGCGCGTCCCGCGCGGTCGCCGTCCAGGCGGTGACGAACACCAGCATCCTGGCCACCAGTGAGATGAAGAAGATCAGGCCGATGATGGAGCCGAACGCGACGCCGGTCGGCGAGTCGCCGATCAACCGCAAATAGATCCCACCGGCCTGCTTCAGCAGTTCGAAGCCCAGTGCCAGCGCGACCGCGCCGCGCATCGCGCTGCGGACGCCGACCGGTTTCCGCGGCAGCCGGGTGAGCACCCAGAGGAACACGAGCCAGTTCGCCAGCAGTGCCAAGGGAATCGAGATCACCGACAGCACGTTGTGCCCCCCGGCGGTGTCGTCCACCCCGGCCAGTCCCAGCAGGTACCGGCCGAGCGCGGACCCGGAAATGGTGATGGCGAAGGAGACCAGCAGCGCGCTCGCGAGGCCGAGCAACGCCAGCAGGTCGGCGGCGATCGTGCGCAGCAGCGGGAGATCCGACCGGTTCTGGCCCCACAGCGCGGTGAGCGCGTCCCGGAGCGCATTCATCCAGTTCCAGCCGGAGTACAACCCGATCACCAGACCGATGAGCCCCACGCTGGTGCGCTGCGCCACGAACCCGGTGAGCAGGTCCCCCGCCTTGTCACCGAGACCGCCGGGCAGCGTGCCGGTGATCGCGTTCAGCATCGATTCGATCAACTGCGGTTGGCTCGCCAGCACGAAGCCCGCCACCGACACCGCGACCATGAGAATGGGCACCAGCGAAAACAGGCTGAAGTAGGTGATCGACGCGACGTAGTGGTAACCGCCGTCCTCGACATAGCGGTTCACCGCCCGCGCCAAATGGTCCAGCCAACGGTAGCGGGCACGCAGCCGCTTCCATTTCGTCGGTGCTTGTTTCTCCCTCACACGCCAATGTCTACACGGCTCGTGGGCAACACGCGATCAGGCGAGTGCGATCAGGTCCGAACCGTCGTCCTCCGGCAGCGACGGGCCCACGGTCGCCAGCACGGTGTTGCCGAGAAAGTCCAGCTCACAGCCGAGGGTGGAGAGGAAAGCGGTGTCGGTGGCGTCGCGTCCGGTCGCGATCCGGCTCAAGCTCTGCCTCGGCGCGAGGCCGGTGGCGTCGAACACGTACCAGCGGCCGTCGATCGCGGCCTCGAACACGGCGTGGAAGTCCATGGGGGACAGCCCTGGCGCGTAGACCGCGGCGAACCGGGCGGGGATGTCGATCACGCGGCACAGTGAGATGCAGACGTGCGCGTAGTCGCGGCACACGCCTTCCCCGGCGAGATAGGTGTCGACGGCGTCGTCGGTCGGCGAACCGGAACCGACCACATAGGACAGGTGTTCCCCCACGTGCCGGACGATCGCCTCGACCTGGGTCCGTGCGTCGGGCAGGTGGCCGAACCGGGACAGCGCGAGCCCGCCCATCCGGTCCGAGGGGCAGTACCGGCTCGGGCGGGTGTACCGGACGAGATCGTCCATGGTGACGGGCTCGGCCTCGGCCTCACCCAGGGCGCGCCCGGCCCGGTATCGCACGACGTGCTCGCCGCGCGGCAGGTCGAGGACCTGCGCCCGGGTCCCGTGTTCGAACGCGACCTGGCGCGGTGGCGCGGGGTAGGCGAACTCCTCCTGGCCCGCCCCGCCGGCGAGCGCGACCACGAACGCGGCGGGGCCGGGTTTCGTGACCCGGAAGGACATTTCGACGTCGACCTGCACGTGGGGACCCATGGCCTCATGGTGCCCTACGACGCTCGCGATGAATCAGCCGTAGCGCACCTGGTAGTGCTTGACGCCGTTGAGCCAGCTCGACCGCAAGCGGTCCGGCCCGGAGACCTCGCTGATGTCCGGCATGACGTCGGCGATGGCGTTGAAGATCAGGTCGATCTCCAGCCGCGCGAGGTTGGCGCCGATGCAGTAGTGCGAACCGGTGCCGCCGAAGCCGACGTGCGGGTTCTCCTCGCGGAGGATGTCGAACTTCTCCGGCTCGTCGAAGTGGTCCGGGTCGAAGTTCGCGGAGCTGTAGAACATCCCGACCCGGTCGCCCTTGCGGATCAGCTGCCCGCCGAGTTCGGTGTCACGGGTCGCGGTGCGCTGGAAGGCGACCACCGGGGTGGCCCAGCGGACGATCTCGTCCGGCGCGGTCTTCGGCCGTTCCCTCTTGTAGAGCTCCCACTGGTCCGGGTGGTCGAGGAACGCCTTCATACCGTGGGTGATCGCGTTGCGCGTCGTCTCGTTGCCCGCTACGGCGAGCAGGATGACGAAGAAACCGAATTCGTCCGAGGCCAGTGATTCGCCGTCGACGTCGGCCTGGACCAGCTTCGTGACGATGTCGTCCATCGGGCACTTACGCCGTTCTTCGGCCATGTTCCAGGCGTAGCCGACGATCTCCGCGGACGCGGCGAGCGGCTCGACCTCGTACTCGGGGTCGTCGTAGGAGACCATCTGGTTGGACCAGTCGAAGAGCTTCAGGCGGTCTTTCTGCGGGATGCCGATCAGTTCGGCGATGGCCTGCAACGGAAGTTCGCACGCGACGTCGACGACGAAGTCACCGGAGCCCTTTTTCTTGGCCTCGCTGACGATCTTCTCCGCCCGGTCGCGCAGGGTGTCTTCGAGTTTCGCGATCGACCTCGGTGTGAAGCCCTTCGACACGATCCGGCGCAGCTTGGTGTGCTGCGGGGCGTCCATGTTGAGCAGGACCAGGCGGTTGGCTTCGAGGCTGTCGTCGGTCATGTTCTCGTCGAAGCGGATGATCGCGGTCTTCTCCCGCGAGGAGAACAGCTCGCTGTCCCTCGACACCGCCTTGACGTCCTCGAGACGGCTGACGACCCAGTAGCCGTCATCGCGGAAGCCCGCGGTGTTGTGCGGCTGCGGGTTCCACCAGACCGGTGCCGTGCGGCGGAGTTCCGCGAACTCCGCCAGAGGCAGTCTGGTGGCGTACAGATCCGGATCGGTGAAATCGAAACCGGCGGGGATCAGCGGAGCGGCCACGGGCTACCTCCTACGCGGTTCGCTAATGAAACACGTTCTAGAGACGATTGAAGCATACGGCTTTTATCCAGTGAAGAGTTTTTAGTGAAACCCGTTAACTCAACCCGGAAGATCATGAGAGCCCGGCGAGGAGCGAGAGCGGCGACCCGTGATCAAAATCGAGTCGACCCTGGGGCGGCTTGCTCAAATCAAGAACGTGTTCTACTTTCCGGTAGTGAACAGTGTTTCCCCAGGAGGCGAACGTGGGTAGTCCGGTGATCGTCGAGGCGGTCCGCACCCCTGTCGGCAAGCGCAGAGGTCACCTGGCGGGGCTGCATGCCGCCGAGATCCTCGGCGCGGCGCAACGCGCCCTGCTCGAACGCTCGGGGCTGGATCCCGCACTGGTCGAGCAGGCGATCGGCGGCGCCGTGACCCAGGCGGGCGAGCAGGCGGGCAACGTCACGCGGACGGCGTGGCTGCACGCCGGACTCCCCGAGACCACCGGCGCGACCACCATCGACGCCCAATGCGGCTCGGCGCAGCAGGCGACCCACTTGATCGCCGGGCTCATCGCGGCCGGGGCGATCGACGCCGGCGTCTCGTGCGGCGTCGAGGCGATGAGCCGGGTACCGCTGGGCGCGAACCGCGGCGAAGGCATCGGCACACCGCGGCCGGAGTCCTGGTCGATCGACATGCCGAACCAGTACGGCGCGGCCGAGCGGATCGCGGAACGCCGCGGGATCACCCGCCAGGACGTCGACCGGTTCGGAACGGCCTCGCAGGCCAAGGCCGCCGCCGCGTGGGCGGCCGGGTACTTCGACCGTGAGACCGTCGCGGTGAAGGCACCCGTGCTCGGCGAGGACGGCACGCCGACCGGCGAGACGCGGCTGGTGACCCGCGACCAGGGCCTGCGCGAGACGACCGTCGATGGTCTCGCCAAGCTCAAGCCCGTTCTCGAAGGCGGCGTGCACACGGCAGGGACGTCGTCGCAGATCTCCGACGGTGCGGCCGCACTGCTCCTGATGGACTCGGACCGGGCCAAGGCACTGGGCCTCAAGCCGCGGGCACGGATCGTCTCGCAGGCACTGGTCGGCGCGGAGCCGTACTACCACCTCGACGGTCCCGTGCGGGCGACCGAACGGGTACTGGCCAAAGCGGGGATGACGATCGGCGACCTCGACCTCTTCGAGGTCAACGAGGCGTTCGCTTCGGTTGTGTTGTCGTGGCAACGGGTGCATCGGGCGGACGAGGACAAGGTCAACGTGAACGGTGGCGCGATCGCGCTCGGGCATCCCGTCGGCAGCACCGGCGCGCGGCTGCTGACCACGGCACTGCACGAACTGGAACGCCGCGACAGCGGTACCGCTCTCGTGACGATGTGCGCCGGCGGCGCGCTTTCCACCGGCACCATCATCGAACGAGTTTAACGCCGTGTTCTAGTCCAGCGCGACCTCGACCACCGGACCGTTGTCCGGCCTCGCGAGCCGTTTGCTCCCCTGGCCCTCCTTCCAGACCTCGACCATCAGGGAATTGCCTTCGACCCAGGTCAGCGCCACCTCGGACAGGTCGAGGCGGAACACATGGGCCGGTTCGTCGTCGCCCTGCAGGCGGGCGACCTCGGCCGGATCGGTGATCTCGACGGCCCTGCCCGCCACCTTCGCGTCCGCGCCCCCCTCGTCGATCGCCGAGGCGGCGTGGATCGCGAACCTGCCGTCACATCGCAGGTCTTTCGCCTTCACCGCGTTGATCAGCGATCCGATCAGCAGATCCTCTTCACGGAAATCGACCTCACTGCCACTGACCCTTGGCGAGCCGTCCCGCCGGAGCGTCGCCAGCACATGCGACTTCTTCGCGGTGAACCGCTCTTTGATCTTCTCCGCCAGCGCGGGTGCCTCTTCACTGAATTGCTGCCACGTCGCCATGAGGAACAGCCTCCCACCGGGGTACGACAGTTTCGAGCGGTCAGGGCCGCGGTGCCCCCATCGGGTTCGGCAGCGGGATCGCGCCGACGTCGAAGATCCGGCGGCTCAACGGGACGGCGATCCGCACGACCTCGGCGGCGCCGTCGGCACCGAGCGCTTCGAGAGGACCGGTGGCGAGGCGGTCCGTCTCGTCCTCGATCCGTTGGCGCAGAACGATTCCCGCTTCGGTGAGCTTCAGCTCGCCATCGAGGACGCCCCTTTCGGACAACCGCGCGACACTCTCCTCCCAGTCGTCATCGGACCAGCCTCGGTTGATCTGGATGACTTCACGATCGACCGCGCCGGTGCCGATGTGGGTCAGCGTGGTGTCGAGCCCGCGCAGCCCGGCGGCGACGGCGGAGAGCACGTGACCGTCCCCGCGATGCTCGCGCAACACCGTCGCCGCGAGCCAGACCCGGCCTGCCGCACTCGCGGGACGGGCGACCGAAGACCACGCGGCGGCGAGTGGCCTGGCCGCGAAATCGCAGCCGGTGACGGCTTGTTCGAGCAGACCGGCCAGCTCTTCGAACGGCGCGTCAGCGGGCAGGACCCGGCCCAGCGCCGCCTCGACGGCGTCCATCCGGCTCTGGAGCACGACCGCCGGTTCGGCGTATCTCCAGGCATCGGGCAGGGATCGCGCGACCATCCTCGGGGCGAACCCGAAGAGCATCGCGGTCACCGGCGGTTCCGTCACCGGCCCGAGCGGCGAGACCCGCCCGGCGAAATAGCCCATCCACCAGCCCGGCAAGCCCACCGCCTTGGCCGCGGCCGCCGTTTCCGGAGCGAAGTAGACGACGGCGTGCAGCGGCTCGACCGCTTCCCAGAGACAACGCTGAAGTGACGTCACACCCCCATCTTGGCCGCACCGAAAACCGGATGCGAACGTCTTCCGTGGTGGTGTGTGATCACGGGTATGGCGATCACCGTGGAGAAGCCGGAAATCGACGGGCTCGGCGAGGCCGTGGACGCGGTGCGGGAGTGGCAGCACGAGGGCTCGCCGTGGCAGCTGCATCCCGGTGACCTGGGCTGGTTCTGGCGGTTCGGTGCGGAAGCGACGGCCGCGGCGGTCCGGACCTGGCGCCGGGACGGCCGGATCCTCGCCGTCGGGCTGCTGGACGGCGCCGACCTGCTGCGCCTGACGACCGCTCCGGACTCGCGGCGGGACGAAGAGCTGGCGCGGCGGTTGGTCGAGGACGTCATCGAGCCGGAGCGCGGGGTACTGCCGCCGGGGAAGGTGTTCATCGAGGCACCGAAGGACGCGCTGATCCAAGACCTGCTGCCCGAACGAGGCTGGTGCACCGGCGAACCGTGGACACCGCTGCACCGCGACCTCACCGAACCGGTGAAGGCCCCGGACCCGCGGATCGAAGTGATCGGGCCGGAGCGGGCGCAGGTGTGGGCCGGCGTGACACGGGCGGCGTTCGACGGATCGAAGTTCTCGGAAGAGCGCTGGCAGGCGATGGCGTCGGGCGTGCCGTACGCCGACGCCCGATGTCTGGTCGCTTATGACGGCCATGGCAACGCCGTGGCGATGGTGACGGTGTGGTCGGCCGGTCCGGGGAAGCCCGGGGTACTCGAACCGATGGGCGTGCACCGGGACCATCGCGGACACGGCCACGGCCGGGCGATCACCGCCGCGGCGGCGGCCGCCCTCCAGGAGCTCGGCTCGTCGAGCGCGGCCGTGAGCACGCCGAGCTCCAACGTCGCCGCCGTCGCGACCTACGAATCGGGCGGGTTCCAGCGGCTTCCCGAGGTCCGTGACCTGACCCGGGACGCTTGAGCGGTGGGGGCTGAAGGGGACTTTCCCCGCGTCTCATGCGGTGAAGGACGCTTTCCCCCCATGGGATGCGGGGAAAGCGTCCTTCAGCCCCTCGGCCCAACGTTTAAGTGCCGTACACAGGTTCGGGAAGGGGAGCATCGGCCAGCAGCTCGGCCACGACAGGGCCGAGTTCGGCCGGTGCCCATCGGGAGCCCTTGTCCCGCACCGTGCCGTGCCGCCAGCCCTGCGCGATCGAGACGCGTCCGCCGTCGACCTCGAACACCCGCCCGGTCACCCCGGACGACTCCTCGCTGCCGAGCCACACCACCAGCGGTGACACGTTTTCCGGTGCCATGGCGTCGAAACCGCGCTCCGGCGCGGCCATGTCGGCGGCGAACGCCTCTACGGTCATCCGGGTGCGGGCGGCCGGGGCGATCGCGTTCACGGTGACGCCGTAGCGCGCGAACTCGGTGGCCGCGACCAGCGTGAGTCCCAGGATCCCGGACTTCGCGGCGGCGTAGTTCCCCTGTCCGACGCTGCCGAGCAAGCCGGCCCCGGAACTGGTGTTGATCACCCGCGCTGCCCGCGTCCGGCCGGCTTTCGCCTCCGTGCGCCAGTACCCGGCGGCCTGCCGCGCCGGCGCGAAATGCCCCTTGAGGTGGACCCGGATGACGGCGTCCCATTCGTCCTCGCCGAGGTTGACCAGCATCCGGTCGCGCAGGAACCCCGCGTTGTTGACCAGGACGTCCAGCCCGCCGAAGGTTTCGACGGCGGTCCGCACCAGTGCGGCGGCACCGTCCCAGGACGCGATGTCGTCGGTGTTCGCGACCGCCTCGCCACCGAGCGCCTCGATCTCGTCGACGACGTCCTGCGCGGGCCCGGCCGATCCGCCGCTGCCGTCGATCCCGGCGCCGAGGTCGTTCACCACCACCCGCGCGCCCTCGGCGGCGAACGCGAGCGCGTGCGCCCGTCCGATGCCACGACCGGCTCCGGTCACCACCACGATCCGGCCGTCGGCGATCCCGCTCACACCGGCTCCTCTCGTTCTTTTGCCACGGAATTGGCGGCGGCGAGGAAGGCGGGCACCTCTCCCCCGCCGTGCACGGTCAAGCAGGCTCCGCTGACATAGGAGGCCAGCGGAGAAGCCAGGAATACCGCGCAGGAACCGATTTCGTCGGGTTCGGCCAACCGTCCTAACGGGACTGTCGCGCCCACCGCGGCGATCCCGGCCTCGTCGCCGTAATGCAGATGCGTGTGCTCTGTCTTGACCATGCCGACGTCGAGCGCGTTGACCCGCACTTTCGGCGCCCACTCCACGGCCAGCGTCGCGGTCAGATTGTCCAAACCCGCTTTCGCCGCACCATAGGACGCCGTACCCGGCGATGGTCTCGTCGCGCTGACGCTGCTGATGTTCACGATGGCGCCACCGTGCGGCTGGCGCTGCATGATCCCGTTCGCCGCGCGGGCGACGGTCAGCGGCGCCAGCAGGTTCAGCCCGATCACCTTCTCGTGGAACCGCGGCGAACTGTTCGCCACCTCGGCGAACGGCGCGCCGCCCGCGTTGTTGACCACGACGTCGAGCCTGCCGTGCCGCCGGAGGATCTCCCCGAAGAGCGCGTCGACCTCTCCTGCGTCGCGGACGTCGCAGGAGGTGAACGTGGATGCCCTGTCTTCGACGTAGACCGGCCGCTCGGGTTCGGTGCGGGCACAGGTCACGACCTCGGCACCGGCACGCAGAAAAGTCCTGGTGACACCGGCGCCGACACCGCGTACCCCGCCGGTCACCAGCACCACGGCGCCGTCGAGCCGGAGTTCGAGTGCCATACCTGGCCTCCTTCAAGCTCGCTGTACCTGGACCGGACGCACTGCTAACGTACCAAGCAAGTGCTAGGTTTGGTAGCGAGAAGGGGGCACGATGAGCGTTTCCACCCACTCGCCGGAGCCGGGCATCGCCGTGGTCACGGTCGACGCGCCCCCGGTGAACGCGCTGAGCGTGAAGGGATGGTTCGTTCTCGCCTCCGCCGTCACCGACGCCGGGCGCGATCCCGCGACCCACGTCGTGGTGCTGCGCGCGGAGGGCCGCGGGTTCAACGCGGGTGTCGATATCAAGGAGATCCAGCGCGATCCGGGGTACGGGGCGCTGATCGGCGCGAACGAGGGCTGCGCGGCGGCGTTTTCCGCCGTGTACGACTGCGCGGTCCCGGTGATCACCGCGGTACAGGGTTTCTGTCTCGGCGGCGGGGTCGGCCTGGTCGGCAACGCGGACGTCGTGGTCGCCAGCGAGGACGCGACCTTCGGGCTCCCCGAGGTCGATCGCGGCGCGCTGGGCGCGGCGACCCATCTCGCCCGGCTGGTCCCCCAGCACCTGATGCGCGCGTTGTACTACACGGCTTCGACGATCACCGCTGACCAGTTGCACCACCACGGTTCGGTCTATGCCGTGGTCTCGCGGGAAGAACTCGACGAGACCGCCCTCGGCTTGGCTCGGCAGATCGCGGCGAAGGACACCCGCGTGATCCGCGCGGCGAAACAGGCCATCAACGGAATCGACGTCCAGCCCGTGCATCGCAGCTATCGCTTCGAGCAAGGATTCACCTTCGAACTCAACCTGGCGGGTGTCTCCGACGGCGCGCGCCAGGAGTTCTTGGAAGGTAAGGGGAAGTGATGGCCGACAAGCGGATGACGCCGGACGAGATCGTCGGCGAACTCGAGGACGGCATGACGATCGGGATCGGCGGCTGGGGGTCCCGGCGCAAGCCCATGGCGCTGGTGCGCGCGATCCTGCGGTCGCCGGTCAAAGACCTCACCGTGGTCTCCTACGGTGGCCCGGACGTCGGGCTGCTGGCCTCGGCGGGCAAGCTCGAGCACCTCGTCTTCGGCTTCGTCACGCTGGACACGGTCCCCTACGACCCGTGGTTCTCCCGTGCCAGGGAATCCGGGACGATCACCGTCACCGAGTACGACGAGGGCGTTTTCGGTACCGGTCTTTCCGCCGCGGCGCGACGACTTCCGTTCCTGCCGACGCGGGCGGGCCTCGGCTCGGGCGTCATGGACCTGAACCCGTCGTTGCGCACCGTCCGCTCCCCCTACGACGACGCCGAGGAACTGCTGGCCGTGCCCGCGCTCAAGCTCGACGTCGCCTTCGTCCACCTCAACCGCGCCGACGCCTGGGGAAACGCGCAGTACCTCGGACCGGATCCGTACTTCGACGAACTGTTCGCACTCGCCGCCGACAGGTGTTACGTGTCCACGGAAAGGATCGTGGAGACGGCCGAACTCACCGAAGCGGGACCGGTACAGAGCCTGCTGCTGAGCCGGATGCTCGTCACCGGGGTCGCCGAAACACCCAACGGCGCGCACTTCACCACCGCCGCCCCGGACTACGGACGCGACGAACGCTTTCAGCGCCACTACGCCGAGGCCGCCAAGGATCTCGACGCGTGGCCCGGGTTCGTGGACCGGTTCCTGTCCGGGGACGAAACGCGGTACCAGAAAGCCGTCGCCGAATTCGGGGAGTCCGCATGAGCGACGTAACGCGTGCCGAAATCGTCGTCGTGGCCTGCGCCGAACTGTTCCGCGGCGACGGGGAGATCGTGGTGAGCCCCATGGGTTTCATCCCGTCGCTGGGTGCCCGGCTCGCCAGGCTCACCTTCGAGCCGGACATCCTGCTGTCCGACGGCGAGGCGTACCTGATGACCCCCGAAGCCGTCGTCGAAGGCTGGCAACCGTTCCGCAAGGTCCTCGACACCGTGGTACCGCGCGGAAAGCGCCATGTCGTGATGGGCGCCAACCAGATCGACGGCGAGGGCAACCAGAACATCTCGGCGATCGGCGAGCATCCCCAGCCGAAGAAGCAACTCCTCGGGGTGCGCGGCGGCCCGGGCAACACGGCCAACCACCGAACGAGCTACTGGGTTCCGAGGCACAGCAAGCGGGTCTTCGTCGACCAGGTCGACGTCGTGTCCGGCGTCGGCTATGCCAGGGCACGCGAAGCCGGCTTGCGATACCACGATGTCCACCGCGTCGTCACGAATCTCGGCGTCCTCGATTTCGGCGGCGAGGACCACGCGCCGAGGCTGGTTTCGGTGCATCCGGGGGTTTCCGTGGCCGAGGTCGTCGAGGCGACATCGTTCCCGCTGATCACCGGCGACGTCGCGGAGTCCCGGCTGCCGACCGAGTCCGAACTGCTGCTGATCCGGACCAGTCTCGACCCGAAAGCCGAACGGGACAAGGAAGTCCCGTCGTGAAGACCGCGCTGACCGAACTGGCCGGGATCCGGCACCCGGTGGTGCAGACCGGCATGGGCTGGGTCGCCGGGCCGCGACTGGTGTCCGCGACGGCGGAAGCGGGCGGTCTCGGCATCCTCGCTTCCGCGACGATGAGCTACGACGAACTGGCGGCGGCGATCAAGGAGGTCAAGAGCCGCACGTCGCGGCCGTTCGGCGTCAACCTCCGCGCGGACGCCGAAGACGCCACGCGCCGGGTCGAGCTGCTCGTCGGCGAGGAGGTCAGGGTCGCTTCCTTCGCGCTCGCGCCGAAGAAGGACATGATCGCGCGACTGAAGGACAGCGGCGTCCTCGTCGTCCCGTCGGTCGGCGCCGCGAGGCACGCGGAGAAGGTCGCGAGCTGGGGCGCGGACGCCGTCATCGTGCAGGGCGGCGAGGGCGGCGGGCACACCGGTGGGGTCGCGACGACCTTGCTGCTGCCCTCGGTGCTGGACGCCGTCGACATCCCGGTGGTCGCGGCAGGCGGATTCTTCGACGGCCGAGGGCTGGCCGCGGCCCTCTCCTACGGTGCCGCCGGGGTCGCCATGGGCACCCGGTTCCTGCTCACGCGGGAGAGCACCGTCCCCGGCGAGATCAAGCAGGCGTACCTCGCCCGTGACCTCAACGGCACTGTCGTCACCCGCAAGGTGGACGGGATGCCGCACCGCGTCCTCCGGACGGAACTGGTCGACGCGCTCGAATCCGCCGGTCCGGTGAGCGGGTTCGCCCGGGCCGCCCGCAACGCCGCGAAGTTCCGGAAGCTGACCGGGTTGTCGTGGCGCTCGCTGGCCACCGAAGGACTGCGGATGAAACGCGGGGGTCACCGAACGTGGTCACAGGTCCTGATGGCCGCCAACACGCCGATGTTGCTGCGCGCCGGGCTGGTCGAGGGCGACCGGAGCGCCGGGGTGCTGGCGTCCGGGCAGGTCGTCGGCCTGCTGGACGACCTGCCGGGAGTCGGTGAGCTGATCGAGACGATCGTGGCCGACGCCACCGGCATTCTGCGGCGGCTGGCCTCCGGATGAGGAGGCGGACACGCTGTGCTTGACTTCGGCCATGATCTCGGAGAGTCGTTGTCCGGTCGAGGACGGTGAGCTGTACGTCCGCAGCACCGGCGAAGGGCCGCTTCTGCTCCTGATCGCCGGCGGGCTGGGTTCGGCCGACAGCTTCCGGACGATGACGAAGCTGCTCGCCGACGACCACACCGTCGTCACCTACGACCGGCGCGGCCACTTCCGCAGCACCGACACCAGCACCGGCCCGGTCAGCGTGCCGAAGCAGGCCGACGACGCCTACGCCGTCCTCCGACACGTCGACGGCGGGCCCGCGAGCGTGTTCGGAACCAGCGCGGGCGCGCTGATCGGCCTCGACCTCGTCGCCCGCTACCCGGACGCGGCGAACGTCCTGGTCGCCCACGAACCGCCCGCCGTCCAGCTGCTCCCGGACGCGCTCGGCTGGCTCGACGAGGCCAACGCACAGGTCCGGCTCGCGCAGGCGGGCGACCTCATGGGGGCGTTCAAACGGTTCACCGACGGGATCGCCGGTGCCGCGCTGCCCGAACTGCGCGCGATCCGGCTGCCGAACGAGGAGGACTGGAAGCGGCTGTTCGGCCGCGAGCTGGCCGAAATCCTCGACTACCTTCCCGATCTGCGGACGCTGCGGAAAGCGAGGACCGAGATCCTCCCGGTCGCGGGCGTCGGCAGCCGGGGGCACTACCACTACCAGCCCGCGAAGATCCTCGCGCTCGAACTGGGCCTGCCGTTCACCGAGATGCCCGGGGCACATCTGGCGCCGCAACGGAATCCGGCCCAGTTCACCGAAGCACTGCGGGACCTCCTCGAGCCGTGAGGACCGGTCCCGTGGGTCTCGTGAATTAGGGCCGAGGGTGTCTTAGGTACCTACTGCGATGCGCGGGTGGCGGTTTCGTGTTCTCTGCGGGACGACTCGCTGCGTAGCCTGTCGTCCATTCTGGCACGCGTGTCGTCCGAATCCCGGGTGTCGCGAAAGCCACTTTCGCGACGTCTGACGTCCCGAAAGTGGCTTTCGCGACACGGCACCCGGAACCCGGCAGGGTCTTAGGACACCCTTGGCCCTAACCGTCCTCACCGCTCACGACCACCGCCCCACTCAGGCCATCAGCGGAAGCTTCCCGACCAGCTTGTCGATCCGGTTCCGCGGCCCGACTATGCCGACGGCGCAGTAGTCCATCTCCTCGGTCGGGATCTCCTTCATCGTCGCGAGGAACTCGGCGTAGACCCGGATCTGCTGGGCGACCGCGGGCATGTCGGCGACGTGGCAGCCGGGTGAGGCCGCGGCCTTGGCGCGGATGGCCCGCAGCTTCTCGGGGTCGGCCGACAGGATCGAGCATCCGGTCCACGGCAGGCCCGTGTACCGCTCGCCGTCGGCGTCGAACGCTTTCTCGCCCAGGAGGCCGCGCACGCCGGTCGCGGTGGCCACAGCGGTGCAGACGGCCGCGTTGACCGCGCGCCCCGGCGGCAGCTCAGTGTTGACCACGATGACCCATTTCAACCTGGCCGATCGGGTGGACGCGGTGGGATCGATCTCCTCGGGGGTGAACCCGAAGGCCGTATCGTGCTCGCACATTCAGCTGGTCTCCTGCTCACATCAACGAATGAACAAGGCCAAGCTAGATCTGTATACGGGTACGGTCCACCAAGTTCGTACTTAATACGGCAGGAGACTCGACATGGCACGGCTGGACGAACTTGATCAGGCGATCCTGGCGCAATTGCAGTCGGACGCACGGAAGACCAACCGTGAAGTGGCCGCCGCGGTGGGCGTTTCGCCGACCACGGCACTCGACCGCACCCGCGGCCTGCGTGAGCGCGGCGTGATCCGCGGCGCGCTGCTGGACGTGGACCTGCCGTCGATCGGCCGCGGGGTACAGGCGCTCATCGCGATCCGGGTGCGCCCGCCGTCGCGGAGGAACATCGAGAACTTCCGGAACTTCGTCAACGCGCTGCCCGATATCGTCGGCCTCTACGTGACCACCGGGACCGAGGACTTCATCCTGCACGTGGCCGTCCCCGACAACGAGAGCCTCTACGCCTTCGTGATCGACAAGCTGACCGAACGGCCGGAAGTGGCCGACGTGCGGACCTCCATGGTCTTCGAGCACATCCGGCGCACGCGGATCACACCGGTGACCAGGTGAGTCTCAGAGCTCCCGGATGACGCGAGCCGGGTTACCCGCGGCGAACACCTTCGACGGCAGGTCCCGCGTGACGACACTGCCCGCGCCCACCACGACGTCGTCCCCGATGGTCACTCCGGCGCACACGATGACACCGCCACCGAACCAGACGTTGTTCCCGATGGTGATCGGCGCGGCCGATTCCCAGCGCTGCCGCCGCGACTCGTGGTCCTCCATCGGATGCAGGGCGGTGAGCAGCTGGCAACGCGGGCCGATCGAGCAGTCCGAGCCGATCTTGATCGGGGCGCAGTCGAGCAGGATGGCGTCGTAGTTGAGGAAGCTGTTGGCGCCGATCTCGATCAGATAGCCGTAGTCGCACTGGAACCGCGGCATGATCCAGGAACCTTCACCGAGTTTTCCCAGCAGTTCACGGAGAATCGTGTCCCGCTCACCGGTCTCCTCGGCGCCCGTGCCGTTGAACCGGTCGACGAGACCCTGTGCGCGTTCGCGGTCCGCGACCAGTTCGGGGTCGTTGTCCCGGTACAGCTCACCGCGCAGCATGCGGTCCTTCTGCTCACCCATGCCGCCAACCTACCGAAAAGAGCCTCGACGGCGAGCCTCCCTTCGGGGAAGCCGCCGTCAGGGCGGGGTAAACGCTTGCGGAGCGTTCTTCAGTTGTGTCGATCGCTTTTCCGAGTAGGGCCGGCCCGGCGGGTGGGTGAGGTGTAGGGGGGGGACCCGCCGGGCCGGAGTATTTCCTCCTGTTCGCCGGTTCTCGCTTCCGTTGAACCGCCTCGGCCATCGCAGTGGGCCGAGGACGACTAAGACCCTCAGCGTTTCATTCGCGACATTTACGTCCCTCATTGACGCAGTCGACGAGGCGATCCATGATCTGGTTCGACATCACGTTCGCGAAATCGTCGTGGTCGGAGAAGGGGTTGTGGTCCTCCTCGGGGAACGAGTCCACTTTGTACCGACCATTGGCCTGGACGTCCCGGGGGATCCGGTAGGTCAGCGAGATGGTGAGCTCGGGAACGGCCGTCAGCCCGTTGGCGCACTCGCCGTTCCCGTCGGGATATCTCATGTGGTCCCGATGATTCTCGCTGTCGATGTTGTTTCCGGCGAGGCAGCTCGGGAAGGTGTGCACCCGCTTGACGTCACTGCCCCCTGGGCAGATCGGGTACTGCTTGATCACCCGGTTTTCGAAGCCGGTGCAGGTCCAGCTTTCCCGCGCGTTGGCGGGCCCGTTCGCGGTGACCTTCGCGTCACCGTAAAGGATCCGGAGGAACTTCGGCATTTCCTTCACCTTCTCCTTGGCATTGCCCTTGAAGGTGATGTCGACGACCGCGGGCCGCTGGATCTCGCCGTCGTTGCCGGCGAGTTCGTTGTCCGCGTTCGGCTCGTCCAGCTGCGCCTGGTTCTGGTTGTTCCGACTACCCTGGTTCCGGCCCTGCTGGTCTTCACCCTCCTCCTCGGTGTCGATCCGCACCACCGGCCAGAAGTACGCCGACTCGTCCCCGTTCTCGCAGGTGGTCCCGGCACCCAACAGGCTGTCGTTGTTCGAATCCGCGTTCGTGGAAGAGTTTCCGACGTAGTCGTGCACATGCTGGGCGCCATTGCGGATACCCGGTTGCGCGATGAAGTTGTCGGGGTTGAAGTGCCCGTTCTCGTTCTTGCCGCAGTCGACGGTGAACGAGCCCGTGGACGCGTTCTCACCCGGCTCCGGTTTGTCGACGTTCGGCCGGACCTTGGCGATGTCCACGAACTGCGACTTGTCCGCCTCGTCCGCGGCGGCCTTGCCGGAGTCGCCGGTCGTGGTGGACACCACCAGTCCACCGACCGCGATCGACAGGCCCAGCAACGCGGTCGCGATCTTGGTCCTGCGGACGATACGATGGCGCCCTTGATTTCCTGCCATTGACTTGCTCACCTCATTCGTTTCCGGGCACCCGAAACAATCAGTCGCACCCAGGCATGAGCGACGCATTCGCCGAATTAGCGGCGAACCTTCCGTTCGCCCGCCGAGGGAGATCCGGCTAAGGAGAGATACGGTCCCGGCCGGAAGCCGGTTCAAAACGCGATCCCGTCGTTATCTTTCCGTTATCGAACTACCGGCGCACGATCGCCAGCACGGAACCGTCCTGGTTGTGGACCTCGAAACGTTCGATGTCGGCCTTCTGCAACGCCGTCGAACCGGTGATGACGAGGGGATCAGGAGATCCGGGGACGCCGTAACCCTTGGACGGCACGCTCCAGTTGTTGACGACGTAGACCTCTCCACTGTGGGAGTAGGCGAAAAGCTGGCAGGTCATCGGGCCGATGAGGCCGCGCAGTTCGAGTTCGACCGCGCTGCCCCACTCCTTCTCCTGGACCGTGACCTCGGCGGCGACCGCGTTGCCCGCCTCGGACCAGCCGAACGGGGCGGCGCCGCCGTCCGGGCCGGACTCCCTGGACGGCGACAACGGCACCACCGACGTGACGACGACGGGCGCGGCCTGCGTGATGACCGGTTCACGGTCGGTGATGGAGAGCACGGTGAGCGGCCCGCCGACGACGAGCACGAGCACGGCGGCGGCCGTCGCGAGCCGGATGACCTTGCGTCGGCGGCCTGCCTTGGCGGCGTCGGCGAGCAGCATCCGCAGCACCCGCGGCCCCGGCCCCTTCACGGGCGGGTCCGGCCAGCTCTTCTTGACCATGTCCAGGATGTCGGGCAAGTGGTACATCTCCACCAGTTCGACCTGGCACTCGGGGCACTCCAGCAGATGTGCCTCGAACCTGGCGTGATCCTCTTCGCCGAGGACGCCAAGCACGTAGGCGGCGATGTCCGTGTGCGGCGCTCCCGACACCTCGCTCACCCCCGCTCCTGCAGCGCCCTGCGCAGCGCGCGCACAGCGTGGTGGATCCGCGATTTCACCGTACCCGGCGGAACCCCGAGCGTCGCCGCGACCTCGTTCACGGTGCGGTCACGCAGGTAGGTCTGCTGGACGGCTTCACGTTGTTCCGGGGAAAGATTGCGCAGGGCCTCGTAGACGATCATGGCCGCGAGCGTCTTCTCCGATTCGTCCGGCACTCCGATCGAATCCGACTCGAGTTCCTCCACCTCTTGAGGGCGGGCGCTCCGGCTCCGCCAGCCGTCGATGACGATGCGCCTGGCCACGGTGAAGAGCCAGGCACGCAGCATTTCGGGCTGCCGGTCGAGTTTTCCGGCGTTGCGCCACGCCTTGATGAGCGTCTCCTGGACCACGTCCTCGGCCCACTGGCGATCGTGTCCGGTCAGCTTCAGCACGAACGCCATCAGGCTCGACCCGAACTCCTGGTACAACGCCCTGATGAGGTCGTCATGCCCGTTCGACGCGGGTTCATGATCGACTATTGGCTGCAGTATCCGAGAGTGGCGTCCCACGCGGCACATCTTTGTGCGATCAGGGGCGACAAGTCCAGTACCAAAACCGTTCTGCCCCGGTTCTGGCGCCCGTGAAAGTTTTTTGAACCGTTTCCGCTTCGCGACCGTATCCCCTACCGAAGACCCCCCGACCCGGCGCTGTCCCCCGCACCGCCGAATCCACTGTGGAACACGAGTGTCCATAGTGGACTTAGACCTGCCTGCGCACCGTCGCCCCGCGGCGATGGCGTTCTCCTCTGGCCCCCGACAGGAGGATTTCCGTGAACCCCGTGTCACGCTCGGTCATACCGCTGACCCTCAGCTTGGCCACGATCGCGTTGACCGCGGCCTGCACCACCGGTACCGCGGGACCGAACGGCTCTCCGGGCGCGGCCCCCGCCGCCGGCGCGGCGAAGATCCCCGGAATGCCCGATCCCGCCGCGGAAACGGCCCCCGGTGTCACGGCGGCGATTCTGTTCGACCTCGGACCGATCGTCACCGACACCAACGGATTCACGCTTTACCGCTACGACAAGGACACGGTCGACCCGCCGAAGTCGAATTGCGCTGAAACCTGCTCGCGGACCTGGATTCCCGCCAAGGCCGACGGTGACCTCGTGGTGACGGGGATCGACCGCGCCCTGGTCGGCACCGTGACCAGGGACGACGGTACGGACCAGGTCACGCTCGCGGGCCGGCCGCTCTACCGCAACGTGAAGGACGCGATGCCCGGCAACACCGACGGACAGGGCGTCGACGGCGCGTGGTTCCCGGTCAAGCCGGACGGCACGAAAGTGCTGCTCACCGCGGACACCTGGCAGGCCGATGACCTCGGCGTCTGACACCCCCGGAGTGTTCTCCCGTCTGCTGGTCCTGCTGGCGACGGCCGCGGTGACGCTGCTCGGCCCCGTCGGCGACGCGCACGCCCAAGAACTGTCCGCGGCGGACAGGAACCTGATCGTCAACGTCAAACTGGCCGGGTTGTGGGAAATGCCGGCCGGGATGTGGGCGCAGGAACGCGGAAAGAGCAAGCGGACCCGCGAAGTCGGCCGAACGCTGATGATCGACCACGGCAGGCTCGACACCGCGACGCACGCCATCGCCGACAGGTTCGGTATCGCACTCCCGGGCGAACCGTCGGACCAGCAGTCGGCGTGGCTCGGCGAGATGAAGGCCGCCCGCGACGACAGCGAGTTCGACCGGATCTTCGCCAACCGGCTCCGGTACGCGCACGGGGTGCTGTTCCCCGTCATCGCCCAGGTCAGGGCCGGTACCCGCAACGATGTCGTACGCGACTACGCCACCACGGCCAACCAGGCGGTGCTGCGGCATATGACCCTGCTGGAGAGCACCGGCGTCGTCGACCAGTCGCTGCTGCCGGAAGCGCCGGTGCCGCAGTCGAACTCGGCCAACGCCGCGATGGACGTCGGCTACGGCGACTTCGGCCTCGGCCTGCTGCTGGCGGTGGTGCTCGGCGGTGGGCTGTTCTTCGCCATCCGGACCCTGCGCGGCAAGAACATCCGGACCCGCGAACGCGCGGCCGCCGCCGAACCGGAACTGGTTCCCAGTGCACCGGGAGAGCTCAATGTATGACCAGTGGTCCGAGGTGGTGATCGTCCTGACCCAGAAGGCGGACACGGACCCCGGAATCAAAGGCATGGCGCAGACCTCCGCCCGGATCTCCTACGGCTTCATGTGCCTCACCCTGTGCTGGGGCGTGTTCACCGCGACCGGCTGGATCAAGTCGCTGACCGGGCGTAAGGCACTGCGCAACTCGCATATGGTGCTCGGCATCCTGACGCTGTCGTTCGGCGTCGTGCACGCGATGTCGTTCCTGTTCCTGCCCGACGGTTTCACCATGGCGCAGGTCACGATCCCGCTTTTGCCGGGCACGCTGGCGCGGCACGAACTGGGCGTCATCGGGCTCGAGGTCATGATCGCCGTCGCGCTGACCGGCGGCATCAGCCGGTTCAGCTCCTACCGGCGCTTCCTGTGGATCCACCGGCTCGCCTATCCGGCGGTCGCGATCACGGCGCTGCATTCGTTCTTCGGTGCCATGGCCAACGGGCACCTCGGCCTCCTGTGGTTCGGCGGGATCACCCTGCTGGTCCCCGTCGTGCTGCTGACCACCCTGCGGTTCATGCCGACCCGGTACCTGGAACGGCTCGGCCTGGTCGAGGAACTGGTCTGACGAGCGCGAAAAGACTTGGAGAGACGGAAAAATGATCTTCGGAAGCGTGCGGCGCGGCACCCGCGTCAGCGTCGACAACGAGCGGTGCGAGATCTTCGGCTTCTGCGAGATGGAGGCGCCCGCCACGTTCAAGATCGGGCCGGACGGCAAGCTCCGCATCCGCCGGATGGTCGACCGGGACGGCCTGGACCAGGCCATTTCCGCCGCCCGGCTCTGCCCGAAACAAGCCATCAGAGTCAGGGGAGAAGGAGCGTACGACGATGAGTGACGGGGACCGGATCGTCATCGTCGGGGCAGGCGTCGCCGGGCTCCGCTCCGCGGAACGCCTGCGGGAACTCGGTTTCGACGGCGAGATCGTGCTGGTCGGCGACGAGCCGCGGAAGCCGTATCACCGGCCGATGGTGTCGAAGGAACTCATCACCGGCGGGGTGAAACCGGTGGCGGCGAGCCTGGAGCCGTACCTCGACCTGGACGTCCACTGGCGGCTCGGCACGCGGGCGAGCCGGCTCGACAGCAAGGAACGCACGGTGCACCTGCCGGGCGGGGAATCCCTCTGGTACGACGGCCTGATCCTCGCGACCGGCGTCTACCCCCGGCACCTTCCCGGCTCGCCGCGCCACGACCCCCGGGTCCGGGTGCTGCGCACCGTGGAGGATTCCCTCGCCGTCCGGCGGGCGCTGGGGAACAGCAACAAGTCCGTCGTGGTGATCGGCAGTGGCCTGATCGGGAACGAGTTCGCCGCGTCGATGCGGTACATGGGCCGGGACGTCACGCTCATCGGCCACGCGAAGGCGCCATTGCACCGCTTCGGGGAGCGGATCGCGTCGGCGCTTACGAAGGAACACCAGCACCACCGCGCCAAGCTGGCGATGAACACCGAGGTGCGGAACTGGATCAGCACCAAGGAGACGGTCGGCCTGCACCTGACCAACAACCAGTTCCTGGTGGCCAGTTGCGTGGTGCTCGCGATCGGCAGCGTGCCCGCCGTGGACTGGCTCCGCGGCTCGGAACTGACCATCGACGACGGTGTCCTGTGCGAATCGACCCTGTTCGCCGTCGGGGCGGAGGACGTCGTGGTCGCCGGTGACGTCGCGAAGTGGCCGAACCTGCGGATCGACGAGACCCCGCGCCGGGTCGAGCATTGGATGAACGGCGTCGAATCCGGGCGGGCGGCGGCGGAAAGCCTGATGTTGGGCAAGGGCAACGCGCGGCCGTACACGCCGCTCCCCCGCGGCTGGTCGTCCCTGTACGACACGCGGCTGCAGACCGTCGGGATGCCGTCGCTTGGCAAGGACACGATCGAACTTTCCGACTGGGTCACCGGTTTCGTCCGCGACGGCAGGCTGATCGGCGCGGCGGGCTGGGACCGGCCGAAGGCGATGATCCACTGGACCGCCGAACTCGACCGGCGGCTGCCGGTGCCCGAGCCGGTGTTCCCCGCTCCCGCCGAGCCGTCGTTCGCGGCTTCCGTCGCGATCGGGGAGGACATCCTGGCCCCGTTCGAGCGGGACTTCCTGTCCGACACCCCGACGGCGGCCGTTCCGGCGCAGGAGGAGATGCCCTGGGCTCGCGTTCCCGCCGGGTGACCCGGGTGCGCGACGAGGACCGGGGCCGCGCGCGGCGGCCGCGGTCCCCTCAGGTGGCGGTGGGTTGCCGGGCCTCCGCACCCACCGCCACCCCTTGGGGACGCCGGGAGGATCCGGGACCGACGGTGATTCGGGCTCCGCCGGGTACCGCCCTCCGGGCTCCCCGCGTCCGGTCGGGGCCCTTCCGGGCATGACTCACCTGGAAGGGTCCCGACCTATGCAGGCGTAGGTGGCGTTTCGGGTCAGGGCAGAGCGGTATTTCCGAGACCGGCGCCGGGTCGTCGTCGGTGAAGGATTCGGGACACAGAGCGGACCGGTACTTGCCTACCTGCCGCCGACCTCCGCAAGGGCTGACGATGTAGGAATTGGGACGTTCAGTCAGCGTCCCGATTCCTACATCGTCACCAAGCCGTGCCTGACCCCGTCAAGCCAGCCGAGTGGGGAGGATTCGGGACCTTGGGTGTCCCAAATCCTCCCCACTCACCTCCACCGCGGTCTTCCTCCGCGAGTAGTCGACTACTTGCGGAGGTGCCGTCCCGTACTTCCCTCACTCACTTTCACCACCACGGTGTCGTCCGGACCGACGACGCGTCCATCCGCGGCATGGACCTCAAGCCCCCGCAACGGACGCTGATCGGCGCGGTCCACCAGCTCCGACCGCGGTTCGCCGGCGCCGAAGAAGTGCGTCTCTCCCCATTGCCGCAACGCGACGATCACCGGGAACAGGTCACGACCCTTCGCCGTCAGGACGTACTCGCTGTACGAGCTCCCGTCCGAGGCCGGGACGACGTCGAGCACCCCGTGCCCGACGAGCGCTCGCAGCCTGGCGGAGAGGATGTTCTTCGCGACGCCCAGGCTGCGTTGGAACTCACCGAAGCGGCGGACGCCGTCGAAGGCGTCGCGCACGATCAGGAGTGACCACCAGTCGCCGATCGTGTCGACCGAGCGCGCCACCGGGCAAGAAGCTTCGTCGAACGTGGTCCGCTTCACCATGGTTGCATCTTACAACCGCAGTGCTCTATCTTCCGAGTGGTAGCAAGTTGAAACCAATTGGAGGGTCTGTGCACCGCGGTGTCGTCCTGTTGTTCGCCGTGGCCGCCGGGACGTCCGTCGCCACGATCTACTTCGCCCAGCCCTTGCTCGTCACCATGGGCGCCGATCTCGGGATCGCCGCGTCGACCGTGGGCGCCATCGTCACGCTCACGCAGCTCGGCTACGGCCTCGGCCTGTTCCTCCTGGTGCCGCTCGGTGACCTGCTCGACCGACGGCGGCTCGTCGTCGGGCTGCTGACGCTGCTGGCGATCGCCGAACTGGTCGCCGCGACGGCCGCGAACGGTGTCGTGCTGCTCGCCGGGATGGCGGCGATCGGCGTTCTCGCGGTGGTCACGCAACTCCTCGTCGCGTCCGCGGCGTCGCTGGCCGCACCTGCCGAGCGTGGGCGCGTGGTCGGTCTCGTGACGACCGGCGTCGTCCTCGGCATCCTGCTCGCGCGCACGGTGTCGGGCACACTCGCCGACGTCGCCGGCTGGCGTGCGGTGTATGTCGTGTCCGCCGGTGTGACGGTGCTGATCGCGATCGTGCTGTACCGCGTGCTGCCCGGCCCGGTCCCCGCCGGAACGGGCCTGACCTATGGGCGGCTGCTGCGGTCGACGTGGTCCCTCTTCGTCGAGGAACGCGTTTTCCGGGTACGCGGAACGCTCGCGCTGCTGATCTTCGCCGCGTTCGGCACCCTCTGGAGTTCCGTCGCCTTACCGCTCAGCGAGGACGGCCTGTCGCATACGGTCATCGGCGCGTTCGGGCTGGCCGGGGCGGCGGGTGCGCTGGCGGCGGCACCCGCCGGTCGGCTCGCGGACCGCGGCCGGGCACAGTGGACGACCGGGATGGCGCTGGGCCTGCTCCTGCTGTCTTGGGTGCCGCTGGGTTTCACGCGTACGTCACTGTGGGCCCTGGCGGCGGGCGCCGTCCTGCTCGACCTCGCCGTCCAAGCCGTGCACGTCACGAGCCAGACGCTGATCTACCCGCTCCGGCCGGACGCCGGCAGCAGGCTGATCGGCGGCTACATGATCTTCTACTCGGTCGGCAGCGGCCTGGGGGCCATCGGCTCTACGGCCGTCTACGCCTTCGCGGGCTGGACCGGGGTTTGCCTGCTGGGCGCGGGATTCAGCGCGCTCGCGCTCGCCGTATGGAGTACGCGGAAGGTCAGAGTCGCTCGATGATCGTGACGTTCGCCGTTCCACCGCCTTCACACATCGTCTGCAGCCCGTAGCGGCCGCCTCGCCGTTCGAGTTCGTGCAGCAGGGTCGCGAACAGTTTCGTCCCGGTCGCCCCGATGGGATGACCGAGTGCGATACCGCCGCCGTTGACGTTGACGCGGTCCGGATCGGCGCCCGTCTCCTCGATCCACGCCAGTACGACACTCGCGAACGCCTCGTTGACCTCGAACAGGTCGATGTCTTCGATGCTCAGCCCGGTTTTCCGCAGCGCGTGCGCGGTCGCCGGGATCGGCCCGGTCAGCATCCACACCGGATCGGCCGCCCGCACCGAAAGATGATGGATCCTGGCACGCGGGGTGAGGCCGTGCTCTTCGACGAAACTTGCGGACGCGATGAGCGTCGCGCTGGCGCCGTCCGAGATCTGGCTGGCAACGGCCGCGGTGATACGTGAGCCCTCGCTCAGCGGCTTCAGACCGGCCATCCGCTCCAAACTGGTGTCACGCCTGGGCCCCTCGTCCAGGCCGACACCGGCGAACGGCGCGATCTCGGGCGCGAACCGGCCTTCGTCGATGGCCGCGATCGCGCGCTGATGGCTGCGGAAGGCGTACTCCTCCATCGCTTCGCGGGTCAGGTCCCAGTGCTCGGCGATCATGTCGGCACTGCGGAACTGCGAAACCTCGACGCTGCCGTAGCGCTCCTGCCAGCCCTTCGAGCCGGAGAACGGGTCGTCGAAGCCGTACTCCCGCCCGGCCAGCATCGCCGCGCTGATCGGGATCGCGCTCATGTTCTGCACGCCGCCGGCGAGCACGAGGTCCATCGTCCCGGCCAACACCGCCTGCGCGGCGAAGTGCACGGCCTGCTGGCTCGAACCGCACTGCCGGTCGATCGTCACGCCCGGCACGTGATGCCCGAATCCCGCCGCGAGCCACGCCGTCCGCGCGATGTTCCCGGACTGCGGGCCGAGCGTGTCGGTACAGCCGAGGATGACGTCGTCGACCAGGTCGGCGTCGACACCCGCTCGTTCGACGACGGCCTGGATGACGTGGGCACCGAGGTCGGCGGAATGAACGCCGCTGAGCGCTCCCCCGCGTTTCCCGACCGGGGTCCGCACCGCGTCCAGTACATAGGCTTCAGCCACGCCGCCTCCTCTTCGTCGCGATTCCGTCCAAAAGGATTCCGAGGTACTGCTGCGCGACGTCGTCCGCGCTCAGCGTGCCGTCGGGGTTGTACCAGCGCACCGCCACCCAGACGGTGTCGCGGATGAACCGGTAGGTGAGTTCGACGTCGAGGTCGGCACGGAAGACACCGGCCGCGATGCCGTCGGTGAGGATCGCGTTCCACAGTTTGCGGAATTCGGTGTTGCGGTCGGTGAGGTAGTCGAAGCGCGGCAGCTGCGTCAGGTGTTTCGCTTCGGACTGGTAGATCGCCACCTCGGCGGGCCGCCGGTGAATGGACTCGAACGACGCCACGACGACGGCTTCGAGGGTTTCCCGCGGGCCTTTGCCTTCCGCGACGATCTCGGCATAGGCGCCGAAGAGTTCGTCGAGGAATCCGGTGAGGATCTCGTCCGCCATCGACTCCTTCGAGTCGAAATGGTGGTAAAGGCTGCCGGAAAGGATCCCGGCCGCGTCCGCGATGTCCCGCACCGTGGTGGAGACGTAACCGCGCTCGGCGAACAGTTTCGCCGCCAGGGCGAGCAGTTCGGCGCGGCGGGAACCTGGACTGGACTTCATCGGTACCTCGTTGTCTTGTGGTGAACCCGCGATCGACGTCGGCAGGGCGCTGGTGTCGCGTGATCCTGCTTGCTTGACGTGTGGTTTCGTTCCTCGGACGGCGAACTCGCGTGATTGAGCGGCGAACTCGCGTGATTGGACGGCGAACTCCGGAGATCGCCGTCTGATCACGGGTGAGACCGCAGGATCACGCGACACTAGCTGGTAGGTCATATCACGTCCCGCGGACAAGGCGCCCTGCCACCGCGATCGCGAGGCCTTCGGCCGGGCGGGTTCACGCGTAAGGTCACCTTCCCGGCATTCATCGCAGCTCCGCCCGCAGGTCTCACGCATGCTGGGAACTCACGGACACGACCTCGCCGGTGAGGTACGACGAGTACTCACTGGCGAGGAACACCATCACATTCGCCACTTCCCAGGGTTCCGCCGCCCTCCCCGAGACCTCGCGCGAGGTGAGTTCTTTGAGCAGTTCCTCGCTGGTCACCTTGGCCAGGAACGGATGCATCGCCAGGCTCGGCGCGACGGCGTTGACGCGGATGCCGTGCTCGGCGACGTCGACGGCCGCGCAGCGGGTGAGCGCCATGACCCCCGCCTTCGCCGCCGCGTAGTGCGCCTGCCCGGCCTGCGCGCGCCAGCCGATCACCGACGCGTTGTTGACGATCACCCCGCCATCGCCCTGGGCGATGAACCGCTCGACCGCGGCCCTCGTCGCGCGAAAAGTGCCGTTGAGGGTGACGTCGATGACCCGCGACCACTCGTCGTCGGCCATGTCCACTATGGACTTGGTGCCGCCGAGACCGGCGTTGTTGACGAGCACGTCGATCCGGCCGTAACGCTCGGCGGCTCCGTCGATGAGCGCTTGGACCTGGTCTTCTCGTGTGACGTCGCAGGGGATCGCGTGGACGTCGCCGAGTTCGGCGGCCTTCTCGGCGAGGCGCCGTTCGTGCCAGTCGCTGATCACGACGCGGGCACCTTCCTCCTTGGCGCGTTTCGCCACCGCGGAGCCGATCCCGGTACCGGCCGCCGCCGTCACCACGACCACCTTGTCCCGCAGGAGGTTCGCGCCCTCGGGGTATTTCGGTACCGGAATCACGGTCGTACCTCCCGGGGAAGCCCGAGCACGCGCTCGGCGAGGACATTGCGCTGGATTTCGTTGGAGCCGCCGTAGATCGTGTCGGCGCGGGTGAAGAGGAAGAGCCGCTGCCAGGCGTCGAGGCCGTCTTCCGCGAGCATGCCCCGCGCGCCGCGGACGAGCATCGCCAGCTCTCCCAGGTCCCGATGCCAGTTCGCCCAGACCAGTTTGGACACTTCGGCCACGCCGGGTGACGAGTCGCCGAGGGTGCGGATCGCGTGCGCCCGCATGACCTCCAGCCCGACCCACGCGCGGTCGATCCGCTCGGCGATGACCGGGTCGCCCGGCGCGATCTTGGTGAGTTCTTCGAGTTCCCGGCGGAAACCGACCTGCTGACCGAGCGTCGCGACGCCGCGCTCGAACGCGAGCGTGCCCATGGCCACCCGCCAGCCGTCACCGGGTTCGCCGACGACCAGGTCCTTCGCCGTGCGGGCGCCGTCGAAGAAGACCTCGTTGAACTCCGAAGTCCCGGTGAGCTGCCGGATCGGGCGGACCTCGACCCCTGGCTGCCGCATCGGGACGAGCAAATAGGACAGTCCTTTGTGGCGCTTCGAGCCGGGCCCGGTCCGGGCGAGGACGAAACACCAGTCGGCCACGTGCGCGAGCGACGTCCACACTTTCTGTCCGCTGAGTACCCACTCGTCGCCGTCGAGGGTCGCGGTGGTCGACACCGCCGCGAGGTCGGAACCGGCACCGGGTTCGGAATAGCCCTGGCACCACAGTTCCTCGACGGCCACGATCGGTGGCAGGAACCGCTTCCGCTGCTCAGGCGTGCCGAACGCGATCAGGGTGGGCCCCAAGAGTTCCTGGGCCAGGTGGCTCACCCTCGCCGGCGCACCGGCCCGCGCGTACTCCTCGTGGAAGACGACCTGCTGTTCGAGCGTCGCGCCCTGCCCGCCGTGCTCGACCGGCCAGCCGACGCAGGTCCAGCCCGCCGTCGCGAGCCGCCGTTCCCACTCGACGCGCTCGTCGAACGCCTCGTGCTCCCGGCCGGGTCCGCCCAGACCGCGCAAGTCCGGCGGCAGGTGTTCCGCCAGCCAGGTGCGCACACGGTCGCGAAAGCCGTCCTCTGTCACGCACGCCTCCTCTAGCCAAACCAGAGCCCGCTGCGTAGGCTACCCTACCAAGCACTTGCTAGGGAGACTTCGATGACTGAAGGAACCATCCCGGCGGCGCTCGACCGGGCCGCGGAACACTTCGCCGGACGAGAAGCACTCGTCGACGGCGAAGTCCGGCTCAGCTATGCCGAACTGGCGCGGCGGGTGCGGCAGGCGGCTCGGTTCTTCGAGGGCCACGAACGGGTCGCGATCTGCTCCCCCAACACCTGGCACTGGGTCGTCGCCGGGCTCGGCGCGCTGTACGCCGGGGCGACGCTCGTCCCGGTCAACACTCGCTTCACCGCCCGCGAGACCATCGACATCCTTGAGCGCGCACGGGTTTCCGCGCTGGTGATCACCGGCACGTTCCTCGGCACGGACCGTCTGGCGGACCTCGGCTCCGCTCGCCCCGGCACCGTGTTGCGCATCCCCGTCGAAGGCGTCGAAGAACCGATCTCCGGTGTCACGGAATGGGACGCGCTCACCGGTCTCGACAGCGATTTCGTCAGTCCCGCGGAACCGGACGGCGTCAGCGACATCCTGTTCACCTCCGGGACCACCGGCCGCGGCAAGGGCGCGATGAGCAGCCATCGGCAGGCGCTGAGCGTCGCCGGGGCCTGGGCGGACTGCGGTGGCCTGACCGAGCAGGACCGCTACCTGGTGATCAACCCGTTCTTCCACAGCTTCGGCTACAAGGCGGGAATCGTCGCAGCCGTGCTGCGCGGGGCCACGATGCTGCCGCAGCGCACCTTCGACGTCCGGGAAACCCTGCGGCTCATCGAAACCGAGCACGTCACGGTGCTGCCCGGCGCGCCGACGATCCACCAGGTACTGCTCGACGCGCCCGAACGCGCGAACCACGATCTCTCCAGCCTGAGGCTCGCCGTCACCGGGGCCGCCACCGTGCCGGTCGCGCTCGTCGAGCGGATGCAGACCGAACTGAGCTTCGACACCGTACTCACCGCGTACGGACTCACCGAAGCCGTGGTCGCGACGATGTCCCGTCCCGGCGATGACGCGAAGCTGGTCGCGAACTACACCGGCCGCGCGACGGCGGGGTTCGAGGTGAAACTCGGTGAGCACGACGAAGTCCTGTTGCGCGGGCCCAACGTCATGCTCGGCTATCTCGACGATCCGGACGCCACCGCGAAGGCCGTCGACACGGACGGCTGGCTGCACACCGGCGATGTCGGCGTGCTGAACGAACGCGGATATCTGAAGATCGTCGACCGGATCAAGGACATGTACGTCTGCGGCGGGTTCAATGTGTACCCGGCCGAGATCGAACAGGTGCTCAGCAGGCTGGACGGCGTCGCGGAGTCCGCCGTCGTCGGCGTGCCGGATCAGCGGCTCGGCGAGGTCGGCAAGGTGTTCGTCATCCCGCGCACTGGAAGCGCACTGTCCACAGAGGACGTCATCGCGCACTGCGAGGGCGAATTGGCCAACTACAAGATTCCTCGATTCGTCGATTTCGTGGCGGAACTTCCACGCAATCTGTCGGGGAAGGTGCTCAAACGCGTGTTGCGGAAGGAGAACGGATGACCGTCGAGTACGAGCGACGCGGGCCGGTGGCCGTCGTCACGATGAACCGGCCGGAGTACCGGAACGCGCAGAACTCGGCGATGACCTACGCGCTCGATGCCGCGTTCACCCGCGCTGTCGACGAACCCGAGGTCAAGGTGATCGTGCTGGCCGGGGCGGGTAGGCACTTCTCCGCCGGGCACGACATCGGGACCCCGGAACGCGACGTGGACGTCTCCTTCGAGCGCAAGGCGGTCCTGTGGTGGGACCATGTCGGTGCCGAGGGCGGTGACCAGCGGTTCGCCCGCGAGTCGGAGGTCTACCTCGGCATGTGCCGTCGGTGGCGCGAAATCCCGAAGCCGACCATCGCGAGTGTGCAGGGCGCGTGCGTCGCGGGCGCGCTCATGCTGGCGTGGGTGTGCGACATGATTGTCGCCTCCGATGACGCGTTCTTCGCCGATCCCGTGGTGCGCATGGGGATTCCCGGCGTCGAGTATTTCGCGCATCCCTGGGTCCTCGGTCCGCGTGCGGCCAAGGAGGTGCTGTTCACCGGCGAACGGTTCACGGCAGAGCAGGCCAAGGAATGGGGCATGCTGAACCGGGTCGTTCCCCGCGCCGACCTCGAAACCGAGACGATGGCGCTGGCGGAGAAGATCGCGGTGATGCCGCGGCTGGGTCTCGCGCTCGCCAAGAAGGCCGTCAACCAGGCCGAGGATCTGATGGGCCTGCGGTCCGGAATAGACTCCGTGTTCGGCCTGCACCACTTCGCGCACGCGCACAACGCCGAGATGTCCGGCGGGGATTCCCTTGGCGGGCAGGACGCGCGCTCGATGCGGGACGCGAGTTCGTGATGAACCTCGACCTGGACCCGCAGATACTCGCTTTCCGTGACGAAGCACGCTCCTGGCTGAACACCAATGTTCCCGCCGAGCCGCTGAAGTCGTTCGACACCGCCGAGGGATTCGCGCAACACCGGGAATGGGAAGCGAGACTGGCCGACGCCCGGTGGTCGGTGGTCTCGTGGCCACGTGAGTACGGCGGGCGGGACGCGAGCCTCTTGGAGTGGGTGCTGTTCGAGGAGGAGTACTACGCGGCCGGCGCGCCGCCCCGGGTCAACCAGAACGGCGTCTTCATGCTCGCGCCCACACTGTTCTCCCATGGCACGGAAGAACAGCGGAGTCGAATCCTGCCGAAGATGGCACGCTCCGAGGAAGTCTGGGCGCAGGCGTGGTCGGAACCCGAGGCGGGCAGCGATATCGCCGCGCTCCGGAGCACCGCGACCCGCTGCGACGGCGGATGGCGGGTCAGCGGGCAGAAGACCTGGAGTTCACGGGCGACGTTCGCCGACCGGGCTTTCGGTCTCTTCCGCGGCGATCCGGATTCGATACGGCACAGGGGCCTCACCTATCTGATGGTGGATCTGCGGGCCGACGGGGTCACCGTCCGGCCGATCCCCCAACTGGACGGTGAACCGGGGTTCGCGGAGATCTTCTTCGACGACGTCTTCGTCCCCGACGAGGACGTGATCGGCACGCCGGGCGAGGGCTGGCGGGTCGCGATGACGACGGCGAACAACGAACGCGGGCTGTCCTTGCGCAGCCCCGGCCGGTTCCTCGCCGCGGCCGACAGGCTGGTCTCACTGTGGACCGGCGCCGGCCGTCCCGCCCACACGGCCGACAGGGTCGCCGACGCGTGGATCGGCGCGCGGGCCTACCAGCTGTACACCCTCGGCACGGTCACCCGTCTTGCGGAAGGCGCCGCGCTGGGGCCGGAATCAAGTGTCAACAAGCTGTTCTGGTCCCACCTCGACGTCGCCCTCCACGAAACCGCGCTCGACGTCCTCGGCCCGGACGCCGAACTGCGCGGCCCGTGGAGCGACGGCTGGCTGTTCTCCCTGGCGGGCCCGATCTACGGCGGGACCGACCAGATCCAGCGGTCCATCGTCGCCGAACGGCTACTCGGCCTGCCGAAGGGGGCCCGAT
The DNA here is from genome assembly GCF_047608665.1 of Amycolatopsis sp. cmx-11-51. Classification (NCBI taxonomy): domain Bacteria; kingdom Bacillati; phylum Actinomycetota; class Actinomycetes; order Pseudonocardiales; family Pseudonocardiaceae; genus Amycolatopsis; species Amycolatopsis sp. cmx-11-51. Next base: position 357,954 of record NZ_JADNQO010000002.1, on the reverse strand, counting down.
GAGGTTCGCGCTGTCCGGTGAGCAGGAGCGATTCTCCCGCAGCCTGCACGATCTTCTGTGCGGTTTGGACACCGAATCGGCCAACCGGTCCTGGGCGACGGGCGATCCCGGCCCTGGCCTCAAGATCTGGCGACGGCTCGCGGAGCTCGGGGTGACCGCGCTGGCGGTCCCCGAAGGGTACGACGGGCTCGGCGCCACCCCGGTCGATCTGGCCGTCGGCTTCGAACGGCTGGGGTACCACTGCGTTCCCGGGCCGTGGACCGACACCGTGGCCGTGCTGCCGTCGTTGCTGGACGACGAACTGCTGACGTCGGTCGCGTCCGGGGAGACGCTGGCATCGGTGGCGTTCGCGCCGCATGTGCCGTACGCCTTGGATGCCGACGTCGCCGACGCGCGTCTCGCGGTCGAGAACGGCAGGCTGCGCGCGTTCACCCCCGGCCCTCTGTTGTCCTCTGTAGACAGTTCGCGGCGGCTGTTCCCGCCGGTGGCGGGCGACGACCTCGGCGCCGCGCTCGACGCGGACCGCGCGTTCGAACTGGGTTGCCTCGCCACGGCCGCGCACCTCCTCGGCGCGGGGCGGTGGCTGCTCGACACGTCCGTCGCGTACGCCGCGCAACGCAAGCAGTACGGGCGGGAGATCGGCGGGTATCAGGCGGTCAAACACCTGCTCGCCGACGTCGCGACCGGACTCGCGTTGGCCGAACCGCTGCTGTTCGGCGCGGCCGTCACCCTGGACCGGCGCGACATCTCCGCGGCCAAGGTGGCGTGCGGCGACGCCGCGCACCTCGCCGCCCGGACGGGGCTGCAGGTTCACGGCGCGATCGGCTACACCGCGGAACACGCGCTAGGCCTGCGGCTGACCAGGGTCCGCGCGCTCGTCGGCGCCTGGGGAACGCCGCGGTTTCACCGGGAGCGGGTGCTGTCATGACGTTCACCGCCGAGCTGGACGCGCTGCGGGACAGCGTCCGGAAACTGCTGGACCGGGAAGCGGATCCCTGGCCGGAACTGTGCGAGCAGATCGGCGTGGCGGCGTTGGCCGTTCCCGAACGGTTCGGCGGTCTCGGTGCCGGAATGGCGGAACTGCAGGTCGTCGCGGAGGAACTGGGGCGGGTCCTCGCCGACGTTCCGTTCCTCGGTTCGGCCGTGCTCGCCGTGCACGCGATTCTGGCCACCGGCAACGACGAGGCCTGCGAGCGTCTGCTCCCCCGGCTCGCCGAAGGTGCCGTCGGCGCGGTGGCCTGGGCCGATGCCGATGGCCGATGGGGCGCTCCTGCCTGCCGCGTCGTCGAGTCCGCCGTGGCGGGTGAGGCACACTATGTCCTCCACGGCGACGACGCCGAGATTCTGCTGGTGCTCGCCGGGGACTCGCTGTACGAGGTCGCGGGTGTTCTCGGGGTACGGACTCCGGCGATGGACGAGTCCCGGCGGCTGGCTCACGTCACGTTCGACGGTACGCCCGCCCGGCTGATCGGCCCGGTCGACCTCGGCGCGCTGCGGGACGTCGCGTGCGCAGTGCTCGCCGCCGAGCAGGCCGGGGCGGCGGCACGCGCGTTCGAGCTGACGGTGGAGTACAGCAAGCAGCGGCACCAGTTCGGCAGGCCGATCGGCGGGTTCCAGGCGGTGAAGCACCGGATGGCCGATCTCCACGTCCTGGTGGAGACCGCACGTTCGGCGGCCTACGCGGCGCCGGAGTCGAGCAGGCTGACCGCGGTGGCGAAGGTGTACTGCTCCGAGGCGCTGGCGACGGTGGCGGGTGAGATGATCCAGCTGCACGGCGGGATCGCGATCTCCTGGGAGCATCCGGCGCACCGCTACTTCAAGCGGGCGCACGGCGCGGCGCACCTTTTCGGCTCGCCCGGCGATCACCTGGGGCGGGTGCGCCCGCCGTTATCGTGATCCGGTGGACTGTGCGATCCGCGCCAAGCACCGCGGCGAAGACCCGCTGGTGGGCCGGTCGTCTGGGCGACGACCTGGTCGTCGCGCATTTCCATCAGCACGTGTTCGCGCGGCACCGGGGAACACCCGAGGAGATCGGGTGATGGACAGCCCGTGGTGGACATCGACGTGCTCTGCGACCGTTTGGCGAGCTACTTCCGAGCCAGGAACCGGGTGACGGCACGGATCCGATCGCCGTCGAGGGTGAGCACCATCAGCCCCGCCGACGCCTCGCCATGGCGGCAGTGGAGGGCAGGCTGGTTGTTGGCCCGGGTCGGCGTCATGGTGAAGCCCTGCGGGACCGGCACGGCCATGGTCACGCGGAGGAAACCGGCGATCGCTTCGAGGCCGTGGTACTCGTGTGGCGCCGGCGGCATGGCGAGCCACGCGTCGTCGGTGAGCAGGCGGAGGACGCCGTCGAGGTCGCCCGCGGTGAACGCGTCGGCGAACCGCCTGGTCAGCGCGCGCTCCTGCGGTGACGGACGGTGCGCGGCGCGGGCTCGGTGCTTGTCGAGCGACGCGCGGGCGCGTTGGAGCATGCCCTTGATCGCGGTCTCGGTGGTGCCGAGCATGCTCGCGACCTCATTGGCAGGGAAGCACAGGACGTCTCGCAGGACAAGGGTGGCGGCTTGCCTGGGCGGGAGGAGCTGGAGGCCGGTGATGAACGCGAGCTCGACTGCCTCTCGGGTGCTGTAGCGCGCTTCGGGGCCGGGTTTTCGGTCCTCGATGAGCTCGTCCGGATACGGCTGTAGCCAGGTCACCTCACCGCGACGGCTGGGTTCCGGCGGGTCGAACGGGGGCGCCGGCTCGGGTGGACGGCGGCGGCCCGCGTCGCGCAGGACGTTGAGGCAACGGTTGGTGGCGATGCGGTACAGCCAGGTACGTAGCGACGAGCGACCCTCGAAGGCGTCGAGGCCACGCCAGGCGGCGAGCAGGGTTTCCTGGACAGCGTCCTCGGCGTCGGTGAGGGAGCCGAGGATGCGGTAACAGTGCAGGTGCAACTCGTGACGGTAGGTGTCGGTGAGCTCGCGAAACCCTTGCTCGTCCGTTGTCCTCACGTGTGCGATCTTGTCACGACCTTTTTCGCGATGCACCGTTCCACTTCGGGCGGGGGCGGTGTCTGACGTGGTGACCGCTGAAGAAAGGAACCGTCATGACCAGCCCAGCTTTGGACGTCGCGCTCTCCTACCACCGGGCCTGGACCGGCAAGGACTTCCAGAAGGCGATGACCTACATCGCCGACGACATCGTGTGTCACGCGCCCGCCGGGCGGCTTTCGGGCGCGGAGGCGTTTCGCGGATTCATGGGTCCGTTCACCCGGATCCTGACCGGCTCGACGCTGCTTTCGGCGTTCGGGGACGAAACGACCGCGCTGCTGATGTACGACACCGCGACCCTGCCGGTAGCGAGCGCGCCCGGGGCCGAGTTGGTGACCGTGCGGGACGGGAAGATCGTGGAAGTGCGGATCGTATTCGATCGGGCTCCTTTCGACGCTGCTCGGGAGGCGGCGGTGAGGTCGTAGGGCATGGTGGGGTCGTAGGCATGGTGGGACGCCGCGAGGCGCGTTCTCGGCAGGCCGCGAGCAGGCGACGATGGGCGGCAGGTTGAAGCGCGACTTGTCACTCACGATGGTCTGGTGAGCGCGTTCCGCGCCATGCGTGCTCGGGGCGTGCTGGTGCCGTCACCGGACGGAGTCCTTCGTCCGGTGGCGCGAACCACCCACCCCAGCGAACTCGGCCAACGCACGCCCCTGACGCCCCTGCACCCGACGAAGCAACACCTCCTCATCGAACGCGGCATCAAGAAAGCGAGCAGCCCTCGGATTGAAAGCAAGAGTAGTGGTCATAACCATGATCATACTCGAACAGACGTTCGACCGCACGTAATCGAACTCGACCGGGCAGAAATATTCAAAAGTGCCCGCGAGCGGCGTACCTCTGGGCTATCCGCGACTTTCCGACGCCGCCTCGACCCCCATGGCCGCTCCGGTCAGCACCGGAGGTAGGGTCAGCCCCCGCACCGGCCCACCTGCTCACCGCATTCACCCCACGACGCTCCCGACTAGACTCACAACGGTGACCGCAAACCTCCGCACAGGCAGCGATTTCGCCCGCCTGTCCCGCCGCGTCAGCGAAGCGGGCCTCCTCGACCGCCGTCCCGGCTACTATGTCTTCCGCGTTGGCCTGGTCGCCACGCTCTTCGTCTCCGGCTGGATCGCCTTCTTCGCGATCGGGGATTCCTGGTGGCAGCTGGGGATAGCCGTCTTCCAGGCGGTGCTGTTCGGCCAGATCGCCCTGCTGTCGCACGATCTCGCGCACCGGCAGGTGTTCCGGACCCGGCGTCCGAGCGAGGTCGCCGGCCGCATCGCGGGGAACCTCGGCGTCGGCATGAGTTACGGCTGGTGGATGGACAAGCACACCCGCCACCACGCGAACCCGAATCACGAGGGTCTCGACCCCGACGTCGACCCGGACATCCTGGTGTGGTCGAAGGATCAGGCACGGGCGAGCAAAGGAATTCCGCGGTTCATCGGCCGCTACCAGGCGTTCCTGTTCTTCCCGCTGCTCACGCTCGAAGGCCTGAACCTGCACGTCTCCGGCATCCGCGCGGTCTCGAAGCCGGGCATCCGGCGGCGCGGACTCGAGGCGGCCTTGCTGCTCACCCATTTCGTACTCTACTTCAGCGCGCTGCTCGCCGTCCTCTCCCCCGGCAAGGCCCTCGTCTTCTTCGTCGTCCACAAAGCACTGTGGGGTGTCTACATGGGATCGATCTTCGCGCCCAACCACAAGGGGATGCCGATCCTGTCCGGGGACACCGAACTCGACTTCCTCCGCAAGCAGGTGCTCACGTCACGCAACGTCCGCGGCGGCAGGGTCGTCGACGTCGCGCTCGGCGGGCTCAACTACCAGATCGAGCACCATCTGTTCCCGAGTATGCCGTCGCCGCATCTTCGCCGCGCCCGGCCCATCGTCCAAGGATACTGCGCGGAAATCGGCGTCCCGTATCACGAGACGGGGCTCATGGAGTCGTACGCGCTCGCGTTGCGCAGCCTGCACGAAGCCGGTGAGCCGATCCGACTTTCGGAGGGTTCACCGGCTGAGACACCCGCGGCACGCCGTTGACACTCCAGACACGGCTTCTTACTTTCGGTGTATGACGCTGAGCCATGGGCAATCCGGCAGACGCGGACCGGAACGCCCGGAATTCCTCCGGGCGATCGCCGAACTCGGCCAACTGCTGTCCTTGCCTCCGTTGGCCTTGCGTTCCCCTGCTCGGTCCTCCTCGGCCACGCGGACGGAAAGCTCGGTCCCGGCGCAACGCCGGGACCGAGCCACCCCGGGGAAACCTGTCCGACGTAGAGCGTGCGGTTCGGGCTGCCGCCTCCGGGGTTGGTCGCCAGCCCCGGAGCCGAAGCGCTGATCAGCGCCTGGGCCGCGGTGGCCCCGATGTGCGACGACAGGTACAGCGCCGCGGCACCGGCCTCGTGGAGTTCCGCACCGCGGTGCCCAGCGCGGGCGACGCGCCACCACCGAGGCTCACGTTGGCCACGGGGGGCTTCTTGGCGTTCTGGGTGATCCAGTCGACGCCCGCGGTCGCGCCGCTGCCGTCGGAACCGAGGAACCGCACCGGGTACGGCGAAGCATTCCTGGCGACACCGTATTTCGTTCCGGCGATCGTGGCCGCGACATGCGTGCCGTGGCCGTAACCGTCGTCCGCGTTCATGTCATTGTCGACGACAATCGTATCCCTGCGTCGCCTCGGCGCGCAGCACCTTGTTCTGCTCCACGAAGGCGACGGCAGGATCGGCCGCGAGGCGCTTGGCCTGCCGCTCGCCCAGCGCCACCGAGAAACCGCTGATGCCCTGCGTAGACTGCCGTCCGATGGTCCCGCCGAACTTGCTCGCCAGCGAAGGCTTGTCGGCGGCGGAGCCGTCCTTGAGCACGACGATGTAGCTGTCCCCATCCCTTGGCGAGCTTCCACTGAAAACGCTAAGCGAAATTCACAAGAATGGACAGTTTTACATTCTTCGTCTTTACGGTTACAACCAATCGTCCGGACGTGGCCACGGCATGAGTGCCGCGAGTTCGCCCGGCACCGGTTCGGTCACCGTGTACCGCCCGCGGTGGAACAGCAGGGGCCGATCGTCGGACGGCTCGCCGAGCGCGGTGACCCTGCCGACGACGACGTAGTGGTCGCCCGCCTCGTGCACGGTTTCGAGCTCGCAGTCGATCCACGTCAAAGCCCCCGCCAGCAACGGGGAGCCGGACGGTGCGGGGGTCCATTCGACCGAAGCGAACTTGTCCACGCCGCGGGCGCCGAACACCGCGCTGACGTCCTGCTGGTGCCCGGCGAGCATGTTGACGGCGAACCGCCCGGATTCGGCGAGCACCGCCCACGTCCGTGAAGTCTTGGCCGGGCAGAACAACACCAGCGGCGGGTCAAGGGAAAGCGCCGCGAACGACTGGCACGCGAACCCCACCGGCGCCCGGCCGTCGTGGCCGGTCACCACCGCGACGCCGGTGCAGAAGTGCCCGAGCACCGACCGGAAGCGCGCCGAATCGATACTCGCCCCGACGTCCGCCACCCGGGTCACGACTGACCCGGCGGCCGGGCGCCGACGGAAAAGTCGTGTCCCCACAGGGAAACCGCCGTACTCTCTCGGGCGATCCAGCTCTCGTCGTCCACTTGCCTTCCCTCGCAGCCGTATTCGACGTCGAATCCGCCGGGGGTCTTCATGTAGAACGAGAGCATCAGATCGTTGACGTGCCGACCGAGGGTCGCCGACATCGGCACCTTCCGGCGGATGGCACGATCGAGGCAGAGGCCGACGTCGTCGGTGCTCTCCACTTCGACCATGAGGTGCACGATGCCGCTCGGGGTCGGCATCGGGAGGAACGCGAGACTGTGGTGACGCGGGTTGCACCCGAAGAACCTCAGCCACGCCGGGGCGCCGTCCGCGGGCCTGCCGACCATCTGTGGCGGCAGCTTCATCGAGTCCCGCAGCCGGAAGCCGAGGACGTCGCGATAAAACCGCAAAGAGGCTTCGTCGTCGTGTGTGGACAGTACGACGTGCCCAAGCCCTTGTTCGCCGGTCACGAACTTGTGACCGTACGGGCTCACCACGCGCCGGTGCCGCAGCGCGACACCGTGGAAGACTTCGAGTGTGTTGCCCGACGGGTCCTCGAAGGACACCAGGCCGTCGACCCGCCGATCAACCAGCTGGTCGGGCGTTCCTTCTTTGTACGGCACGGAATGCGCGTCGAGACTGGCCCGGATCTCGTCGAGTTCGCCGACGGTGGCGACCTCCCAGCCCGCCACCGCGAGCCTGTCGTGCTCTCCGGGGAAGATCACCAGCCGCGCCGGGAAGTCGTCCATCCGCAGGTAGAGCGCCTCCGGATTCGTGCCGGAGCCCTCCACCATGCCGAGGACCTTCAGCCCGTATTCGCGCCACGCGGCCATGTCGGTCGCTTCGATGCGGAGGTAGGCGAGCGAACGGATACCCATCAGGAGGCTCCCAGGAAGTCGAGTGCCAGCCGGTTGAACTCGTCGAACTTCTCCAGTTGCGCCCAGTGCCCGCAACCGCCGAACACGTGCAGCTGGGCACGCGGGATCAGCTTGAGCGCGAACAAGGCGCCGTCGAGCGGGTTGACCCGGTCTTCCCTGCCCCAGATGAGCAGCACCCGCTGACGCAGGCGATGCGCCTCGCGCCAGAGCATGCCCTCCTCGTAGGTGTCGGGCCGGGCGAACGACTTGCCCATCGCCTTCATCGCGGCGAGGGACTCCGGCGCGCTCGCGGCGGCGAACCGGTCGTCGATCAGTTCCTCGGTGATCAAGGACTGGTCGTGCACCATGATCCGCAGGAAGGCTTCGAGCTTCTCCCGGCTCGGCCCCGGCGGAGCGCTGAACCGGCCCAGGTTCTTGATGCCCTCGGTGGGATCGGGCGCGAACAGGTTCACACTCAGCCCACCAGGGCCCATCAGCACCAGACGACCCGCGCGCTTCGGGTGGTTCAACGCGAGCCGCACGGCCGTCCCGCCCCCGAGCGAGTTGCCGACGAAGTGGGCGCGCTCGATGCCGAGTTCGTCCATCAGCCCGGTGACGGCGTCCGCGCTGTGGCGGAAATACTGCGGATGCTCGGTCGGTTTGCCCGACCGGCCGAACCCCGGCTGGTCGATCGCCAGTGTGCGGTAGTTCTTGCCGAACACCGGCAGGTTGCGGCCGAAGTTGCGCCACGCCGACGCGCCGGGGCCACCGCCGTGCAGCAGGATGACCGTCTCCGGGTGTTCACCGCCCGTCTCGTGATAGTGCAGCTTGAGTCCACCTTGGACGGTGACGTATTTGCCTTCGGTCATCAGACCATCGCATTCTCGACGGGCAACCCGAAGGCACCGGTTCCGAACATGACGTAGGCGCGCTCGGCGTCGTTCGCCGCGTGCACGCGGCCGGCGTGGGCGTCGCGCCAGAACCGTTGAACGGGGGTGCCAGTTTTCAAGGCACGGCCGCCGGAGTTCTCGAAGAGCCTGTCGATCGCGAAGATCGCGCGTTCCGTGCCACGGACCTGGTCACGCCGGACCCGCAGCCGCGTGGGGAACGGGAGCTTCTCCCCCTTGCACGCCAACTGGTACAGCTCGTCGATGTTGTGCGTCAACTGCAGCCAGGCCGCGTCGATCTCACTCGCCGCCTCGGCGATGCGCACCTTGGCGAACGGGTCCTCTTTGGACTGTTCGCCCGCGTACGCCGCGCGTACCCGCTTGCCCTGATATTCGACGTGCGCGTCGTAGGCGCCTTGGGCCATCCCGATGATGGGTGCGGTGATCGTGCTCGGATGCACCGAACCGTAGGGGAGTTTGTACAGCGGTCCCGGGTTGATCTCCTGGCCCGGCGTCTTGCACTTCGAAGTCGCGATGAAGCTGAGCGCGCGGTGCTTCGGGACGAAGACGTCGTTCACGACGATGTCGTTGGACCCGGTGCCGCGCAGGCCCACGGTGTCCCAGACGTCTTCGATCGTGTAGTCGGAGATCGGCACCAGGTACGTGCAGAAGTCGACAGGTTTGCCGCCGGAGAACACCGGCCCGCCCAGCAGCACCCAGGTCGCGTGATCGCAGCCCGAGGAGAAGCTCCAGTGCCCGCTGAGCCGGTAACCGCCGTCGACGACGTCCGCCTTGCCCATCGGCGCGTACGACGAGGAGATCCGGGCGTCGGCGTCGTCACCCCAGACGTCTTGCTGCGCCTGGGCCTCGAACAGGCCGAGGTGCCACGGGTGGACGCCGAGGATGGAGGCGACCCAGCCCGTGGACCCGCACGCGCTCGCGACGAGTTTGACCGCGGTGTAGAAGCTCACCGGGTCGGCTTCGAGGCCACCGAACGTCTTCGGCTGCAGCAGCTTGAAGAACCCGGTCTCCTGCAGGGATTTGACGGACTCCTCGGGAACGCGCCGGGCGTCCTCCGCCTCCTGCGCCCGCTCCCGCAGGACCGGCAGCAGCTCCCGGATTCCCGCGATCACGTCCTGCGCGGCGTGCTCGCTCATATGCGTTCCCTCTCTCGCCGTACTCCGTGAACCGGATGCAAGACTAGAACACGTTCTCGTTTTTGTCGACCGATCCCCGATCGAGCGCACTGTGCGCTCCCGCACGCCGGCCGGAAAAGATGCAGTCAGCCAGCGACAGGCCGCTCACATAGGACCTAGAACAGATTCCCACCGCGGTCCGGCCCGCCGCGTACAGCCCGCGAATCGGGACACCGGTGGCGGACCGCACCGACCCGGTCTCCTCATCGACGACCAGGCCACCCAGCGTCAGCATCGGACACGGATAGCCGAGGTTGGGCCGGATCGAGACGTCGATCAGCGAGTACGGCGCCCGATCCAGCGGGCGCGTGAACTCCTCGGGTTTGCCCGTCGGGTCGGCGCCGGAGCGCGAGGCCGCGACACTGGCGATGAGCCCGTCAGGTTCCACACCGGCCTTGCGCGCGACGTCTTCGAGCGAACCGGCGACGACTCGTCGCCGCAGCAGGTAGCGCACCTGAAGTGCTTGGAACCACTGGCTTTGCTTACGCGCGTCACGCCGTACGTCCCGCACGATGGCGTCGTCGACCAGCAGCCAGCCGCGCCCTTCGTGCTCGGTGATCATGCGTTCGCCGACGGCCGCGCCGTACCGGGACTCGTCGATGATCCGCCCGCCCGCCTTGCCGACGAGCAGGCCGCCCAGGAACGCCGGCGGCGGGGTGATGAAGCGCCAGGCGGAGATCCGCCCCAGTTCCGCCGTGGCCCCGCCCGCCTCGGCCCCCATCCGGATCCCGGACCCGTCATCGGCCGAGGTCCCCAGCGCCAGGCCGCCGCGATACGCGGGCGCGTGCTCGCGCACCATCTCGCGGTTCGCGATGAACCCTCCCGCGGCGAGAACGACCCCGCGTGTGGCTGAAATTCGCAGCTCACGCCCGTAGCGGCGTTCGATCCGGTCCACCCGCCGATGCAGCGACTTCCGCAGTGACGGCACGTAGATCCCCGGCTTGGCGGCGTACGCGGCCAGCTTCCGATGCGCGGCCCGCACGCGGGCGGGAGCGTCCCGCAGGGTGGACACGGCGACACCCGTCACGGTGCCGTCGGCGGCCACGATCAGCTTCCGGGCGGCGGCCTGCGGCAATACCTGGACACCGCGGCTCCGGACGGCGTCGGCCAGGCGCTTCATCAGCAGTTTTCCCGAGGTTCCCGGACCTTTGACCCGGTGACCGCGCGGTGCCGGCTTGGCCGCGTCGCGGAAGCCGCCCGCCGCCTCGCTGCCCGAGTAGTACAGATAGTGCTTGTCGCTCGGATAGGACGTCTTGTACGGGCACAGGCTGCCTTCGAACGGGACCCCGTTGCCCTCGAGCCAGGAGACCATCTCCGTACTGCCCGCGCAGAACCGCCGCAGAGTCTCCTCGGAGACGACGTCGCCGACCTCGAGGCGCAGGTAGTCGTACATCGCGTCGACGCTGTCGTCGACGCCCGCGTCCCGCTGCTGCGGCGTCCCGCCACCGGCGTAGACGACACCTCCACTGACAGCGCTCGCGCCACCGCCGGAAAACCGGTCCAGGATCAGCACGCGGGCGCCCGCGTCGGCGGCTTCGATCGCCGCACAGGCGCCGGCCGCCCCGAAGCCCACGATCACCACATCCGCGACGAGGGAGTCCATGACACCCACCCTAGAACTAGAACACGTTCTCGTCTATGGTGACTGGAGCAGCACGGATGTTGCTACATGCTTCCTACAACGTGTTTCAGGTGAGGGGCGTATGGACTACGACGTGATCGTGGTCGGCAGTGGTGCCGCCGGGATGACCGCCGCGCTGTCCGCAGCCCACCGGGGACTCGAGGTCCTGGTCGTGGAGAAGGCCGCCCACTTCGGTGGCTCCACCGCGCGCTCCGGCGGCGGAGTCTGGATTCCCGGCAACCACGCCCTGCGCGCGGCCGGGATCGAAGAACCCCCGGAGAGGGCTCGCGAATACCTCCAGTCGATCGTCGGGGACGTCGTCCCGGCCGAACTCCGGTCGGCCTTCCTCGACCGCGGCCCGGAAGTCCTGTCGTTCGTCTGCGACAAGTCGCCGTTGCGCTTCCGATGGGTCCGCGGTTACTCGGACTACCACCCGGAGGCGCCCGGCGGACGGGCAGGCGGACGGTCGGTCGAACCGGTCGCCCTCGACGGCAACGTGCTCGGGCCGGAACTGGCGAATCTGGAGCCGCCCTACAGCCCTCCCCCGCTGGGCGCCCCGATCACCCAGGCGGACTACCGGTGGCTGAGCCTGCTCGCCCGGCATCCGCGCGGGATCCTCCGCGTCCTCGGACTCGGTGGGCGCTGGCTGGTCAGCCGGATTCGCCGTCAGCGGCTGCTTTCCATGGGGCAAGCGCTTGCGGCCGGGTTGCGTGCGGGGCTGCGGTGGGCGAATGTCCCCATCTGGCTGAACACGCCGCTTCTGGACCTCGAGGCCGAGGGCGATCGCGTGGTCGGCGTCGTGGTCCGTCATGAGGGTGAGGAGAAGCTGATCCGCGCGCGGCTCGGCGTCGTCCTCGGCGCGGGCGGGTTCGAACGCAACGAGGAGATGCGGGTCAAGTACCAGCGTGCGCCCATCGGCACCGAGTGGACCGTCGGCGCCGAAGCCAACACCGGTGACGCGATCGGCGCGGGGCTCAAACTCGGCGCGGCCACCGACCTGATGGACGACGCCTGGTGGGGCCCGTCGATCCCGCTGACCGGCGGCCCGTGGTTCGCGCTCGCCGAGCGGTCGCGGCCGGGTTGTGTGATGGTCAACGCCCGAGGCGAACGCTTCGTCAACGAATCGGCGCCCTATGTCGAGGCCGTGCACGCGATGTACGGCGACGGCGACGGGCCTGGCGAGAACTTCCCGACCTGGCTGGTGTTCGACCAGCGCAACCGCAACCGGTACATGTTCACCGGTCTCGGCCCGCGCCTGCCACTGCCCAGCCGCTGGTTCAAAGCGGGCATCGCGGTCAAAGCGAGCACGCTCGCGAAGCTCGCCGAGCGGATCGAGGTCCCGGCCGACGCGCTGGAGGCCACCGTGCGGCGGTTCAACGGCTTCGCGAAGAGCGGCGTGGACGAGGACTTCCACCGCGGGCGCAGCGCGTACGACCACTACTACGGCGATCCGCGGAACAAGCCCAATCCGAGCCTGGGCCCGCTGGACGTCGCGCCGTACTACGCGGTGAAGATCGTGCCCGGTGACCTGGGCACCAAGGGCGGTTTGAGGATCGACCCGCACGCGCGCGTCCTGCGCGAGGACGGGTCGGTGATCGACGGACTCTACGCGGCGGGCAACACGAGCGCGGCGGTGATGGGCCGCACCTACGCCGGCCCCGGCGCGACGATCGGCCCGGCGATGGTGTTCGGCTATCTTGCCGCCGAGCACCTCGCGCAGCAAGATCACGGTCAACCGGGAGGCAGCCGATGACGACGGAATCCGTACGGCAGATCGACGCGGGCGCACCCCCTTCGCGATTCGCGCGCGGCTGGCACTGTCTCGGCCTCGCCGAGCCGTTCCGGGACGGGAAACCGCACGCCATCACGGCGTTCGGGACGAAACTGGTGGTCTTCGCCAATTCGTCCGGCAAGCTGAACGTGCTCGACGGGTACTGCCGCCACATGGGCGGCGACCTCACCCAGGGCGAGGTCAAAGGCGACGAGATCGCCTGCCCGTTCCACGACTGGCGCTGGAACGGCAACGGCAAATGCGTCTCGATCCCCTACGCGAAAAGGGTTCCGCTGCGGGCACGGACGAAGACGTGGCAGGTGCTGGAGGAGAACAAGCAACTGTTCGTCTGGCACGACCCGGAGGGCAACCCGCCGCCCGAGGATGTCGTGATCCCGCGGATCGAGGGAGTGTTCAACGGCGAGTGGAGCAACTGGACGTGGGACTCGGTGCTGATCGAGGGCTCCAACTGCCGCGAGATCATCGACAACATGGTCGACATGGCACACTTCTTCTACATCCACTACGCCTTCCCGACCTACTTCAAGAACGTGTTCGAGGGACATGTCGCCACGCAGTACCTCAACACGAAAGGCCGCCCGGACAAGGGAATGGCGTCCAACTACGGCGGCGAGGAGAACCTGCTGCGGTCGGAGGCGTCCTACTTCGGGCCGTCCTACATGATCAACACGCTGCTCAACACGTACCAGGGTTTCGAGATCGAGAACGTGCTGATCAACTGCCACTACCCGGTCACCGAGAACTCGTTCGTGCTGCAGTGGGGCGTGAGCGTGAAGAAGTTCGAGGGCGTCTCGGACGAGCACGCGGACAAGATCGCCGGGAAGTTCGCCAAGGGTATCGGCGTCGGCTTCCTGCAGGACGTGGAGATCTGGCGCAACAAGACACGGATCGACAACCCGTTGCTGTGCGAGGAGGACGGGCCGGTCTACCAGCTGCGCCGCTGGTACGACCAGTTCTATGTGGACGCGGCCGACGTCACCGAGGACATGACGCGGCGCTTCGAGTTCGAAGTGGACACCAGCCGCGCCAACGAGGTCTGGGCGGCGGAGGTGGCCGAGAACCTGGCGCGGCAGCAGGCGGAAGAGGCCGGGGTGTGAAGCCCGAGACCGTCGAGTTCCTCACCGCCGGGCTCCAGCCGTTGAGCTGCCGCTCGTGCGGGACCTGTGTGCTGGTCAAGAAGAACAGCGTGCAGCACACCAGCGTCCAGTGGACGAGCGACGCGGCCCGGAGCTGTCCGGTGTTCGCGGAACAGAAGGCGTCCGGAGCGCGGACGGCGTTGCTCGACACCTGCGGCAACCTCAGCGACAGCATCGACGCCGCGGTGAAGGACGGCTCGCTGGAGGTGCCCGAATGAGTGGTCCCGTCACCGTGACCGTGGCCGAGGTGATCACCGAGACGGCCGACGCGTCGTCGATCGTCTTCGAGATCCCGGCCGAGCACGTCGCCGGTTTCGCTTACACCCCAGGACAGTTCCTCACCGTCCGCGTGCCGAGCGACCGGACCGGGTCGGTGGCCCGCTGCTATTCGCTCTCCAGCGCGCCGCACGAGAACCGGGTCCAGGTCACCGTCAAACGCACCGCGGACGGCTACGGGTCGAACTGGCTCTGCGACAAGCTCCAGGCAGGCCAGGAGGTCCAGGTCCTGCCGCCCGCCGGGGTGTTCAGCCCCGCGTCACTCGACGAGGACTTCCTGCTGCTCGCGGGCGGAAGCGGGATCACGCCGGTGATGTCGATCCTGAAGTCGGCCCTGGAACAGGGAAGCGGCAAGGTCGTGTTGCTCTACGCGAACCGTGACGAGCGATCGGTGATCTTCGCGCGGGAACTGGCGGGCCTCGCGGCTCGGCACGAAGACCGGATGATCGTCTTGCACTGGCTCGAAAGCCTGCAAGGACTGCCGACAGAGGCGCACCTTCGCGCCTTGGTCGCGCCGTACACCGCGCACGAGGCGTTCATCTGCGGTCCCGGGCCGTTCATGGACGCGGCGCGCTCGGCGCTCAAGGACCTCGGCCTGCCCCGCGAGCGGATCCACCTGGAACGGTTCCTTTCCCTCGGCGGGAATCCGTTCGAGGTGGCCGAGCCCGTCGTCGTCGAAGAGGCCGAGACCCCGGCGGGAGTCGAGGTCACCCTCGACGGCGAGACCAGGAGATTCGAGTGGCCGCGCCGGACGAAACTGCTGGACCTGTTACTGGAGAAGGGTTTTGACGCGCCGTTCTCCTGCCGTGCTGGCCAGTGCAGCGCCTGCGCTTGCCGGATCACCTCCGGTGAGGTGAAGATGCTGAACAACGAGGTCCTCGACGGCGACGACATCGCCGAAGGCATCGTGCTGGCGTGCCAGTCCCTGCCGCTGACCGACGAGGTCACCGTCACCTACGAATAGGAGTTCCCCGTGCCCATCGACCCCGCGGTCGCGATCGGCGCCGATCTCGGCGAGGTGAGTTTCGCCTGGACCGCCTCGGACGTGCAGCTCTACCACCTGGCGCTGGGCGCGGGCGCGGATCCGATGAGCCCCCGGGAGCTGCGCTACACCTATGAGGACGGCCTCCAGGTGCTGCCCACGTTCGCCACCGTGGCGGCGAACCTGCGGGTATTCGAGCCACCCGCGGTCTCGTTCCCCGGCGTCGAGGTCGACCTCGGGAAGGTGTTGCACGGCAAGCAGGAGGTGATCGCGCACCGGCCGATCCCGGCGGCGGGCAAGGCCGTGGCCAGGACGCGGATCGTCGACGTCTTCGACAAGGGCAAGGCGGCGGTGATCGTGAACGAGACGGTCGCCACCGACTCCGGCGGAACTCCACTGTGGACACTGCGGTCGAGCATCTTCGCCCGTGGCGAAGGAGGTTTCGGCGGCGAACGCGGACCGTCCGATCGCGTCGAACTCCCGTCGCGGGAACCGGACGTGGTCATCGACACACCGACGCTGCCACAGCAGGCGCTGCTCTACCGGCTCTGCGGCGACCGCAACCCCCTGCACGCCGATCCCGCGTTCGCCGCGGCGGCCGGGTTCGACAAGCCGATCCTGCACGGCCTGTGCACCTACGGCGTCGTCGCGAAGGCCGTCACCGACGAACTGCTGGAAGGGGACACCTCCCGCGTCGCGTCGTTTTCGGCGAAGTTCGCCGGCGTCGTCTTCCCCGGCGAACCGCTGCGGACCCGCGTCTGGCGCGAGCCCGCCGGGCTGCTGATCACGACCACGGCACCCGAACGGGACGACGCGCCTGTTCTTTCCGACACTTTATTGACCACGACAGACTGAATCCTCATACCCGCTGGTAAGGGCTCTGGTTAGACTCGGCGAGGTGCGCACCTTGATCAGCGACCCGTATGCCGAACTCGGCCGGGACTACGCGCGATCGAGACGTCCGGATCCCCGGATCGCGGCCGCCGTGACCGCCGCTCTCGCCGACGCGCGATCGGTGGTCAACGTCGGCGCCGGAGCCGGTTCCTACGAGCCGGAAGACCGTGGCGTGATCGCCGTCGAACCGTCGCGGCGGATGATCGGGCAGCGTCCGGCCACCGCCGCCCCCGCCGTCCAGGCGTGCGCGGAACGGCTGCCCTTCCCCGACGGAGCCTTCGACGCCGGGCTGGCGGTGCTCACCGTGCACCACTGGACGGACGTGACCACCGGACTGGCCGAGTTGCGGCGCGTGTCCCGTCGCCAGGTGATCGTGACCTGGGACCAGGCGGTGTTCGCGCGCTTTTGGCTGGTGCGGGACTACCTGCCGGAGATCGCCGAGCACGAGAGCAGGCTGGCCTGCCTCGACCGGGTCGTCGAGGAGTTGAGCGCGGCGGGCGAAACACCGTCGGTGGCTCCGCTGCCGGTGCCCTCGAACTGTGTCGACGGGTTCCTCGGCGCGTATTGGCGCAGGCCGGAGGCCTACCTGTCGGACCGCGTGCGCGCGGGGATGTCCGGTGTCGCGCTGCTGGACCAGAACGTCGTCGCGTCGGCGGTGGAGCGGCTGCGCGCAGACCTCGCCGACGGGCACTGGCACCGGCGTCACGTCGGCCTGCTGGGCCGGACCGAGCTGGACCTGGGATACCGGCTCGTCACGACGTGATTCAGCCGGGTGGCGGAGCTGAGATGTCCCCCTGGCAAGGACACCACGCATGAACCTCCCTCGGCCGAAGGCCCCGCTATCGCGGCGGCAGGGCGCCCTGGAGTACACAGTGGACTCCTAGGACGCCTCTCGCCGCGTGGACGGCGGTCGACCTGCCGGTCGGGGCGTGGTATTCATGGCTTTCGTGACGTCAGGGACGGGGAGCGGAATGACGGCGGAGTACTTCTTGGTCCGTGGCCAGGTGGAGAAGGGCGACCAGCGGGGGCGGGAACTGGGGTTCCCGACCGCCAACATCGCGTTGCGCGACCAGGACGGCCAGGTCGGCGACGGAGTGTGGGCTGGGTGGGTCGAACGCGCGGACGGTACCCGGATCGCGGCGGCGATCTCGGTCGGCAGGCGGCCGACGTACTACGGCGCGGACGGCTACCGGCTCGTCGAGGCACATCTGCTCGATTTCGGCGGGGACCTCTACGGCGAGGTGCTGACCGTGTGGCTGGGCCACCATCTGCGCGAGCAGCAGGCGTACCCGTCGTCGGAAGCACTGATCGTCGCGCTCGACAAGGACATCGCGGCCGCGGGCAAGTGGGCGGCGGACAACCCGGCCGAGGTCCTTCCCGCCGCTGAGGCGGCCGAAGACGGTGTGGTCCGGCGGATCGGCGTCTGACGGCTTGGGCAAGGACCCGCAGTACATGAAGGCTCCCTTCCTTGCGCCTAGCGCAAGGGCTCCGGCAGATTCGCGCAACTGCCGTTCGGTGTCGCGAAAGCCACTTTCGGGACCTCTGACGTCGCGAAAGTGGCTTTCGCGACACCGGGGGGCGGCCGCGCTCGACGACTGCGCCACCTTCGGTCGTGAGTGGCGATTCAGGTCAAGGCGGACCGGCAGTTGCTTACCCACGTGTGATCAGCCCGACGGCGCAAGGCCTCGGACCAGGATCAACGGAAGATCGGGGACACTCAAAGTCCCCGATCTTCCGTTCATCAAGGTCAACTCGGTCGAGCGGGAGGATGACGCCGCTTCAGCCAGTAGGCAAACACAGGTCGGGGAGAACCCCGCTCGCCACTCACCACCCGCTTGACCAGCTCCGCGACTTTGCCGGGACCCTGCGCCTAGGAAGGGGGGCCTTCATGTACTTCCGAGCGGCGTCCACACCGTCAAAGTGCGGCGCCCACCAGCATGTAGCCCATCCCCAGCCCCATGATCACCCGGCACACCCACCGCGACACCCGACCGGAGCCACCGGCGCCCCGCGCCGCCTGGACCCCGGCGCGGACCGCGTCCACCGCGAAATAGGCCGCCACGACACCGAAAACCAGCGACAACCACAGCGCTGAAGCGGCACCGGGGCCGGACATCACCAGCCACGGCCCGTGGGAGACCTCGCTGTGCGGCATGAACGTCACCATGAACAGCATCGCCGCGGCGGAGACGGCGTGGTGCCCGCACTCGGCGTGCCCGGACCGCCGCCCCTTCCACCACGAGACGGCGAACCAGCCCGCGGTCAGCGCCAGCACCGCCTGCCAGCCCGCCGCGGGGATGGGGCCGCCCACCGGTGACAGCATCGCGACCATGGCGACGACGAGCAGCAGTTCGGCCAGATCACCGTTGCGGACCGCCGCGCCCAGTCGTCCGTAGTCCAGCCGGACGAGTCTCAGCACGCAGGGCAGGACCAGCGCGGCGAACACCGCGGTCAGGGTCCACGCGACAACGCTTGGTCCAGACATGGCACCTCCCAGCCGGTATCCCTCTCACCGTGGCAGGTACCGCTCTAGTACACCATCGGGCAATGAGGTGATCTCAGCCCGCGGTCAGGACCAGTCCGCTCGTAGGTACGCCCGTACCGGCGGTCACCAGCACCCGTGAAGCCCCGTCGACCTGGTTGACGGCGTCGCCCCGCACCTGCCGGACCCCTTCGGCGATCCCGTTCATCCCGTGGATGTAGGCCTCCCCCAGCTGCCCGCCGTGCGGGTTGAGCGGCAGCTTCCCGTCGAGTTCCAGGGTGCCTCCGCTGATGAAGTCCTTGGCCTCCCCCTTGCCGCAGAAGCCCAGTTCTTCCAGCTGCATCAGGACATAAGGGGTGAAGTGGTCGTACAGTACGGCGAGATCCATGTCCCCGGGACCAAGGCCGGACTGCTCCCACAGCTGCCGCCCGACGACGCCCATCTCGGGCAGCGCCGGGAGGTCGTCACGGTAGTAGCTGGTCATCACGTACTGGTCCGGACCACTCCCCTGCGCGGCCGCCGCGATCACGGCGGGCCGGTGCGGCAGGTCACGAGCCCGCTCGGCGCTGGTCACCACCAGCGCGACACCGCCGTCGCTCTCCTGGCAGCAGTCGAGCAGGTGCAACGGTTCGGCGACCCAGCGGGAGGCCTGGTGGTCTTCGAGCGTGATCGGCTTGCCGTAGAACCACGCCTTCGGGTTCGTCGCCGCGCGAGCGCGGTCGATGACGGCGATCCTGCCGAAGTCCTCGCTGGTCGCGCCGTACTCGTGCAGGTAGCGCCGGGCGAGCATGGCGACGGTCGCGGCGGGCGTCGCGATCCCCATCGGGTAGTGGAACGCGTTGTCGACGCCGGAGGAGTTCACCTGCCCCGCTGCGGCCGACGAAACCTGACCGAACCGCATCCCCGACCGTTCGTTGAAGGCCCGGTACGCGACGACGACGTCCGCGACGCCGGTCGCGACGGCCATCGCGGCCTGCTGCACGGTCGCGGCCGCCGCCCCGCCGCCGTAGTGGATCCGGCTGAAGAACTTGAGTTCGGGGATGCCGAGTTCCCGCGCGACGGCGATCTCACTGTTGCCGTCCATGGTGAACGAGACCAGACCGTCCACATCGGACGGAGAGAGCCCGGCGTCCTTCAGCGCGTTCGAAGCCGCTTCGGCAGCCAATCGCAGTTCGCTGCGCCCGGAATCCTTGGAGAACTCCGTCGCGCCGATCCCGACGATCGCCGCCTTCCCGGACAGGGTCATCACTCGCCTCCCATGGTGACCGTCACGGTGCCCACCACATGTTCGCCGAGACTGTCCACACCGGACACGGAGATCACCACGTCGTCACCGTCGCGTTCCAGGACCCGCCCGGTGAAGGTCAGGGTGTCGTAGGCGTAACAGGGCACGCCGAGCCGGATCTTGATCGACCGCACGAACGCCTCCGGTCCCGCCCAGTCGGTCACGAACCGCTGCACCAGGCCGGTGTCGGTGAGGATGTTGAGGAAGATGTCCTTCGACCCGCGTCGGACAGCGGCGTCACGATCGTGGTGGACGTCCTGGAAGTCCCGGGTCGCGACGGCCGTGCTCACCACGAACGTCGGGGTGGCCTCGATGGTCAGCGGCGGCAACTCGGTGCCGGCCGAACAGTTCTTCATCGCGCGACCCGCCAAGCGGGCAACGTCAGTTCCTCGTCGATCTTCACGAACGCGACCTCCACCGGAAGTCCGATGTGGACGGTTTCGGGATCGGCGTCGAGCAGTTCGCCCGTCACCCGGACACCTTCCTCCAGTTCGACGAGCGCCACCACGACCGGCAGATCCTTGCCCGGAACCTTCGGATGGTGATGCACCACGTAGCTGTAGACCGTTCCGCGCCCGGACGCGACGATGTAATCCGGTTTCGCGTCGAGGTCGCCGTCGGGCGGCATCGGCCCTGGTGGATGCCGCAGGGTTTCGCCCCACCGCTGGATCCGCAGTTCGCCTTCGCGCAGCCCGGCCCAGAAGAACTCGGTGTCCTTGCTGATCACCGGCCGCAGCACCGGAGCGGTCGCTTTGGCGGGTCCGGCGCCCGGTGGGCGGAACTTCAGCACCCGGAACATCATGTCCGCGACAGCCTCGTCGCCGACGTACCAAGTGGTCTTCGTCGTCACGAACCAGCCTTCGCCGAGCGCGGTGCGTTTCGGCCCGACGACGCTCTCGAGTTTCGCGGTCGCCGAGACGTGTTCGCCGTGCCGCAGGTAGCGGTGGTAGTTCTGCTCGGAGTCGGTCGCGACGACCGAGGTGAACCCGGCCTCGTCGAGCACCTCCATCATCGCCCCGAGCGGGTCGTCCGACGCGCGGGTCCAACGCAACCCACCCATCGTCCACACCTGCGCCATCGCGGGCGGCGCGACGAGTCCCTTGTGGACACTCCTCGCGGCGAACTCTTCGTCGACATACACGGGATTGCGGTCACCGATGGCCTCGACCCAGTTGTTCACCATCGCCTGGTTGACCGCGTCGCGGGCCGCCCGCGGCGCGGATTGCCCCTGCGCGGCGATCCGTTCGGCCGCCTCCTGGATGCTCATCGCGGCACCCTCGGCAAGCCGAGACCCGCCGTGGCGATCAGTTCGCGCTGGATCTCGTTGACGCCGCCACCGAAGGTCAGCACCAGGTTGCGCTTGGCCACCACGTCCAGCCAGCGGGCCAGTTCCGCGGTTTCGGCGTCGGCCTGATCGCCGTGTCGTGCCACGATCTCCTCCAGTCTCCTGGCCAACCGCTGGATGCGTTCGGAACCGAAGATCTTGGTGGCGGAGGCGTCGGCCACCGCCACCGGTCCGGTCGCCGACGACGCCGCGACCTGCCAGTTCAGCAGTTCGTTGACACGGGCGGACGCGAACGCTTCGGCGAGTACGTTGCGCACGTCGGGCAAGTGAAGCAAGGGTGTTCCCTCGGGCGTCTTCCTGGACGCCGCCCAGTCGCGGACCCGGTCGTGGAGCCCGCCGATGCGCCCGGCCGGGCCGAGCATGACGCGCTCGTGGTTGAGCTGCGTGGTGATCAGCCGCCAGCCCTCGTTCTCCTTGCCCACCAGCATGTCCGCCGGAACCCGGACGTCCGAGTAGTAGGTGGCGTTCACATGGTGCGCGCCGTCGCAAGTGATGATCGGCGTCCAAGAATAGCCCGGATCGCGGGTGTCCATGATGAGGATCGAGATCCCCTTGTGCTTCGGCGCGTCCGGCGCGGTCCGCACGGCGAGCCAGAGGTAGTCGGCGTCGTGCCCGCCGGTGGTGAAGGTCTTCTGGCCGTTGACGACGTACTCCTCGCCCTCACGCACCGCCGTCGTCCGCAGCGACGCGAGGTCCGTGCCCGCGTCCGGTTCGGTGTACCCGATGGCGAAATGCACCTCCCCCGCGAGAATTTGGGGCAGGAAAAAGGTCTTCTGCGCCTCGGTGCCGAACGCCTGCAACGTCGGCCCGACGGTCTGCAGCGTCACCGACGGCAGCTGGACGTCGGCGCGGGCGGCCTCGTCGACGAAGATGTGCTGCTCGATCTCTCCGAAACCCCGGCCGCCGTACCGTTCCGGCCAACCGACGCCGAGCCAGCCGTCGCGGCCCATCCGCCGCACGATCTCGCGGTACACCGGGCCGTGCCGCTCACGCAGCATCGCGTGCCGTTCGCCGGCACTCACCAGTCCGGCGAAGTACTTTCGCAGTTCCGCACGCAGTTGTCGTTGTGCTGCGGTCAGTTCGATCAGCATCGTGTCACCCCACCGCCAGTTCGCCCAGTTCGGCCAGCCGATGCGAGGCGCCGCCGAGTGTCCGTCCGAGATCCTTGACCGCCGACGAGAACCGGTGCAGCGGATACGTTTCGTCCACGCCGACCCCGCCGTGCAGGTGGTGGCAGACGGCCAGCGCGTCGGGCGCCTCCTCCGCCAGCCAGTACGCCGCGATGTCGAGTTCCGCTTCGGCGTCGAGTCCCGCCGCGAGCCGCCAGACCGCCGACCGCGCGGCCAGCTGGACGGTTCTCGAGGCCACGTAGACGTCCGCGATCTGCTGCGCCACCGCCTGGAACGCCGCCAGCGGACGCCCGAACTGCTCGCGTTCGCCGACGTACGCGGTGGTCAGCGCGAGCGCGCCGGCGAGGAGCCCGTCGCCGAACGCCACCGCACCCGCGAGCGCGAACCGGTGGAGGGTGGCGATCGATTCGCCGGGGCCGTGTCCATTGAGGAGGTCGGCGTCGATGACGGTCACGGAATCCAGCGTCATCGTGTGGTCCGGCGTGCCGGAAGAGGTTCTCGTCGGCGTCAGCGTCACGCCGTCCGCCCGCGGGTCGACCAGGAAGACGCCGGTGCCGCCGGGCAGCGAGGCGGGTGTCAAGATCCGAGCCGACTCCGCCGCGAACGGCACGCCGACCTTGACCCCGCTCAGCCGCCAGCCCCCCGCCGACTCCGCCACGGTCGCGGGCCGGGTGGTGAACGGCGCGGAAGGTTCGTGCAGCGCGGCCGTGAGCACGGATTCGCCCGCGGCGACCGGCGGCAGCAGAGCGGCCCGCTGTTCCGGCCCGCCCAGCGCCCCGACGGGCAGGACGCCGAAGGCCAGCGTCGCCAGCGCGGGCACCGGAGAGGCGACGCGGCCGAGTTCGGTCAGGACCAAGGCGACTTCGGCAACGCCGAGGCCGTCACCGCCGAGTTCGGCGGGCAGCGCCAGCGCGAGCAGACCGGAATCGGCGAGCGCGCGCCACGTTCCGGCGGATTCACGCTCCTTGCCGAGCACGCGCGCGGTCAGCGCGGTGACCTCGGTCTGTGTCTCGTCGAACTGGAAGTCCACACTGGCTCCTCACCGGGCCGACCGGGCACAATACTGAAACCTGTTCTAGTCTTATCCGGAAGGCGGCCGGACGGCAACCCCCACGAGAAACGGCGGCGCTCGAAATCGTAGCCGCCGGGCATGGCCGAACCGCCCAGGGTGAGCAGCCCGCACACGTGCAGGATCTGGGCGGGTGTCTCCAAGTAGAGGAAAACTCGCGTCCAGACCACTCAATCTCCGCATAAAAGTCACCCTGGGCAACTCTGTAACCGGTTCTAGGCCGTTACCCGGCGGTAGGATCGGTGCCCATGCAGCCGAGTTTCGTCCTCCGCCAGGCACTCCAGCTCGCGCTCGCCGCGAACGCGCTCAAGCCGCCGCGTGGCGCCCGGACAGCGGTTCCGGCGTTCTTCGCGGGCTGGCTCACCGGGGAGCTCGCCCCGCATCTGCTCGCGCTCACCGCGGCCGACGTGGCGGCGCACGTCGCCCGGCACCGGGGCGGATCGAGCAAGGCCGGTCTCACCCTCGCGGCCGCGTCGGCGGCCGGGCTCGGCACGCTGATCGTCCAGTCCCAGCGAGCGCGCGACGAGATCGAAACCGCGCTCACCGAAGGCATCGGCAAGGCCTATACCGGGGAACTCGAGCACCCGCCGAGCCCGACCGACCTCGCGACACCGTGGGGTCAGCTGGCGATGCCGTTCCGCATGCGCGACCCCGAGGTCCGGCGGACGCGCGACATCGCCTACGCCCCCGGCGGGAAGCGGTTCCTGCTCGACGTCTACGCGCCACGCGAGAAGGTCACCGGCGCGCCGATCCTGCTGCAGGTGCACGGCGGCGCGTGGGTGATCGGCAACAAGGACCAGCAGGGCCTTCCGCTGATGCTGCACATGGCCAAACGCGGCTGGATCTGCGTCGCGATCAACTACCCGCTCTCCCCCGCCGCCCGGTGGCCCGCGCACATCATCGCGGCGAAACGCGCGCTGGCCTGGATCCGGGACAACGCCGAGTCCTACGGCGGCGACCCGTCGTTCGTGGCGGTGACCGGGGGTTCCGCGGGCGGGCATCTCGCGGCGCTGCTGGCACTGACCGCGAACGATCCGGCACTGCAGCCCGGCTTCACCGAGGCCGACACCAGCGTCCAGGCGTGCGCCCCGCACTACGGCGTGTACGACTTCGCCGCGACCAGCGGACGGCGTTCCAGCCAGACACGGCTGAAGACCCTGATCGCCCGGCACGTCTTCGAGGCGGACAAGGACCCGGTGAACTTCCTCGACGACTACGTCGCGGCGTCACCATTGGACCGGATCACCGAGGACGCGCCGCCGTTCTTCGTCATCCACGGCGTCCACGACTCACTGGTGCCGGTCGGTGAGGCCCGCGAATTCGTGCGGCGCCTGCGGGAGAAGTCCCAGCGTGAAGTCGCCTACGCGGAGATCTCCGGCGCGCAGCACGCCTTCGACGTCTTTCCGTCGATCCGCAGCGCACACGTGGTCCGCGGGGTGGAACGGTTCCTGGAATGGAGTCACCGCACCTGGCGGCGCCAGCCCGGCCCCTCGTGACTGGTAGGGACGGTTCGTCGTGCCGCGCCGGGTGAAGGGGACTTTCACCGCATCGCACGCGGTGAAGGCTCCCTTCGCGGCAATGCGTTGAACGTCCCTCCTCCACGCTCAACTCCTCACCGCTCACGAGGCTCGAGGTCAGGGTGGGTAGATCACGTCCGTCGGCCGCGTGGACGGCGGACCGTCGACCCGCCAGCCCTCACCGTCGCGCACGAAGCGGTACCAGCGTTCGTCACGGCCGTAGCGCAGTTGCAGGTCACCTTGGGTGATCCGGTTCCGCCAGGTCTTCGGCGCTCCCGGCAGCCCTGATTCGGCCAAGTCCGCCCTGGCCTGCGCGAGCGGCGCCTGCCCCGGCCGCCAGACCTCCCGGACCACCGCCATCCCGCCCAGGCCCGCCTCGCGCCAGGCCTGGGCCCAGACGGCGAGGTCCCGCACCGGCATCCCCGCGGCCTCGGCGAGTTCGGTGACCACGTCCGGATCGCCTGTCGCCGCCCGGCGGGCGAGGTCTTCCTCGAACGTCAGCTCCGGTTCGCGGCCGGGCCCCATGACCAGCAGTTCCCAGGCCCTCGCGGCGGCGTCGGCGGCGAGTTCCGCGAACGTGTCACTGCTCCAGCCCGTGCGGTGCGGCGGATCGAGGTCGAGGACCGCGGGCGGCCCGACCGTGCCCGGGACCGCCAGTCGCGGCGGCAACGCCGCGATCCGCCGGGTGTAGGCGCGTTTCGGGTCGACGCCGGGCGCGGCGGGGGCGCGCACCCGCTCGCCGGACTCGTTCGCGGGCGCCCGGCGGGACCGCAGTTCCGCGAGGACGGCCTCCCGCGGTCTGCCGCGCAGCAGGAACAGCACGAACGGATCGGCGTCGACCTCTTCCGCGACCAGGTAGTACACCGCGGCGACGTGCTTGCACGGGTCCGCGCTGTCGGGGCAGGAACACTTCGGACGCAGATCACCCGGGCCGGGGAGCAGGTCCGCGCCGGCGGCCCGCGCGTCCCCGGCCAGCTCGCCGGGCAATTCGCCGTCGAGGAGGGCGGCGACGTGCCCGAGCCGCGAGCCGACCATGCCGAGCAGGCTTTCCCACTGCTCCTCGGTGAACGCCCGCATGTGGATGGTCACCCGGTACGGCACGGCTCGGCTGCCCCACACCCGGGCCGTCACCTCGCCCGTGCCGACCGCAAGGTCGCTGACCGTGCCCTTGCGCGCGTACGTCCGCCCGCGCGGCAGCCGGTTCGGGTCGAGTTTGGCGCGGTCTTCCAAAGCCTCGACCCACGCCTTGCCCCACCACGTGTTGCCGAAGGTGCGCCGTTTCCGCCCGGTCACGCTGGGCATCAGGTGTCCCCGAGTCGGACGAGGTCGGCGAGTTCGTCGTCGGACAGCTCGGTGATCCAGTTCTCGCCGGCGCCGATGACCGCGTCGGCCAGGCCGCGTTTGGTCTCCAGGACGGTGGCGATGCGCTCCTCGAGCGTGCCTTCGGAGATCAGGCGGTGCACCTGGACCGGCCTGTCCTGCCCGATCCGGTACGCGCGGTCGGTGGCCTGGTCCTCGACCGCCGGGTTCCACCAGCGATCGTAGTGGATCACGTGGGTGGCCTTGGTCAGGTTGAGCCCGACCCCGCCCGCCTTGAGCGACAGCAGGAACACCGGCACCTCGCCCGCCTGGAACCGGGCGACCATGTCCTCGCGGACCTCGGGCGTACTCGACCCGGACAGCAGCATCGTCGGCAGTCCGCGTTCGGCCAGGCGTTTCTCCAGCAGGCGGCACAGCTGGACGTACTGGCTGAACACGAGCACGCTGTCGCCCTCGTCGAGGATGACGTCGAGCAGTTCCTCGAAAGCGGCGAGCTTGCCGGACCGGCCGTGCAGTACGCCGGGCTCTTTGAGGTACTGCGCCGGATGGTTGCAGATCTGCTTGAGTTCGGTGAGCAGTTTGAGCACCTGCCCGCGCCTCGCCACCCCGTTCAGCTCGCGGATCATCGCGAGGTTCTCCCGGACGACGGCCTCGTACAGCGTCGTCTGCTCGGCGGTGAGCGGGACGAACCGGTCGGTCTCGGTCTTGCGCGGGAGTTCGGGGGCGATGTCCGGGTCGGTCTTCTTACGGCGCAACAGGAACGGCCGCACGGTGGCGGCGAGCCGTTCGGTCGCGACGGTGTCGGAGTTCCGTTCGATCGGACGGGCGACCTTGCGGCGGAACCCGTCGAGCGAGCCGAGCAGACCTGGGGTCGTCCAGTCCACAATGGACCACAGTTCGGTGAGCCGGTTCTCCATCGGCGTCCCGGTCAGTGCGACCTTCGCCGCCGCCGGGATCTTCCGCAGTTCCTTGGCGGTGACCGAAAGCGGGTTCTTGACGTGCTGCGCCTCGTCGGCGGCGATCATCCCCCAGTCCACTTCGGACAGGGTCGCGCGATCCCGGCGGAGGACGCCGTACGTGGCGAGCACGACCTCGTCCGGCGCGACCTCGTCGAGGTGCCGGCCGCCGCCGTGGAACCGGCGCACCGGGACGTCCGGCGCGAACCGGGCGAATTCGCGTTCCCAGTTGCCAAGCAACGACGTCGGGCACAGGACGAGTGTGGGACCTTCCTTCAGCGGACGGCGGTGCAGATGCAGGGAGATGAGCTGGATCGTCTTGCCGAGCCCCATGTCGTCGGCCAGGCAGGCGCCGAGTCCGAGCCCGGTCATCGTCGCCAGCCACGCCAGGCCCGCCTTCTGATACGGCCGCAGGGTCGCCCGCAGTTCCGCGGGCTGCTCTATCGGTTCCGCGGCGCTGTCACGGATCCGCTGGAGCAGCCCCGTCAGCGCCGACGGGGCGGTGAACTCGACCTTCTCGCCGTCCAGTTCCAGTTCGCCGGTGAGCGCCGCGGCCAGCGCTTCGGCCCCGGACAGCTTCTTCGCGCGGTGAGCGCGCACCTTCGCGAGCAGGCGCGCGTCGACCTTGACCCATTTGCCGCGCAGCCTCACCAGCGGCCGTTTCGCCTCGGCGAGCGCGGTGACCTCGGCGTCGGTGAGTTCCTCGTCGCCGAGGCTCAGCCGCCAGCGGAACTGCAACAGGCTCTTGAGCGTGAACTCGGGCCCGGTGACACTGCCGGGGGTCTGCGTCGCGCTCGCCTTCGCCTTGAGTTCGCCCGCGAACAGATCCTTCGGCCACTGCACCTCGATACCGGCGCCGCCCAGCGCCACGTCCCCGTGGGTCAGCAGGTCGACGACCTCGTCGTACTCCAGCGCCAGCTCGGTCGGCGCGGCCGATCGCAGCATGCGGCCGAGCGGCGACCACGCCCTGGCACCTCGCCGCAGCCCGAGCAGCAACTGCGTCTCGACCTGCTCGCCCATCCGCTCCAATACCGCTTCGGGCGCGTCCCACAACGTCGCCGCCTCGACGATCAGGCTCGGATCTGCGGCGCTCCGCACGGCGAGGACGGCGGCGAAAGTGGGCTCTTCGTCGGGGTTCTCGGATTCGGACACCTCCATACGCAGGACGAGATGCGCGTCCTGCGCCTGCCGGGTGTTCAATTCCGCGAGCCACGCGGCGCCGTCCGGCCCGACCAGCGTCGACTCGGCCGAAGCGAACGCCGGACCGCCCGCCGCGACGCTCGCGGCCGGCGTGCGGACCAGTACGTCCGCCGTCGCGTCCCAGAGCGCGCGGATCAAAGACTCCGGTGAATGCAACCTGATCCGCTTCAGCCCGGACAACGGCAGCGCGTGCGCCTCGGGCGGCAGCGCGGCGGCGAGCCCGCGCAGCATCTCCTCGTCGGCGACGTCGAGCGGGCCGACCCGCCATGAATCCACCCCACCGGGTGAGGCCGCGGGCAGCAGCCTGCCGCGGGCGATGAGGTTCACCCCGGCCTCGACGGCGGCCGACCACGCGGCGACGGCCGGGCTCAAGTCGCCCTCCGCGACCAGCAACCGCGGAATCGCGCGTGACAACGGGACGAGCGCCGCGTCGACCTTCGTTCGCCGGAAGACCTTTCCCGCCGGCAGCACGAGTTCGATCGCGGTGTCACCCTCTACGCCTTCTCCCCAGAGCGCCAACACGCCGTCCCGCGGGGGATCCGAGGGGACGAAGGTGGCTTGGGTTTCTGTGCCGAACTCCACGCCCCGCACGCTAGAGCACGGGACCGACAGGCGGCGGGCGGGACGTGCTATGAACGGTCCGTTCCTCACAAATCCTGCTATGAACGGACCGTTCATAGCACGCCGCGGAGCCGTGACAGGGACTTTCAGGACCGCGGCAGCCCCAGCAACCGCTCCGCCGTCAGCGACAGCAGCACCTGCGTCGTGCCGCCCGCGATGCTGAGGCAGCGGGTCAGCAGGAACTCGTGCTGCGCGGGGTCACCGGCGACGAGGGCGTTCTCACCGAGTGCCTCCAGCGCGAACTCCGCCACCGCCTGCCGATGCCGGACGCCCAGCAGCTTGCGCACGCTCGACTCGGCGCCCGGGTCCTGGCCGTCGAGCCGCCGCAAGGTCGCCCGCAGGTCCAGGACCGAACACGCGCTGCCGTCGGCGATCAGCGCGCCCAGCTTCTCCAGGTCGGCGTCGTCGCCGAGAGTGGCGAGAACGTTCTCGACGCCTTCTCCCACCGCGGAGCCGCTGCCGAGCGCGACGCGTTCGTTGGCCAGCGTCGTCCGCGCGAGCCGCCAGCCGCCGTTCACCTCACCCACCACCATGTCGTCCGGCACGAAGACGTCGTCGAGGAAGACCTCGTTGAAGACGGCGTCACCGGTGATCTCGCGCAGCGGGCGCGTGCTGATCCCGCCGGTGGTCATGTCGACGAGGAAGTACGTGATGCCCTTGTGCTTGAGCGCGGCCGGATCGGTGCGCGCCAGGCAAATCGCCCAATCGGCTTCACGCGCGAGCGACGTCCACACCTTCTGGCCGTTGAGCAGCCAGCCGCCGTCGGCGCGCCGGGCCGTCGTGCGGAGCGACGCGAGGTCGGAGCCTGCTTCGGGCTCGCTGAACAGCTGGCACCAGGTGATCTCGCCGCGCAGAGTGGGCGCGGCGAAGCGGTCTCGCTGCTCCTGAGAACCGTGTTCGAGCAGCGTCGGGATCGCCCAGGAGCCGATGACCATGTCGGGACGGCGGATACCGGCATCGATGAGGGCGGCGTCGATCCGTAACTGTTCGGCGGCCGTGGCGCCCCGGCCGTACGGCGCGGGCCAGTGCGGTGCCAGCAGTCCCGAATCGGCCAGTGCGGCACGCCGTCCCGGCTCGGGCAGGGTGGCGATTTCGCCTACCAGGACACGGAGTTCGGCGTCCTCGCCGACCTCGACACGCAACGTCCGGCGGTCGCCGCGGAGCGCGAGTTCGGCGGCGCGACGGCGCCACCGGGCGGAACCGCCGAGCCACTGACGCAGGGCGACGGCGCGACGCAGGTAGAAGTGCGCGTCATGCTCCCAGGTGAATCCAATGCCGCCGAGGACCTGAATGCAGTCCTTCGCGTTGGCCACGGCCGCGTCGAGAGCGTAGGCCGCCGCCGTCGCGACCGCGAAAGAATGCTGCGCGGGGTCGTCTGCCGCCCTCGCCGCGTCCCACGCCAGGGCATCGGTGGCTTCGGCCCGGCAGAGCATCTCCGCGCAAAGATGCTTGATCGCCTGGAACGACCCGATGGGACGGCCGAACTGCTCTCGCATTTTCGCGTACTCGACGGCGGTCCGGAGACACCATCGTGCGATACCGGCGGCTTCGGCGGCACCGAGCGTGGCGGCGTAGGCGTCCACGGGGAGCGATTCGAAAACCGCCTCGGGTGTCGCACCGGCACACCGGACGCGGCCGACCGGGCGGGAGACGTCGAACGGATCGCACTGCTCGATGTCCACTCCGGACGTCCCGGGTGGAACGAGTGCGGAGACGTCGCCGGCGGAGACCAGCAGCCACGCCGAAGGGTGAACGTCGAGAGCCGGTCCCGACTCGCCGTCCACGACCGAACCGGAGACGAGGAACCCGGGGCCGAGCACCACCGCCAGCCGTTCGCTCCCGTCCGCGAGGCCGGGCAGGATCTCTTTGGCGGCTTGCGGAACCGTCGCGAGCAACGCGCCGCCCAACACCGTCCCGAGGACAGGACCGGGGACGAGTGCTTCGGTGGCTTCGGCGAGTCCGGCGGCCAGATCCACGAGCGTGCCGCCGGCGCCGCCGACGTCTTCGGGAATCGCGACGCCGAACAAGCCGAGTTCCGCCAGTCCCGGCGGCGGCTCGGTGATCCGGCCACTTCGGACGGCGTCGACGGGCCGGGTGGCCGCCGCCCATGCCCGGATCGACGCGGCCAGTGCCGCCTGTTCCTCGGTGAGCGCGATCGACACGGGTGGGACCTCCTCGCCGTGGCCATACTCGGACCTACTCGCGAGTGTAGAACGCGTTACAGTTTCTTGCCCAGTGGGTCACGTCTCGAACAGTTCGTCCGCTTGGGTACGCTACGCGGGGGAAGTGGAACAAGTTCCGAAGATCGGTTCGATGAAGGGGGACGTGGCGATGCCAGGGAAGGCCAAGGCACCCACGAGCGCGAAGGCGCGTAGCGGCACCGGTCTCTCCGCGCTGGGCGGCGACGAACTCGGCTCCGCGGCACAACGCGACCGGCGGCGCCGCATCATCGACGCGACCCTCACGCTCGCCGCGAAAGGCGGGTACGACGCGGTCCAGATGCGCGCGGTCGCCGAGAAGGCGGACGTCGCGCTCGGCACACTGTACCGCTACTTCCCCTCGAAGATTCACCTGCTCGTCTCCGGGCTGGCCAGGGAATTCGAGCGCGCGCAAGAGAAACTCGAACGCTCCGCCATCCCTGGCGACACCGCGAGCGAGCGGCTGATGTTCGTCCTCGGCCGCAACACCCGGCTGATGCAGCGCGATCCGCACCTCACCGAGGCCATGGTCCGCGCGTTCATGTTCGCCGACACCACCGCCGCCGCCGAGGTCGAGCAGGTCGGGCGGCTGATGGAGAACATGTTCGCCAAGGCCATGGGCATCGAGGACCCGACCGAGGCCGATCGCGACATCTTCCACGTCATCGCCGACGTCTGGATGGCGAACCTGGTCGCCTGGGTGACCCGGCGCGCTTCGGCGGCCGACGTCGCGAACCGGCTGGAGCTGTCGGTGCACCTGCTGTTGGACAAGAACGCCTGAAGAAACTCGCGGGGCCTAGTGTTGCGTGATCCTGCAGGTCTTACCCGTGATCAGACGGCGATCTCCGGAGATCGCCGTCCAATCACGCGTAACCGCCGTCTGATCACGCGAGATCGCCGTCCGAGGAACGAAACCCAACGTCAAGCAAGCAGGATCACGCGACACTAGGCAGTGTCTCTCGAAGCGTGCTTTCGGATTTCCACAGCCGGGCCGCGACATCCACTGGTCCCTCACCCAGCCGTATCAGCGGCCCGCCTCCGCAAATCCAAGGCCTCCGGCCAAAAAACGCACGCGCGTGTCCTCGCCCAACCTGCCAACCCCAGTTCGAGAGACACGCCTTAGGCGGTCAGCTTCGGAAGTACGTCCCGCCCGAAGGTCTCGATGAACTCGTCCTGGTTCCGGCCCACGTTGTGTACGTAGATCCGGTTGAAGCCGGCGTCGACGTACTTCTGCAGCGCGGCACGGTGCACGTCCGGGTCGGACGAGACGACCATGCGGCCCTCGAAGTCCTCACGCCGCACCAGTTTCGCCATTTGCGCGAAGTCGAACGGCGAGCGGATGTCGGCCTTCGGGAACTTCATGCCGCCGTTGGGCCACTGCTCCATCGCGTTGGCCCACGCCGTCTCGTCGTCCTCGGCCCACGACAGGTGCACCTGTAGCAGCTTCGGCATCGAGTCCGGGTCCTTGCCCGCCTTGCGCGCGCCGGTCCCGAAGTTGTCGAGGATTCCCGCCAGCTTCTCGATCGACGCGCCCGGCGTGATCAGCCCGTCGGCGAGTTCGCCGGTCTTGCGCGAGGTGTACGGGCCTGCCGACGCGATGTAGATCGGCGGCGGCTCGTCCGGCAGCGTCCACAGGCGGGTGGTGTGCAGCTTGAAGAACTCGCCGCTGTGCTTGACGTCCTTGCCGGTGAACAGCTTCCGGATGACCTCGAGCGCCTCGAACATCCGCCGCACCCGCTCGGGCGCTTCGGGCCAGTAGCCGCCGATGATGTGTTCGTTGAGCGCCTCGCCGGAGCCGATACCGAGCCAGGTCCGGCCAGGGTAGGTCGCCTCGAGCGTCGCCGCGGCCTGCGCGACCATCGACGGGTGCAGCCGGAACGACGGGCAGGTCACGCCCGGCCCGAGGTCGCCGGTGGTGTTCTCAGCCAGCGAAGCGAGCACGCTCCACACGAAGGACGCTTCACCCTGTTGAGGGACCCACGGCTGGAAGTGGTCGGCGGCCATCTGGCCGGAGAATCCGTGCTGTTCGGCCAGCGCCGCCAGCCGGATCGATTCACGCGGCGAGAACTGCTCGAGTGCCGCGGCCAAGCCGATTTGAACCTCAGTCACGCCTGTTGCCCCTTCCGAAAGTTCTCGGCGACCTTCGCGTACCGGTCGAGTCGCTCCAGTGTCGCCGCTTCGGGCTCGGTCGGCAGGAACAACGTGGCCTCGTCGACACCACCGCTCACCAGCCCGCGCAGCTGCTCTTCGTCCGGGGAGGCACCGAAAGCGGAGAACTTGAGGTCACTCCGGCCCTGGTCGGCGAGCCATTGGCGCGCCTGGCGAAGGTCCTCCGGCGGGGTGTGGGCGTGGGGCAGCCAGCCGTCACCGAACTTGGCGATCCGTTGCAGCACCTTCTCCCCCGCGCCGCCGATGTAGATCGGCGGATGCGGCTTCTGCACCGGCTTCGGCCACGCGTAAATCGGGTTGAAGTCGACGTACTCGCCATGGAACTCAGCCTCGTCCTTGGCCCAGATCTCCTTCAGCGCGGCGAGTTGCTCGTCGACGAGCGCGCCCCGCGTGCGCGGATCCGTGCCGTGATTGCGCATTTCCTCCCGGTTCCACCCGACGCCGACGCCGAAGATGAACCGGCCTCGCGAAACCAGGTCCAGCGAGGCGACCTCTTTCGCCGTGTGGATGACGTCGCGCTGCTGCAGCAACGCGACGCCCGTGCCCAGTTTGAGCTTCGAGGTGGCCCCGGCCGCCGCCGTCAGCGCGACGAACGGGTCCAAGGTCCGGTAATACACGTGCGGCAGCTCGCCGCCGCCCGGGTACGGCGTCTCCCGGCTGACCGGGATGTGCGAATGTTCCGCGATCTGCAGCGAGCTGAACCCGCGCTCCTCGGCGGCGGCTGCCAGGACGTCCGGCCTGATGCCTTCATCGGTGATGAAAGTGGCGATTCCGATCTCCATGTCAGCAACTACCCGGTCACGCCCCGCGATATTCCCGAGCCGCTAGGCCGTGTCTCTCGAAGCGTGCTTTCGGAGTTCCGCAGCCGGGCCGCGACATCAGCTGGTCCCTCACCCAGCCATATCATCAACCCACGTGTCGCTCCCGTTCACCACCTCCCAGGGCAGTACACCTAGACGTTGCGCCGGTACTGCCCGCCCACCTCGAAGAACGCCTCGGTGATTTGGCCGAGCGAGCATACGCGCGCCGCGTCCATCAGTACGCCGAACAGGTTGCCGCCGCGGGTCGCCGCTTCGCGAAGCGTCTTGAGCGCGACCTGCGCCTCAGCGTGGTGCCGGTGCTGGAAGTCCTCCAGCCGGTGCAACTGCGAGACCTTCTCGTCCTCGGTCGCCCGCGCGAGTTCGACCTCGACGTCGTCCTCGCCGGCGTTCGGGTTGCGGAAGGTGTTGACGCCGATGATCGGCAACGTGCCGTCGTGCTTCTGACGCTCGTAGAGGATCGACTCGTCCTGGATCTTGCCGCGCTGGTAGCCGGTCTCCATCGCGCCCAGCACGCCACCGCGTTCGGAGATCCGGTCGAACTCCAGCAGGACGGCCTCTTCGACCAGATCCGTCAGCTCGTCGATGATGAACGAGCCCTGCAACGGGTTCTCGTTCTTCGACAGGCCCCATTCCTTGTTGATGATCATCTGGATGGCCATCGCGCGCCGCACCGAGCTCTCCGACGGCGTCGTGATCGCCTCGTCGAAAGCGTTGGTGTGCAAGGAGTTCGCATTGTCGTACAGTGCGCACAGCGCCTGCAGCGTGGTGCGGATGTCGTTGAAGCTCATCTCCTGCGCGTGCAGCGACCGGCCCGAGGTCTGCACGTGATACTTGAGCTTCTGCGAACGCTCGTTGGCGCCGTAGCGCTCCCGCATCGCGACGGCCCAGATCCGGCGCGCCACCCGGCCCAGCACCGAGTACTCGGCGTCCATGCCGTTGGAGAAGAAGAACGACAGGTTCGGCGCGAAGTCGTCGATGCTCATCCCGCGCGCGAGGTAGCTCTCGACGTAGGTGAAGCCGTTCGACAGGGTGAACGCCAGCTGCGAAATCGGGTTCGCCCCGGCCTCGGCGATGTGATAGCCGGAGATCGACACCGAGTAGAAGTTCCGGACGCCGTGCTCGATGAACCATTCCTGGATGTCGGCCATCATCCGCAGGCTGAACTCGGTGGAGAAGATGCAGGTGTTCTGCCCCTGGTCCTCCTTGAGGATGTCCGCCTGCACGGTGCCGCGGACGTTGCGCAGCGCCCATTCGCGCAGTTCGGCGACCTCGGTTTCGGACGGCTCGCGGCCGTGCTCGTCCTTGAACGCCGCCACACGCTGGTCGATCGCGGTGTTGAGGAAGAACGCGAGAATCGTCGGCGCCGGCCCGTTGATCGTCATCGACACCGAAGTGCTCGGCGACGTCAGGTCGAAGCCGTCGTAGAGCACCTCCATGTCCTCCAACGTCGCGATGGAGACGCCGGAGGTGCCGACCTTGCCGTAGATGTCGGGTCGGGTGTGCGGGTCGTGCCCGTAGAGAGTGACGGAGTCGAAGGCGGTCGAAAGGCGCTTCGCGTCGGAGTCGGCCGAGAGCAGCTTGAACCGCTTGTTGGTGCGGAACGGGTCGCCCTCGCCGGCGAACATCCGCGCCGGGTCCTCACCCTCGCGCTTGAACGGGAAAACGCCCGCGGTGTAGGGGAAATATCCCGGCAGGTGTTCGCGGCGCAGGAACGACAGCAGTTCGCCGGACTCGGTGTAGCGCGGCAGCGCCACGCGCGGGATCCGGTTGCCGGACAGCGTCTCACGCCAGAGCTGGGTGCGCAGTTCCTTGTCACGAATCTTCACGACCAGCTCGTCGGCGCGGTAGGACTCGGCGAGTTCCTGGAAACGCGACAGCAGAGTTGTCGACTCACCGTCCACATCGGACTCGGCGGCGGCGAGCAGCCCGTCGAGCGCGTCGGTGCTCGCGTCGACGGCGGCCAGCGCCTCCTTGGCGGCGGCGAGGTGTTCGTGCTTGCGCAGCGCGGCGACCTGCTGCTCGGTCTTGGTGTGGTAGCCGCGGACGATGTCGGAGATCTCCGCGAGATAGCGCGTCCGGTTGGCCGGGATGATCGTGCTGGCGTCGGTGGACACCTTGCCCGCGACCTTCGGGAGCACGCCGGGAGAGACGGTCAGGCCGCGTTCGGCGAGGGTGTCACGCAAGTGCTGGTACAGCGCGGTGACGCCGTCGTCGTTGAACTTCGCGGCGCTGGTGCCGTAGACCGGCATGTCGTCGGGCGAGGAGCTGAACGCCTCACGGTTGCGGACGAGCTGGCGGGCGACGTCACGACGGGCGTCCTCGGCGCCGCGGCGCTCGAACTTGTTGATCGCCACCGCGTCGGCGAAGTCGAGCATGTCGATCTTCTCCAGCTGCGACGCCGCGCCGAACTCCGGCGTCATGACGTACAGCGACTGGTCCACGTAGTCGACGATGCCGGCGTCGCCCTGGCCGATACCCGGCGTCTCGACGATCACCAGGTCGAAGCCCGCGGCCTTGCAGGCGAGGATCGACTCCGAGAGGCCGGTGGGGATCTCGCCACTGGTGGTCCGGGTGGCCAGCGAGCGGAAGTAGACCGGGCTGCCGTCGAGGCAGTTCATCCGGATCCGGTCACCGAGCAGCGCTCCGCCGCCCTTACGGCGCGACGGGTCGACGGCCAGCACGGCGATGCGGAGTTTGTCCTCCTGGTCCAGCCGGAAGCGGCGGATCAGCTCGTCGGTGAGCGACGACTTGCCCGAACCACCCGTTCCGGTGATGCCGAGGACCGGCGTCGTCCGCGCCTTGGCGGCTTCGGCTACCTTGTCGAGCCACTCCCGCGGCAGCGATTCACGCTGCAACTGGGTGATGACTCGGGAAAGCGCGGGGATGTCACCGGAAAACAGTTTGTCGAGCGAGCCCGGCGACTGCGCGGACAGATCCGTGTCGCAGGCTTTGATCATCAGGTTGATCATGCCAGGGAGGCCCATCTCGTAGCCGTCCTCGGGCGAGAAGATCCGCGCGACGCCCCGCGAGTGCAGCAGGTCGATCTCCTCGCGGACGATGACGCCACCGCCGCCGCCGAACACCTTGATGTGTCCGGCTCCGCGCTCGTTCAGCAGCTCGACCAAGTAGCTGAAGTACTCGACGTGCCCACCCTGATAAGCACTGATGGCCACACCCTGGACGTCCTCGGCGATGGCCGCGGTGGCGACCTCGTCGACCGACCGGTTGTGCCCGAGATGCACGACCTCCGCGCCCTGCGACTGCAGGATGCGCCGCATGATGTTGATGGACGCGTCGTGTCCGTCGAAGAGACTCGACGCCGTCACGAAGCGAACAGGGTTCACGGGCCGGTGCAGGTCGCTGCTCATCTTTTTAAAATACTAGGACTTCCTACTATTTTAAACCCATTCGCTCGCGTGATGGCGCTCTCACTCGTCCTTGACAGATCGACTCGCACCAGTATATTCAACCGAAGGGTTAAACAACCGATCGATTGAGCAGCAATGACCACTGATCAGCTCAGCGCCACGTTCGCCGCCTTGGCGGACCCCACCCGGCGGGCGATTCTCGCCCGGCTCTCCACCGGCGAGGCCAGCGTCAACGAGCTGGCCGAGCCCTTTTCGGTCAGCCTCCAGGCCGTCTCCAAGCATCTGAAGGTCCTCGAGCGCGCGGGCTTGATCAGCCGGAGCCGCACGGCGCAATGGCGGCCCTGCCGGCTGGAGGCCGCCCCGCTCGGCGAGATCTCCGACTGGGTCGAGCGTTACCGGCGTTTCTGGGAAGGCGGCTTCGACCGGCTGGAGGAACATCTGGCCGAACTACAGAAGGGCGATCGCAATGACTGAGAGCACGGCACTGCCGGAAATAGTCTCGCAGGACAAATGGCACATCGCGCGAAACGCGTTGCTGGCCAAGGAAAAGGAACTCACCCGCGCCGCGGACGCGGTCGCCGCCGAACGCCGTCGCCTGCCGATGGTCCGCTACTACGGCAAGTACGAATTCGACGGACCGCAAGGCCGGGTGACACTGCTGGACCTGTTCGAGGGACGACGACAGCTGATCGTCTACCACTTCATGCTCAGCCCCGGGCAGAAGGCGGGCTGCCCCGGCTGCTCGATGGTCGTGGACAACATCGGGCACCTCGCCCACCTGCACGCCCGCGACACCACGCTGTACGTGGTCGCGCCGGCGACGCTGCCCGAAATCGAGCGGTACAAGGAGCGGATGGGCTGGACCGTCCCGTGGGTCTCGGCGAGCGGCAGCGACTTCACCGCGGACTGCGGCATCGGCACCGGGTTCGGCATCAGCGTCTTCCTGCGCGACGGCGAAGACGTGTTCCGGACCTATTTCACCACCGCTCGCGGCGGCGACCAGCTGGTGGGGACGCTGCGCTACCTGGACCTGACGCCGCTCGGGCGCCAGGAGGCTTGGGAGGAGTCCAGCCGGGGGACGGACGCGCCAGGGAGCTGGTGGAAGCGGCACGACGAATACTGACCGATCGCAATTAGTCCTCTAGTTGCTGTCGGGGCAGGTCGAGAACGCCGCGGCCGCTCCGACCTCTCGGTGACCGGCGCCCGGAAGGCGGGCGCCGCACCGGAGGGATCCAGCCATGCGCAAGCTCGTCTACTTCGTGCACACCTCGCTAGACGGCCACATCGAGGGCCCGAACGGGGAGTTCGACTGGCCCGCGATGGGACCTGAGCTGTCCGACCACTCCCAGGAACTGACCGACCGCGCCGACACCTTGGTCTACGGGCGGCGTGTCTGGGACATGATGTCGTCGTTCTGGCCGCAGGCCGAATCGCTGTCGGACCACCCGCACGACGTCAGGTACGCCCCGATCTGGCGCGAGACCCCGAAGATCGTCTTCTCCCGGACACTGGAAAAGGCCGGCTGGAACACCGAAGTGGTCGGCGGCGACCTCACCGAGCGCATCACCGAACTCACAAGCGGGCCCGGCAAGGACTTGCTGCTGATGGGCGGGGCCGAGCTGGCCACCGCGCTGTCGGACCGCGGCCTGATCGACGAGGTCCATGTCGTCGTGCACCCGGTGGTGCTCGGCGGCGGCAGGCAGGTGTTCCCGGGCGGCGTCCGGACGGACCTGCGGCTGACCGGCACGCGCACGCTCGACGGGCGTGCGGTGCTGCTGAGTTACGAAACGGTGTGAACCAGGGCGGCAGCCCCTACGCTGCCGCCGCCAGGTTCACCTGGAGTTGCTCGCGCGCAACGCGATCCACTGCCGCATCGCGTATTCGACCAGCGTGATCAGCGTCTGCTTCGTCGACTCCCGTTCACGGGCGTCGCAGCGGACGATCGGGATGTTGGGGTCGATCGACAACGCTTCACGCACGTCGTTGATGTCGTGCTCGAGGACGCCGTCGAAGGTGTTGACCCCGACGATGTAGGGCAGGCCCCGGTCCTCGAAGAAGTCGATCGGCG
The DNA here is from genome assembly GCF_047608665.1 of Amycolatopsis sp. cmx-11-51. Classification (NCBI taxonomy): domain Bacteria; kingdom Bacillati; phylum Actinomycetota; class Actinomycetes; order Pseudonocardiales; family Pseudonocardiaceae; genus Amycolatopsis; species Amycolatopsis sp. cmx-11-51. The sequence continues at coordinate 318,202 of NZ_JADNQO010000002.1, read as the reverse complement.
CGAACGAATCGGCCAGCCGTCGCGTGTCGGCCAGCACCACGGCGCCGATCGCGCCGCGGACGAGGTCGTCCCACATGAACCAGAACCGCTGCTGCCCTGGCGTGCCGAACAGGTAGAGGATCAGGTCCGCGTCGAGGGAGACCCGGCCGAAGTCCATCGCGACCGTGGTGGTCGATTTGTTGGGCGTCTGGTCGAGGTTGTCGATCCCCCGACTGGCGTCCGTCATCATCGCCTCGGTGGTGAGCGGGACGATCTCCGACACCGAACCGACGAAGGTCGTCTTACCCGCACCGAAACCACCCGCCACGACGATCTTCGCGGATGTCATGGTCGGGGGCGCGGTGTCCCGCGGTGCCTTAAAGCCGACGGAGTCCACTCAAAACCCTTTCCATCAACACCAGATGTGCCTCGGCGCCGTCATTGCCCGAAATCGTCTTGTGCACGCTGACCAGTCCCGCGTCCGCCGCGTCGCTGATCAGCACGCGTGCCACACCCAGCGGTACACGCAGGGTCGCCGCGATCTCGGCGACCGAACGCGGGGTCCGGCACTCCTCGATGATCGAGACGCACTCGATCTGCTCCGCGGCCACCGCGGGAAGGCTACCCGCGGTGACGTGGTCCTTGGTGGAGATGAGCGTCTCCAGCTCGAGAGCGTAGTTCGCCTTGGTCCGGCCGCCCGTGAGGGCATAGGGACGGACGATCGCCGTCTCTTCGAGCGGCGAAGGCGCCTGCTCGAAAACGGCGGGCATGATGAACTCGCCACTGGGTGGGCCCGGGTCGAAAAGACCACCTGGTCTCGGCCCGACGGCGCCTGCGCCGCTGTCGGGTGGAGAAGCAAGTGAGGTCACGCGGTCTCCTTGATCGGTCGGCTGCGGGACTGCATGGGGAACCGGGGCATCTTCGGACTGCTTGCTCTTCTTGCGCTTCCGACGACCACGGCCCGAATCCAGGGTGAAGCCGTTCAGGACGTCGGCGAAGGTACCGTCGTCCCTTGAACCGGCAGCATTGGCAGCCCCCGCGCGCGGGGGCTGGTGTTCACCCGTCCCCGGCGGTTCGCCGAAGGATCCGGACCCGGTGCTCATCGGGACATCATCCCACCGGTTCGCCGATCAGCGACCCACCGGCGCCCTGCAATTGCGCGCGGAGTTCCGGCGTGAGGATCTGGCCGACGCGGTCCACGAGCATCGTCATCTCGTAGGCGACCTGTCCGATGTCGCAGTTCGGGGCGGCGAGGATGGCCAGGCAGGAGCCGTCGCTGATGGACATCAGCACCATGATGCCGAGTTCCATTTCGACGACGGTCTCGTTGACCGCGCCCGCTTCGAAGCACCGTGCGGCGCCCTGGGTCAGGCTCACCAGGCCGGACGCGACCGCGGCCAGCTGGTCGGCCCGGTCCAGCGGAAGCCTGCTGGACGCGGTGAGCAGGAGGCCGTCCGCCGACACGACCACGGCGTGCGCCACTCCGGGCACTCGCTCCGCGAAGTCGTTCACCAGCCACCCGAACTGGTTCTGCTGGGGCTGGGCCGGGTTCGGCGAGGTCATTCACCCTCCAGGGTTTCGTGGTTGGCTTCGGTCGCCTGGGCTGTGTGGTGCCGTCCGCGCTGGATGCCCTGCTGGAAACTGCTCAGGCGGCCGCGCACGTCGTGCGCGTCTCGCTGTGGTCGGGGGGTGACCGCCCCGCCGGGCGGTCCCGCGCTGCCCGGAAGCAGTTGCTCCCCGCGACGGCGCCGGGGTAATCCTGCCGAAGTCATCTTCGGAGGCAAAGACTGGGACACCGCTTGGGCGGCCTTCCAGCCTTCGTCGGAGCCGAAGTTCCACGCGTCGGTCTCCTCGACGGCGGAAACCGGTTCCGGTTCCGGCGGCGCTGCCTGCGGTTTTTTCTCGGGCTTCCGGCTCGGCAGCGCGGCGGGCGGCGCCACTGGACGCGCGGCCGTCTCCGGTGCCTTCGCGGGCTCCGGTGCCTTCGCGGGCACGGGCGTCGCTTCCGGCTGGGTGGCGGGGGCAGGCGTGGCCTTGGCCGCCATCTCCTTGCGGCCCCGCTTGACGCCCTGCTGGAAACTGCTCAGCCTGCCGCGCACGTTCGCCGGGTCGCGGACCGGCAGGTCCGACTCGGCGGCGGGCTCGGCGGCCGGGAGCGACGACGCCGCGCTGCCCGGCAGCAGCTGCTCGCCCTTGCGGCGGCGCGGCAACCCGGCCTGGGTGAACGTCGACGGGGTGGTCTGGGAAACCTCCTGCACCGTGCGGAAGGCCTTGTCGCTGGCGAAATCCCAGTTGCGTGCCTCCTGCTCGGCGGTGGCCCCGGCTTCGGCGGCGGGCTCGGCGACCTTCTTCTCTTCGGGCTCCGTCTGCCCCGGCTTCTCCTTCTTGGCCGCCGGTTTGGCCGCGGGTTTTTCCGGCACGGGGGCGGGCGAACGGAACCACGCCGAGAGCATCTCGTCGAAGATCGGCGTCGTCTCCGACGCGGTGGGCGGCGCCGCCACCGGGGGCGGAGTGGTCGCCTGGTTCCACCACTCGCTCAGCGTGGTGCTGTTCTTGGCCTCGAACAGTTCCTTGCCGCTGGGCAGTTCGCCTTCCATCGAAGCCGACGTGGACTCGGCGGGCTTCGGCACGTCCTTGGCGACCGGCTCGGGCTCGGCGGCGGGCTCCGGCGAACGGGGCTGCGGGGTCGACGGCGGTGGGGTCGACGGCGGCTGGGCGGGCGGAGATGTCGTCTGGTCCTTGGGGATCGGGCTGAACAGCGCCGTTCCCGAGATCTCCAGATCCGACGGCGGCCGCGGGTCCTGGGTGGGGGCGTGCCCGTTCATCCCGGGTTTGGTGTGGCCCGCCAAATCGTTCGCCGACGGCCACCGCTCGACGCCCTGCGGGGGCACGCTCGGCCGCGAGCCGTTCACGGGACGCTGACGGCGGGGCAGGCCACCCGGCTGCTGCGGCGGCAGCGGCGCGAGGCGCTGGGTGATCGGGCCGGTGGCGGGGCCGGGGTCTCCCGGCCGGGGCATCACGAGGTCCGCCGGGACCGAGACGGTGGCCCGCACGCCGACGATGTCCTTGCCGCCGTGCAGCGAGACGCCGATGTGGTGCCTGCTGGCCAGGCGTCCGACCACGAACAGGCCCATCCGGCGTGAGGTGGCGAGGTCGACGTTGGGGGCCTCGGTGAGCCGGGCGTTGGCCTCGGCGACCTCGGCCTCGTTCATCCCGATTCCCTTGTCGAGGATGTCGATGCCGAACGAGCCGTCTTCGACGAGCCTGGTCGCGACGGTCACCTGGGTTTCCGGCGCGGAGAACGCGGTGGCGTTGTCCAGCAGCTCGGCGATCAGGCGCATCAGATCGTTGGCCGCGTACCCGACCAGCCGGACCGGCGGCGGGTTCTGCACGGTGACCCGTTGGTACTGCTCGATCTCGGACACCGCCGCGCGCACCACGTCGGTGGCGGAGACCGGCTGGCCGGACCGCCTGCCCGGCTCGGCGCCGGAGAGGACCATCAGGTTCTCGTTGTTGCGGCGCATGCGGGTGGCGAGGTGGTCCAGCTGGAACAACGTGGCGAGCTGGTCGGCGTCCTCCTCGTCGCGCTCCAGCCGCTCGATCAGCTGCAGCTGCCGCTGCACGAGACTTTGGCTGCGGCGGGAGAGGTTGACGAACACGTTGCTGTAGCCGGTCCGCATCGAGGCCTGCTCGGTTGCCAGGCGCAGCGCCTGGTGGTGCACCTTGTCGAAGGCTCTGGCGACCTCGCCGATCTCGTCGTCGCCGCCGACCGGCACCGGCCGCACGTCGGTGCCCTGCGAGCGGCCCTCCTGGATGTTGCGGACCGCGTCCGGCAGTTGCTTCTCGGCGACGTCGAGGGCGCTGGCGCGCAGCACCTTCAGTGAGCGCAGCAGCTGACGGGTGATGAGGAAGACGACCGCGACGGCGAGCACCATCGCGCCGAACAACAGGACCGCGAGCAGGCCCGCGCCGCTGCTGGCGTCGTCGACCAGTTCGGCCGATACCGAACTCGCCTGTGCTCCGAACTTGTTCGCGATCTCGCCCGTCTTGGTGATCACCGCGTTCGAGGCGTCGTTCCAGCCCTGCGCGGACAACGTGCGGAACGCCTGTGCGGAAGGGGTGCCCTGCTCGCCGAGCGCGGTCTTCGCGAGCCTGTCGCGCGTCTCCATCGCTTCGTCGGTGACGGTAGCGCCGAAACTTTGGCGCTGCTGTTCCGAAGCGGCGGCGCGGAAGTCGGTGAACCGGTCGGACAGCCGCAGTTCGGCGGTGCGCAGCTGGTCGAGCTCGCTCGGCGCGAGGCTCGAGCGGGCGATGCCGAAGGAGACCAGTGCCTGGCTCAGTGAAAGCTGTTCCTTCATCACGACGAGGTCGTGCAACGCGGCGGGAGTGCCGCCGAGGACGTCTTGGCTGGCGCCCGCGGCCAACGCGGTGTCGACGGCGAGCAGCGCGGTGGTGACGTCGGTGTACTCGCCGATGGCCTGGACGGGGTCGAGCTGTCCGGCGGAGGCCCGCTGCCGGATGTCGGCCAGCCTGGCCAGCTGGACGGCCGCGGCGTCGCGTGCCTGGCGAAGCGACGGCTCGTTCTCGACGGCCCTGGACGCGGCGGCCACATAGAGAGGAATGGCGGTGTCGACGTCGGCGCGGGCGGAGCCGAGTTCGAGGGTGCCGCCGACGGTGCCGGTGGTCAGCCCGGCGGCGGACTGGGTGCGTTCACGGCCGAGACCGTCGGCGAGCGTGCGGATCTGCCCGCTCAGCGCGACGAGGCGGTCCAGCCGCTGGTAGCCGTCGGAACGGCCGACCTGTCCCGCGATGGTGGCGATGCCCAGTGCGAGCGCGATGAGGATCGGCACCAGCGTCACGGCCGACAGCTTCACCGGCAGGCTCCAGTCCCGCCAGCGAACGACCGCGCGCCAGCCGGTGGCCCACCGCGATGGCCGGGGAGTGCGGCCCAGCAGCTCCCCGACAGGCACTTGGCCTTCTCCTGCAACGGTCACGTAGGTGACTCCCTGTCCGGCGTCCTGGCACGGTCTGAGGCGTCCGTTCCCGCGAGGTACTCACCTGCGGGGAACTCGGCCCCGGCCTGACCACGTGATCGACCGCGACATGAGGGACCCCGTCCGGCGATCCTGGTGTCCCCAGGAACACCGGTCCGCTTCAGGAGGTCTTGCACCTGCACGTGCAGGTCGCAACCAGCGAAGTGCATGGTCGTCGAGATCAACTTTTTTGCCAATCGATCACTGCGGGTCAGCCGGGCCAAAGAATCGTACACCAATCCGGGCGCCGTCAATTCCGTTCAGCACACGGGTGCTGACCTGGGAAAAGTGCACACCTGAACGATGTACACGGCCCGAAATCCGTCTCCGCGTCACAAACGAGGGAATTCCGGTTACGGGTTGCGCGGATACACAGGATGCCCCTGTCACCCGATCAGCCTACGCAGGGTAGCCACGTAGCCCAGTCGAACTACTTTCCGTGCCCCCAACGGGTGGGTCAAGCTCAAATGTGTGCCCGATGTTGTGGCCTTGCCACGCTGGTCGGCTCGTTGTCGCTCGACGTGGTGATTCCTTTCGGGATGACCGTCGAACCAGGGGATCTTCCCCGGTCCGCGATGACGGGCACAGTATCGAACCCCGTCGCGACCCGGAACCAGAACTACGATCTGTCACCAAAACGAGGGACACAGCGTGGTCACCTCCACCTTTTGCCGCAGTGGGCCGTTCGGGCGACGACCGCGCGTGACAAGCGACCTCACTATTACGAGTGAGAAAGCCGAATCATTTCGACCAAAATGAATTTCCAGAACACTAATACAACAGGAAAACGAATACCAGGTCGTGCGTTCGTGGAAGCGGGGTCGCCTATTCAGCGCGCCCGAAGCCGTAGTTAGTATGTGCGCTCCGTCCCGCGCCGGATGCCAGCAAGCCCCCGGAGGAACCCATGCCCGACGTCGCGCGCCCCTACGCGGTGAGCAACGCCCTCGAGGACACCGGGCAGCTGCCCGCGTTGTTCGTCCGCGGGCGCCAGACCGCTCCCCCGCCGCAGCGCAGTACCGGCCCGGACTTCGACCGGATCCAGCACGGCAAGGAGTTCGTCGCGCTGCGCAAGACCTTCCGACGGTTCGTGTTCCCGATGAGCCTGCTGTTCTTCACCTGGTACATGACGTTCGTGCTGCTGGCGGCCTACGCGCACGACTTCATGAGCCGGAAGGTGATCGGCGAGATCAACGTCGGCATCCTGCTCGGCCTCGGCCAGTTCGCGAGCACGATCCTGATCACGATCGCCTACCTGCGCTTCGCCAACAAACGGCTCGACCCCAAGGTCGAGCAGCTGCGGGCCTCGGTCGAGGCGGGGGAGCGATGAGCATCCCCGACAACGACCCGGTCCTGAACATCGCGGTGTTCGCGCTGTTCGTCGCGATCACCCTGTACGTGGTGTACCGCGCCAGCACGCGCAATTCCTCCACTTCGGACTACTACGCGGCGGGCAGCGCCTTCACCGGGCGGCAGAACGGCATCGCGCTCTCGGGTGACTTCCTCTCGGCGGCGTCGTTCCTGGGTATCGCCGGGGCGATCGCGATCCACGGCTACGACGGCTTCCTGTACTCGATCGGGTTCCTCGTGGCCTGGATGGTCGATCTGCTGCTGATCGCTGAATTGCTGCGCAACACCGGCCGCTTCACCATGGGCGACGTGCTGAGCTTCCGGATGAAGCAGCGCCCGGTCCGCGCCGCGGCCGCGACGTCGACCCTGGTGATCTCCTTCTTCTACATGCTCGCGCAGATGGCGGGCGCCGGCGGGCTGGTGGCGCTGTTGCTGGACATCCACGGCGGCGTCGGCCAAGCGCTGGTGATCGGCGTCGTCGGCGTCGTCATGGTGCTGTACGTGCTGGTCGGCGGGATGAAGGGCACCACGTGGGTGCAGATCATCAAGGCGACCATCCTGCTGCTGACCGGCGCGCTGATCACCGTGTTCCTGTTCGGCAAGTTCGGCTTCAGCTTCTCGAACCTGCTTTCCGCCGCCGCCGACAGGAGCCCGCTCGGCGACGAACTGCTGCAGCCTGGCGGTTCGTACGGCAAGAGCGAGATCACGAAACTCGACTTCGTCTCGCTGGCGCTGGCACTGGTCCTCGGCGCCGCCGCGCTCCCGCACGTGCTGATGCGGTTCTACACGGTGCCGAACTCGCGCGAGGCGCGGCGCTCGGTGGTGTGGGCGACCGCCTGCATGACCGTCTTCTATCTCTGCACCCTGGTCATCGGCTTCGGCGCGGCCGCCCTCGTCGGCCCGGAGGCGATCAAGAACGCGCCGGGCGGGGAGAATTCCGCCGCGCCGCTGCTCGCGCTGAACATCGGCGGAACCGTCCTGCTCGGCATCGTCTCGGCGGTGGCCTTCGCGACCATCCTCGCCGTCGTCGCCGGGCTGACGATCACCGCGTCGGCCTCCTTCGCCCACGACGTCTACGCCAACATCTTCAAGCGCGGCAAGGCGGAACCGGCCGCCGAGGTCCGGGTCGCCCGGCTGACCGCGGTCGCCGTGGGGGCGTTCGCGATCGTGGGTGGCATCCTGGCGAACGGGCAGAACATCGCTTTCCTGGTGGCGCTGGCGTTCGCGGTCGCGGCGTCGGCGAACCTCTCGACGCTGCTGTACTCGCTGTTCTGGAAACGGTTCAACACCACCGGCACGCTGTGGGGCATCTACGGCGGACTGATCGCGAGCCTGGTGCTCGTGCTCTTCTCGCCGGTGATGTCCGGGTCCGCGGACTCGATCATCAAGAGCGTCGACTTCCACTGGTTCCCGCTGAAGAACCCCGGCCTGGTCTCGATCCCGTTCTCGTTCCTGTGCGGCATCGTCGGCACGTTCGTCGGCCGCTCGAAGGCGGATCCGGACAAGCACGCCGAGATGGAGGTGCGGTCCCTCACCGGGATCGGCTCCTGACCCACCGCCACATGCCGGGAGACCTCCGGAGGCGTCCAGGGTGTGCGATCGAATCGCGGGTCGTCCGTGAAGGCCTCCTTAAGGGACCCAGAGTCCCTTGAAGTTCCCCTCACCTCTCTTGGAACACCAACTTGAGCCTCCGCGCACCACCAGTCACAACCAACGCGCGTGAAGGGTCCCTTCACGCGTTCACCAGTACATGAAGGACCCCTTCCTCGCGCCAGGCGCCAGGGTCCCGGCGAAGTCGCGGAGCTGCTGGTGGTAATCCGGACTTGTCATCGCTAGTGCCCGCAAGGGCCGAGCGGGGAAGGCATGTCCCTGAACCCCTGTTGATCAAGCTCCGCAACCAGTGTGAACCCCGCGACGATGTAGGAATGGGGACACTCGACGTCCTCATTCCTACCTCGTCAGTCTCACACAGCGACGAATAACCGTCTGACCTGCAAGACCTCGACTTTGCCGGGACCCTGCGCCAGGCGCGAGGAAGGGGTCTTTCAGGTACTTCAAACGAGCAACGCACGGTCGCGAGGGTCGCGAACGAGCCTCGTCCGAGAATCAACGCGCCCGGAGGCCGTCCAGCACGATCGCGAGCAGCCGCTCGGTGTCCTCCGGCGACGCCTTGCTCGCGGCCGAACCCACCCCGTGGCCCAGCCTCAGGATGTCGACCCCGGTGACATCGGTTCGGAGCACGCCCTCCTCCTGAGCCGCCTTCACGATCGCGTCGGACGCGGTCCGCAGCCGGGCCTGGCACCAGCCGAAGACCTCGGACCCGGCGTCGACGGACGCCTTCAGCGTCATCGCCAGCCCGTGCTTCTCGACCACGTAGACGACGTGCGTCGACAGCCACGTCTCGAGCGCCTTTCCAGGCGGTAGTTCTTCGAGCAGGTCGAAAGCGCGCTGCGCCAGCCCATCGATCTCGTCGCGATAGACGGCCTCGACCAGTTTTTCGCGCGTCGGGAAGTGCCGGTACAACGTGCCGGCGCCGACGCCCGCGCGTTTGGCGATGTCGTCGGCTGGCACGTCCACGCCGTCGGCGGCGAACGCCTTCTTCGCCACAGCCACGATGCGCTCGTAGTTGCGCCGCGCGTCCGCGCGCATGGGACGGACCGGATCGGCCGTGGCCATCTGCACCTCCTCGGGCGACGAAAACGGAGACGTTCTCCCAATCCACTTGCGTAAGCGGAGACACTCTCCATATCATCGCTCACGACCTCAAGTGGAGAGTCTCTCCGCTTCATCTCGTTACGTCTTTGGAGTATTCCTTGACCGAGCGATCCCTGCGTACCGAGCCTAGGCCGGAGACGGCCGAGGCCCCACCATCTCCACACCGGCTGGTCTTGCCGATCGTGCTGACCTGCCAGCTCATGCTCATCCTCGACGCGACGGTGATGAACGTCGCGCTCCCCCGCATCCAGTCCGAACTCGGCTTCACCGACACCGGGCTGTCCTGGGTGATGACCGCCTACAGCCTCGTCTTCGGCGGTTTGCTGCTGCTCGGCGGACGGGCGGGCGACCTGTTCGGCCGACGCCGGATGTTCGTCGTGGGCACGGCCGTGTTCACCGCCGCGTCCCTGCTCGGCGGCCTCGCCGGTTCGGCTGAGATGCTGATCGCGGCGCGGATCGCGCAAGGTGTCGGCGCGGCGCTCGCCGGGCCGAGCACACTGGCGCTGATCACCAGCACATTCACCGAGGCCAAGGCCAGGGTGCGTGCGCTGGCGCTGTTCTCGGCGATGTCCAGCGGCGGTTTCGCGATCGGCCTGCTGCTCGGCGGGCTGCTGACCGAATGGATCTCGTGGCGCGCGGCGCTGTACATCAACGTCCCGTTCGGGCTCGCGATCGTCCTGCTCACCTCGCGGTACGTCGCCGATCCCCCTCGGCGGCGCGCGCGACTGGACCTTCCCGGCGCGATCACCGGCACCTTCGGCGTCGGCTCGCTGGTGTTCGCGTTCACCCACGCCGCGTCGCACGGCTGGGGCGACACCATCACCCTCGGCAGCCTCGCCGCCGGGCTGGCTCTGCTGGCCGCGTTCCTCACGATCGAGACGCGGGTGAGCCAGCCGCTGATCCCGTTGCGGCTGTTCGCCGAACGCGACCGCGCCGCGGCCTACGTCAACTTCTTCCTCGGGCCGATGGCGATGATGTCGCTTTTCTTCTTCCTGACCCAGTTCCTGCAGGACATCGCGGGATTCGCCGCGCTGGAGACCGGCTTCGCGTTCCTGCCGATGGCCCTGTGCATGTTCGGGCTCAGCAGGCTTATTCCGCGGCTGCTCCCCCGGTTCGGCCCGAAACCGCTCGCGCTGACCGGCACGGCGCTGATGACCGGCGGGGTCGTCTGGCTGACCGCGCTCACCACCGACAGCGGGTACTTCTCCCATCTGCTCGGGCCGATGGTGCTGATGGGCGCCGGCGCGGGGCTGGCGTTCTCCCCGCTGAGCGTGATCATCATGGCGACGGTGCCCACCGACGACGCGGGTGCCGCCGGCGGGCTCCTGCAGACCTTGCAGCAGGTCGGGGCGACGCTGGGGCTCGCGATCCTGATCACGGTGTTCGGCACGGTGACGCGGACCCCGTCCGGGAGCCCGGCGGAGACCGCGGTCCACGGGATGACCTCGGCGTTCGCCACCGCCGCCATCGTGACGGCGTTGTCCTTCCTGGTGGCGCTGACCTTCCGGCGCCGGGCTTAGAGCTTGACGCCCGCTTGGACCTTGTGCGTGACCTTGCGCTCCATCACGAAGGAGAAGAACGGGACGCAACCGGCGATCAGCACGAGGACGGTGCCCTTCATCGACCAGCGGGCCTTGATCGCGAGGTCGACCGAAAGCAGCAGGTAGATCAGGTAGAGCCCGCCGTGGACCATGGGGATCATCTTCACGAACTGGGGAAGTTCCACGCGGAAGACGTACTGCAGCAGCATCTCGACGACCAGCCCGAGCAGGGCCACACCGGTGGCGTACGCCGCGACGCGGAACCGGATCAGCGGCCCGCCCAGCGAGACCGAGTGGGCCGGGGCAGCGTCGTCAGTTCGGGTGGTCATAGGGTCTCGAACCTCTCTGGGGAACTACTTGTCGCGGGCGTTGAGTTCACGCAGGTACTTGTTGTACGCGGCGAGCTCGTCGTCCTCGGGAGCGGACGGCGCGGGTTCCGGGGCACGTCTCCGCCGGGGCGCGGGCGCTTCGGGGACGACGGTCTCGGCCGTCCGCTCCGGGGTGTCGGCTTCCGCGGCCTGGCGGCGGAGTTTGCGGATCCGCCAGAACATGAACGCGGGGAACAGCCCGAACAGCGGCCACTGCAGGACGTAGCCGAGGTTCTGGAAGGTCCCGCTCGCCGAGGAGAAGCGCTCCCACTGCCACCAGGCGAGCCCGCAGCACAGCGCCAGGCTCACCAGGCAGACGCCGGCGATGCCGAGGCGGCGCAGGGTGACGGACGATGCGGGCACGCATCGACGCTAGCACTGGCCGCGCGGCGAAAGTTCGGCGACCGGGCCGGTCGGGACCTTGGTCCCGGCTGCTCCCGAGCGGGGGCTGAAGGGGACTTTCCCCGCATGTCATGCGGCGAAGGGAGCTCTCCCCACATGTCATGCGGGGAAAGCTCCCTTCAGCCCACGGTGGTGACGACAGTGGCGGCGTAGGTCACTTCGCGGTCTGAACGGCCTTCGCGTAGTCGTCCGCCAGCCCGAAGACCTTCTGCGCGTACTCCGTCGAGTTGTTGTACGACAGGATCCCGGCCCACCATCCCGAGGCCGCCGACATGTCCCGGTTGTTCACGCACAGGTAGCGCGCCGCCGCCAGGGTCGCGTCGTCGATCTGCTGCGGGTCGCCGACACCGTCGCGGTTGCCGTCGGCGGCGTACCGGCGCCAGGTGCTGGGGATGAACTGCATCGGGCCGACAGCGCGGTCGACGGCCGGGTCACCGTCGAACTGTCCGCCGTCGGTGTCGCCGATCGCCTTGACGCCGGGCGACCCGTCGAGCGGGACGCCGATGATCGGCTTCGAGGGCCGTCCGTCCTGGCCGAGGACGGCGCCGCCGTACTGGCCGTGGTTCGACTCGATCCGGCCGATGCCTGCCAGGGTGGCCCAAGAGATCTTGCAGTTCGGCTGCATCTGGCGCATCGCCAGCTCGGCGTTGCCGTAGGCGAGCAGCGCCCTGACCGGGATGCCGGTGGCGCGCGCCGCTCGTTCGGTCCAGGTGGCGAGGGGGTCCTTGCCCGGTTTCGGCTGCGCCTGCTGCGGCGAGGTCTGCTGGGCCGCGCCGCCGGCGGGGGTGGCGTTGACCGGGACGACCGTCCCCGGTTTGACGTCCGCCGCCTTGACCTCCAACGCGGGGATCTCCATCGTCGTCGGGCTCGCGACCGGGGCGGACGCCTTGGTCACCAGCCAGATCCCTCCCGCGGCGAGGGCGAGCACGGCCAGCACGATCACCAGCCTGCCGAGTACGGCGGCGCCCACCCCGCGACGTGGCGGAGTGGGCGTGGCCGGGTCGGCGACGAGCTCGTCGTTTTCCGGGGTGGTGCGCACGAAGCGGGTCCTCCAGCGTGGGCGGCGATCACGACCGATACTCGAACAACGAGCTCGCGCAGGTTAGCGTTACGCGGTAATCGAAATCGCCCCTGTCACGCCGGTTCACCCAGGCGTGCGAGAAGTTCTCGTCAGGCGGACTTCTGCTGCCTCGCCAGCCGCGCCACGCACCAGGCCGGGGCGCTGCCGCGGCGAAGGTGCTGCAACACGGTCATCGGGCCGAGACGGCGGCTCAGATCGGACGGGGCGAGCCCGGCCGCGCGGTAGTCGAGGGCACGCTGATCGAGCGGGCTGATGCCGGCGTCCCACCAGGCTTCGGCCTCGGCGACGCCGCCGACCATCTGCCACCAGCCCGCGGCGGCGACCAGCAGGTCCTGCGGCACCCCAGGCAGACGGCTGCGCATCGCGTCGAGGTAGCCGGGGTCGGTGGCCTCGACCGGCGCCCATCGCGCCTGGCCGGACTGCTGACGCTGGCCGGGGATACCGGGAGCTTGGCGGGGCACGTCGGCCAGCCACGCCGACGCGATCCGGTCGGCCTCCTGCTCCTCGGGGGTCTGCTCCCGCTCGGCGGCCCACTGCCGGATCAACGCATCGACTCCGGGATCTCCGGTCATCCCTGCCTCCTCATGATTCCCCGACTGACAAGTCCTGACTTACTTGCCCGGCTGGAAGTTCCCGCTGCTCTGGGGCTTGCACCTGCGGAAACTTCTCGCCCAGGAGGCCGGCTCCGGCGCCTGGAGGACCAACCGATCACGCAATGTGAGCACCGTAGGGGCGCGAAGGTCTGTTCCGCCAGAGCTTCCAGGGCACGAATTCGTCGACCAGCGGGTTTTCGGAGGCAATCCACCCGGATGGTCGAGTCACCCGACCGAAATCCGACATGAGTGACCCTGAGTGATAACCGCTGGTGGCCGCGCACGCTGATCACCGGCGTCACCGAGGACACCGGGGGTGGCGGAACCGGTCAGGAGAAGAGGCTCCGGACGAACGTCACGATGGCTTCGGCACCTGACCGGAGCCAGCCGAGCGCGGTGTGGACGGCATCGGCGGATTGCGTCGGCCTGCTGATCAGAAAGAAGAGCACGAGCGCGACGACAGCGATCACAACGAATTTCTTCAAGCCGGGCGACATGGCTCCATCCCATCACACCGTAGTGTCCAGACGATGACTCCGCGCGCACTGCGGACTTTGTCACCACTTTAAGGAGCCCCGGGCCCTGTTGCCCACCCGGATTCACCTCAGGGAGCGATTGATGACCGAAAACGTTCTCGTCCACCGGGACGGGCCGGTGACGACGATCACGCTGAACCGGCCCGAGGCCCGCAACGCGGTGGACGGGCCGGCCGCGGTCGCGCTGGCGGACGCGTTGCGCGCCTTCGACGGCGACGAGGAGGCTTCGGTCGCCGTGCTCACCGGTTCGGGTAACGCCTTCTGTGCCGGAGCCGATCTGAAGGCCGTCGGCACCGACCGCGCCAACTCGCTCGGCCCGGCGGGCGACGGGCCGATGGGGCCGACGCGGATGGCGTTGTCGAAACCGGTGATCGCCGCGGTCCGCGGACACGCCGTCGCGGGTGGCCTGGAACTGGCCCTGTGGTGCGATCTGCGAGTCGCCGACAGCACGGCCGTCTTCGGGGTGTTCTGCCGCCGCTGGGGGGTGCCGCTGATCGACGGCGGCACGGTGCGCCTCCCCCGGCTGATCGGGCACTCCCGGGCGATGGACCTGATCCTCACCGGCAGGCCGGTCGACGCCGAGGAGGCGCTGGCCATCGGGCTGGCGAACCGGGTCGTGCCCGACGGCGAGGCGCTGAGCGCCGCCCAAGCCCTCGCGCGCGAACTGGCCGCGTTCCCGCAGGCGTGCCTGCGCGCGGACCGCAAGTCCGCGTACGGCCAGTACGGGCTCACCGAGGAAGAGGCGATGCGGGCCGAGTTCTCGAACGCGCTGATCCGCGGCGGGCTCGCCGAGGAGGCCGCCGAGGGCGCGAGCCGGTTCAGTGGCGGTGCGGGACGGCACGGCACCTTCAGCCCCTAATCTCGACTCAATGAACGACACCGGAGTCGCGCTCAGACCGGTCCACGAAGACGACCTGCCGACGCTCGAGGCGCTGACGAACGACCCGCGGGCCGCGGGCGCGTTCGAATGGCACGGCTGGCACGACCCGCACTTCCTGCGCCGTCGCTGGACCGAGACCGGTATGCTCGCGGCGGACAACGGCATGCTGATGATCGTGCTCGACGGGCAGCGGCTCGGCTTCGTCTCCTGGCACAAGACCAGGTCCGGGTCGACGTCGTACTGCTGGAACGCCGGCCTGGTGCTGATCCCCGAGGCACGCGGCCACGGCCACGGGACCGAGGCGCAGCGGCTGCTGGTCCGCTATCTCTTCGCGCATACGCAGATGAACCGCGTCGAGGCGTCGACCGAGGCGGACAACATCGCCGAGCAGCGCTCCCTGACCAAGGCGGGCTTCACCAAGGAGGGCGTGCTGCGCGGCTACGGGTTCCGGGACGGGGCCTGGCGCGACCACATCCTCTATTCGATGCTGCGGTCCGATCTGGGCTGAAAGCGTCCTTCACCGCATGACACGCGGTGAAGGACGCTTTCGCTGCGTCTCAGGCGGGGAAAGTCCCCTTCAGCTCACACGATGGTGCCCGCGGCCTTGAGCCGCTCGATCCCGTCGGCGTCCACCCCGAGTTCCGCGAGGACGTCGGCGGTGTCGGCGCCCTTGGGCCGCGGCGGTTCCGGCGTCTCCGCCGGGGTGCGGTCGAACCTCGGCGCGGGCGCGGGCTGCACCACACCGCCGATGTCGACGAACGTCCCGCGCGCGACGTTGTGCGGATGCGACGGCGCCTCCCCCGGCGCGAGCACCGGCGTCAGGCACGCGTCGGTGCCCTCGGCCTTCGCGACGAGTTCGTCGCGAGTGTGCTTCGCGACGGCCTCGGCGACGATCTTGCGCAGCTTCGGCCATTCGTTCTTGTCGACGTGGACCGGGGTCTCCTCGGGATCGAGCCCGAGCACCTTCACCAGGGCGCCCCAGAACCGCATCTCGATCGCGCCGATGGCGACGTACTTGCCGTCGGCGGTCTCGTAGGTGTCGTAGAACGGCGCACCGCCGTCGAGCAGGTTCTCACCGCGCCCGCCCGGCCAGAGCCCGGAGTTCAGGAGTCCGTGCAGACTGGTGGTCAGCAACGCCGCACCGTCCACCATGGACGCGTCGACTACCTGCCCCTTGCCGGACGACTGGCGTTCGAACAACGCCGCCAGCACGCCCATCGCGAGCAGAAGGCCACCGCCGCCGAAGTCACCGATGAGGTTGAGCGGAACCACCGGCCGCTGTCCCGCGGGCCCGATCGGTTCGAGCGCGCCGGCGATGCCGATGTAGTTGATGTCGTGCCCGGCGACGGTGGCCAGCGGGCCGTCCTGGCCCCAGCCGGTCATCCGCCCGTAGACCAGCCGCGGGTTGCGGGCGTGGACCTGCTCCGGCCCGATGCCCATCCGCTCGGCCACCCCGGGACGGAAACCCTCGATGAGCACGTCGGCCTCGTCGGCGAGCTTCAGCACCAGCTCGACCCCCTCGGGGGTCTTGGTGTTGATCCCGATCGACCGTCTGCCGCGGGCGAGCGGGTCGTTCGGGAACGCGATGACGTCGTCGCCCGGTGTCGCCCGGTCGATCCGGACGACCTCCGCGCCGAGATCGGCGAGAATCGTGCAGGCGAACGGCGCCGGGGCGAGCCCGGCCAGCTCGACGACCTTGAGGCCGCTCAGTGGCCCAGCCTTCATCGCCACGTCCTTTCCAAGTACGGCAACGGTTTACAGCGTGCGGGAGATGATTTCCTTCATGATCTCGCTGGTACCGCCGAAGATACGGGAAATCCGGATGTCGGCCCACGCGCGCGCGATCGGGTACTCGGTCATGTAGCCGTAGCCACCGAACAACTGCAGGCAGTCGTCGACGACCTTGTTGACCCGTTCGGTGGTCCACAGCTTCGCCATCGCCGCGCCCTGCACGTCGAGTTCCTTGCGCAGGTGCCGCTCGATGCACTGGTCGAGGTACGCGCGCGAAACCGCGGCCTCGGTGGCGGCCTCGGCGAGTTTGAACTTCGTGTTCTGGAAGTTGTAGATCGGACGGCCGAACGCCTGGCGGTCCTTGGTGTAGGCGATGGTCTGGTCGATCGCGGCCTCCATCCCGGCGACCGCGGTGACGGCGATGATCAGCCGTTCCTGCGGCAGCTGCTGCATGAGCTGGACGAAGCCGAGGCCTTCCTTGTCACCGAGGAGGTTGGCGGCGGGCACGCGGACGTCGTCGAAGTTCAGCTCCGCGGTGTCCTGGCCCTTGAGCCCGATCTTGTCGAGGACGCGGCCGCGGCTGAAGCCCGGCGTGTCGGTCTCGACGGCGATCAGGGAGACGCCCTGCGCGCCCGCGTCCGGGTCGGTCTTCACCGCGACGACGACGAGGTCGGCGTGGAAACCGTTGGTGATGAACGTCTTCGCGCCGTTGATGACGTAGTCGTCGCCGTCGCGGACCGCGCGGGTCTTGATGCTCTGCAGGTCCGAACCCGTGCCGGGTTCGGTCATCGCGACCGCGCCGACCATCTCACCGGAGGCGAACTTCGGCAGCCACTCCCGCTTCTTCTCTTCAATGGCGTACTCCAGCAGATAGTGCGCGACGATTCCATTGTGGACGGTGACGCCCCATGCGCTGTCGCCGGACCGGGCCTGCTCCTCGTAGAGCACGGCCTCGTGGCCGAACGTACCGCCACCACCGCCGTACTCCTCCGGGATGGACAACGCCAGCAAGCCGACCTCGCCCGCCTTCGTCCAGAGCTCGCGGTCGACCTTCTTGTCGGCCGCCCAGCGTTCCTGGTTCGGCGCGAGTTCCTTCTGGCAGAAGGTCCGGGCAAGGTCCCGGAGGTCTTCGAGCTCCGTCGTGCTCCACGAACTCTTCTGGATCTGCAAGGGCACGGCCAACGCCTCCTGATCAGGACCTGGAAAACATGACGCTTAGGATGTAAGTTCCAAGCGGAATGTACATCCGTACCGAGCTGCACGTAAAGGGGGTTCGGTGACCGCACTGAGCAGGACCCACCGGACACAGGCCGAGCGGCGCGAGCAGACCCGCACCGCTCTGCTCGACGCCACCATCGACTGCCTGGTCGACCTCGGGTACGCGCGCACCTCGGTCCAGGAGATCTGCGCTCGCGCCGGGGTCTCAAAAGGGGCCGTGCAGCACCACTTCTCCGCGAAGGCCGAACTCATGGCGGCCGCCGTCGAGCATCTGACGGAAAGGCAGCGCGGACAGCTCGCCGCGTCGATCTCCACGCTGCCCGGCGGAGCCTCGGGCGTCGCGGCGGCGATCGACCTGCTCTGGGAGGGCTACTCGGGCACGCTGTCCACGGCCGCCACCGAACTGTGGGTGGCGGCGCGGACCGACCCCGAACTCCGCGAGGCGATCCGCCCGGTCGACCGGGCGCTGGGCCGTTCGACCCTGGAGCACGTCACCGCGATCGCCGGGGACCTGCCGAAGGAACGCGCGGAGATCCTGTTCTGGCTGACCGTGAACCTCACCCGCGGCCTGGCACTGGACGCCGAACTCGGCGGCGATCCGAAGCGGCGGCGGCATCTGCTCGACGAATGGAAGCGCGTCGCGGTGATGTTGTACGAGGACACCACTCCGTAGCCACCAGAATTGCGAATTCACAAAAGCCTGGGGGCCATGCTTACGAAAGCGTGAAAAAGAAGACAAGCCCCACCTGCGTTTACTACTCTGGATATTCAGGCGGTTACGCAGGGGAGGCGACACCGACGTGTCCTGGAACGCGGACGAACTCAGACACCTGGCCGGGGAACTTGACGCGGAACTCGCGCGGGGCAGGCACCCCGGCCGATCCCATGACGGGCTGGCCTTGGCCGTCGTCAGTGGTCAGGGCAGGTTGGTCGGCCTGTTGCTCGCCGATCACGCGACCGGGATCCCGCATCCGCAACTGGCCGGGCCTGCCGTGGTGGAAGCCGTGCACGCCGCCAGGACAGCGGCGGCCGAAGTGAGCCTGGTCAAAATGCGGGCGGTGCTGGGCGAAGAGGACGACTCGGGCCGAAGATCACCGGGGCCAGCCGAGGAAGAGAGTTTCGAGCAAATCGACTTCCTGAGTGAGGGTCGCCGATGAATCACGAAGACGATCTTTATCACCTCGCGAAAGAAATAGACGCCAAGGTCGAGAAAGCGAAAAGCGCCGCTTCGGCGGCGGCGCGGGCGCAGCGGACATGGCTGCTCCCCGGCGAGATCGGGACGTTCACGACCACCGGAACGGGCGAACTGGTGGACGTGTCCTTGAACGCCTCGGTGGTGAAGTCCTACTCCGCCGCAAGCCTGTCCCGGAAGTTGCTCGCGGGCATCCAGCGGGCCGAGCGGGACGGAGGGATCGCGTGAGCTATCCGCATCCCTTCGACCCCGGCCCGGGACAGGGTTATCACGTCTACCCGGAGGGACTCCGTGCCGCGGCGGACACCATCGACCAGGCGGCGGATCTCGTCCGCGGCTTCGCGCTCACGGACCTCGCCCATGTCCGGCTCGAGCCGGGCGACCTGGGGTTGCCGGGCACCCTCGCCGAGCTGATGCGGGGAGTGCGGGGCGCGGGCACCGTCGACGCCTACAACCGGGCGGTGGACCAGATCCGGGAGATCTCCGTGGCCAACTCCGCGGAACTGGGCGAACTGAGCGCGGCGCTCCACCGCGCCGCCGAGCACTACGAGCACCTCGACAGGCAGGCCTACGACGAGATGAAGAGGCTCGAAGGAGGAATCCGGTGACCGGCCTGGACAAGTCCGGGTTGCTGTACCCCGAAAAGGCCGATCAGGAGGTCCGCTTCCACGCCGACCTGATCGGCGCGGACGGCATCCTCGAACTTCTGGACAATCTCAAGAACTTCCTGCTCGGCGATCTGCGAAGGCCGCTGGAACTGGCGGACAAGTTCGGCTCGCAGAGCAAACTCAAGTCGGCGTCCGATCTCGTCACGAGGACGAACCTGTCGTTGCGCACCGCTTGGCAAGGCGACGGCTTCGACCAGTTCGACGCCTACGCCTCCGAAACGACGAAAGCCCTCGACGCGGGACAGGCGTCCTTGGCGAACCTGACGACGGTCGTGGTGAACATCGCGACGACCGTCATCAACACGTACAAGAACCTGCTCGAGTTCCTGGGCAACTGCGCTTCGACCCTCGCCCAGCTCGGCGGGAAGTTCGGCGTGGTCCTCGGTTCGGCGGTCTTCCCCCCGCTGACTCCGGTCGCGCTCATGGATCTGATCGACGGCATCAATTCCGCGTTCACCACGTTTTGGCGGGACTGCAACGCGAGCCTGACCCAGCTGCTCACCGACATGACGACGTTGATCGGGGCCGGGTTCCAGCTCCAGGTCATCGAGGAGACCTTTCCCAAGGTCCCGACAGTTGGCACGAGCGCGGTGGTGGTCGCCGATCCCCGGCGATGGCGGATCAAACCCGAAGCGGATCCGGAGTGAGGCGCCTGGCGATCGTCCTGCTGACGTTGCTTGTCGCCGGGTGCGGTGGGACGGCGACCGGTCCGCCACCGGGTTCGCCCGCTCCAGCGCCGCCCATCCCCGTTCCGCTCGACGGCGCCAGGTTCATCGCCGACCCCTGTAGCGCGATCACGGTGGAGCAGGTCGAAAGCATCGGTTTCACCGGCGGGGTCCGCGACACCGGCGGTGAAGGCCGCTGCGTCCTCGCCTTCGGGCCGATCGTCCGGGTACAGACCTCGTGGCTGAGCCCACTGAGGGAAACCCTCGAAACCCTCTACGCCGACCACGCGAGTGGCAAAGACACCGGTAACCGATGGGAGGAACTGATGATCAAAAGCTATCCGGTGGTGGTGGTCTGGGCCGAGGAGAACATCACCGGCCGCCAGGACAAGGGACCACTCGCCTGCCGGCTGGCACTCGGACTGGACGAGGAGACCTTGATGTACGTCGGCACCAACATCGACGAACGGGCCGAAGCGGGCCCGTGGCAGCACGACTCTTGCGGCGCGGCGAAGAAGGTGACGGAATTCGTCATCGACAATCTCCGCACCTAGCACGCTCCGGAGCCCTTGACCAGAGCACAGGTGACACTTATCTCCGGGGCCGATCCGTGGTGAAATTCCTTGCTGGACAACAGAACCGGCGGAGGAGCCGACCATGAACGCGCCGCAGCAGCAGCCATCCCATCCGACTGACCCGTTCGGCGCAAGGCAACCCGTCCAGACTCCGGTCGCGACGCAACGGCCGCCGTCCGACGCGCGGCTCCCCCGGTTGTTCGCCGCGATGATGGGTGTTTTCGCCGGCCTGCTGGTGCTCATCGCGACCTTTCTTCCGCAGTCGACCTACGAGCAACTCTCCGACGGCAAAACGGTGTCGAAATTCGCCGAGACCGGCTGGTCGCGGAGCTTCGACATCGAACCGTCGACGGAGGAGAAGGACTTCTACGACAAGACCCATGTCGCCCGTTACGGCATCCCGCTGTCCGCCACCGCGCTGACGTTGTTCGCCGGCGCCGCGGTGGGCTTCGCGTCGTACCGGCGGAATTCGGGTTCACCTGCCGCGACGACGGCGCGAACACTGCTGATCGCCGGTGGGGCCGGGACCGCCATCGGTGTCTGGATGTTCGGCATGGACATCTCGGCGAGCCTGAGTTTCGGGCAGGACACCGGCCGCTTCGTCTCACGCTACGGAACCGGGAGTGGATTCTGGATCCTGCTCGCGGGCGGGCTCGTGGCGTTGCTCACCATCGGACTGGCGATCGTGGCCAACCGCCGCGAACCCGCGCCATCCCCTCAGGCCCCTTACCCGGTCGGCCACACGCCTTACGCGCCCGGAGTCCCGCAGCAGCACTATCCGGCGCAACCGCAGGCCTACGAACCGCCGTCACCTCCGACGCCGCCCGCGGGCTCGGCGTTGCAGCAGCAGGACATCCTGCGCCCGTTCCCCTGACAATCCGCCACCACCCGGCAATATGTGAAACTTATTCATATCAGCGCTGGACAGTCTCCATACCGGCAGTATGCTGTACTCGTCGGTAACACCTGGGCTCTGCGTGGCGCCTTCCGGCTCCACGCGCGGCATGGAACGGAGACGGCATGACGAGCACGACACCGGCGAGCGCGAGCCGCCACACCGAAGGCCCGGCCGCCATCGGCGGCGTTCCCGGCGCCCCGGCAGCGGCAAGGGCGGAACGGCTCGTAGGGCGGGTCGTGGGCGGCAAGGACTCCGCGCCGGTCCAGATGCGCGCCCCGTTCACCGGGCAGCCGATCGCGACGCTCCCCCAGGCCACCGACGCCGACGTCCGCGCCGTGTTCGACGAGGCGCGGGAAGCGCAGCGCGCGTGGGCGCAGCGGCCGGTCGAGGACCGCCAGCGCATCCTGATCCGCCTGCACGACCTGGTCCTGAAGCGCCAGGAAGAGGCGCTCGACCTCGTGCAGATCGAGGCGGGTAAGGCACGGATGGACGCCTTCGACGAGGTCAGCGCCACCGCGCTCGTGGCCGCCTACTACGGAAAGCACAGCGCGAAGTTCCTTTCGCCGCGTCGCGCCGCCGGGCTGATCCCGGTGCTGACGAAGGTCGGCGAGATCCGGCACCCCAAGGGCGTCGTCGGGATCATCTCGCCATGGAACTACCCCCTCGCGCTCACCGCGATGGACGTCCTTCCCGCGCTCGCGGCGGGTAACGCCGTCGTGCAGAAGCCGGACAACCAGACCGCGCTCTCGGCGCTGTGGCTGCAGGAAATCGCCGAGGAAGCCGGGCTGCCGTCCGGTGTCTGGCAGATCGTGCTCGGCCGCGGTTCGCGGATCGGCGACGCGCTGGTCGAAGAGTCGGACTACCTGTGCTTCACCGGATCCACGCCGACAGGTAAGGAGCTTGCCGCGAAGGTGGCGGAGCGGCTGACGAGCTACTCGCTGGAACTCGGCGGCAAGAACCCGATGATCGTGCTGCCTGACGCGGACATCGCCAAGACCGCCACGGGCGCGGTCACGGCGTGCTTCTCCTCCGCGGGCCAGCTGTGCGTTTCCGTCGAGCGGATCTACGTCCACGAGTCGATCCGCGAGGAGTTCACGCGCGCGTTCGTCGCCAAGACCGCCGCGGTGAAGCTCGGTGGCGCGCTCGACTACCGGGCGCAGATGGGTTCGCTGACCTCGGAAGACCAGCTGGCGACGGTGTCGGCACACGTCGAGGACGCCCGGTCCAAGGGCGCGACCGTGCTCACCGGCGGCAAGGCCCGGCCCGACCTCGGCCCGCTGTTCTACGAACCGACCGTCCTCACCGACGTCACCGAGGACGTCAAGCTGTTCGCCGAAGAGACCTTCGGGCCGGTCGTGTCGATCTATGGCTACACCGACGTCACCGAGGCGATCGAGCGCGCGAACGACACGCGGTTCGGGCTGAACGCGAGCGTGTGGTCGCGCAACGGCCGCGCGGGCTGGGAGGTCGCGGCACGGCTGAAGGCCGGGACCGTCAACGTCAACGAAGGCTTCGCCGCGACCTTCGGAACCGTGGGGCTGCCGATGGGCGGTATGAAGGAGTCCGGTGTCGGGCGGCGCAACGGTGCCGAAGGACTGCTCAAGTACACCGAAGCCCAGGCGATCGCGCTACAGCGCGGGATGCCACTGCGCCCCGGCCGCGGGATCCCGCCGAAGCTCTGGGCGCGAGCCCTGAGCGCAAGCCTCAAGGCCCTTCGCCGCCTTCCGCGCCGCTGACCCCCTCCGCGTTTAGTCCTCTAGTTGCGGTAGTTGCACGTGCAAGGACCGCAACTAGAGGACGAATTGCGGTCAGTTGTCGCCAACGAGGCCGTCGCGCGGAACGCTGACGCGGGCAACTTCCGGCAGGGCTGTGTGGAAAGAGGGACGTTGAGTGTCCCTCTTTCCACACAGCCTCGGCCAGACCACGGAGGCCGTCACCTTTCCGCGGCGGAGACCTGCGGCGGGTGAGGCGGGCCCGTGAAGGACTCCTTTTCAGGCAGGCAATTCACGAGGTGGTCGGGGCGGCCAGCAGGCCTCGGTCGTAGGCGATCGCGACGGCCTCGGCCCGGCGGCTCGCGCCGAGTTTCGCCATCACGCGCGAGAGGTGGACGCTCACCGTCTTCTCGCTGATGTACAGCTCGTCCCCGACCTGCCGGTTGGTACGGCCGAGCGCGACGCGCTCCAGCACGTCCCGTTCCCGGTCGGTGAGGGGATCGACGACGTCACGACGCGGGGCCGCGGGCACACCGGGAAGCTCGACGCGCGCCCGGTGACTCAGGTCCCGGACCGCTTCGCGCAGCGGACAGGCACCCAGCTTGTCGGCGACCGCGTACGCGGCCAGCAGTTCCGACGCGGCCAGCGAAGTGTCGCCGTTGGTCGCCAGCAGGGACTTCGCGTGCTGCAGGCGGCACATGGCCTGCTCGTACACCGCGCCGTACCCGAACGCGTCGACCGCCTTCGCCCACAGCCCCGGATCGCCCGAGCCGCGCAGACAGCCGCCGAGCGCCTCGAGCCGGGCGAGCCACGCCAGCGCCTCCGGACCGAGCGACACCGAACGCGGGATGCCGTGTTCGGCGCAACGTCGTCCGTGGGCGAGCATCTTCTCGCCCGACTCCACCGCGGCGTCCACGGTCGCTTGGTCCCCGCGGACCCGGGCTTCGGCGGCCTGCGCGACGGCGGCCGCGAGGCCGTGCACGCTGATCCGGATCCCGCCGAGCATCGCGGGTTCGATCTCTTCGAGCCAGTCGATCAGCTCGTGTGCCTGCCGCACCGCGCCCGCGTGGTCCCGGCGCCATGACGCGAGCTGGATGGCCGCGTCACCGGCCGCGCCCGCGATCGAAACGTCCGTGCTCCAGTGCTGCCGCAGGCTGGGCAGGATCTTGTCCGCGTCCTCGAACCGGCCCCGCCCGACGACGAACTGCGCCCAGATCCCCAGGAAACGACCGGCGACGACGCTCGAAACACCGCGGCCCGCGCGGCCGGCGTCGTCGTCTTCCGGCCAGTCCCCGCTGACGTACCGCAGCGTGAGGTGCTTGGTCCGCAGCTCGATCCCGAACGAACTCCAGGTCAGCCCGGTGTCCTTGGCCCGCTGGATGCCCTTGGCGTAGTACTTCAGCGCGGAATGGATCTCGGCCCGGTCGTCGTAGCTCATCCCGAGGAAGTGCAGCGCCCGCAGTTCACCGTTGAGCGCACCGGAATCCCTGGCCTTCCGCTCGGCCTGGCGCAGCCGCTCACGCGCCTCCTCGACGTCGCCCGCCGAATCGGCCAGCGTGCCGAGCGAGACCAGTGCGGCCGCCTCCGCCCCGCCCGCGCCGACGGCCTTCGCGTCGGCGACCGCGGCCAGCGCGCACTGCAGCGCCTCGTCATGCCTGTCGATCAGTCTCAAGATGCCCGCCCTGGTGGCGAGTACCCAGGCCCGCGCGGAACTCGCCTCGGTGTGTTCGACCAGGCTCCAGGCCTTGTCGATCGCCTCGACGACCTCGTCGAGCGTGCCGTCGACCGAAAGCAGCGCCTCCGCGTGCCGTCGCCAGACCTTGGCGGCCCGTTCGCTGCCGGTGTCCTGACCGAGTGCCTCGGTCGCGGACCGCGAATACGCCACCGCTCGCTCCGGTTCCCCCGACGTGCTCGCGAAGTACGACGCCTCGTGCAGCAGGCGGAGTTCGTCGACGTCCGATGGCCGGTCCGGGGCGGGGACGGCGTCCCAAATGGACAGTGCCTGTTCGACGTGCCGCAACGCGGAACCGGGCGCGCCCAGCTTCTCGGCCTCGTCCATCGCGCGCAGCAACGCGGCCAGCGCGCCGACGAAGTCCTTGCTCTCCAGGCTGTGGTGCGCGAGCCGCGCGTCCTGGCCGCGGCCCTGCGTCCGGGTGCGGATACGCGACGCGTAGGCCGCGTGCATACGCACCCGTTCGCCCGGCAGCAGATCGCCGTAGACGGCTTCCTGCAGCAGCGCGTGACGGAAGGTGTAGAAGCCGTTCTCGATCACCAGTACGTGATGCTGCACCGCCTCGCGCAGTGCCTCGTCGAGTTCGAGTTCGTCCAGTCCGGAGATCTCGGCGAGCGCGGCGTGCGCCACCGCGTCTTTGGCGACCGAGACCACGCGCAGCACCCGGCGGGTGATCTGGGAAAGCTGCTCCACCCTGGCGAGGAGCACTTCGGCCAGCCCGGCGGGGAGCTCGCGGCAGTCCTTCGCGGACGCGAGCAGTTCCTCGACGAAGAACGGATTGCCCTCGGACCGGGAGACGATGTCGGCGATCATGTCCTGGCCGATCGGCTCGTCGGCCAGCGCCTCGACGAACGCGCGCGCGTCCTCGGCACCGAACGGCTTGACCTCGACGCGTTCGACCGCGCCCAGTCGCACCACCTCGGACAGCAGTCCCCGCAGCGGATGCCGCCGGTGGACGTCCTCCTCGCGATAGCTCGCCACCACCAGCAGCCGCTGGGTGCGCAGCCTCGTCATCAGGAAGGACAGCAGGTTCCGGGTGGAACCGTCGGCCCAGTGCAGATCCTCCAGCAGGATCACCACCGGCCGGCGCTGCGCGATGACGGTCAGCACCCCCAGTACCGCGTCGAACAGCTGGAGCTGGCCGAGGTCCTGTTCGGGCCTGAGCCGTTGCGTCGACACCCGTTCGCTCGCGGTGAGCTGACCGTCTTCGATGGCGGGGAAGTCCTCCGCCTGCTGCATCTGCGGAAGCAGCCTGCCCAGCGCCGGCCGGGCACGGACCGCGGCGGTGACCGCGGGATCGGACGTCGTCGCCAGCGGCGCCAGCGCCTCGGCGAACGGAAGATAAGGAAGACCGCCCTCATGGACGTCGATACAGCGCCCGGTGAGTACCAGGGCGCCCGCGCCGGCGGCGTACTCGCCGAGCGCGGACAGGAGGCGGGTCTTGCCGACGCCGGCGTCTCCGGAGAGCAGCACCGCGCCCGCCTCTGCCCGTTCTGCACGGGCGAAGGCGGCGCGGAGCTGCCGCATCTCCTGAGTGCGGGCGACGATCGGGATTCCGGAGCCAAGACGGGGCACGAGGTGCATTCTTGCCTACCGGACCGACAACTTCGCCTGGGTTTCTGCCGAGAGCTTCATCGCACTCGGCCTCTACCGGGTGATCTCGCCGCTGCGAGCGGGCACCTGCCCGGTCTCCCGGCGGTGCTGGGCGGGCACCTGGACCTCGGCGCGGTTCGCGCGGATCCGCTTGCCTGCCCGGCGGGCCCTGTCGACCCACACGCTGCGGCCTGCCCGCCGCAGCTCTTCCCGTCGGTATTCGACCTCGGCCAGCACTCCGGTGAGCAGAGCGTCGTTGCTGTACATCATTGTCTCCCCTTAGGAACTCACTACCTGGTTTGGTAAGAACCAGATTCGTCCTGAGGGGTGGCTCGCGGCATCGGGTGATCACCTACACCCGGACGTGGTTCGACCCCTTACTCCCGCCCATCCCCTGCTCGGCGGTCGTAAGGGGTCGAATTCCAGCGTGTCTAGCCGTGGTCCGTACCACTCGGGCGCACGGCGCCGAGCAGCCCTCGCCAAGCGCTCGACGAGAGGCGGAAGGAACCGCCATCGGGATCCTTGGAATCCCTCAGGGCGGCGCCGGAACCGGTGAAGGCGACCTCGACGCAGTCGTTGCCGCCACCGCTGTGGCTGCTCTTGCGCCACCGGGCCTGGGAAAGATCATCGTTGGGCGTCATGCTCCCCACTCCTTACTAGTTTCCGGGGACTTCGAGTAAGCCGAGGTCCCGATAGTGCGGTTTCTCCGGCAGGGCCGCCTGTTCGGCGAACCTTCCGGCGGCCTCGGCGATCACCTCGACCGAGTCGTCCGGCTTCAACGCGGCGGCACGCAGATGGTCGAACATCAACGCGTATCGCCGGACGTCCGGGGGTTCCTCCAGGTAGAGCCCGCTGGAGGTGCTGTCGACGTAGACCACGTCGGTGTCGGCAAGTTCGGGGAAGCCCATGACGAGGAACGGACCTTCCATCCCGGGGTGGGCACCCGCGCCGAACGGCACGACCTGGACGGTCACGTTCGCCCTCGCCGCCATCGTGACCATCCGGTGCAGCTGTTCCGCCATCACCTCGGCGCTGTCGATCGTGCGGTGCAGGACCGCCTCGTCGATCACGGCCCAGTACTCCGGCGGCGAAGGGTCCGTCAGCAGTTCCTGCCGCGCCATCCTCGCCGCCACCCGGCGCCTGATCTCGGCTTCCTCGGCGTCGGGCCGCATCGCCCTGATCACGGCCCTGGCGTAGCGCTCGGTCTGCAACAGACCCGGCACCAGCAGTGCTTGGAACGCCCGTAGCGAACTCGCGTCCGCCTCCAGGCCGACGAAGGTGCCGGTGAACACCTCGTTATACGCGTGCCACCAGCCGCGTTTGCGGGCTTCCCTGGCCAGCTGGACGAGTGCTTCCTGCTCGTCGCCGGCGATGCCGTACAGCTCGAGCATGTCGCGCGCGTCGCGCGGGGTGACGCCGACGTGCCCGGTTTCGATGCGGCTGACCTTCGACGCCGAGCATTCGAGCTTCTCGCTCACCTCGTCGATGGTGAGGTCCGCCGCCTCGCGCAACCGCCTCAGTTCACTCGCCAGTCTCCGGCGGCGCACGGTGGGTCCCTGACCCCTCGTCATCACGGCACCTCCACAGGCTGTCCGAGCAACACCGATCGTGACGCGGCGAGGAGAACCGTGTTCGGAAACCTCGCTCGAAGCTCATCTAACCAGCCCGGGACACATTCGGTGAGATGGTCACCCGACCATTTTCCGGCACGGCCGGATTTTCATCCTGCAATTTGCAGATTGCCGTTGCAGGTTGAGCATTGTGCAACGCGGTAGCCCGTCCTCATCGGCGACGGCGGATCCGCTCGCGGCACGGGCGCGGGTCGCGAGCTGCACCGATGGCTTTCGCCAGGATACCCGTCGAAGCCGGATTCACCCCGGTGGAGGGCCGAAGCCGTCCCTCGATCGGTTCCGGCCCTCCCTTTATACCCGAAGCCATTGCGTAATGCTTTGGCTCCAGATGTTAATGCGTTTCGCTATTCCCTCTAAAGGGTGGACAACGCGAACCGCCGATGCGGAACGTCACCGTTCACACCACCCGGAGAAGGCCTTCCTGCACGACGGTCGCGATGTGCGTTCCGTCCGCGGCGAAGAACCGGCCGGTGGCCAGACCGCGGGCACCCGACGCGGTCGGCGACGCGCTGTCGTAGAGGAACCACTCGTCGGCCCGGAACGGGCGGTGGAACCAGAGCGCGTGGTCGAGGCTCGCGCCGATCACCTTGTCGAGGTCCCAGTAGACGCCGTGGCGCGCGAGGACCGAGTCCAGGAGCGTCATGTCGGAGGCGTAGGTCAGCACGCAGACGTGTAACAGTTGCTGGTCCGGAAGCTTGCCGTCGGCCCGCATCCACACCTGGTTGCGAGCGGGGAGTTCACCCGACTTCCGCGTCACCCACGGCGGGTCGTTGACGTAGCGCAGGTCGATCGGGCGCGGCCGGTCGTGGTGGCCGATGAAGTAGCCCTCGGCCCGCTCCTGCAACGTCGGGAGCGACTCGGGGCCAGGGACGTCCGGCATGCCCTCGGAGTGCTCGATGCCGCCTTCGTCCTTCTGGAACGACGCGGACAGCGAAAAGATCGCCTTGCCGTGCTGGATGCCGACGACGCGGCGGGTGGTGAACGAACGGCCGTCGCGGATGCGGTCGACCTCGTAGACGATCGGGACACTCGGGTCGCCGCCGCGGATGAAGTACGCGTGCAGCGAGTGGACCTTCCGCTCCTCGGGCACGGTGCGGCCGGCGGCGACGAGCGCCTGCCCCGCGACCTGCCCGCCGAACACCCGCACCGGCGAATGGGCCGGTGAGACGCCGCGGAAGATGTTCTCTTCGATCTTCTCCAAGTCCAGCAGCGCGACCAGCCGGTCGAGCACCGGCTGACCGCCGACGCCCCCGGTGCCGTCGAATCCGGCCGCGGCCTCCCTGGCCATTTCAGTCATAGGCGAAGCCTAGGTGGTGGGGCGCGTCAGGCCTCTGCGAGGCGGGACGTTTGTCGCGAAGGCCACCTTCGGGACGTCCCGATGCCTACCGACGGGCTGAAGGGGACTTTCCCCGCATGGCATGCAGGGAAAGCGCCCTTCGCCGCGTCAGACGCGGGGAAAGTCCCCATCAGCCCCCGGACCCGAATCGCCGCTCACGCCCCTCCCCGGCAACCGACCGCGGAAGCCGCCTTCAGGACGTCCCGGACGAGATGAACGGGACTTTCAT
This sequence comes from Amycolatopsis sp. cmx-11-51, assembly GCF_047608665.1. NCBI lineage: Bacteria > Bacillati > Actinomycetota > Actinomycetes > Pseudonocardiales > Pseudonocardiaceae > Amycolatopsis > Amycolatopsis sp. cmx-11-51. The sequence goes on along the minus strand of NZ_JADNQO010000002.1, from coordinate 288,547 downwards.
TGCAAAATTTGCAGTGAAAGTCCCGTTCATCTCACAGGCGTGGGCTCTGACCGGCGTCAGGCGTGGTCGTCCTCACCGAGGCGGTGCACCCGGATCAGGTTGGTCGAGCCGACCGTTCCCGGCGGGGAGCCGGCGACGATGACCACGAGGTCGCCCTTCGCGTACTTGCCCATTTCGAGCATCGCGTGGTCGACCTGCTGGATCATCTGGTCGGTGGAGTCGACCTTCGGCACGATCCGCGTCGTGGTGCCCCAGGTCATCGCGAGCTGGCTGCGGACGCTCTCCTCCGGGGTGAAGGCCAGCAGCGGCAGCCGCGTGTGCAGCCGCGCGAGCCGCCGGACGGTGTCACCGGACTGGGTGAAGGCGACCAGCGCCTTGGCGTTAAGCCGCTCGCCGATGTCACGGGCCGCGTAGGAGATGACACCGCGCTTGGTGCGCGGGACATGCGACAGCGGCGGCACGACCGGCGAGTCGGTCTCGACGGCTTCGATGATGCGGCCCATGGTCTTGACCACCTCGATGGCGTAGCGGCCGACGCTGGTCTCACCCGAGAGCATGAGGGCGTCCGCGCCGTCGAGCACCGCGTTGGCGACGTCCGAGGCCTCCGCGCGGGTCGGACGGGAGCTGTTGATCATCGACTCGAGCATCTGCGTCGCGACGATGACCGGCTTCGCGTTCTCGCGGGCGATCTGGATGGTGCGCTTCTGCACCAGCGGGACCTGCTCCAGCGGGAGTTCGACGCCGAGGTCGCCACGGGCGATCATGACCGCGTCGAAAGCGAGCACGATGGCTTCGAGGTTGTAGACCGCTTCGGGCTTCTCGATCTTCGCGACCACCGGGAGGCGGCCCTTGCCCACGCGGTCCATCACCTGGTGGACCAGGTCGATGTCGGCGGGCGAGCGGACGAACGACAGCGCGATGAAGTCCACGCCCAGTTCGAGCGCGAACTCGAGGTCTTCAATGTCCTTCTCGGACAGCGCCGGCACGGAGACGTCCATGCCCGGCAGAGAGACACCCTTGTTGTTACTGACGGGGCCGCCTTCGGTGACCTCGCACACGACGTCCGGGCCCTCGACGTCCTTGACCACGAGGCCGACCTTGCCGTCGTCAACGAGGAGACGGTCGCCGGGCTTCGCGTCGTCGGCGAGTCCCTTGTAGGTGGTCGAGACGCGGTCGTGGGTGCCCGCGACGTCCTCGACGGTGATCCGCACGATGTCGCCGTTGTGCCACTCGACCGGCCCGCCCGCGAAGGTGCCGAGACGGATCTTCGGCCCCTGGAGGTCGGCGAGGATTCCCACCGCGCGGCCGGATTCGGCGGCGGCGGTGCGGATGAGGTCGTAGACCTGCTTGTGGTCGCTGTGCGTCCCGTGGCTGAAGTTCATCCTCGCGACGTCCATCCCGGCGTCGACGAGTTGCCGCATCTTCTCCGGCGTAGCGGTCGCGGGGCCAAGGGTACAAACGATCTTCGCGCGTCGGCTCACGTTCGCACAGCGTAGTCCCTCATCGGTGCCACGTCTTTACCGATACCGAAAGTTCAAGGAAAGTGTCAGTTCACCTGGGCGAGGGACAACCCTCGAACAGGCTTCGGCGGTTATCGGCGCGGCTTCTCACTCGCCCCGACCCGGTCCCGCGCCCACTCGTTGAACCCCCGGACCTGACGCCACGCCTTCCGCACCCTGTCGAGCGCGCCTCGTTCGTGCAGAACGTCGTCCGGCTCCCAGCCACGGACGGCGTACACCGAGCGATACCTCAGCAGGTCGATGCGGGGGTGGTCTTCCACGAAGCCGCGCGGCTTCGATTTGAGCCTGTCGCCCTTGACCTCCCAGCCGGTTTTCTCCAGCTTCGCGAGGACCTTGGCCAGCTCGGTCCCGTGCACTTCGGTGTCGACGGCCCGGCGGAAGCGGGCGAGCTGATCGGACTCGAAGTGGAAGCAGCCGCCACCGACACGCAGCCCGGCCGGGCCGACCTCGACGTAGTACGCGCCACCTCCGCGGCCCTGCTCGATCACCGCGCCGCAGTGGGTCTTGTACGGCGTCTTGTCCTTGGCGAACCGCACGTCGCGGTACGGGCGGAAGACCTTCCCCTCGCCGAAACCGTCGCCGAACTCCGGGACCAGTTCCGCGAGCAGTGCCTCCATCGGCGCGCGAACGTCGGCCTGATAGGTCGCGAGGTTCGCGTCCCAATAGGACTTGGAGTTGTCGGCCTCGAGACCGTCGTAGAAGTCGATGGCGTATTCGCCGAAACCCTCGAAACCCATGCGGTGAAGTTAATCCCCGCCACCGACAAGTACTTGAAGGCCCCCTTCCCGTACCTAGGCGCAAGGAAGGGAGCCCTCATGTACTCCGAGACTTTGCTTGGATCGGCTCGCCGGGGTGTCGTAGCTCCACCAGTTGTTGCCGCACTTCGCGTACGCCGTGCCCGCGACGGTGGACGGACAGGTGTTCTTCAGGACCTTGTAGTCCCCGATGCCCGCCTGTAGGTGCCCAGCGCCGCTCCGGTCGCGGCGCCACCAGTGGCGTCCTGGGTGACGCCGGTCCAGCCGCCGAAGGACCACAACACCTTGAGCTTCTTCAGCTGCCTGAAGCTCCCGCGCTGGAGGCCGCGTCGTAGAACTTGATCGTGGCCGCTACGGCGCCACCGAGGGCGCAGCCGGTCACGTTGCCGAACGAGTGGTCGATATGGGTCAGCTTGCTCGTTCGCTGGCAGACGCCCCGTGCGGCGAAGTACCAGACCACTCCATCAAGGGTTCAGACCAAGACTTTCGAACATTCCTTGACGGAAATATACCGCACAAGGCACATTCCCTGGATGATGCAGACTTTCGAGATCCTCGCCGAACCACGACGGCGGACCATCCTCGATCTCCTGCGTGACGGCGAGCGGTCGGTCAACGAGCTCGTCGAGGCACTCGAATTGAGCCAACCGGCCGTATCGAAGCACCTACGCGTACTACGCGAGGCAGGTCTGGTCTCCGTCCGCGTCGCCGCCCAGCGCCGGTGCTACCGGCTCCGCCCGGAGCCGCTCGCGGAGGTCGACGCGTGGCTCGCGCCGTACCGCCGGTTCTGGGAGGGGCGGATCGACGCGTTGGAACAACACCTGGACGAGGACAGTCAGTGAACAGGTAGCGGCTCGAACGTGACGCCGCCTCGCGCCTCGTCCCCCAGTCGTGGAGCGCCTGGAGTGTGGGGCGTAACCGCTCCCCCTCCTCGGTGGGCCGGTACTCGACACGCGGCTTTCCAGGCTCTCGCGGAGCACGAGGCCGTCCGCCTCGTGTTCACGCCGCCCGGCATCCGGCGCCGCAGTTCGCCGTACCGGTGCACAACTTCCTTCAGCGGCTGCCTCGGTAATTCGCGGTGGTCGCCTTGCCGGACCGGAAGATCATCCCCGCCGGGAGGATCTACGTGACCGAGACACCGACGTTGTACGAATGGGCGGGCGGGCTGGACGTTCTGCGACGGCTGACCCTGGTCTTCCACGGCCACGTCCTGAAGGGGCCCGTTGTCGGAGCCGGTCTTTTCGCGACATGGACCCCGGCCACCCCGAGCACGTCGCGGTCTGGCTCGCCGAGGTGTTCGGCGGCCCGGAGACCTACAGCCACGACCACGGCGGGCACCGGCACATGGTCGGGCGGCACCTCGGCAGGGCCATCACCGAAGAGCAGCGCCGCCGCTGGGTGAACCTGCTCTTAGACGCCGCCGACGAAGCCGGGCTCCCGGCCGACCCCCGGAATGCCGGTCGGCTTTCGCCGCCTACGTGGAATGGGGCAGCCGTCTCGCGGTGATGTTCTCCCGGCCGCGAGGTCACCGTCCCCGGGCCGATGCCGAAGTGGGACTGGGGCAACCGCCCGCCCTGGCGGCCGCCTTCGGCCTGAGGCGTCATAGTGAGGCGGTCTTGAAAGGAGGCCACCGTGATCCGGGTCGACGGCCGGACCCTGCGCTGCGCGGACGTCGTGACCGCCGCGGGCGCCGAGGGACCGCTGAACATTGACGTGTCGATCGCCGCGCTGCGCGGCGCCGAAAGCGCGTGGAAACTCGCCGAGGAGCTGAGCACGCGCCGGATCGTCTACGGCCGTACCACCGGTGTCGGGGCCAACAAGGAGGACCCGGTCGGCGAAGGGGAGTCACCGGATCACGGCCTGCGGCTGCTGCGCAGTCATGCCGGCGGCAGCGGTGACGTCATGTCCCCCGGCCAGACCAGGGCGATGATGCTGATCCGGCTCAACCAGCTGCTGGCCGGACGCGCCGGGCTCAGCCCCGAACTGATCGGCGCGCTGGCCGCCGCGGTGCGGACCGGGGCGTTGCCGCTGGTGCACCGGCTCGGCGCGATCGGCACCGGCGACCTCGCGCCGCTCGCGGAGACCGGGCTCGCGCTCACCGGCGAACGGCCGTGGCTGTCGGGCGGCGTGCCGCCGGTGCCGGTGCGGGCGGGGGACGCGCTCGCGTTCATGAGCAGCAATGCCGCGACGCTCGCCGAAGCGACCCTCGCGGCGATGCGTCTCGACACGCTGGCGCGGGCGAGTCACGTTGTAGCGGCGCTGACCTACATCGCGCTCGACGGGAATCCGGAGGCGTACGCGACACCTGTGCACGAAGCGCGTCCGCACGCCGGCCAGGTCGCGTGCGCGGCGGAGATGCGGCGGCTGCTCGGCATGGAGGGCACGCCGAAACCAGGACGGCGGATCCAGGACCCGTTCGGGCTCCGCGCGTTCCCGCAGGTGCAGGGCCCCGCGCTGGATGCGATCCACTACCTGCGCGACGTGCTCGCGGTGGAGATCAACGCCAGCACCGAGAACCCGATGATCTCGACGGCACACCAGGACGCCTACCACCACGCGCACTTCCACACCGCGTACGTGTCGACCGCGCTCGACCAGGTGCGCGCGACGATCCACCAGGTCGCCGAGCTGTCGGTAGCCCGGCTGGGTGACCTGGTGGAGCCGGAGTTCACCGGACTGCGGCCGTTCCTCGCGGCCGGTCCGTCGGGCAGTTCGGGCGTGATGATCCTGGAGTACGTCGCGCACGACGCGCTCACCGAACTGCGGCAGGCCGCGCTCCCGGCGACGCTGGGCACCGCCGTCGTCTCACGCGGGATCGAAGACCACGCGAGCTTCTCCACCCAGGCCGCGCGGGCGGCGACCGCCGCCGGGACGGCGTACCGGCAGGTGCTGGCGTGCGAACTGGTCGCGGCCGTCCGGGCGCTGCGGATGCGGAAGGCCGAGCTCGTCGCCCTGCCCGCGCGGGACGCCTACGAGACCGCCGCGGCCGTGCTCGACCCGAGCGTCGAGGACCGGCCGCTCACCGAGGACATCGCGCACGCCGTGTCCCTCTTGGACACCCTCGCGCTCATCTGACCCCCGCGTTTAGTCCTCTGGTTGCGGTCCTTGCACGTGCAACTACCGCAACTAGAGGACTAAACGCGTTCTTCGTCGATTTCGGACTCGACTCGCCGGAAAGCTCGGCCGCTCAGCAACAGCAGCCCCGGCCGGCCAGGGCGTGGAGACGCGCGCTCGTAGTGGGCGGGCGGTTCGCGGCTGTCTCGACGGCGTCGAGCATCCGGCGCCGCGCCGTCTTGTCCAGGACGCGTCCTCGCGTGATCACCAGGTCGATCTTCGCGACGTTGCGGATGTCGGCGGCCGGGTTCGCGTCCAGCAGCACGAGATCCGCCTCCTTCCCCACCGCGACGGTCCCTGAAGTCCGTTCCCTGCCGAGGAACTTCGCCGCGTCGCCCGTGACGGTCTTCAGCGCCTGCACCGGCGAGAGTCCGGCCTCGACCAGGAAGGCGAGCTCCTCGTGCAGCCCGCTGCCGGGGAAGGTGTACGGGTTGAGGCAGTCGGTGCCGCCGATGATCCCGACGCCGGCGTAGTGCGCGACCCCGACCAGCCGCAGCGTCTCCTGGTAGTACCGCTCCTGCAAAGCGATCTCCGACGGCGTCTTCGGTGCGAACCGCTCGATGCCCACGGCCCAGCTCTCGCGGATGTCGGCGGGGACGTACTTGAGCCGCGGGTCCTGCTTGTGGGTCTCGGCTGGCTGCGTGACGACCCGGTTGATCGTCAGCGTCGGCGAATGCCAAGTGCCGTCGCGCCGCAACCGGTTGAAATAGCTCCACGCCGCGTGGGGGCTGTACGTGGAGACCGACTCGAACTCCAGTTGCCGCGCCACGGTGAAGAAAGCTCGCGGCGCCGCCGGGTCGTAAGGCATCGCCCGCAACCGGGCGAGGATCTCGTCGCGCCGGGTCGAACAGTGGATGGACACCCCGAAGAAGTGTTCGAAACTGTGCTGGCCGAGATCGCTCGCCTCGAAATGGGACACCTTGTACGGCCAGTGCCCGGAGAACCGCAGCCCCTGGTCGCGAACCTCGTCCGCGACCGCGCGCAGCGCCTCGGGACCGAGATAGGAGTAGACCTTGACGAACTCGGCGCCCGCCGCCGCCTCCGCGCGGACCGCCGCCCGCGCCTCGGCTTCGGTCGAAACCTGGATCACCGGCGGGCCCAGCAGGGTGACCGGCCCGTCGACGATCCCGCTTCCCAGCACCAGACGCGGGCCGAGCAGCTCACCGCGTTCGATCTTGTCCCGTGACACGCGGTTCTCCGCGTAACCCCACATCTCACGGGCGCCCGTGACGCCGTGGGCCAAGTGCAGCGGCGGGACGATCTCTTCGAGGTCCGCACCGTGGGTGTGCATGTCCCACAGTCCAGGGATGAGGTACTTGCCGCGGCCGTCGATCACGCGCGCGGCACCGGTTTCCGGGAGTTGCTCCGAGCCGCCGACCCAGGCGATCCGGTCGCCGACGAGGACGACGGAGACGTCATGCCGCGGAGCCGAACCCGTGCCGTCGATCAGCGTGACCCGGGTGATGACGACGATCTCGCCCGTGGCCGCGACGGCCGTGCCGGGCAGCAGCCCGGCCAACGCCACCCCGGTCCCGCTCACGGTCAGCCATCTCAGGAACTCGCGTCTGCTGGATCCCGCTCCGGCCATGAGAACCCCGCCCTTCCACCCAGATCCCCCGGTGGCCGATTCAACTCGCCGTGCGGGCGGGGCCGCAAGGAAAGCGAAGGCCCCTTACCGAGCACAGCACAAAGTAAGGGGCCTTCTCCTGTAACACAGCTCAGCCGAAGAAGACCTCGGCCTCTTCGTACCGCTCGGCCGGGACGGTCTTCAGTTCGGCGGTCGCTTCGGAGAGCTTGACGCGGACGATGTCCGTGCCGCGCAGCGCCACCATCATGCCGAAGTCGCCGTCGGCGACGGCGTCGACGGCGTTGAGGCCGAACCGGGTGGCGAGCACGCGGTCGTACGCCGTCGGGGTGCCGCCGCGCTGGACGTGCCCGAGCACGACCGCGCGGGACTCCTTGCCGGTGCGGGCGGCGATCTCGTCGGCCAGCCAGGTGCCGATACCGCCGAGCCTGACGTGCCCGAAGGCGTCCTTCTCACCGGTGAGAAGCCGCTCCTCCCCACCTTCGGGCAGCGCGCCCTCGGCGACGACGATGATCGGCGCGTACTCCTTCTCGAAGCGGCGCTCGACCCACTCGACGACCTGGTCCACACTGAAGTGCCGCTCCGGCACCAGGATCACGCTCGCGCCGCCGGCGAGGCCGGAGTGCAGCGCGATCCAGCCCGCGTGCCGGCCCATGACCTCGACGACCAGGGCGCGGTGGTGCGACTCGGCCGTGGTGTGCAGCCGGTCGATGGCCTCGGTGGCGATCGAGACGGCCGTGTCGAAACCGAAGGTGTAGTCGGTCGCGCCGAGGTCGTTGTCGATCGTCTTGGGCACCCCGACGACGCCGATGCCGTCGTCGGTGAGCCGCTTCGCGACGCCGAGGGTGTCCTCGCCGCCGATCGCGATCAGCGCGTCGACCTGCTGCTCGGCGAGAACGGACTTGATCTTGTCGACGCCGCCGTCGATTTTGTACGGGTTGGTCCGCGAGGAGCGCAGGATCGTGCCGCCGCGGGTGAGGATGTCCTCGACGTCGTTCAGGCCGAGCGGACGGCTGTCCCCGGCGAGGGGACCGTTCCAGCCGTTGCGGAACCCGACGATGTCCCAGCCGTGCACCTCGATGCCCTTGCGCACCACAGCGCGGATCACCGCGTTGAGCCCCGGGCAGTCGCCACCGCCGGTCAGCACACCGACACGCATCAGAAGCCTCCGTCTTGTGTTCCGTAGAGATGACAGTCACATGTCCCGAAGCCAGCGTAGCGTCAGTTCTCTGGATCGGTGCAGGGCGGACCACCTCGGGAATCGGTCCACGGGGCAGTTGTGCTAGCTTGGCGCCGTGCAGCGCTATTCCTGGTTTACGAAGCCGGCCCCGGGTGGGCACGGCGGCGTCGACCTGCGCTGACCTACCACCCCGAGCCGGAATCACACCGGCTCGGCGAGTTCCGCGGGTCGGTCTCCCTTTTCGAAAGGAACCAGACCCGCGATGTCTCCCTCCGCTGACACCCTGATCGCCCTCGACGGGCACCGCACGGCGGCCATCAACCCGCTGCTGTCGCCCGCGATGCTGCGGCACGAACATCCGATGACGGCGGAAATCGCCGATACCGTCCTAGCCGGGCGGGCCTCGGCCGTCGACATCCTCGACGGCCGGGACGACCGGCTCCTCGTCGTCGTCGGGCCCTGCTCGGTGCACGACGCGGACGCCGCGCTCGACTACGCCCGCCGCCTCGCCGCCAAGGCCGAAGAACACCGTCGCGACCTGCACATCGTCATGCGCGTCTACTTCGAGAAGCCGCGGACCACGCTCGGCTGGAAGGGCCTGATCAACGACCCCGGCCTCGACGGCACCTACGAGGTCAACCACGGCCTGCGGCTCGCGCGCGAACTGCTGCTCGACATCTCCGCGCTCGGCCTGCCGGTCGGCTGCGAATTCCTCGACCCGATCACCCCCCAGTTCATCTCCGACACCGTGACCTGGGGATCCATCGGCGCGCGGACCGCGGCGAGCCAGGTGCACCGGCAGCTGTGCAGCGCGCTGTCGATGCCGGTGGGGATCAAGAACTCGACCGAGGGCGACGTCCAGGTCGCCGTCGACGCCACCCGCGCGGCCGCCGCGAGCCACGTGTTCGCCGGCATCAACCCCGACGGTCTCGCCGCGCTGATCACCACCGCGGGCAACGAGGACTGTCACGTGATCCTGCGCGGCAGCTCGGCCGGTCCGAACTACGACCCCGCGACCGTGTCCGACACGCTGGCGCGGCTGGCGAAGTCGGGGCTGCCGGAGCGCGTGATCATCGACGCGAGCCACGGCAACAGCGCGAAGGACCACGTGCGCCAGGCTTCGGTCGTCCGTGAACTCGCCGGGCGGATCGGCGCCGGTGAGCGGGGCATCGCCGGGCTGATGCTGGAGAGCTTCCTGGTGGCGGGGCGGCAGGACCTGACACTGGGCTCGGCTTCGTCGCTGACCTACGGGCAGTCGATCACGGACGCCTGCCTCGGGTGGGAGACGACGGCTGAGCTGCTGGACACGCTGGCGGAGGCCGTCGACTCACGGCGGTGAGTGCCTGGGTGCGTCGCGCGGGACCGGACGGACGACACGGGTGATCCGACGGAGGACACCCGTGACTGGACGGACGACACGCGTGTGGCCGGGTCCCGCAGCGAGTCGTCCATCACGAGTGACGTCCCGCCAGCCACGCGAAACCACCCGACAGCAGGACCTGGGACACGGTTGGCCCTAAACCGAATCGGCACTCACGACTTCCCGGGGGCGCCTTGATCGCTTGAAGTACGTGAAGGCCCCCTTCTTTGCGCCTGGCGCGAGGAAGGGGGCCTCCACGGCACTTGGCCCTCACGCGACTTACCACTCACGATCATCGGCTGCAGGGGCCAGGCAGTAGGCGCCGCAGCGTCACGAGCAAGCCCTACCGGTGCCAGTAGGACTCGATGATCCCCCACCGCTGGAAGTTGTGCCGCGCGTCCGCCAATGCGTCGTGCTGGTCGTCCGGGGCCGCGGGGAGCTTCGGTTTGCCCGCGTCCTCCCAGCGTTGCCGCAGGTCACGCGTGAACCGCGGCAGCTGGCGCGGCAGCGCGGGCATCGGCCCCCACAGCTGCGCCAGCGCGACGTGGTCGTAGGCGGCGAACCAGGCCCACAGTTCGATCCCGCCGGGCGGCTTGCCGAAGAACTCGAGCAGGTCCGCACGGATCTTCTCGCGGCTGCGCCACGCCGGGTCGGCGGGCGACGGGAGTTTCGGGAGCACGTTGTCGCGGACCCAGGGGCCCGCCTTGCCGGGATCGAAATCTGTCGAGACCGCGTAGAACTCACGGCCTCTTTCGTCCACGACACCGATCGACACCAGGTCGATCGTCACGCCGTCCTCGATGAATTCGGTGTCGTAGAAAAAGCGCACCGGAGAACCCTAGTGGGCGCTCAGCCGACCTTGGTGTCCGGGATACGGGCGACGTCCTTGGCGGACGGCTGCGCGGGCACCTTCGGGCGGATCCCGGCCTCGTCGGCGGCGAGCAGTTCCTTCGCCTTGGCGGCGTAGATGTCGACGTACTCCTGGCCGGAGAGCTCCATGAGCGCGTACATGATCTCGTCGGTGATGGACCGCTCGATGAAGCGGTCACCGGCCAGGCCCTCGTAGCGTGAGAAGTCGAGCGGCTTGCCGAAACGGATCTCGAGGCGGCGCGGCCACCACATCTTCGAGCCGATCGGGTTGACCTTGTCGGTGCCGACCATGGCCACCGGGACCACCGGGCCGCCGGAGTCGAGCGCGATCCGCGCGACGCCGGTCTTGCCCTTGTACAGGCGGCCGTCCGGGGAGCGGGTGCCTTCGGGGTAGATTCCGAGGAGATGCCCTTCGCGGACCAGGCGGGTCGCGGTGTCGAGCGCGGCCTGCGCCGCGTTGCCGCCGGAGCGGTCGATCGGGAACTGGCCGACGCCGGTGAAGAACCACTTCTTCAGCAGGCCCTTGAGGCCCTTCTCGGTGAAGTACTCCGATTTGGCCGGGAAAGTCACCTTGCGCTTGACCCGGAGCGGCATGAAGAAGGAATCCGCCACCGCGAGGTGGTTGCCCGCGAGGATCACGCCACCGTCGTCGGGGATGTTCTCCGCGCCGACCACCTTGGTAGGCCACAGCGCCTTGAGCAGTGGCCCGATAAACACGTGTTTCATGAGCCAGTACAGCACTGCGAAAACTCCTCCTAGCAGCTCAACCCCCGCGCCCGATGGCCAAGACTACGAATCGCGCACCCCCGGCACAACGAAGTCCACCCGGTTACCCGTACCCAGCGACGGATCTCACACCCGATCCGGCCCGATCCCGACCGTGGCCAGTGGCCCACAAGCCGCTCCGCTCGTGCGAACATAGAGACCTACCCAGCTCTCACGGAAGGCGATCGCATGGCCGTCCTCGCCGGCGCGGAACCGTTCGCTCACCCCGGTTCGACCGAAGCAGGGTTCCTGCTGTGCCACGGATTCACCGGTACCCCCGCGAGTATGCGGGCGTGGGGCGATCATCTGGCCGAGGCCGGTTACACGGTGCGCTGCCCGTTGCTTCCCGGGCACGGCACCCGGTGGCAGGACATGAACCGGACAGGCTGGGAGGATTGGTACGGGGCGGTCCGTGAAGAACTTCTGGCACTTCTCTCCACGTGCGACTCGGTGTTCGTCGCCGGGTTGTCGATGGGTGGGACGCTGACCCTGCGGCTGGCCGAGGAGTTCGGCGACCGGATCGCCGGGATCGTGCTCGTGAACCCCTCGATCATGCGCCGCGGGCTGGACACGAAGCTGCTGCCGATGCTGGCGAACATGGTGCCGTCGGTGAAGGCGATCGCGAACGACATCGCGAAGCCGGGCGAGACCGAGCTGGCCTATCCCCGCACCCCGGTGCGCGCGGCCGCGAGCCTGGCGAAGCTGTGGGCCGTCGTCCGGCCGGAGCTGGCGAAGGTGACCCAGCCGGTGCTGCTGCTGCATTCGGCCGTCGACCATGTGGTGGAGCCGCTGAACTCGCGGATCATCCTCGACGGGATCGGCAGCGAGGACGTCACCGAGGTGGTGCTGGAGAACAGCTTCCACGTCGCCACCCAGGACCACGACGCGGGCCTGATCTTCACGCGTACGGTGGACTTCGCCCGGTCCGTGCGCCGGGAGGGACAGGTGGACGCCGGATGAACAGGGGCAAGGACGGGCCGGAGGACGTCGACGCGACGTTCGCCGAGATCGTGGCCGACCTCCGTGCGGAGGGTGTCGGACTGTTCCCGGAGGACGAACTCGAAAAGCCCGCCGGGAAAGCCGCCGAAAAGGCCGAGAAGGCGGAAAAGCCTTCGGAGAAGACACCACGGCCCGAGACCTCGGAAGCCGAACCCGAACCGGGCTGGCGAGGTGGCGGCACCAGCTGGGACAAGACCCTCTTCGAGGACGCCCCGACCGGATCGAGCGACGACGAGGGCCACTTCGTGCCGCCGGAGCCGCCTCCCCTGCCGCGTCCGCGCAAGGGCGCGTTCATCGTCCTGCTGTTCTTCGTGCTCGGCCTGCTGCTTCTGATCGCGCCCAACCTGATCGGCATGGGCACGCGGCTCGGCACCCCGCTCGGCATCCTCGCACTGGCGACCGCGATCGCGCTGCTCCTGCTGCGGGTCCGTCAGGGGCCGCCGCCCGGTGCGGACCCGCACAACGGCGCGCAGGTCTGAACTGTCGGACAATTCCGGACATGAAGATCGACTTCACACCCTCGCGCCGGTCGACGGTCGGCGCGGAATGGGAACTCGCCCTCGTCGACCGGCGGACCGGTGAACTCTCCTCGGTCTCGGAGCAGGTGCTCGACGCCGTCCGGCCCGACGGCGAGGAGGAGCACCCCAAGATCAAACAGGAGCTGCTGCTCAACACCATCGAGGTGATCAGCGGTATTTGCGACACGATCGCCGAGGTCAAGGCCGATCTGAACGAGTCGCTGGACGTCGTGCACTCGGTACTCGACCCGCTGGGCGTCGAGCTGTTCTCGGCCGGGTCGCATCCGTTCTCGACGTGGTACCAGCAGAAGGTCACCGACAAGGAGCGGTACGCCAAGCTCATCGACCGGACCCAGTGGTGGGGACGGCAGATGCTGATCTACGGCGTCCACGTGCACGTCGGCCTCGACCACCGCGACAAGGCCCTGCCGATCCTGGACGCGCTGCTCAACTACGCGCCGCACCTGCAAGCGCTCTCGGCGTCCTCGCCGTACTGGGGCGCGGAGGACACCGGCTACGCGTCGAACCGCGCGCTGATGTTCCAGCAGCTGCCGACAGCGGGGCTGCCGTTCCAGTTCCGGAAGTGGACCGAGCTGGAGAGCTACGTCGACGACATGTTCACCACGGGCGTGATCGACCACTTCTCCGAGATCCGCTGGGATATCCGGCCCGCCCCGCATTTCGGGACGATCGAGATGCGGGTGTGCGACGGGCTGCCGACGCTGGAGGAGGTCGGCGCGATCTCGGCGCTGACCCAGTGCCTGGTGGACGACTTCAGCGCGCGCCTCGACGACGGCGAGATCCTGCCGACGCTGCCGCCGTGGCACGTCCAGGAGAACAAGTGGCGCGCGGCGCGCTACGGCGTCGACGCGATCGTCATCCTCGACGCCGCGGGCAACGAGCGGCCCGTCACCGAAGACACCCTCGACCTGCTGAACCGGCTCGAACCGGTGGCCCGGCGGCTGGACTGTGTCGAAGAACTGCGAGGGGTGGAGACGATCCTGCGGTACGGGCCCAGCTACCTGCGTCAGCGCGCGGTGGCGAAGCAGTACAACGGGAGTCTGCGCGCCGTCGTCGCTTCCCTCATCGCGGAGATGCGGGACGGGACGATCGCGCGCCCCTGACCCCCGCGATTAGTCCTCTAGTTGCGGTAGTTCGACGTCTGACTACCGCAACAAGAGGACTAATTGCGGTCGAGGTGCCCCAAGAGAGTGCCTGGGCCGAAGGTGGAGGCGCCCAGGGCCTCGACGCGGGACCGTAGTTCGCGGTCGGCGGTCACGACGACGACGTGGTCATCCGGACCGGCCTCGCGAGCCTCGTGCGCCACGGCGACGATCTGGGAGTCCCCGTCCGTCTCGGCGCCGACGACCTCTACACCGGGTACCGCCGCGACTCCTCGCGCCTTACCCTCGACGACCAGCACGACCTTCGGCCACCACGACCATTCCCCGCCGCCGGGCAACGCCGGATCGGCGAACCCGGTCCCGGCCAAGATCGCGAGTTCGTCCCGCAGCCGTTCCGCGGCGCCGCGCCGGTCGCGCCACCAGCCGTCCGGCCGCGATCCGACGACGTTCGCCCCGTCGACCACCAGTACCAGCCTGCGATCCAAGTGTTCCCTCAATCCCGGCCATGCCATCGCGAAGTCGCGGTGCAGCCGGAAATCCGCGACCTCGTCCGGGCGGACCCACCGCAGTTCCACGCTCTCCGCGTTCTTCACCCTCGCCGAAAGCGTGCCGATCGGCGCGGCCAGGATCGTGGTGTAGCGCCAATTCCCGTGATCGACACGCGACGCCGACAACGGCAGGACACGGGCGGGCGGGACGTCGGCCTCTTCGTGAGCCTCGCGGGTGGCGGCCTCACGCGGGCTCTCCCCCGCCTCGACCGCTCCTCCTGGCAGCGCCCACGTGCGCCCGTGATGCACCCACCACGCCCGGCGTTGCAGCAGGACACCGCGGGCGGGATCGGACAGCAGCAACCCGGCGGCGCCGTTCAAACCCCAGTGAAGATGGCCGAAGTCGCACTTCACGAAGCCGTTGCCGTCCAGACGGGTCACGGCTTCAGCCTGTCACACCGACCTCGGCGCCGGGAGCCTTCGCCGCGTCGACGGCGAGCGCCGCGGCGCCGACGATGGCCGTGTCGTCCCCGTGCTGGGCCGCGCGGATCCGGGCCAGCGGCCGGTGCCCGGCGCCGGTGATCTTGCCAGCGTAGTGCTCGCGCGCCTCGTCGAGGAACAGCGGAGCCGATTCGGACACCCCGCCGCCGATCACGATGATCTCGGGATCGAAGACGTCCGCGACCAGCGCCAGCCCCTCGGCCAGCCACTTCGCCAGTTCGGTCATCGCGCGCTGGGCGATCGGGTCGCCGTCGCGGGCGGCACCGGCGACCCGGCGTCCGGTGACCGAACCGGGGTCTCCCCTGGTCTCACGCGCCAGCACGGTCGAGCGGCCAGGGTGCCGCGCGAGCAATTCCACCGCCGTCGCGGCCAAGGCCGTCCCGCTGCAGTACCGCTCCCAGCAGCCGTACTTCCCGCACGGGCAGGCCCGTCCGCCGGGGACGACGGTCAGGTGCCCCAGTTCCGGGGCGACACCGTAGGCACCCCGGTAGATCTTGCCGTCGAGCAGCAGGCCCGCGCCGATCCCGGTACCGAGCGCGATCAACGCGGCGACGTGGGCACCTCGCGCGGCGCCGAAGCGGTATTCGCCGATCGCGGCGGCGTTCACGTCGTGCTCGAGGGTGACGGGAAGGCCGACGCGCTTCTCGATCCGCTCCGCGACCGGCGCGGCACGCCACGACAGATGCGGCGCGAACATCACCGTCCGCCGGTCGTTGGCGACGAACCCGGCCACCGCGAGCCCGACGCCGGAGACCTCGTGCCGGTTGCGGAGGTCTTCGACGACCCCGGCGATGGCGTCTTCGAGCGCGTTCTCCTCGCCGGGGGTGCCGACCCTGGCGGTGTCCATCAGCGAGCCGTGCTCGTCCACCACGCCGGCGCGCACGCTCGTGCCCCCGACGTCCACCCCTACCGTCAGCAACTCAGTTCTCCCGGTCCGGCTGCCATGCGTCGCGCCTGGTCACGGCGATGTGCTGGACCCGCGAAGCTCCCACCGGCGCATCTTCCCGCGCGGGTTCCTTCCGCGCCGGCTGGAAACCCGGCATATGCACCCCGCCCTCGGGTTCCCAGCGGTCCGCGAGCACCGCGCGCAGCAGCGCGACGAGTTGCGCGGCCTGCTCCATCAGCCGCGCCACGAACTCGGGCCGCTCACCGCGGAAAACCTCGACGATGGCGCAAAGCGGGCACCAGGCGGTGTCTCCACCGGACTCGTGCTCGGTGCAGCCGTGCCCGGCGGAGATCAGGTCCTCCAGCCACGGCGCGGCGTGTTCGACGACCAGTTCGACCAGCAGCCGGATCTCCTCGGCCAGCTTGAGGCCGTCGGTCCGGGGGTGTTCGTCGTTCTCGCTCACCCGGGTCCCCGGTTCCCGGCCAGGCTCACGACCAGGCCGTGCGCGTCGGATTCCGCACCGGTGATCCGGCACGGGCGCAACATCTCCGGCAGCGCGATCAGCCGCCGGAAACCGTCCACGGTGACGGCGAGGTCATCGTCCACTCTGGCAAGGTCCACTTCGGAATCCCGGTGCAACGGCACCGCGATCCGCAGGCGGTAGCCACTGTCCGATTCGGACACTTCGAGCAGCGGGGTGACCGCTTTCCCGTTACCGGTCAGAGGATCCAGACCTTGGTAAAGTTCATACGCGATTTCCTGCAACGCCGCCAGTCCGACCGGCTCGACGGCGCGGTGTTCGACCGGTTTCACCGTTTCGGGCCCGAACCCGGCGTCGGCGAGTTCGGCGAGAACGGTGTTCTGCTGCGTGCGGCGGGTCCGCATCCACGAGGCCGCGGCGCCGCGCCAGAACCCGGGGGCCGGCATCAGCCGGTTGACGATCAGGCCGTCGACTCCGATCCCGCGCAGTGCCAGCGAACCGAGCGTGCGGCGGGCTTCGGCGACGACGACGCGTTCCGGTGTCAGCACGAGCCGGACGGTGGTCGTCGCGGGATCGGTGAGCAGCGTGCGCAGCGACTCCAGATGCGCGCCGAGCCGCCGTACCGCGGCCGCCGTCCGCCGCGCGCCCGGTTTGAACATCCGCGTGAGGTATCCGGAAACCGCTTCGGGCAAGGCCAGCAGGCGCAGCGTTTCCGCGGTCGGACCGCAGTCGACGACGACCGTCTCCCAGGGACCGTGCTCGGCGAGGCGCTGGACTTCGGTGAGGGCGAGGAGTTCGTCAACGCCGGGGACCACGGTCAGCTCTTCGGCGTCGAGCGAGTCGAGGCCCGCCCCCGCGAGGGCGGTCCGCAGTTCCTGCCGGAGTTCGCGCCAGGTGCTGTCGACGAGGCCGCGGAAATCGATCTGGGCGGCGTGCAACAGTCCCGACGTACTCCCTCCCGCGGAGAGACCATCGGCCACAGCGTCCACTTCGGACGGTTCGGCGCCGAAAGTGCGGCCGAAGACGTCACCGAGGGAATGCGCGGGATCGGTCGAGACCACGAGCGTCTTCCTGCCCCGGCCTGCCAGTGCGACGGCCGTCGCGGCGGCCAGCGTCGTCTTGCCGACACCCCCCTTGCCGGTGAAAAGCAGGATCCGCATGCCTACCCTTCGACTCAGGACGCTTCAGCGCGCTTCTTGAGCTCCTTGAGCGCGGTGTCCATGACCATCTTCTCGGCCTTGCGGCGCAACAGCCCGATCATCGGCAGCGCCAGCTCGACGGACAGCGTATACGTCACCTTGGTGCGGCCGGCGGCCAGCGCTTCGAGGGCGTAACGACCGTTCTGGGCCTTCTGCATCTGCCCCTTGACCAGGTGCCAGCTGACTCCCTTGCCGTCGGCGTCCCAGTCGTACTCGAGGGTGTAAACGTCCTTGATGGGCCCGGCGTCGAGGGTGAGTTTCACCTGCTTGGCGCGGCCCTTGTCGTCCTCGCCGAGCACCTCGGTCTGCCGGACGGCCTTGGCCCATTCCGGGTACGCGGGAAAGTCGGCGATGACGGCCATGACCCGCTCGGGCTCGGCGTCGACCTCGATGGATTGCGTGGACTGCTCGGCCATGGCCCAAACTCTAGCCGGAGCCGAGCGTCACCAGCGCAGCACGTGCGGCTGTGCCGTCTCCTTGAAGTGACCGACGTTACGGCATTCGGTCCTGCCGAGCCTCGTCCGCGCGGTCAGCGGCTGGTGGACGTGCCCGAAGACCGACCAGCGCGGCCGTTGCTCGCGGATGAGGTCCACCAGCGCCACCGACCCGATCTCGGGCCGCCGCGCGACCACGTCGTAGGTCAGTTCCGGGATGGCGGGCGGGACGTGGGTGCACAGGACGTCGACGTTCTCCAGCGCGCTCACCGCGACGTCGTATTCCTCGCGGGTGCGCAGGTACGGCCGCCAGAAGCCGTTGCGGCGCGGGACCACGTTCGGCGGGAGCAGCGCGCCGCCGACGAACCCGAAGCGCAGGCCGCCGAACTCGGCGACCTCGCCGTCGAGGACCTGGATGCCGTCGCCGGCGAACTCGGGCCACAGCGACGGGTCGTCGACGTTGCCGGGGGTCGCGAACGTCGGCGCGGTGAGGGCGCCGAACAGGATGGCGTACTGGTCGTGGATCGCTTCGCCGACGGCGGCGGCGGGATCGGCCAAAGTGGCCCACAACGATCGCGAGAAGGCAACGGTCTCATCACGAGTGCCCTCGCGCCGCAGCCGCGCGAACTCGCCGACCTTCTCCGCGCCGAACAGCGCGCCCATGATGCCTTTGTCGTGCTCGCGGTAGTCGACGAAGTCCAGCAGGTCGCCGAGGACGATCAGTGCGTCGGCGCCGTCACCCGCGCGTTTGAGCGCGTCGGCGTTGCCGTGCACGTCCGACACCACGTGAACCCGCATGCTCTCCCCTACTCGCCCCGGGGACCGACCCCGGGTTCGCGCCCGTCCTCCAGGACCTCTTTGAGCCCGAGCGCGATGGCTTTGGCGGCACGGGACCTGCGGTCGAACTCCCGCCGCAGGTCCCTGACCTGGAGCGCGAGCGGTTCCCCGTCCGGACCGGCGGGCGTGGCGCGCAGGAAGTAGTGCAGCAAGGTGCCGTCGAGCACCGGCTCGAGCCAGACCTCCATGGTACCGATCAAGGCACCGCGCACGGTCCAGCGCAGTCCTTCGTCCCCGCGGTCGGTGTAGACCTCGAGAACGAGGTCCGGCCAGTAACGTGACCAAGATCGCGGCTCGGCGAAGGCGGCGGCCACTGTGGACGGCGGGACCACGAGGAAGGTCTCGTCAACGATGTCGAGAGCTGGCGGAGCCTGGTTCACACGCGGCAGAATGTCATGCCCGGGGTATGGCCGATTCGCCAGCATGGTCTTAAGGTGCACGGCACGCTAAGTTGACTGGCGGGTAACACCGGTCACACCACTTGCACGCGAACACGGAGGTTCCTCGTGCGCGAATACAGCGCCCCCGCCGCCAATCCGGTGACCGACGACGAGAACCTCGCGGACGTCATCTGGGCGAACGCCGAGCGGTTCTCCGATGTCGTGAGTTTCCGCCGCCAGGTCGACGGTACCTGGTTGGACATCACCGCCAAGGATTTCGCCGCCCAGGTCCTTGCCGTGGCCAAGGGAATGGCACAGGCAGGCATCGCACCGGGCGACCGGATCGGGCTCATGTCCAAGACCCGCTACGAATGGACCCTGATCGACTTCGCGATCTGGGCCGCCGGCGCGGTCACCGTCCCGATCTACGACACCTCCTCGGCCGAACAGGTCCACTGGATCCTTTCGGACTCGGCGGCGAAGGGTGTGTTCGTCGAGACCGACGAACACCTCGCGACGCTGGAATCCGTCAAGGGGCGCCTCGACACGCTGGAGCACACCTGGCAGATCGAGGCCGCCACGCCCGCCGTCGACGACCTCATCGCCCGGGGCGCCGAGCTGAGCGACGACGACCTGCACGAGCGCCGCCGCACGGTGAAGGCGGGCGACCTGGCCACGATCGTGTACACGTCGGGCACGACCGGCCGCCCCAAGGGTGTCGAGCTGACCCACCGGAACCTCCTGGCCGAGATCCGTGCCGACATCGCCGCGTTCCCGCAGCTGATGGAGCAGGGCAACTCGCTGCTGGTGTTCCTGCCGCTCGCGCACATCCTCGCCCGCGCCATCGCGGTGACGGCGCTCAGCGCGCGGGTGACCCTCGGGCACACCTCGGACGTCAAGAACCTCGTCGCCGACCTCGGCACCTTCCGGCCGACGTTCGTCGTCGCCGTGCCACGCGTGTTCGAGAAGGTCTACAACGGCGCGAAGCAGAAGGCCCACGGTGACGGCAAGGGCAAGATCTTCGATGCCGCCGAAGCCACCGCGGTCGCCTACAGCCAGGCTCAGGACACCGGCGGCGCCGGGCTGGGCCTGAAAGTCAAGCACGCGCTGTTCGACAAGCTCGTCTTCAGCAAGCTGCGCGCGGCGCTGGGCGGCCGTTGTGTCGCGGCGGTGTCCGGCGGAGCCCCGCTCGGGGTGCGGCTGGCGCACTTCTTCCGCGGCATCGGCGTCCCGGTGTTCGAGGGCTACGGCCTGACCGAGACTTCCGCGGCGGCCTGTGTCGGCACTCAGGACGGGTTCCGCGTCGGCACCGTGGGACGGCCGGTCGCCGGCACCTCGGTGCGGATCGCCGAGGACGGCGAGATCCTGCTGAAGGGCGACGTCGTGTTCGGGGGCTACTTCAACAACCCCGAGGCGACCGCCGAATCGCTGGAGGACGGCTGGTTCCACACCGGCGACCTCGGCGAGCTCGACCGCGACGGGTTCCTGAGGATCACCGGGCGCAAGAAAGAGATCATCGTGACCGCGGGCGGCAAGAACGTCGCCCCGTCCGGGCTCGAGGACACCATCAAGGCCAGCCCGCTGATCAGCCAGGCGATGGTGGTCGGCGACCAGCGGCCGTTCATCGGCGCGCTGATCACCATCGACGAGGAATACTTCCCGTCGTGGAAGTCGCAGCACAACAAGCCTTCCGACGCCTCCGTTTCGGATCTGGCCGACGACGCCGAACTGCGCGCCGAAGTCCAGGAAGCGGTCAACCAGGCCAATAGCGCGGTTTCGCAGGCCGAGTCGATCAAGAAGTTCACGATCCTCTCGAAGGACTTCACCGAGGCGGGCGGCGAGATCACGCCGAGTCTCAAGCTGAAGCGCAACATCGTGAACAAGAACTACGCGAACGACATCGAAGCGCTGTACAAGAAGTAGCTTCGGTAAGTGAGGTGAGCGGGCGGGCCACGCCTCTGAATGCGTGTTCCCAATGTCGCATTCGAGCCGCTGAGCGGCTCGAATGCGACATTGGGAACATCGGGATGAACCCTGCCGCGGCATCCCGGTGAGCGCCTCTCGGTTCCCGCGTGAAGGCGCAACCAGAGGACTAAACGCGGGCCGGGCAAAGCTCAGCCGTCCGAGATCTTCGCGTCCCACTCGATGTGGTGCCGGTAAAGCCAGTTCCGTCCTTCATCGGAGGTCGTCCCCGACGAAACCGCGGCGCTGCTGGCCACCAGCTTCTCCACCCGCGCCCGCCGTAACCGCTCGTAGGCCGCGAAAGCCGTTGGCGCGTCGGGAAGATCCCGCAAACACTGCGCCAGCACGACGCTGTCCTCCAGCGCCATCGACGCTCCCTGACCCGCGGCGGGCGAGGCCGCGTGTGCCGCGTCCCCGACGAGCACCATGGACGAGTTCCACCAGACCGGCGTCGACGGGACGTCGTAGGAGTGACCGCCGAAGACGTCGTCGCCAGTCGATTGGATGATCTCCGCGGCAGGCAACGGTTCCCCGTCGAAAGCGGCGAAGGCCGCCGAGCGCCACTCAGCCGCCGACAGGCCGCTTCGCACACCTTCGGCCGTGGGAAGCCGTGCGAACCAGTACGTCGAGCCGTCAGGGGCGCTGGTGTAGCCGAAGAAGGCGTGCAGGCTCTGGATCATCCGGTAAAGCGACGGCGCCCGCGGGACGCTCGTGTCGGTCGTATAGCCGTAGACGACATCCAGTCCGGTCGAGCGCGGCGGCGGGCACGACGGATCGATGAGGCTCCGGACGACCGACCGCAGGCCGTCGGCGCCGATCAGGATGTCACCTTCAGCGGAGGTCCCGTCCTCGAACCGCGCCGTCCCCGGCGAGGCGGAAACCAGCCGCTTCCCATGTTCGAAGGCGATCCCCCGCGAGATCGCTTCCTCTTGCAGCGCGCGATAGAACGCCGCGCGAGTCAGGGTACGTGGTCCGGCGAGGCCGTCGACGTCGAACGAACGCCGCTCGACGGTGCGCCCGTCCGGCGTCACCAGTTCCAGACCGACGGCGGCGAACGAGTTCTCGACGACGGGCGCTTCGGCACCGATGGCGCGCAGGGCGTCCATGCCGTTGTGCATGATCGTCAGGAACGCGCCCGCGTCCTCACCACCGGTCGGGTGCGCCTCGTGGACGCTCGCCTCGATCCCGGCGCGCTGCAGAGCCATCGCGGTCACCGTGCCCGAGATGCCGCCACCGATGATCACAGCCTTCACCGCGAACCCCCTGTCGTGTCGCCGTCACCCGACGGTACCGGCAACGGCGACACGACAGCAGGGTCACGCGCCGCCGCTGGCGACGATGTCGCCGTTCACTCCCTTGGGGAAGAACCCGCCTTCCTTCACCGGGCCCGGGTTCAGGTAGACGACGTTCAGCACCCTGTCGGCACTACGGCCGAAGCAGACGCCGTTGTTGTCGGTGGGCACGATGTTGGCCTGGTTGCCCAGCACGATGCCCTGATCGTCGTCGCCAGGACCGTCGAGGGCGTCGCGGGCGTTGGAGATCTTGGCGGCCGCGTCGCCGAGGTCCCGGTCGAACAGCGACGTCCGGATGGTGGCGGCGTGGTACGCCTCGGCGGCCAGGATGCCGGCGGCCGCGTCCAGGAACGTCTTGTTGGTGATCAGCGGTGCGGCGCCCTTGTAGGCCGTCACGCCGACGTCCTCGAACAGGAACGCCGCGAGCAGGAAGTTCTTCTCGTTGGCGAACGGGTCGAACTGCTGGTATTCGCTGATCAGCCCGGCCGCCCGCGCCGCGGCGGTGAAGCTGTCCTTGAGGTCGATCTCCGGCCGCGACACCGCGGCCTCGCCCAAGGCCCCACGCAGGAACTCGACGTGCGCGACCTCGTCGCCCGCGATCTCCTTCGCGAACTGGTACAGGGTCTTGTCGTGGAACATCACCTTCTTGCCGCCTGCCACCCCGCCCTGGGTGCCTGCCCCGCCGGTGAGGTCGTCCGGCAGCCCGCGGCCGTGGACGGCGAACGAATAGAACTCGGCTTCCAGGTACTCCAGGTTGAGCGCGAAATTGAGCACGGCCGCGTCGCTGGGGGCGCCCGTGGCGGCGGCGGCCTCACCCGTCGCCGATGCGGACGAAGTGGCCTGCACCCCTAGGTAGGTGGCGCCGACGACACCGAGCCCCGCCGCGCCGGCGGCCTTCAAGAACCGGCGGCGATCCGTGCGGTTCTCGGCACTGCGCGAAACCAGGGTACGAACGAACGGCTTTCCGAACACGAGTGGTTCCTCTCGTCCTTGCGATGTACACCCACCCACTCGGACGTTCGGAACCACCCGTGACCCGGATTGGAAAAGATCTCGAAGTTATTTCTTCGTCGCCGCGGCAAGGCGAACGCAGACCGCGAGGCCGCGGATCGCCTCTTCGACCTCGGCCAGCTCAGGGAAGGTCGGGGCGATGCGGATGACGGCGTCTTCGGGGTCGTCGCCGTACGGGTGCGTCGCACCGGCCGGGGTCAGGGCGACACCGGCCTCCTTGGCCAGCCGCACGACCTCCTTGGCGGTCCCGGCGGGCACGGTCAGCGAGACGAAGTACCCGCCGGTCGGCTTGGTCCAGGACGCGAGCCCCGCTTCACCCAGCTCCTTGGTGAGGATCTCGTCGACGGCCGCGAACTTCGGGCCGATGAGCTCCGCGTGCTTGCGCATGTGCGCACGGACGCCGTCCTCGTCACGCAGGAACTGAGCGTGCCGGAGCTGGTTGACCTTGTCCGGGCCGATGGTCCGCTTGCCGATGAGACCGGTCCACCAGGCCAGGTTGGCTTCGGACGCGCCGAAGAAGCCGACGCCGCCACCGGCGTAGGTCACCTTCGAGGTGGAACCGAAGACGAACACACGGTCGGCGTTGCCCGCCTCCGTGGCCAGCGCGAGCACGTCGGCCAGCCGCGCCTCGACGTCGGTGAGGTGGTGCACGGCGTAGGCGTTGTCCCAGAAGACGCGGAAGTCCGGGGCGGCCGTGGTCATCGTGGCCAGGCGGCGCACGGTGTCGTCGCTGTAGGTGACACCGGTCGGGTTGCTGTACTTCGGCACGCACCAGATGCCCTTGACCGCGGCGTCCTCGGCGACAAGGCGCTCGACGACGTCCATGTCCGGGCCGGTCTCGGTCAGCGGCACCTGGACCAGCTCGATGCCGAAGCGCTCGGCCAGCACGAAGTGCCGGTCGTAGCCGGGGACCGGGCACAGGAAGACGACCCGCTCCTCGTCGGCCCAGCGGCGCTCGGCGCCCGGGACCTTGCTGAGGTAGGCCTGCACGATGGTGTCGTGCATCAGCTCCAGGCTGGAGTTGCCCGCGGCGAGCAGCTGCTCGGCCGGGACCTGCAACGGTCCGGCGAAGATGCGGCGGAGTTCGGGCAGGCCCTTCAGTCCTCCGTAGTTGCGGACGTCCGTGCCGTCCTCGGCCTTGCGTGCGTCTCCGGGGAGGTCGAGCAGCCCGTCGGCGAGGTCCAGCTGGCGGGGGGACGGCTTGCCGCGGGTGATGTCCAGGGAGAGGCCACGGTCGACGAGGGCCGCGTAGTCGCGGCGGGCGCTCTCGACATCGACAGGTGCAGTGGTCATGCCTAACGCTAAACCCGGCGGCCGATCGCGTGAGACGAGGGTGGTCCTACGCCACGCACACAAGATCCGACAACGGTTCCGGCGCGTTTTTCATCATTCATAACGAGGCCGAATCCTTTAGTGTCGCGTGATCCTGCAGGTCTTACCCGTGATCAGACGGCGATCTCCGGAGATCGCCGTCCAATCACGCGTAACCGCCGTCTGATCACGCGAGATCGCCGTCCGACGAACGAAACCAAACGTCAAGCAAGCAGGATCACGCGACACTAGTGACCGGGACACCGTTTCGCGCATTGTCGATATCACGAGGAAAAGGAAAGAACTACGGAAATGAAGAAACGGGCAGCGGTGAACTTACCGGCCGCGTGCGCGGTACCCGTCAGGTAACGGCGGCTCCCGCCGTCGCGGTCGCCTCACCCCCGAACACGATCGTGATCCAGCCACCGGCCGTCGCCGCACCGCCGCGGACGGTTCATGTCGCACCGCCGACGACCCGGGCCGTCCATCCGGCACCCTCGGTTCCGGTGGCGCAGACGGTGATCGCCTACTACGACGCGATCAACCGGGGTGATTTCTTCACCGCGTGGAACCTCGGCGGGCGAAAGTTGGCCGTAGGGATACGCGACGACTTCCTGGGCCGCTCTCACCGTGACCAACGTCAGCGGCTCTCCTGATTCCAGAATTACAGTGGAGTGAGTTGTGAGATCTTCCAGCGGCCGTCGATCCGGACAGCGGTGACCGAAAGCTGGGAAACCGACGATTGCGGGGCGGCGCCACCGGGGGTGAGCGTCTGCTGATCGAGGAACAGCAGCACTTCGGCCTGGTCACCGCGCAAGGACCGGACACCGAGCGAACGGACCGTCGTGGTGCGCACCAGTTTCTGTTCTTCCGCCCGTTTCCGCGCCGACGCGAACTGGTCCCGGTACTGCCCGGTCGCCTCGCCGGTCAGCACGTCGGCCGCGGCTCGCTCGGTCCGTGCGAGATTGCTGTAGTCATAGGAGAAAACGGCCTTCGCCCCGGCGCCGACGTGGTCCGCGACCTCGGCGGTGGCGGCCTGGTCCACCAGCGCCGCGTTGCCGTCCGAGCCCAGCGAGGACGCCTGGAGGCCGAACCACACGGCGCAGCCGGTGGCCAGCACGATGATCGCGGTCAGGAGCCGCGGTACCCGAGCGGTCATGAGCCCGCCGCCTGTACCGCGCTGACCTTCCAGCCGTCCTGCGCGCGCTGGTAGTCCACGGTCAGCCTGCTCACCTTGGGGGCGGCCGGTCCGCCGCCGGTGCTGACCTTCACCTCCAGCACGGCCATCAGCCGTGCCGTCCCGGCGACGGCGTCGAGTTCGGTGACAGCGGCCTGCTTGAGTTTCGCGGTCGCGACGGTCTTGCCGGTGTTCGCCCGGTCGATCTGGATCTGCCGGTCGCCGGTGAGGTCCTCGCCGAGCCGTCCGGCGGTGACGCCGAGCCAGCGGTCGACGTCCTGGGCACCGGTGCGGTAGTCGATCGTGTTGAGCACCTCCAGCTGACCGGACGCGGCGGTGAGCACGGCTTCCCGTTCCCGGCCGCGCGCGAGGCCGTCGTCCTGCGCGGCGCTCCACCACGACCAGCCGAACCAGGCGGCCACGAGGACCGCCAGCGCGGCGACGACGGTGAGCGAGCGGATGAGCACTACTCGCCGCCCAGCAACGAACCGAGCCCGCCGGGACCGGAGCCGGTGAGCAGGCTCAGCACACCCGGCAACTGCGCGGATTCCGCAGCCTGCGGGCTCTGCTTCGGCCGCTCCGGGACCGCCGGCGGTTTCCCTGCGTACGGGGCGTTCTGCGAACCCCGCACGCCAGTGGGGCTTCCCGGCGGCTCGGCGCAGTACGCCTGGGTGTTGACCGGTGCTTCGGTGAGGTCGTTGGCGGGACGCTGTTTCGTGCCCTCGTAGCCCTTGGTGCACGAGGCCGGGTCGAAGAAGTTGAACACGACACCGAGGTGTCCCGTGCCGTCCGGCGACGTCGACCGCGAGAACGCCGAGATGATCGGGTACGCGACGAGCAGTTCCTCGATTGCGTCGGTGCGGGCGGAGGTGATCTGGGCGGTGGTGAGCGTGTTCGCGAAGAGCACCCCGAGGTCGGTCCCCGAAACCGCCAGCACATCGCTGATCTGGCGGCTCAGCTTCGGCGCTTCGTCGATCACCCGCCGCAGGTCCGGGTCGGACGTCTTCAGCTGCGCGGCGATCGTCTTGAGCCCACTGGAGAACTGGGTGATGTTGTCCGCTTGCCGCCGCTGGGTGTCCAGCACCGTCCGCGAGTTGGCCAGCAGACCTTGGGTGTCGGGCAGGTACTGCGTCGCCGTCGCGGTGAGGGATCCGGTGCTGTCCAGCAGTTGCCGCAGATCGGGGCCGGCGTCGGCGAACGCCTCGTAGGTCTCGTCGACGACGGTCTTCAGTGATCCGGGTTTCACACTCGACACCAGTTTGTCCAAATTGGACAGTACGATGTCCGGCGCGAGCGGGATCGAGGTCTTGTCGCGGGCGATGATCGAACCCTCGGCCAGGTACGGCCCGTTCTCGTGCATGGGCAGCAGATCGACGTACTGCTCCCCCACCGCCGACCGGTTGGCGACCGCGGCCTTCGTGTCCGCCGGGATCTTCGGCGCCCCTGGATCGATGTCGAGGCCGAGGTCGATGCCGTGCTCGGTGAGCGTCATCGACGCGACCTTGCCGACCGCGACCCCGCGATAGGAGACCTCGGCGTTGACGAAGATCCCGCCGGAGTCCACGAGTTGCGCGGTGACGAGGTAACCACGGGTGCCGAAGAGCCGGTCCAGCCCGGCGTACTTGCCGCCCGCGTAGACGACCGAGACCACCGCGATGACGATGAACACCGCCAGCTGGATCTTGGTCCTGCGCGTGATCACCGGCCACCTCCCAGCAGCGGACCGAGGATCCCGCCGAGCACGCCGCCCAGGACGTCCCCGCCCTGCCCCCGCGGAGCCTGGGGCGGCTGCGGGAGGTCACCGATGGGCAGCGGCAGCACCGGTGGCGCGGCGCCGTCGTTGAACGGGATCGCGCCCGGCGCGCCGGTGCCCTTGTTCCCCGGCAGCTGGATGATCGGCTGCGACGAGTTGTTCATGTTCTCCAGGAACGTGTCCAGATTCAGGTCGATCTTGGCTTCCACGTTCGCGTAGTCGCCCTTGATCACGTTGCCCGCGTAGTCCGGGAACGGGTACGTGAGCAAGATCCGCAGCGCGGTCGGCAGGTCCTGGCCCGCCTCGGTCAGTTTCTTCAACGTCGGCTGCAACGCGCGAAGGTTCGCCACCAGGCTGTCACGGCTGGCTTTGATCGTGTCGGTCGCGACGCCGGACAACGTGTTCAGCGACTGCAGCATGCCGACGAGCTGATCCCGTTGCTCGGTCACGATCTTGAGCCCGGGCGAGAGGTTGTCGAGTGCGTTCGTCAGGTTCTGTGTCTGGCCGACCAGGATTTTCGAGAGGTTGTCGAGGCCGTCGATGGCCCGCAGGATCGCACCCTTGTGCCCGTCGAGTTCGGTCGCCAGCTTGTCCACCTGGGACAACAGCGAGCGGACCTCGGCCTCGTTGCCGGTGAGCGCTTCGTTCAGTTCGTGACTGATCTTCTGGATCTGCTCGACCCCGCCACCGTTGAGCAGCAGGGAAAGCGCGCCGAGCACCTCTTCGACCTCGGGGTTGCGGTTCGTCCGGTCCAGTGGGATCTTCGCGCCCTCGGCGAGCGCGCCTTCGGGGTTGTCCGGCGCGTGCAGGTCGACGAACTTCTCGCCCAGCAGGCTCGACTGCCGGAGTTCGGCACGCGCGTTCGCGGACAGCGCGATGTCGCCGTTGACGACTATGCTCACCCACACCGAGCGCGTGTCCGGCGCGAGATCGATCTTCTCGACCCGGCCCACCGGGACGTCGTTGACCTTCACACTCGCCTGAGGAACGAGGTCGAGGACGTCGGAGAACTGCGCGGAGAGCCGGTACGGGTGATCGCCGAGATCCGCGCCACCCGGCAGCGGAGTGTTGTACAGCCCCGAAAAGCCACCGTCACTACAGCCGGCCAGCACCAGGACACCCGCCATCACCCCCGCGATCCTCTGCCGCTGCCGCCTCATTTCGGGAGCCCCTTGCTCATGACGTCGATCAGCGGGAGCGGCAGCGGCGGTAGTTCACCGCTCTGCAGCGAGGCCAGTACCTGCGGGACCGACGGGAGCTTCAGCGTGCCGTCGAGGACGGGCGCGAGTTGCTTGCAGATGGTGCCCAGCGCGTCCGGAATCGGTTTGGGTGTGCTCACGCTGATCAGACGGCAGACGGTCAGGATCGGTGGATGCGTCAACTCGTTCAGGTTGTCCCGTACGGCGATCGTACCGGACGCGGCGTCGTAGGAGTTGATGAAGTTGGTCGCCCCGGTCGGCGCGATGTCGATCACTTCGGCGAGCGAGGCCCGCTGGTCCACGAGCACCTTCGTCAGCCCGGCCAGCTTGTCCACATTGGACGAGAGCAGGTCCTTGTTCTCCACGACGAACTTCTCGACGTCGCCCATCGCCGTCGCCAGGGAACTCAGCGCGGCTCCCACCTCCACGGAGTCCGCGGCGAGGAAACCGCTGACATCGGCGGCACGGCGGTAGAACTCGTTGAGCTGCTGGTCGCTTTCGGCAAGGGCGCCGGTGAACGAGTTCAGGTTTCGCACCGTGGTGAACAGGTCGTCCTTGGAGCCGTCCAGCGTTTTGGCCAGTTCGGACAGCCGGGTCACCGTGGTGTTGAGGTTCTTCCCGTTGCCACCGAGGTTCGCCGCCGCGGTGTCGAGCACGTCGGAGAGCGCACCGTTCTTGTTGGCGCCGTTGGGCCCGAGACTCGTCGACAGCTTGTCGAGGCTCGTGTAGAGGTCGTCGAGTTCCGCCGGTGTCGCCGTCTTCTCCTTGGCGATCACCGCGTCCGTGGCCATCTCGGGGCCGCTCTCGTACGCCGGGGTCAGCTGCACGTAGCGGTCGCTCACCAGGCTCGGCGAGACGACGACCGCGCCCGCGTCGGCCGGGATCGGGGTGTCGTCGTCGATCCGCATGTCGACCCGGACGGCCTCGCCCCGCGGTGTCACGCCGGTGATCTCACCGACCTCCACCCCGAGCACCCGCACCGACGAACCGGCGTAGAGCCCGACGGTCTTGCCGAAGTACGCGCTGATCCGCGTCCCGCCGGGTTCGGAGAAGACCAGCCAGAGCCCGGCGGTCACGATCAGCACGAGGACGCAGGCGAGGGCGACCCACGTGTAGAGCGTGCGGCCGGTGCGTGTGTGGATGGTCATCGTCCCCCCACTCCCTGGTTCGGCCCCGCGATCGGCGGGGTACAGCCCTCCGGGTTGACTTGGAAGGCACCCGCGATGATCGTCGGCGGCAGCAGCCCGCACAGATAGCCCTCGAACCAGCGCCCGTTCCCGGTCGCGTTGGCACCGACCCTGGCGAACGGCGCCATCAACGCGAGGCTGCGGCTGAGGTTGTCCTGGTTGCGCTGCAGGATATCGGTGACCTTGCCGAGTTTTTCCAGCGTCGGCTTGAGCTGCGTCCGGTTGTCGGCGACGAGCCCGGACAGCTGCGCCGAAACCTGTCGCGTGCCCTTGAGCAACGTGCTGATCGCGTCCTTCCGGTGCTGCAGTTCGGCGAGCAGGAGGTTGCCGTCGTCGAGGACCCGTTTCAGCTGGGCGTTGCGGTCGGACAGCGTCTTGGACACGGTGCTCGTGTTGGCCAGCAACGTCTTCAAGTCACCGTCGCGCGAGGAAACCGTTCTGGACAAGGAAGAAAGCCCGCCCAGCGCGTCCTTGAGGTACTGCGGGCTGTCCTTGAGGGCGTCGGAGAGGACGGTGAAACTCGTCGCCAGCTGCGCGGTGTCGATCTCGCCGACCGTGCCCGACAGCTGCTGGAACGCGTCCTGCAGTTCGAACG
Source organism: Amycolatopsis sp. cmx-11-51 (assembly GCF_047608665.1). Taxonomy (NCBI): domain Bacteria; kingdom Bacillati; phylum Actinomycetota; class Actinomycetes; order Pseudonocardiales; family Pseudonocardiaceae; genus Amycolatopsis; species Amycolatopsis sp. cmx-11-51. The sequence goes on along the minus strand of NZ_JADNQO010000002.1, from coordinate 258,064 downwards.
GCGTCCGCGTGCGGTCGAGCCCGATGGTGGTGTTCGGGTCCTGGTTCGTCTTGCCTTTCGGCGTCAGCGCGAGCAGTTTCTCGCCAAGCAGCGTCTTGATCTCGATCGACGCGGACGTCGCGTCACCGACCCGGGCATCCTTGACCCGGAACTTCACCAGCACCTTCTTGCCCGCGAGTTCCACCGAGCTGACCTTGCCGACCTTGACCCCGGCGACCTGGACCTCGTTGTCCGGCGCCAGTCCGGCCGATTCGCCGAAGTACGCGGAGTACGTCGTCCCGCTGCCGAACAACGGGATCCGGTCGGAGAAGTACGTCGTCGCCGTGATCAGCACGATCAGGATGAGCGTCACCGCCCCGACCGCGGCCTGGTTGCGTTCCTTGAGCGGCTTCACGGCCCGCACCTCTCCGGTCGCTGCGTGCCGGGCAGCGGCGTGATCGGCAGTTCGATGTCGAGTGACTTGATGCCGATGCTGCCGGAGATCCCGCACAGGTAGTAGTTGAACCAGCTGCCGTAACTCAGCGTCCTGGTGAACTTCTGCAGGTTGCCGGGCAGCACCTGCAGGAGATGGTCGATCAGCTGTTCTGAATCGCCGAGGTTCCGCGACAGCGCGCCGAGCTGCACGACGTCGTCCTTGAGCGCGGGCCGCGCGTCGGCGAGCAGGCCCGTGGTGGCGATGGTGAGGTCGCCGAGCGCCTTGACCGCCTCCCCGATCGGCCGCCGCTGCTCGGCCAGCCCGGTGACCAGCCGCTGGGTCTGGTCGATCAGCTCGCCCAGCTGCGGCGAGCGCTTCTCGACCGTGCCGAGCACGGTGTTGAGGTTCGCGATGACGTCACCGATGATCTTGTCCTTGCCCGCGATGGCCGACGTGACCGACGCGGTGTGCGCGAGCAGACTGGTGATCGTGCCGCCCTCGCCCTGGAAGACCTGGATGATCTCGTAGGAGAGCTTGTTGACGTCCTCGGGGTTCAGCGCGCGGAAGAGCGGTTTGAACCCGTTGAAGAGCACGGTCAGGTTCAGCGCCGGTTTGGTGCGCTCGGGCGGGATGACCCCGCCGCGCGGCAACGACTTCTCGTCGCCGATGTCCGTGCCGAGCGAGAGGTACCGCTGACCGACCAGGTTGCGGTACTTGATGGTCGCGGTCACCGACGCGGGCAGCCGGTGGGCGGTCTGGATGTCGAAGTGGACCTGGGCGAAGTTCCGTTCGCCCTCTTCGATCTCGATCTCTCCGACCTGCCCGACCTTCACCCCGGCGATGCGGACGTCGTCGCCCTCCTTGAGCCCGGACGCGTCGGTGAACTTGGCCGTGTAGCCCGAAGTCTCGCCGAAGTTGGTGTTCGCGATGGTGGCGCCGAGGATCGCGGTGAGCAGCACCGTGACGACGGCGAAGATGAGGATCTTGAGCAGGTCGGGAACGAAGGACCTCATCGGAGCCCCCTCCCGGCCACGTCGGGCGGGCTGAAGGGGACTTTCACCGCATCCGACGCGGTGAAAGCTCCCTTCGCCGCGAGCGACGCGGCGATGGGCCCCTTCAGCCCGGCCGTCGAATTGGTCGTGAGTGGCGACTCGGGTTCTGTTGAGGGGTAAGGCAAAGGTGGCGATGCCTGGGCGCGCGGTCCGTGAAGGCCTCCTTGAGGGACCCAGAGTCCCACAAGGAGGCCTTCACGGACCCGCCGCCCAGCACCACCTGCTACTCGGGACCACCATGGCACCTTTGCTGTTCCCCTCGATGACCCGAATCGCCACTCATGGCCCACCGCACGCGGCCCACTACCCACACCCGCCCGAACGTCCGACTCCGACCTCACCGGAGTTCCACCTCCGCACCGCGGTACAGCGGGCCGACGAGCAGGCTGCCCCAGTTCGGCACCTGATCGGGCGTCGTGCCCATCGCGGGCGACACGAGCAGGTCGATCAGCCGTTGTTCGTCCGGGGTGTTCACCACCGAACCACCCGCGCTCCCGCCGGCGGGCAGCCTACCGTCCGGATCGCGCGGCGGCGCGGGTTTGGACGAACCGTCGTCGATCGCGCCGTCCGGCGGATACTGCGGCCAGCGACCCGGCGGCGGCACCTCCGGATAGCACCGGGGGCCGCGTTTGTCGTTGTACTTCGGCTCGTCGACGCCGGGCAGGTACTTGCCTCGGCTCGGCGTGAACTCGATGGTCACCCGGCTGACCTCGGGATGCGCGGTGCCCTTGCCGAACGCGAGTTCCGCGCGCGGCACCGAGCCCGCCAGCTGTTTGAGCAGGCACGGGTACTCCGGCGCGTACTTCGCGAGGACGTCCAATGTGGGCTGGAGGGTGGTGGTGAGGCGGATCAGGTTGTCCTGGTTCACTTTCAGGAAACTCGTCAGGTCGAGCGAAGCCGCGGTCACCGTCGAGTAGACGTCGGCGAGACCGCGCTGGCTCTCGACCAGGGTCTTGCTCGTGGTGGTCAGATCCGACAGCGCGGCCAGCAGATCCGGCGCGGCCTTGTCGTAGATCGCGGCGGCGTCGGCAAGGCCGGTGATGTCGGCCTTGAGGTCGGGCAGCGACGGGTTCACTTTCCCGAGGTAGTCCGAAAGCCCCGCCAGCGTCGTGCCGAGTCGCTTGCCCTGACCGTCCAACGCGGACGCGACGGCGTTGAGCGTGCTCGCCATCTTCTCCGGCTGCACGGCCTGCAGCAACGGCATCACGTTGCCGAGCACGGTTTCCAGCTCGATCGCGCTGCTGCTGCGATCCTGCGGGATGACGTCGCCTTCGCCGATGTGCCCTTCTGGCTTCTCCGGGATCTGCAGGGCGACATAGCGCTCACCGAACAACGTCTTCGGCAGCAGCCGCGCGGACACGTTCGACGGGATGACCTCGGTCTTGTCCGGTTGCAGTGCCAGGTCCATCGTCGCGCGGTCGCCGTGGGCCTGGATCGACCGCACCTCGCCGACGACCATCCCGCGCACCTTGACGTCCGCGCCCTCGCGCATCTGGTTGCCGATGCGGTCGGTCTCCAGTTTCACCAGGGTCACGGCGGTGAAGGCCTTCTGGTAGAACGCGATGGTGGTGACGAAGAACAGCACGACCACCACGAGGAAGACCAGCCCCAGCACCTGGTGCCGGAGCCGCTTCAGCAGTATCCCCCTGTTCACCCGGAAATCCTCACCGTCGTCGTGGCGCCCCAGATCGCGAGGCTCAGGAAGAAGTCGAGCACCGAGATCAGCACGATCGCCGTCCGCACCGCGCGGCCGACGGCGACACCGACGCCGGCGGGCCCACCGCTGGCGGTGTAGCCGTAATAGCAATGGGAAAGGATGATGAGCACGCTGAAGATGATCACCTTGAGGAACGACCAGAGCACGTCTTCGGGCGGCAGGAACAGTGTGAAGTAGTGGTCGTAGGTGCCCGCGGACTGGCCGTGGAGCCAGATGGTGATCTGCCGCGAAGCCAGGTAGGACGAGAGCAGGCCGACGGCGTAGAGCGGGATGACCGCGGTGACGCCGGCGATCACCCGCGTCGTCACGAGGTACGGCAGGCTCGGCACGCCCATCACTTCGAGCGCGTCGATCTCCTCGGAGATCTCCATCGCCCCCAGTTGCGCGGTGAAGCCGCAGCCGACGGTGGCCGAAAGCGCGAGCCCGGCGGAAAGCGGCGCGACCTCGCGGGTGTTGAAGTAGGCCGAGATGAACCCGGTCAGCGCCGCGGTGCCGAGCTGGTTCAACGCGGAATAGCCCTGCAGGCCGACGATGAGCCCGGTGAACAGCGTCATCCCGATCATCACGCCGAGCGTCCCGCCGATCACCGCGAGCGCGCCGGTGCCGAAGCTGACTTCGGTCAGCAGGCGGAAGATCTCGCGGCCGTAGCGCCGGACCGTGCGCGGGGTCCATGCCAGCGCCCGGAAGTAGAACGACAGCTGGCCCCCGAAACCTTCCAGCATCGCGCCCGGACGCGCGATGATCTCGAGTGTCCGGTCCGAAACAGCGGGTTCGGCTGCCATGTCACATCGCCTTCGGCGGGACGATCCGCAGGTAGATCGCGGTCAGCACGACGTTGATCAAGAACAGCAGCAGGAACGTGATCACGACGGCCTGGTTCACCGCGTCGCCGACGCCCTTCGGCCCACCCGCCGGGTTCAGCCCGCGGAAGGCCGCGACCACCCCTGCGACGAAACCGTAGAGAAGCGCCTTGATCTCGCTGATCCACAGGTCCGGTACCTGCGCCAGCGCGTTGAAGCTGGCGAGGTACGCACCCGGGGTGCCGCCCTGCATGACGACGTTGAAGAAGTAGCCGCCGAGCACGCCGACGACGCTGACCAAACCGTTCAGCAGCACCGAAACCACGATCGCAGCCAGGACGCGGGGGACGATCAGGCGCTGGATCGGGTTGACCCCGAGTACCTCCATCGCGTCGATCTCTTCGCGGATCTTGCGGGCGCCGATGTCGGCGCAGACCGCGCTGCCGCCCGCGCCCGCCACCAGCAGCGCGGTGATCAGGGGGCTCGCCTGCTGCACGATCGCGAGCGCGCTCGCCGCGCCGGTGAACGACTGCGCGCCGATCTGCTGGGTCAGCGAACCGAGTTGCAGCGCGATGACCGCGCCGAACGGGATCGCGACCAGTGCCGTCGGCAGGATGGTGACGCTGGCGAAGAACCAGCACTGCTGGATCCACTCGCGGAACTGGAACGGGCGTTTGAAGATCGCGCGCAGGACCTCCCACGACAGGGTCGCGAGCCTGCCGACCTGTGTGAGCGCACCCATTCCCGGGACAGACACCGTCGCTCCCACAGAACCTCCCAGTCGTCTGCCCCGAGTCTTGCTCCACCCGCTCGCGCACCGCTGCGTCAGCGGTGTTCACTTTGCTCTCGGCACCTCCACGCTATCCATCCATGCTCCCACCACCACCCTCAACGGAGGCCGTTCCGCGCCCAATCAGAACTTGAGCGCATGCGTCGCCGTCGCACCGCCATCGGCGACGAATTCCGAGCCCGTGCTGTACGAACTTTCGTCACTGCCCAGGAACAGCACGAGTTTCGCGATGTCCTCCGGCTGCCCGACGCGGCCCAGCGCGACCTTCTTGCCCACCCACGACATGTCGACTTTCTGCCCGCCCGCGGCGGCGGCGACCATCGGGGTGTCGATCGCGCCGGGATGGACCGAATTGACCCGGATGTTCTTCGCGCCGAGTTCGAGCGCCGCGACCTTGGTCATCCCGCGGATCGCGAATTTGCTCGCGGTGTAGGCGACGAGATACGGCATCCCGGCGAGCCCTTCCACGGAGGACACGTTGACGATGGAGCCGCCCCCGGCCCCGGTCATCGGTTCAACGACCGAACGCATGCCGAGAAACGCCCCGATCTGATTGACCCGGATGACGCGTTCGTAGTCGGCGAGCGTGGTCTTGCCGAGTTCGGAGAAGTGCAGGATGCCGGCGTTGTTGACCAGCACCGTCGGCGGGCCGAACTCGGAGACCGTGCGCTGGATCGCGGCGTCCCACTCGGCCTCGTCGCCGACGTCGAGATGCTGGTAGACGGCCGACTCGCCGAGATCCGCGGCGAGTCTCTTGCCGTCGAGGTCGTTGATGTCGGCGATCACCACCCGCGCGCCCTTGGCGACGAACAGCCGCGCGGCCGCCTCGCCCTGTCCACGGGCGCCGCCGGTGATCAGGGCGACCTTGCCCTCGATCCTGCCCATCGTCATCTCCACCTGTTCCTCTTGTTCACGGCAGCGACATGATTTCGGACGCGGAGAACATGCGTTCCTGGTCTCGATCGGCGAAGTAGCCGCCCACGTTCGTGACGAGTTCGTCGGCGGTCCAGGTGCCGTTGGCGGTGTCGAACCGCCGCTCCACCGACGGCGGCCGCAGGAGCGCGACCATCCCGCCGTAGACGAGGAAGACCTGGCCGTTGACGCGGTCGGACTCCGGGGAGCAGAGAAAGGACACGAACGGCGCCACGTGGTCGACCGAAAGCGGGTCGACGCCCTCTGGCGCTTCGGCCCCGAAGACGGCTTCGGTCATCGCGGTGCGGGCACGCGGGCAGATCGCGTTGGCGCGGACGCCGTAGCGAGAGAGTCCGCGCGCGGTGGAGACGGTGAGCGCGGCGATGCCCGCCTTGGCCGCGCCGTAGTTCGGCTGACCGGGAGCGCCGAGCAGGAACGACTCCGACGCGGTGTTGACCACGCGACCGTATACCGATGCTCCGTCCACTTTGGACTTATCACGCCAGTACGCCCCGGCGTTGCGGGAGAGCAGGAAGTGCCCGCGCAGGTGGACGCCGAGCACCGTGTCCCATTCCTCGTCGGACATCGAGAAGAGCATGCGGTCGCGCAGCACTCCCGCGTTGTTGACCAAGACGTGCAATCCGCCGAAGTAATCGACGGCGGCGGTGAGCAGCGCGTCCGCGGTCGAAGACTCCGAGACGTCACCGGTGACCGCGATGGCCTTGCCGCCCTCGGCCTCGATCTCGTCGGCCACCGCCCGCGCCGCGGCAGAGACGTCGTTGACCACCACCGACGCGCCCGCCGCGGCCAGCGCCAGGGCCTCCGCCCGGCCGAGTCCCGCGCCTGCTCCGGTCACGATGGCCGTCTTGCCGTCCAAGCTCACTCCAGGCCTCCTTGCCTCTCCGAACACACTAGAATCTGTTCTCGCTAGTTGCAAGGTCCAATAGACGGCGCTAACCACGGATTAACAGGGCGTTTTTCGGACAACTCGCCACCGCTTGAGTAACACGTTCTACTTGATTCCGTGGAACTTCGGCCGACGCGAGGACCAGTTCCTCCTCGTCGTCGAGATCGAAGACCTCGGGCGCGAAGCCGACACAGATCGCGTTCGCCTCGCAGAGCGAGCGATCGACGTCGATCTCCATATTCCCTCCTCGCCGCCATACCTGGTACAACTAGAACAGGTTCTACCCTACCGCCGCGAGCGGCCACGGCACCAGTAACGAGCACCGACGGCAGAGGTGACGGATGCGGATCGACTACACGCCGGAACAGCGAGCCCTGGCCGGGGAACTACGGGAGTACTTCGCCGGACTGCTGACCCCCGAGCGCCGTGAAGCCTTGGCCGGTGATGGCGGCGAGTACGGCAACGGCCTGGTGTACAAGGAAATCGTCCGAGATCTCGGCAGTTCGGGCTGGCTCGCGATCGGCTGGCCCCGCGAGTACGGCGGGCAGGCCCGGCCGATGCTCGACCAGCTCATCTTCACCGACGAGGCGGCCGTGGCCGGGGTGCCGGTCCCATTCCTCACGGTGAACACCGTCGGGCCGACCATCATGCGCTACGGCACCGAAGAACAGAAGGCGTTCTACCTGCCGAAGATCGCCGCCGGCGAACTGCACTTCGCGATCGGCTACTCGGAGCCGGGCGCGGGGACCGACTTGGCGTCGCTGCGTACCCGCGCGGTCCGCGACGGCGACGACTACGTGATCAACGGCCAGAAGATGTGGACGAGCCTGATCGAGTACGCCGACTACATCTGGCTGGCCGCCCGCACCGACCCCGGGGCCCGCAAGCACAAGGGCCTCAGCATGCTGATCGTGCCGACGACGGCTCCCGGCTTCTCCTGGACGAAGGTGCGCACGGTCGCCGGGCCGGGCACGAGCGCGACCTACTACGACGACGTCCGCGTGCCGGTGACCTCCCGGGTCGCCGGGGAGAACGAGGGCTGGCCGCTCATCACGAACCAGCTCAACCACGAACGCGTCGCGCTGACCTCGGCCGCCCCGATCCAGACGTCGTTGCGCGACGTGCGGACCTGGGCCCAGACGACCAAGCTGCCCGATGGCACCCGCGTCGTCGACCAGCCTTGGGTGCGGCTGCATCTGGCGTGGATCCACACGCACGCCGAGTACCTGAAGCTGCGCAACTGGCGGATCGCGTGGGCGGCCGCGAGCAGCGACCTCGGCCCGGCGGAGGCGTCGGCGACCAAGGTGTTCGGCACGGAGTTCGCGACCGAGGCGTACCGGCTGATGATGGAGATCCTCGGCGCGGGGGCCGTGGTTCGCGAAGGCTCCCCCGGCGCGCTGCTGCGCGGCCGGATCGAACGGCTGCACCGGTCGTCGCTGATCCTCACCTTCGGCGGCGGTACCAACGAGATCCAGCGGGACATGATCGCCGCGACCGCCCTCGGCCTGCCCGTCACGCGCTAGGCGAAGGACGCTTTCCCCGCATGCGATGCGGTGAAAGCTCCCTTCGCCGCGTGAGATGCGGGGATGGTTCCCTTCAGCCCCCTAGGAGGCATTGATGGACTTCACGCTCACCGAGGCACAGCAGGACCTCGCGTCGCTGACGCGCCGGATCCTGACGGACAAGGTCACTCCCGAAGTGCTGGGACCACACGGTTCCGGCGGGTTCGACGCTCCACTGTGGACAGCGCTGGCGCAGGCGGGAGTGGTGGACGCCGCGCTGCCGCAGCGCGTCGGAGGCGGCGGGTTCGGTCTGTTGGAGCAGTGTTCGGTTCTGGCCGAGATCGGCCGCGCGGTCGCGCCCGTGCCGTATCTCACGTCGGTCGTCATGGCGGCGACGGCGGTCGCCGAGTTCGAAGCACGTTCTCCCGCCGAGAACCCCTCAGCGCGGTCCGGCGACGGCAGGCTGGCCGAGCGCTGGGTCGTCCCGGTCTTGCGCGGCGAGCACGTCCTCGCGGTGGCACTGCCGGACTACGGCGTGCCGTGCGGCTTCACCGCCGAGGCCGACGGAGACGGCTGGCGGCTGAGGGGCGCCCAGACCGCGGTGGCTTCGGGCGCGTTCGCGCACGGATTCCTCGTCGAGGCCGCGATCGACGGCGGTCGTCAGGTGTTCCTGCTCGACCGGGACTCGGTGACCGTCTCGCCGCAGCGGACCGTCGACCACGCCGACGCCGCCCTCGTCGAACTGTCCGGCGCGAGATCGTCCGTTTCGCTGGGCGACATCGGTGAATGGCTGCGGCTGCGCGGCACGATCGGCGTCTGCGCGCAGCAACTCGGCGTCGTCGAACGGGCGCTGGAACTGACCGCGGCGTACGCGCGGGAACGCGAGCAGTTCGGCCACCTCATCGGGAGTTTCCAGGCGGTGCGGCAACGGCTCGCCGACGCCTATGTCGACGTCGAAGCCGTCCGGCTGACGTTGTGGCAGGCAGCCTGGCGGCTGAGCGAAGGGCTTCCGGCGGCCGAAGAAGTCGCGACGGCGAAGTTCTGGGCCGCCGAGGCCGGGCACCGCGTCGCGCACACCGCCGTGCACGTCCACGGCGGGGTCGGCATCGACGTCGACCACACGCTGCACCGCTACTTCGTCGCGGCGAAGCGGCTGGAGTTCACGCTGGGCGGGGCGACCGCGCAGGCGCGCGGACTCGGCGACCTCCTGGCCGCGGACCCGGCATGACCCCCACAGTCACGGAACTCCTGCTCGCCCGGGCAGCGGACCCGTCGACCGGGCTGCTGTTCGAGGACCGGCGCTGGTCGTGGGCCGACCACGTCCAGGCCTGCGCCGGTCACGCCGCCGCGCTCACCGCGATGCTGCGCCCCGGCGGGCATTTCGGCCTGCTCGCGGACAACATCCCGGAGTTCTCGTTCCTGCTCGGCGGCGCGGCGCTTTCCGGACATGTCCTGGTCGGCCTGAACCCGACGCGCCGGGGTACGGCGCTGGCCCGCGACGTCGCGCTGGCCGACTGCGAGATGGTGTTCGCCGAGGACCGCTACCTGCCGCTGCTGTCCGAGGCCGGTGTCCCGGTGCTGCCGCTGAGCGATCTCGAACCGCTGCGGGAGGCGGTCGTCCCCGTGGCAGCGAAGCCCGAAGACCTGCTCATGCTGATCTTCACCTCCGGCACCAGCGGCGACCCGAAGGCCGTCCGGTGCACGCACGGCAAGGTCGCCTACCCCGGTGCGATGCTGGCCACCCGGTTCGGACTGTCCACACAGGACACCGCGTACGTGTCGATGCCGATGTTCCACTCCAACGCCATCATGGCGGGCTGGTCGGTCGGGCTCGCCTCGGGCGCCGGGATCGCGCTGAGGCGGCGGTTCTCCGCCTCCGGGTTCCTGCCGGACGTCCGGAAGTTCGGGGCGACGTACGCCAACTACGTCGGCAAGCCGCTGTCCTACGTGCTCTCCACACCCAAGCGGGACGACGACGCCGACAACCCACTGAAACTGGTCTACGGCAACGAAGGCGCGGAAGCCGACCTCGCCGTGTTCGGCACGCGGTTCGGCTGTCACGTGGTCGACGCGTTCGGCTCGACCGAAGGCGGCGTGAACTTCGGCCGGGACGCCGGCACACCGGCAGGCTCGCTCGGCCGTCTGCTCGACGGGGTCGCCATCCTCGCCCCGGAGACCGGAAAACCCTGTCCCCCGGCGGAATTCGACGCGTGCGGGAAACCGCTCAACGCTGCCGAGGCGGTCGGCGAACTGGTCAACACCGGCGGCGCGGGCGAATTCGCCGCTTTCGTGGTCGCGCAAGGCGATCTCGGGCCGAAACAGCGGCCCCGGTTCGTGCGGGTGGTCGAGGCACTCCCACGGACGGCGACCCACAAGGTGCTCAAACGAGAGTTGGCGGCGGAGGGCGTCGCGGAGGCCTGGGAAGTCCGCTACCCGGGTACCCGGAGGCGATCCCAGGGTCGGGACCGGTGATCTTCCCGATGCCCCGGCGCCCGTCCGCTTCCTAAGTTCGGCCTATGACACGAATTCCGAGCCGGATCGGCGTTCTCGCCGCGGCGCTCGCGCTCCCCGCCGTGCTGATCGCCCCGGCGGCTTCCGCCACCTCCGTCCCGCTGAGCCTGACCGCGCCGACCGGCCCGTACGCGGTCGGCAGCACCGATCTCCACCTGGTCGACCACTCCCGCCAGGATCCGTGGGTTCCCGGCGTCAGGCGGGAACTCATGGTCACCGTGCGGTACCCGGCCTTGCCGAGCGGGAAGCCGAAAGCGCCGTACATGGCGCCAGGAGTCGGGAAGGTGGTGGCCGAAGGAGACGCCGCCAAACTGGGCATGGACGCGAGCCGGATCGACTACCGCTTCCCCACCCATTCGCGGCTCGGGGCGCCGGCAGTGGGCGGCAAGCGACCTGTCGTGCTGTATTCGCCCGGCGGCACCTTGTCCCGTTCGCACGGCACCACTCTGCAGGAGCAGCTCGCGAGCGAGGGTTACGTCGTCGTGGCCATCGACCACACCCACGAGGCGGAAGCGGTCGAGTTCCCCGGGGGCCGCGTCGAGAAGAAGGCCTTGCCGCCTTCGAGCATCGAGGTGTCGAAGCGGGTGATCGAGACCCGTGTCCAGGACACCCGCTTCGTCCTCGACTCGCTCCGGCTGAACCGGGTCGGCATGTTCGGCCACTCCGCGGGCGGGTTCACCGCGGGCGAGACGATGGTGACCGACAGGCGCATCGTCGCCGGAGCGAACCTGGACGGCAGCATGGCCCACTCGCAGTCGCAGCGGATCTTCGGCCGCGTCGCCGATGAAGGGCTGGACCGGCCGTTCCTCCTGATGAGCGCGGGCAATCACAGCGCCGCCTCGGACGCGTCCTGGCAGGAGTTCCAGCGCAACCAGCGCGGCTGGACCCGCGAAACGCGCCTGCCGGACGGCGAGCACTTCAGCTTCACCGACTACCAGACCTTGTTGCCGCAGCTGGGCAACGCCCCGGCCGCGTTCATCGGCACCGTCGACCCGGCGCGGAGCGTCGCGGCCCAGCGAGCCGAACTGAGGGCGTTCTTCGGCAGGAACCTGCGTCACCGGAGCAGCGAAGAGACCAACGTGTCCTTGAGCCAGGCTTCGTAGTCGTCGTGCGTCCACCCGGCCTCGATGACGAGGTCGGCGTGGACGCCGGCGCCCATCAGGGCCACGGCGATGTCGACGGCCCTGGGCACCAGCTCGCGGCCGCTCGCCAGGACACGGCCGATCACCATTTCGACCCCGAGGCGGTTGCGTCGCGCGCCCTCGGCCTGCGTCGCGGCGATGTCCGGATCGACAACCGCTCCGGACCCCAGCATCGTGACGATGTCGCCGCAGCGTTCGCGGACCTGGCGCGCGACCCTGGCCAGCAGGCCGAGCAGCGCGACCGGGTCCTCGGTCCGCCCCGCATCGGCGATGAGGTCGGGAATCCCAGCCTCGTCGTCGAGCAGGTCGACGAGCCCGCCAAGGACACCGGCCTTCGAGCCGAAGTGGGCGTAGATGGTCTGCGGCGACACTCCCGCTTCCTGGGCGATCAGGCGGATCGGGGTCCGCGCGTACCCGCGATCGGCGAACAGCCCGCGGGCCGCGGTCAGGATCGTGCACAGCGTCAGCGCTTCGCGGCGGTCGCGCAACCGGACGATGCCGGCAAGATCCGCTGACATGTATGCTCCCGAAGTTGGAACGTTGTTCTAAGTAATGGGTAGCCGTTACAAGAAAGGATAGCGATGACCACCGAAGAGATCATCACCGCGCTGGAACGCGCCTGGAACGCCGGCGACGGTGAGGCGTGGGCCGCGAACTTCGCCGAGGACGTGGACTTCGTCGACGTCCTCGGCCGCATCCAGCGCGGCCGCGCGACGATCGCACGCGAAAGCCAGAAGATCTTCGACACCATCTACCGGGGCAGCAGGCTGGAGCTCAACCAGGGTGTCGAGCCGCCCGCTCGGCGGCGGGTTGGACCTCGTGCACACCGCGACGGTGATGTTCATCCCGGCGGGCCCCCTCGCCGGGGAGCAACGCGCGGTGCAGACGATGGTCGTCCACGACGGGCGGGTCGCCGCGTTCCACAACACGATCCGGGGCGATATCGCGGAGTTCACCGGCCACGACGCGGACCTCGCGGCGCGATCTCCCCAGGACTGGGATTCCTGATCGACGCCGTTCGCGGGACACTGTCGGTGTGACGCGCCTGAGGAAGCACTGGCTCTGGCCGCTCGTGATCAGCGTGCTCGCACTCGGCGCCTTCGCCGGGCTCGGCCTGCTGACCCGGGCGGTGCTCGGCTCGCGAGGCAACCGGGCGCTGGCCGACACCGGCGCGTTCGGGGTGTGGTCGCTGCTGATCGGGGCGTCCGCGGTGCTGTTCGCCTTCCTGTTCGCGCACTCGGTCCACCTGACGGCCTGGCGCCGCCTCGCCGGTGTCGCGGTCTGGAAGCCGGCTCTGGCGTACGGGATCTTCGCGGCGATCCTGTTCGCGTTCCAGTGGAAGACCGGGTCACCGATCGGGGACCTCAGGCCCACGACGGCGATCGGGGTGTCGCGGACCTTGCTCGCCCTCGGCCTGATCGCGGCGGCGCCCGCGGTGCTGGGGTTGTGGCTCAACCACACCCGGCTGCGCCGGATCTCGCGAGTGCTCGACGGCGAGACGCGAGGGCACGCGGACGACGTGCTCGGAGAACTCCTCGAATGCAAGCGCGCCAACGGGGCCTGTCTCACGGTACTGGCGCTCATCGTGTCCACGGCGGTCATCGACGCCGGGGCCCAGCGCCGGGCGTTTCTCGCGACCGGCACCCCGAAGGAAGCCTTTCCGGCGGAGAGCGTGCTGCTCTACGGCGCGCTGTTCACCGCGATCTCGTTGCTGTTGTACGTCCCGGTGTTCCTCGCGTGGAAGACCCGGTGCGTACGGCTGGTGGACGAGATCTACCCGCTGCCGCCCGACGCGCGCCCCACCGAGGACTGGCTGGCGGGCCGCGCTCGCCTGACCCAGCTTCTGGGCACCGACACCACCGTGGGCAAGAACGTCACGGTGGCGTTCGGGATCCTCGCGCCACTCTCGACGAGCGTGCTCAGCGTAATACTCCCGGGACTCAAGTAACGGCGTTGATCGGCCGCAGCCGTCGCGGCCCGGTGTCGGGACGGGACGGTGGCGGGCCCAGCAGGAGCCGGGCGTTGGCGACGAAAGCTCCGTCCGGTGAGGCCAGGATCGGGTCGAGCGTCATCGAGCGGACTTCAGGGTTGTCCTCGGCGAGCGCCGCGACGCGCAGCACCATGTCCTGCAACGCGGCCAGATCCGCCGGTTCGTCGCCGCGGTACCCGGTGAGCAGCGGTGACGTCCGCGGTTCACGCAGCAGCGTGGCGGCGTCCACGTCGGTGACCGGGACGGCGCGGTAGGCCCGGTCCCCCAGCAGGGTGCTGACCAGCCCGGAGAGACCGAACGACACCAGCGAGCCGAACGAGGGATCGTCCTGCAGCCCGATCACGCACGACAGGCCCTTGGGCGCCATCCGCTGGACGTAGACGTCGTCTTCGCCGGAGATTTCCCGCAGATCGAGGTACGCCCGGCGCACTCCGTCCGCGGAGGACAGGTCGAGCCGCACCCCGGCGAGGTCCGGCCTGCCGCGCAGCCGCTCGTCGACGGCCTTGAGGGTGACCGGGAACCCCAGGTCCTCGGCCGCTTTCACCGCGTCGTCCGCGGACGTCACGACCTGGAACGGGACGACGTCGATGCCGTAGCAGCCCAGGAGCCGGACCACGTCGTCGTCGGAGAGCAGCGTCGTCTTGCCGTCCTCGCCCGCCAGCAGCTCGGCGACGATCACCTGCGCCTGCTCGGCGTGCAATCCCGACGGCCGCACCAGATTGCCCTGCGGCCGCTGACGCCAGGCGGCGTAACGCACGACTCGCGCGAGCGCGTTCACCGCGCGCTCGGGGCTGGGGTACGACGGGACCGAACCCCGCGTCGGCACGCCGTCCTCGGACAGCACGGCCAGTTCGTCCGGCACACCCTCGACGGCGAGGAAGGTCGACACGATCGGCTTGTTCTTGTCCATCTCGACCACGGCTTCCCGCAGCGCGCGGGCGTAGGCGGTGCCAGGGATCGCGAGCGGTGGCACGAAAACCACGACGAGCGCGTCGGTCTCCGGGGAGTTGAGTGCTTCGCGCACGGCACCGGCGAACTCTTCCGGGCTCGCCTGAGGCCCGACATCGACCGGGTCGGAGGCCAGCCGGAGGCCCTGCGCCCGCGCGGTGTCGGCGGCGAGCAGCCCGATGGCGCTGGAATTGCCCACGATGGCGATCCGTGGCCCGGCGGGCAGCGGCTGGTGAGCGAAGACCAGCGCGGTGTCGAAGAGTTGCGCGAGCGTGTCGACGCGGACGACACCCGCCTGCTCGAACAGGGCCTGGACGCTGGACTCGTCGACCTCGGCCGAGGTCGCGGCGAGCTGCGGGCGGACCGCGTGCCTGCCGGATTTCACCGCCACCACCGGCTTCGTCCGCGCCAGCCGCCGGGCGAGCCGCGCGAACTTGCGCGGATTGCCGAACGATTCCAGGTACAGCAGGACGAGGTCGGTCGCCGGATCGGTTTCCCAGTACTGGAGGAGATCGTTGCCGGAGACGTCGGCCCGGTTCCCCGCCGAGACGAACGTCGAGAGCCCGAGGCCGCGCGACTCGGCGTCGGCGAGGATCGCGGTGCCCAGCGCGCCGGACTGGCAGAAGAACCCGGTGCGGCCGCGGGCTGGCAGGCGCGGCGCGAGGGTGGCGTTGAGCCGGACCGAGACGTCGGTGTTGAGCACGCCCAGCGCGTTCGGGCCGACGACGCGCATGCCGTGCGCCCTTGCCTCCCCGACCAGCCTCAGTTCGGCGTGCAACCCATGCGGCCCTGCCTCGGCGAACCCGCCCGAGACGATCAGGAGGGTCTTGACCCCCTTGGCCAGCGCACCGTCCAAAACGGACTCGACGGCTTCGGCGGGGACGGCGACCACCGCGAGGTCGACGTCGTCGGGAATGTCCACGACGGACGGATACGCGCGCACGCCGCGGACGGACTTGTGCTCCGGATTGACCGGGTAGACGGTGCCGGCGAAGTCGGCGCTCAGCAGGTTGGTGAGGGCGACGTACCCGATCTTCGTCGGATCGGTGGACGCGCCGATCACCGCGACCGACTTCGGGTGCAGCAGGTTGTGCACGCTGCGTGCCTCGGCGGCCTGCTCCCGCGACCGGGCGACCGCGAGGGACTCCTCGGTCGGATCGATGTCGAACTCCAGGTGCAGCACGCCTTCTTCCATCTCGCGGCTGACCTGGTAACCCGCGTCACGGAACACGCGGACCATCCCCGCGTTCTCGGCGAGCACTTCGGCGACGAACCGGCGCAGCCCGGATTCCGAAGCGGCGGCGGCCAGATGCTCCAGCAGGATGGACCCGAGCCCGCGACCCTGGTGGGTGTCGTCGACGACGAACGCGACCTCGGCCGACGGCCCGTGTTCGAGCCGTTCGTAGCGGCCGACCGCCACGATGTCGTCGCCCAGCAGTGCGACGAAGGCGACCCTGTCGTGGTGGTCGACGACGGAGAACCGTTCCAGATCCCGCTGCGGGATCCGGGGGTAGGCGCCGAAGTACCGGAAGTACCGGGTGCGTTCGGACAACCGGCCGTGGAAGGCGACCAGCCCGTCGGCGTCACTGGGGATCACCGGGCGCAGGTGCACCGTGCCGCCGTCGGAGAGCAGGACGTCGGCCTCCCACTCGCGCGGGTAGTCGAAGGGGTCGCGGTTTCCGGTGCCTTCACTGGTCATGTCAGTCCCTCGGATCGTCCGGATCGAGGCCGTGCAGCGGGAAGATCGCGCGGCGGGTGTCGCGGATGGCGATGTCGACCGGCTCGTCCGCCCCGTCTCCCCAGGGGACGTAAGCGGTGTCGCGGTCGTCGGACATGCCTGCCGGGATCTCGGCGTTCGGCGCTGCCCTGGAGATGGACGCGACCCAGTTCGGCGGCAACGCCGTCTCCGGGTCGACGTCGCGGTCGAGCACGGTGGCGAGCAGATGCGTCCACGATCGCGGAACCACGCGGATCAGCTGGTAGCCACCGCCGCCCACGGCGAGCCAGCGGCCGCCGGCGTGCGCTTCGGACAGTTCACGCAGCCGCCGGTAGATGGCGCGGTGACCGTCGACCGAGAGCGAGAGGTCGGCCAGCGGGTCTTCTTCGTGCGAATCGACCCCGCACTGGGTGACGAGGATCTGCGGCCGGAACTGCTCCAGCATCGACGGCACGACCGCTTCGAACGCCCGCAGCCAGCCGCCGTCACGGGTGCCGGGCGGCAGCGGGAGGTTGACCGCGGTGCCCTCGGCACCGCCCTTGCCGATCTCCGCCGAGTATCCGGTGCCGGGCCACAGCGTGAACGGATGCTGGTGCAGGGACACGGTCAGCACGCGGGGGTCGTCGTAGAACGCGGCCTGCACCCCGTCGCCGTGGTGCACGTCGGTGTCGACGTAGGCGATGCGATCGAAACCGTGGTCCAGCAGCCACGAGATCGCCACCGAGCAGTCGTTGTAGACGCAGAAGCCCGACGCCCTGTCCGGCATCGCGTGGTGCAGCCCGCCGGCGATGTTCACCGCGCGGGTCGCCTCGCCGTCGGCGATCTTGCGAGCGGCGAGCAACGTGGAGCCGACCACCAGCGCCGAAGCCTCGTGCATGCCGGTGAACACCGGGTTGTCCTCGGTACCGAGGCCGTGCGCGAAATCGGCGCCGGTCATCGGCGCCTGACGGACGGCCTCGATGTACTCGCCGATGTGGACGCGACGAATCTCGTCGTCTCCCGCCGGGCTTGGGACGAGCAGTTCGACCCCGTCGAGCACACCCAGTTCGGTGGCGAGCCGGATGGTCAGTTCGAGCCGCACCGGATTGAACGGATGCTCGCCGCCGAGGTCGTAACCCAGCAGCGAGGAGTCCCATACGACGGCCGGTGCTCGCATGACCCGAACTCTAGTGCCCGGAAGCGGCTCGTGCCCCGTCCCGGACCGCCCGGCGGGTCAGCCGGGCTGGTCCCCCGTGGCCACCGCGCGCTCCGGATCGCGGGACCAGTGCGACCACGAACCCGCGTACAGCGCCGCGGGCTCCGGGTGACCGGCGACCTCGAGCGCGAGGACGACCGACGAGGCGGTGACGCCCGATCCACAGTAGACACCGATCGAGGTCTCCGGGGTCACGCCGAATTCTTCGAATCGCTCGGCCAGTTCCGAGGCGTCGCGCCAGCGGCCGTCCTCCGCGAGATGCCCGGAGAAGGGGGCGTTGACCGCGCCGGGGATATGCCCGGCGCGCGGGTCGATCGGCTCGGTCTCCCCCGCGTACCTCGGCTCGGCCCTGGCGTCGAAGAGCAGACCTTCCCTGGCCAGGGTGGCGGCCTCGGCCGCGTCCAGCACCGGCATACCGCCGGGCTCCACGACGATGTCCCCGGCCTCGGGTACGGGGACCTCGTCCGTGAGCGGGCGCTCCTCCTCGACCCAGGCGGCGAACCCGCCGTCCAGCACGGCGACCTCGGCGTGCCCGGCCCAGCGCAGCAGCCACCACGCTCGGGCCGCGACCGATCCGTCGGAGTCGTCGTAGACCACGACCGGGTGACCCGCGCGGACGCCGGCCGCCCGCAGATGCCGCTGCAGTGTCTCCGGCTCGGGCAGCGGATGACGACCGCCGTCACCCGGCTCCCCGGCGAGCGCGGTGTCGAGGTCGACGTACACCGCTCCCGGGAGATGTGCCTCAAGATAGGAATCGGCACCGGGCGGGCCGACGAGCCGCCAGCGGACGTCGAGGACTACGGAGCGTGCCGATTCCGGTGAGGAGAGCTGCGCGGCGAGTTCGCTGGTGGTGATCATGGGGCGCATGGGCCCATCTTCCCGCGCCTCGTGGCTTCAGGCCCAGCTTGGGGGACCTTCCCGCTCCGGAGCTTGTTGTCCCCACGCCTGCGTCGCTGTCAGTGCCAGCGACTACGATGAGCTACGCGGACGAAGGGGACAGCGTGAACGATCTCATCGACACCACAGAGATGTACTTACGTACGATCTACGAGCTCGAAGAAGAGGGTGTCGTCCCGCTGCGGGCCCGGATCGCGGAGCGGCTGCAGCAGAGCGGCCCGACCGTGAGCCAGACCGTCGCCAGGATGGAACGCGACGGATTGGTCGTGGTCGCGGACGACAGGCACCTCCAGTTGACCGACCACGGTCGCGAGCTCGCCATCGCGGTCATGCGGAAGCACCGGCTGGCCGAGCGCCTCCTCGTCGATGTGATCGGCCTGGAATGGGAGCACGTCCACAACGAGGCCTGCCGCTGGGAACACGTGATGAGCGAAGCCGTCGAGCGCAAGCTGGTCAAGCTGCTCGACCACCCGACCACCTCGCCCTACGGCAACCCGATCCCGGGACTGGACAAGCTCGGCGACGGCGATCCCGCCCCGCCAGCCGAAGCCGACCTGGTGCGGCTCGACGAGTTCGCCCGGATGGGTGGCGGCGACGTCGAGATCCGCCGCATCGCCGAGCACGTGCAGCTCGACGAGACGCTGATGACGGAGCTCAAGTCGGTCGGCATCGTGCCCGGCGGCCGGGTCAAGGTCGGCAAGACGGCGCCCGGCGGGACCATCGAGGTCACCGGTGGGAACAACATCGCCCAGGTGCCCGTTTCGGCGCTGCACGCCGTGCTGGCGCAGGCCAGGTGAGGGCCGCGTCCGACGCCGCAGCGACCTTCCGGACCCTTCACGACCGGGTTCCGGCCGGGGTCTGGTCCGCACCCGGCCGGGTGAACCTGATTGGCGAGCACACCGACTACAACGACGGTTTCGTGCTGCCGTTCGCCCTGCCGCACCGGCTCGCCGCCGCGGCGAGCCCGCGCGAGGACGGTGTCCTGACCGTCGCCACGCTCGGGTCGGACGGCCGGGTCCAGGAATCCGGCCCGCTCACCATCGCCGACCTGCGCCCCGGTGCGGTCGAGGGGTGGGCCGCGTACCCGGCGGGGGTCGCCTGGGTACTGCGTGACCAGGGTCTCGGCGGCGGCGCGGACGTGGTGATCGCGGGGGACGTGCCCTCGGGGGCGGGACTGTCCTCCTCCCACGCGCTCGAATGCGCCGTCGCGCTCGCCCTCTTGGGGTTGAGGGGCGTCACTCCGGGGACCGGCTCGGGCGGGCCGGCCCTGCACGAAGTGGCCCGCTGGGTGCAGCGTTCGGAGAACGACTTCGTCGGGGCGCCGACCGGCCTGCTCGACCAGACCGCTTCCTTGTGCTGCACGGAATCGAACGTGCTGTTCCTCGACGTCCGCTCCGGCGAGATGGAGCAGGTGCCGTTCCCGCTGGAGGAATCCGGCGTCCGGATCCTGATCATGGACACCCGCACGAAGCACTCGCACGCCGAGGGCGGCTACGGCGAACGCCGGAGGGGCTGCGAGCGCGCCGCGGAACTGCTCGAGGTGAAGGCGCTGAGGGACATCGGCGTCGACGGGCTGGACACCGCGCTCGCCAAGCTGCCGGACGAACTGGTGCCGTTGGTGCGCCATGTGGTGACGGAGAATAAGCGTGTCCTCGACACCGTCGAACTGCTGCGGGCAGGCCGGATCGCCGGGATCGGCCCTCAGCTGGACGCCTCGCATGTCAGCATGCGCGACGACTACCGGATCTCCACCCGTGAACTCGACCTCGCCGTCGATTCGGCCCGCGAAGCCGGGGCGCTCGGCGCGCGGATGACCGGCGGCGGCTTCGGCGGTTCGGCGATCGCACTGGTCCGTGAGTCCGATGTGGACGCTGTGGGGCGAGCGGTGAAGGCCGCGTACGAGACTGCGGATCTGCGCCACCCCAGGCTGTTCACCGCGGTGCCTTCGCGCGGCGCGGGTCGCGACGAGCCTTAGCCATCTGGTGAAAGCCCGGTTGCCTATTGTCACGATCGAGCCGGTGAGGCAGAACTGTATGGATTTCGGGTCGTCTGACGCGCCGAAATCCACACGATCAGCGCCACGGCCCGGTGCCACGTAGGTCACCGGCCCCTCGCGCGAACAGGTCACCTTCGCCCCATACCTCAAGAGAGGCCTTTCCACCCCCGGGCGCGACGGACGCCCGGGAGCGTGGAGACTGGGCCGCGACCGCATCCGCAGCAGAAAGGCGCGAACGTGACCGACGAACCGACCAAGACCCTGAAACTGATGGTGACGGGCGGAGCCGGTTATGTGGGCAGCGTCTGCGCGGCCCGCCTCATCGAGGCGGGGCACGACGTCACCGTGGTCGACGACCTCTCCACCGGGCACGCCGACGCGGTGCACCCGGACGCTGTCTTCATCGAGGGCGACGCCGCCGAGGTCGCGCGGCGAATCCTCGGCGACGGCTTCGACGGTGTCCTCCACTTCGCCGCCAAGTCGCTGGTCGGTGAGTCGATGACGGATCCGGCGAAGTACTGGGAGGGCAACGTCCTGACCTCGCTTCGCCTGCTCGAGGCGATGCGCGACCACGGCACGAAGCGACTGGTTTTCTCCTCCACCGCGGCCACTTATGGCGAACCCGAGTCCTCCCCTATCCCGGAGACGGCCCCGACGCGGCCGACGAACACCTACGGCGCGACGAAGCTGGCCATCGACCACGCGATCACATCGTTCTCGCGCGCCCACGGCATCGCCGCGGTGAGCCTGCGCTACTTCAACGTCGCGGGCGCCTACGGCTCCTTCGGCGAACGGCACACCACCGAAACCCACCTGATCCCCCTCGTGCTCCAGGTCGCCACCGGGGACCGCGAGCGGATCCAGATCTTCGGTGACGACTACCCGACCGCGGACGGCACCGCCATCCGCGACTACATCCACGTGGTCGACCTCGCCGACGCGCACCAGCTGGCCCTGCGCCACGCCGTCGACGGCGAGCACCGCGTCTACAACCTCGGCAGCGGCACCGGTTTCTCCGTGCGCGAGGTGATCGAGTCGTGCCGCCGCATCACCGGTCACGAGATCCCCGCCGCGGTCGCGCCGCGCCGGGCGGGCGACCCGTCGGTGCTGGTGGCCTCCAGCGAGCGGGCGGGTGACGAACTCGGCTGGAAGCCCGAGCGCACCGACCTCGACGGCATCGTGGCCGACGCGTGGGAGTTCACGCGGTCCCGCCCAGCGGCCCGAGACTGAGTGCGAGCGGGCTTTCCGCCCGCTGCCGCAGAATGATCCCGGCCACTTCGGACGGGGACAGCATCCCGTCCAAGGCGGCTGTCAGCAGTCCGGTCATTCTGTGCTCCGGATCGACTTCGCGCGCCCTGGCCAGCGCCATCCCGGCGACGGTCAGGTCACCGCGGGCGTAGGCGGCGTGCGCCTTCAGGCACAGTGCCTCGGCGGATTCCGGCTCGGGCAGCTCACGGGCGAGGCAGAGCCAGAGATCCTCCGCGGTCCGCGCCAGTGACGAGTCCACCGGCGCGGCGGTGAGCAGGCAGGCGTCCCGGACTTCGACGAGGGAAAGCGCCCAGGCCAAGCGGACGGCCTGGTCGTCGGTGAGCACCTGGTCGCCGCTCTCGACGCGGGCGAGCGCGGCGTTCACTTCGGCGAGCCCCGCCTCGGCGACGGTGGCATCTCCTTCCCAGGGCGGCTCCGCCAGCCGGGTCAGGAGGTCGGAACGCCGCGCGAGCGTTTCCGGCGGACCGGCTTCGAAGACACGCTCCAGGTCCTCCCTGCACTCGCGGGTGACGTGGCCGGCACTGGTGGCGACCGCGGCGATCACCGACTCACGAGGATCGGGCAGGATGCCGCCGCAGTCCCTGTCGCGGTAACACCCCCACCGCACGCCGGCGGTGATGGACGGCACCCACAGCGAGTGCAGCAGGGGGATGCCGTACTCGGCGAGCGAGGTTTCCAGGCGCCGGACGAAACGGCGGCGTGGCGGCCGCCCGGCCGGGTTCGGGGAACCGCCGCCGACGACGGCCACCGTGGCACCGGTGTGCGCGGTCGCGGCCAGCCTGCCAGCGAGGTCGAGCGCTTGCTCCTTCTCGAGGCTGGGCGGCGGAACGTCCACGCGCAGGGTCATGCCCTGCCGTTTGCGGTCCGGCCCTCGCTGTCCGAAGACGACGACGGAGTTCTCGGGGTGGAACCCGAGGATGTACGGGATCGCGGCGAGCAGGTCCGCCGGATCCTTCAGATCGACCTTGGTCCTGCCGGTCGGGGTGGAAGTGGTCATGCCCCCACCCTGCGGCGGGAATGGGGCCGCCGGGTGGGGGCAGGACATATCTGTGGACAGCCGGGGCCGTTGTGCACAACCGCCGTGGACCGGTCGCGGGGACGCGGATCCTGTCGGTGGGGTGGTCTATCGTGCCCGGCCCCGCAGGGTCAGTCGCAGTGTTCGAACGGGCTCTCGTAGGCGTTCGAGCCGACCGAACCGCCCCACTTGACGCAGGTCGAGGCGGCCGTCTTCGTCACGGGCCCGGCGTAGTAGGTGAAGCTGCCGGAATCGGTCGTACGAGCCGAACCCTGAACTTCGAGGAACGCCGAAACCGGCGACGCGGTGCCGAGCGAAACCGCCTTCAGCGTGGT
The DNA here is from genome assembly GCF_047608665.1 of Amycolatopsis sp. cmx-11-51. Lineage (NCBI taxonomy): Bacteria > Bacillati > Actinomycetota > Actinomycetes > Pseudonocardiales > Pseudonocardiaceae > Amycolatopsis > Amycolatopsis sp. cmx-11-51. The sequence continues at coordinate 234,954 of NZ_JADNQO010000002.1, read as the reverse complement.
CACGCAGTTACCCTTGGTCGAGGCGTTGTACAGCAGGTACGCCGTGCCGGAGCCCCCGGCGAGCGCCTGCGAGTCGACCACCGAGAACCCGCTTCCGCACACCTCCGTGGCCTCGTACGGGTTGCCGCCGCACGAGTTCTTGCTGGTGAAGTTCGTGTGGCCGTAGTACGGCACCGCGACCCCGTTCAGCTTCGCCTTCTGTGCCGTTCCGTTGAGCCGCTCTTCGAAGTGCAGGTGAGGGCCGGTCACTCCGCCGGTCGCCCCGGCCGTGCCGATCTGCTTGCCGAGGCTGACGGCCTGGCCGACCGAGACCGACTGGGTCGAGAGGTGGGCATAACGGGTGGTCCAGCCACCACCGTGGTTGATCTCGACCCAGCGCCCGTAGCTCGTGCTGCCTTCGTTGGCGACCCGGCTGACGGTGCCACCCGCCGACGCCAGCACCGGCATTCCGGTGATTCCCGACTTCTGGAAGTCGACCGAGTTCGCCGGGCTGTGCCCGCTGAATGTCGCGGCCGTGACCGTCACCCCGCATTTGAACGGGACCTGGAAGTTCGGAGCCGCCGACGCCTGCGTCGTTCCGGCCAGGGTCAGGCCGAGCGCGGGGAGAACGGTGGCCGCGGCGAGCACTGCGAGGCGTCGCAACCTGGACATGGAACCTCCATCGGATGGGGAAGCCGGACGCCGCGAAGCAAAGCCGGGCGAAATACATTTTCCATACAAGCCCGAGGTCGGGTCGGCGTTTTCCGCCCGAAACGCCGGATGCCACGTCTCCCTCGGAAGACGTGGCATCCGGCGTGGGACGACTCAGCCGAAGGCCGCGCGCAACGCGGGCTTCCCGCCCGCCACCGGCAGCACCACGGTGGTCCGGTTCAGTTCGAGCGAGATACCCGCCCCCGGCTTCGGCCGGAGCGTGTAGTCGTGGTCGCTGGAGGCCAACAGGAACTCGATCTTGTGCCCGGCCGCGAGCAGATAGTCCTTCGCCACCAGCTCGACCTCGACCTGGTAGCTCTCACCGGGGGTGATCGGGTCGGTGCGGGCGGGGTCGCGGCGGTTCTGCGGGTCGGTCCAGCCGCGGCTGATCACCTTCGCCGTACCGTTCGGGGCACGGTCTACGAGCACCGCCGTCACGTTCGCGGCGGGCTTGTCGAAGGACACCGACAACCCGACCTTCGCGGTGCCGGACAAGCGTACGGGCTGCTTCGCCGCGGTGGTCGAGTACAGCAGCCGGTTGCCCGACGAGGCCGCGTTGGCGAGCTGTTCGACGGTCTTGCTCGCGTCGTCGGCCAGCTTCTCGACGGCGGCCTTGCCCGGAACGGCGTTGCGCGTGTCGAGCTTGCCCTTCGAGGAGCCGCCGGGCCACGGGTAGAGCTTCACGTCCTGGGTGCCGGGCAGCGGCCACTCGGGCTCGTCCACCCACGACTTGTCCTCACGCTGGATGGTGGCCTTCGGCTCGCGTTCGATGCCGTTGTCCACGTCGTAGAGGTAGTGCGACATCCACTTGTTGATCGTGGCGAGCCAGACGTCGCGGCGGAGGCTGATCGGGTCGGCGTGGCCGGACTGGTGCAGCCAGATCTTGTGCTCGACGCCGTGCTGCTTGAGCGCCTCGTACCAGCGCGTGCCCTGGTCGGTCTTGACGTTCCAGTCGTTGAGGCCGTGCACCACGAGCACCGAGGCCCGCACCTTGCGCACGTCGTTGCGGTAGTTCCGCACGTCCCAGAAGGGGCTGTAGTCGCCGGTCACCCGGTCCTGGTCGACGGCGATGCGGTCGATCAGCGGGCGGCAGACGGCACGATCCTTGCGTGTGTGGACGTAGTCCGCGAGCACGTCGGCGTCCTCGCCCTGGAAACCGCCGGCCGCGACGACGGCGCCGTCGTTGCGGTAGTAGTCGTACCAGCTGGAGATCGCCGCGATGGGGACGATCGTCTCCAGCCCTTCGACGCCGGTGCTGGCCACCGCGTTGGGCAGCGTGCCGTTGTAGGAGACGCCGGTCATGCCGGTCTTGCCGGTGCTCCAGTCCGCGACCGCGGCCTTGCCCCCGGCGTCCCGCGCCGTCGCCCTGCCGTTCAGCCAGTCCACAATGGACTTCGCGCCGATGGTCTCGTTGACGTCACCGGTGCTCGGGCAGCCGGTGGACTGGCCGCTGCCGAGCGACTCCCCGTACACCACGGCGAAGCCGCGGGCGATGAAGTAGTTCTGGTAGCTCCAGTTGATCGGCGCCGGGTTCGGGCCGACGGTCTTGGTCGCGATCCGCGGGCCCGCGGGGGCGCGCTTCGCGCCGGGCACGTACAGCTCGACGTCGACGTTGTGGTTCGCCACGTCGTTGCCGCCCGCGTAGTACGGGCTGGCCTGGTAGACGACCGGGACCTTCATGCCCTGCTGGGTCGCGCGCGGCCGCACCACCTCCGCGTGCACGAGGTCGTCCTTGCCGTCACCGTCGCTGTCGACCGGTGCGGTGACCCAGACGTTCTCCCGGATGACGTCCGCCGGGTCGAACACCGGTTGCGCCTGGCCGTCCTTGAAGACCGGCGTCGGCGGGGCATCGGCTTGGGCAGGCAGAGCCGTCGCTGGAAGAACCAGGACGGCGGTGAACAAGGCGGCGAGCCTGGCGACTCTCACGGGACCCCCAAAGGCGGGCGGGTAAGACGCAGCTGAGGTTTCCGGCCGCCCGAACAGGTGTCAAGAGACTAACGTCGGAGGCATGCCGAGCATCGTGGAAGCACCGATCGTCGCCGTCACCGTCTACCCCCACCATGCCCGGATAACGAGACGGGCCTCGGCGCGCCTTGACAAGGAGACGCGGTTCGGTTTCGCCGGTCTGCCCTGGAACCTGGACTCCGATTCCGTGCGCGTCACCGGTTTCGGCCCGGCTGTCATCGCCGGTGTCGACGTCGCCGTCGAGCGCCATGCCGTGCCCGCCGACGCCGCCCTGCGCACCCTGATCGAACAGCGGCGCGTCGACCAGGCCGTGGTCGACGAGGCCGCGGACGCCGTCGCCGCGGAGACCGCGAAGGTCGAGCTGCTGACTGGCGTGGCGAAGCGGAGTGGCGGCAGCTTCGCGAAGGCGCTCGCGGCGGGCACGGCGGAACCGCCCCGGGTCGCGGAGGTGACCGACGCGCTCGGCACGCAATTGGCCGACGCGCTGGGCAAACGCCGCGAACTCGGCATCCGGCTCGCCCGCCTCCGTGACGACCTCGGCGCGCTCGACCGGGAGATCCAGTCGAAGCAGGGGCTGTCCGAAGTGGACAGCGCGACGGTCACGGTCGAGCTGGAAAGCCAGGAGGACGGCGCGGAGATCGGCCTCGAACTGTCCTATGTGGTCGCGAACGCGAGCTGGGAACCCGGTTACGACGTCCGCGTCCGGGGCGAGGACGTCAGCGTGACCTGGTACGGGCGGATCACCCAGCACACCGGCGAGGACTGGCCCGAATGCGAGCTGGCCCTGTCCACCGCGCGACCGGCGAACACCGTGGTGGTCCCCGAACTCGAACCGTGGTTCCTCGACCGCGTGCGCCCGGTCCAGCCAATGATGGCCCGCGCCGCGTACGGCGGGGCGTCGCCGATGGGCGGCGGGGTCCCGGAATCGGTGGGCATGCCGCCGCCCCCTGCCGCCGCCCCGATGGCGGCGCGGACCGCGACCGCCGAAGAAGGCGCCACCGCGGTCACCTACCGGCAGGGCCGTCCGGTGGCGGTGCCTTCCGGCGCGCAGGGTCACCGTACGACGCTCGCGCAACTGGACCTGACGGCGAAACTGGGCTACCTCACCGCTCCGGCGATCTCTTCGGAGGCGTATCTGCGGGCGACCTTGATCAACACGTCGGAACACACGCTGCGGCCGGGGAAGGCGTCGGTGTTCCACGAGACGGAGTTCGTCGGCACCACGCGGCTCGAAGTCTGGGCGCCGGGTGAGGGGCTCGAACTCGCCCTCGGCGTGGACGACCGGATCCGGGTCGAACGGGAACTCGCGCATCGCTCGGCGAGCAAGGCGACGCTGTCCGGCGTGCGCAAACGAGAAGCCTCCTACAACACGACCGTCAGCAACCACAGCCCGCGCGAAGCGGTCGTGACCGTGCTGGACCAGGCGCCGGTCTCCCGCGACGAAGCGATCACGGTTCGCGACCTCCGCGCCGTACCCGAGCCAGTGGAGCAGACCGAGCTGGGCGAATATACCTGGCGGCTGACGCTCGCTCCGGGCGCGAAGGGCGTCGTGACGCTCGGATATCGGGTGGATGTCGCGAAGGGTGTGGAGCTCTCGGGGTGGCGCGAGTAGCGCCCTCGGGATGCTATGAACGGTCCGTTACTTGCAAATTTTGCAAGTAACGGACCGTTCATAGCATTGTCGGCCGGCTTCAGCCCTGCGAGATGTACGCCTCGAGCTGTTCCTGACTTTTTTCCAGCTGTTCCATGCGTGTCTTCACGACGTCGCCGATGCTCACGATCCCCGCGAGCCTGCCGTCCACCAGGACCGGGACGTGCCGGATACGGCGTTCGGTCATCAGGACCGACAGCTGGTCCACCGAGTCCTCGGGGGTACAGCTGGCGACCATCTTCGTCATGATCGCGGACACCGATCCGTCGAGCAGCTGGGGTCCGCGCTCGTTGAGCCGTCGCACCACGTCCCGTTCGGAGACGATCCCGACGATCCCGCCCTCGTCGTCGACGACCACCAGGGCGCCGACGTTGTGCTCCGCCAGTCTCTCGAGCAATTCGGTGACGTTCGTCTCCGGCGAGACGGTCGCGACGGCCGCCCCCTTGTTCCGCAACAGATCGGAAATCCGCATACGCGCTCCTCCCGGATGGGTGACCTGAGTCACTCCAGGTTATGGCCTCACCGCCGCGCGCGATAGTCCGGAGAGTCCGATTCGATGCCCAACCTGGTCGCGAGCGCGTCGTACGCCTGGATGATCCCGGTGCCGTACGGGTCGTCGCCGAGCGCGCCGAGTGTCCCCTGACCGAGTTCCCACTGGGCCTTCGCGGCCTCGTGATCACCGAGTTTGCGGTGATCCTCGGCGAGGTTGAGGTGCAGCGACGGGTAGAAACCGCGCACGGCCAGGGTCGCGTGATACTCCTGGGCGCGTTCGTCGGTCAGCGAGTCCGCGGCCGCGAGCGCGCGGAGATCCCAGGCGAGTTCGTCGGCCGGGTCGTCGCAGACGTCGGCCATGTAGTGCGCGAGCGCGCATCGGTGCAGCGGGTCGCCGTCCTCGCCGATCCGCTCCCACAGCGCGGCGAACTTCTCGCGCGCGCCCGCCCGGTCGCCGGAGATGTGCAGCTGGAGGCCGGTGTTGATCTCGGCCATCACGTCGTCTGTCATTTGACCTCCGAAGCGGTCGCCGCCCAGGTGTTGCACGACGACGTCGTCTTGCCCACGAATCCGGCCTTCGCCCATTTCAGCTGATTACGACGGCTGCCGTGGGTGTCGCTGTCGTCGGTGTTCCCGTAGGTGTCGAGCGCGGCACCGGCCAGCGAAGTGCTGATCGACCCGCGGCCGGCGGCGGCCGCGAGGGCGAGCGCGCCGAAGCAGTTCGCCTGCAGTTCGATGCGGCGGACCCGTTCCTTGTCGGCCGGGCTGTCCTCGTCCGGCGAGGTCATCTTCTCGGCGGCGGCCGACAGGATCCCGCTGGAGCGCTGGATGTGGTGCCCGTACTCGTGGGCCATCGTCGCGAGATGACGGGACCGTTCGAGGCCGGCGTCGCTCAGCATCCACTCGGTCGGCGCGTAGATCGTGGTGTCGCCGCCGCAGTAGTAGGCGACGGCCTCGGCCTCGCTCGGCACCTTCCCGCAAGCACTCGTCTCCGGCAGCGTCACCTGCACGGTCGCCGGCAGCGCGGGCTCGTTCGCCTGGTCCAAAGCCGGTTTCCAGGCTTCGGCGAGACAGGAGGCGAAAGTCTTGTAGTACCTCTCCAGCTTCGCGGGGTCTCGGCTGATCGCCGGCAGCCGGCAGGTGACCGCGGCGAGCGCGATCCCGTCGGCCAGCAGCGGGTTCGTTTCCAGCTCCCGCACCTCCTCCGGCGTGGGTCTGGCCGTCCCGGCCGGCGCCTTGGCGCGTTCCGAGGTGAGCGCCTCCGCCACCGGAAGGGCCTGGCCGCCGATCTCCCGCGGCCCGCCCGCCATCGCCATCCCCACGGCGGTCAAGGCGGCGACGATGAACAAGCCGACCACGGCGGAGCCCGTGTTGCGGGGTACCTCGTCAGTGCCGGTCATGGTCTCCCCCAAGCGTGCGAGCCATCAGCATACGAAAACACCACACCTGGTGGCGCCGGGGCCGACGCCCCGGCGAGACTGTCAACATGAGTGACGAGGACCCGTACCTGTGGCTGGAAGACGTGACCGGCGGCGAAGCGCTGGACTGGGTGCGAGCCCGCAACTCCGAGTCCCTGGCGGAGCTGTCCACCGGTGAGCGGTTCGCCGGTATCCGTGACGAGGTCCGCGAGGTCCTCGACGCCGACGACCGGATCCCGTACGTCCGCCGCCGCGGCGAATACCTGTACAACTTCTGGCAGGACTCGGCAAACCCCCGCGGGCTGTGGCGCCGCACCACCCTCGAGCAGTACCGGCTCGACGCGCCGGAGTGGGAGCTCCTGCTCGACGTCGACGCGCTGGCCGAGGCCGACGGCGAGAACTGGGTGTGGCAGGGAGCCGCCGTCCTGCGGCCGGGTTACGACATCGCGCTGGTCGAACTGTCGCGTGGCGGGGCCGACGCGACCGTCGTCCGCGAGTTCGACCTCGAAGGACGCCGCTTCGTCGAGGATGGGTTCTTCGTGCCCGAAGCCAAGACCCGGATCGGCTGGATCGACCGCGACCGCGTGTACATCGGCACCGACTTCGGCGCGGGGACGCTGACCAGCTCGGGCTATCCGAGGCTGGCCAAGGAATGGCTGCGCGGCACCCCGCTCGAAGAGGCGACGGTGGTCTTCGAGGGCAAGCCGGACGACGTCTCGGTCTCCGCCCACCACGACCCGACCGAGGGATACGAGCGCGACTTCGTTTACCGGTCGATCGACTTCTATCGCACGGAGCGGTATCTCAGGACACCTGGCGAACTTAAGCGGATCGAGGTCCCCGAAGACGCCCAGACGTCCTCGCACCGCGAATGGCTGCTGATCCGGCTCCGCTCGGACTGGACCGTCGACGGCACCACCTACCCGTCCGGGACCCTGCTCGCCTCCGGGTTCGACACCTTCATGGCGGGTGAGCGCACCTTCACGACGCTCTTCACACCCGACGCGCACACGTCGCTGGAGTACTGGGCATGGACGCACGACCACCTGCTGCTTTCGACGCTGTCCGACGTCCGAACGGAACTGCGCGTGCTCACGCCGTCGGACGACTGGAGTTCGCAGCCACTCGCCGGCGCCCCGGAGCTGGGCACGGCGCAGATCACCGGCACCGACCCTGACGTCAGCGACGAGTACCTCCTCGACTCCAGCGGCTACACCCAGCCGTCGACGCTGAGCTACGGACACGTCGGAGGCGACGTCGAAGTCCTCAAACGCGCGCCCTCGTTTTTCGACAGCGAAGGCATGACGGTCTCGCAGTACTTCGCGACGTCGGAGGACGGCACGAAGATCCCGTACTTCGTTGTACGCCCCTCCGGCGCCGAAGGCGGGCCGACACTGCTGACCGGGTACGGCGGCTTTGAGGTCTCGCTGACCCCCAGCTATAGCGGCGTGATCGGCCGAGGCTGGCTCTCGCGCGGCGGGACCTACGTCGTCGCGAACATCCGCGGCGGCGGCGAATACGGGCCCGACTGGCACACCTCGGTCACCAAGGCCGAGCGGTACAAGGTCTACGAGGACTTCTCGGCCGTCGCCGCCGACCTCGTCGAGCGCGGCATCAGTGAGCCGAACCGCCTCGGGATCCAGGGCGGCAGCAACGGCGGGTTGCTGATGGGCGTGATGCTCACGCGCTACCCGCACCTGTTCGGCGCGATCGTGAGCCAGGTACCGCTGCTGGACATGAAGCGGTACCACAAGCTCCTCGCGGGAGCGTCGTGGATGGCCGAGTACGGCGACCCCGACGATCCGGTGGAATGGGACTTCATCGGGAAGTACTCGCCGTACCAGAACGTCCACAGTGGACGGGACTATCCGCCGGTCCTGTTCGTCACCTCCACCCGTGACGACCGGGTGCATCCCGCGCACGCGCGCAAGATGGTCGCGCGAATGCTGGAACAGGGGCACGACGTGCGGTACCACGAGAACATCGAGGGCGGTCACGGCGCGGCCGCCGACAACGAGCAGCTGGCGTTCAAATGGGCGCTGATGCTCGAATTCCTGTGGGAGAAACTCGCCTGACGTGTCATGAAAGGGTCTTTCGAGACACATTTCGTCTTGAAAGACCCTTTCACGACACCTGGCTCACTCCGCCACCTTCGCCAGCACCACCCCTCCCACGATCAGCGCCATCGCCGCGAACCGTCCGAAACTGAGCGGGTCCTTGTGGATCACGACGCCGAACAAGATCGCGCCCACCGCACCGATCCCGGTGAACACGGCGTACGCGGTCCCCACCGGCAGCGAGTCCATCGCCTTCGACAGCAGAAAGACCGCCGCGACACCGAGTACGAAACAGAGCACGGTCGGCCAGAACCGGGTGAAGTTCTCCGTCGGTTTGATGCTCTGCGACCAGGCGACTTCGACGACCCCTGCCAGTAGCAGGATTCCCCAGCCCATCAGGCGATCCTTTCGGTCGCGGCCAGCTCTTCCGCCGCCAAGAGCGCCTGTCCCCGCGACGCGACCCGGTCGGGGTCACGCGGGTTCAGCCGCGGATCGACGAGCGCGTTCGTGAGCTCGGAATGCAGGAACGTGACGTCGTGGACGTCGTAGTGCCCGGCGAAGAAGTCCCGCAGATAGCGCTCGTGATGATCGACCTGCTCCCGCGGCGTTCCCGGCAGATAGGTGCCGCCGCGCGCCCCGGCGACCACGAAAGCCTTGCCCGCCAAGGACATCTTCGGGAACGTCACCTGGTCGATCCACAGCTTGAGCGTCGCGGGGATCGAGAAGTTGTACATCGGCGCCCCGATCAGCACGACGTCGGCGGTGAGCAGTTCGGCCAGCAGCGGCTCGATGACGGTCCACGCCTCGCGCTGCCCCGGCGTCTTCACCACCGAGGCGTAGCCGGCCGGGTCGGTGATCCCGGTGGCGAGGAGGGCGTCGTAGATCTCGGTCCACGCCTGCCCGATCGGCGGCACCGGCTCCGCGGCCAAGTCGCGGTAGATGTAGCCCGCGCCAGGACGCGCGGCGCGCCAGACGTCGGCGAAGCGTGCACTCAGCTCACGGGAGAACGACGCGCTGCGGGCACTGGAGTCGAGGTGGAGAAGGTGGCTCATCCGGCCTCCCAGATCGTGAAGTGGACATGTCGTCCACTTGCTTCACCGGGTACAAGTGGACGTCGCGTCCGGATATTCCCTAAGCTGCGGACATGCCGACGGAAGATCTGCTCGCGAACGGTCCGGGACGGGAACGCTCGGACGCCGCCCGCAACCGCGCGAAGATCCTGGAAGCCGCCGAAGAGCTCTTCGCCGCACGTCCAGCCGCCGACGTCACCATGGAGGACATCGCCAAAGCGGCCGGGGTCGGCCGCGCCACGCTGTACCGCCGCTACCCGGATCGCTCGGCGATCGCCGTCGCCCTGCTGGACGAACACGAGCGGGAACTGCAGGAGCGACTGCTCACCGGCCCTCCCCCGCTGGGCCCCGGCGCACCGCCCGCCGAGCGGCTGGCCGCGTTCTACGCGGCGATGACCGACCTGCTCGCGCGGCACGCGCATCTCGTCCTCGGCACCGAAGTCGGGCACTCCCGGTTCACCACCGGTCCGTACCGGCTGTGGCGCACGCACGTCCGCGTCCTCGCCGAGCAAGCGGATGCGAAGGACCCGGACGCGCTCGCCGACATCCTGCTGGCGCCACTCGCCCCCGAGGTCTTTCTTTACCAGACCGGCGAACTCGGCCTGAGTCCCGAGCGGATCACCGACGCGCTGAGCGAGCAGGCGCGACGCGCGCTGTCCTGATCAGCGCCGCACGCTCTTCTGGCCCGGCGAGCCGCTCCTGGTGGACGACGGTCGTCTTGCCCGGCCCCGCCGGACGGAGTCCCACCTGGATCGTGCTCTCGTGGTCCCAGCCCTTCGGCCGCCAGGTAAGGCCGCACTCAAGCAACTCCGGGACGCGCTCTACCGCGTCGCGCCCACCCACGCCCGCGGCGAAGCACCGTCGGACGAAGACCTCGTCTTGTTCGAACGACTCGACCGGGGCGAACCCACGGCCGGTGATCGACCCGGAAACGCGGCGGCTCGCCTGGGCGCCGCCCGTCACCGGAAAGCAACTGCCTGATCGCGGGCCGCCGCTGGTGCTCGATGGAGCGCTGCGGCAACCGCGCCAAGATCCGGGCCTACCGGGCGCGGACCGAAACCGCGTGATCGCTAGAATTTCCGGCGATGCAGGGTGCGGCGAAACTGGAACAGCGCGTCGTGGAGACGGCGGAGAAACTGCTGTCCACGCGGAAATCGGTGACCGCGCTCGACGTCCTGACCGGGATCGGCTGGTTACCGGACACCGTCCTCGAGTCCTGGCAGCAGGGCCGGATCCCCGATCTGTCGACGGCCTTGCCGGTGAACGCGGAGAAATTGAGCTTCGCTCTCGGCGCGCTTCGGCGATGGGCGACCGGGAAAAGCCTCGAGAGCGCCAAAATCGAGCACGTCGGGGCCACTCGCGACCGAGCCCCGCTGAAGGCGACCTCCGGCGAACTGGCCGACCTCGAGCCGGTGTTCCGAACGCAGTGGATCATGCCCGGGTTGTCCGAGGCCAAACGCGCGCAAGTCGTGGCGAGGCAACGGAAAGCCCCCGACCTCATCGTCTTGGTGACCCTCAAGGAGTGGACGTGTGCCGACTGCGGTGGCACCGGCGGCCTGCTGTTCCTGGAGAACGAGGTGCCCCACTGCCTCGACTGCGCCGACCTCGGCCACCTGGTTTTCCTGCCTTCAGGTGACACCGCCCTGACCCGCCGGGCGAAGAAGGCGAGCCGGCTCTCCGCCGTCGTCATGAAGTTCAACCGGTCACGGAAACGCCATGATCGGCAAGGGATCCTGGTCGAGGACGCGGCGTTGCGCAGCGCCGAGGACCAGTGCCTCGCCGACGAAGACGTCCGGGAACGACGTCGCGGACGCGATCGCGAGCGGCGAGCGCTGGAGGACGTCGAGTTCACCGCCCGGTTCTTCGCCGCGATCACCGAAATGTTCCCCGGCTGCCCGCCGGACCGGGCACGCGCCATCGCCGAACACGCCGGCCTGCGCGGCAGCGGCCGGGTCGGCCGGTCGGCCGCCGGACGGGAACTGGCCGAGCGAGCGGTGTTCCTCGCCGTCGTCGCCTCGATCCGGCACCTCGACACCGACTACGACGACCTCCTCATGGCAGGTGTGGAACGACAGGCCGCCCGCGACCGCATTCAGACGGCCATCGACGCCGTCCTCGAACGCTGGCGAACCTGATCCCTGTAGTCGGTCACAACAGGTAGTGGGCTCGGCCCCACCTGCCGAACTCGGCACCGGTACAGGGCAGGCGCATACCTGTGACCCGAACCAAGTCGATGAGATTCCCAGCAGCCACTTCGGTCAACTTCCCATCCCGGCAGGCCCTGGCCAGGAGCCATACGGTTCCGTGAACTTCAAGACCGAACCGCCGGGCCACCCGGATCGCGGCTTGGTCATCGGTTATCGCGATACCGCTTCGCAACTCGGTTACGGCGAAAACGCTGGCTTCTCCCCGATCTCGCCCACTCGCGCCGATCCGTTCCGCCCACTTCACAAAACATCCGATCCACTCGAGCTCCAGCGCGTCCTGAAGGGCCGGATGAGCCGACGAACCACGGCGTAGCTCCTCGATGACCACGTAAGTCGTTCGACATTCGTCGGAGACGAGCAGATCCCGCAGTACGTCGAGCCGTCCGCACGCGCGAAATGGTTCAGACACGTCGCATCGAGGACCAGGGGACACCCGGCGGTCACGAGCCGGAGCTCGTCCCGGTCTCCGGGAGGTCGTCGATTGCGATCTCACCGTGCATGAGCTCGACTGCCCTGGCAGGCGTGACGCAGCTCTGCCTCAAGGCCTTCATCACAGCGCGGGCATAGCTTGGCGGGACCCGCACCCCTTCCAGATCAGGCTGCGGATCCCATCCGACGGCGTCCCTGAGCTCCGCTCGCGTCGGCGCCTCAGAGAACCAGCTCGTGAGGCGATCGCCGTCGAGCAGGCCGACGTAACCGGCCTGGCGCACGGTCAACGACCATGAGGTGCGGTAGACAGCGGACAACCGGATCAGTTCAGCCCGCAGATCACTCGTCGACGCCCGCTCGAGCACACCTGAAGGAAGCAGGAACTCCGCCGCGAACACGTCAATGACCCGTTCGCGCTCTTCACGCGACGTCGAGACACCGAGATCGGCTGAATACTCGTCTCCCAGCACCAGATGACCGAGCTCATGGGCCGCAGTAGCCCGTCGCCTGCCCGGATCGGCAAGCCTGCTGACCACGGACACCCCGAGATCGCCGTTAACCAATGAGGCGCCATCTCCAGGAAGGTCGGAAACCAGAACGTACTGCCCGGCACGTTCGCATTCCGCCATCAGCGTCCGGATCGGCTCCTGCCCGAGACCATGTCGCTCTCGCAGCCAGAGAGCCGCCACGCGGGCACCTTCCGCATCTGTCACCGGGCTGTCGTACACCACAGCCTTGCCGGGCTCGAGAAGATCGAGAGAGTAGGAGTCCCTGGACACGGCGCTGTCCGTGTCATCGACCAGGCGGTACGCCGTGACAAGACAGGTGGCCGCTCGCGGAGAAAATGCCCCATCGGAACTTGAAGCGCGGAAGCCAGCTTTGCCAGCTCGAGAGCGTCGATCTGGCGACCGCCGGATTCGATCTTGGCGATCTTCGTCCGCTCGAGGCCGACAGCATTCGCAAGGTCGGCTTGCGACATACGCGCCGCCAGCCGACTCTCCCGGACACGCTCGCCAACCTCAGTCCATTCCACCGGACCAGCGTGGTGCGATTTTCGCACATTCGTCAAGTCGACCTGTGAACACTGCCCGACCGAGTTGCGCCCCCGGTCTCTGTCACGTTCCGGCCGTGGGCCTCGTCCAGAGCGCATGTACTCCGCCTATCTCACCTTGGCCATCCTGACGATCGTGATCAACGCCGGAATCGCCGCCGCCGACTTCGCGCGGGTCTCGTTCGTCCTCAGAAACTCCGCCGAAGTCGACGTACCCCCGTCCTGGATCTCGCCGCTGGCCTCTCTCAAGGCGGCGGGCGCGGCCGGGCTGCTGCTCGGCCTGCTTGGCGTGCCGTACCTCGGGACAGCGGCGGCGGTCGGGCTCGTGCTGTTCTACGTCGGCGCAGTCAGCACCCACGTGCGCGCCCGCGTTCTCTACAACATCGCTTTCCCAGCGGGCTTTCTCACGCTGGCGGTGGCGACGCTCGTCCTCGACTTGGCGCGATGAGGTCAGTCCGCCGGTAGGGCACTGAAGTGTTCGGCGACGACGTCCGCGATCGCTTCGCGAGCCGTCGATCTCCAGCACGCGGATGTCAAGCACCCACTCGAACCGCGCCGGGAAGCCGGCGATCGTGTCGGCGGCCATCTGTTCCGGCGCGGGGTCGACCCATCCGGTGTTCGGGTGGGGATCCTCCGCGGGAGACGGTCGGCTGGCCCGCCCACTGACCGCCCCGCTCAAGACCAAGAGCGCGTACCGGAAGCCTGTCAAGGACATGACTCGCGCCGAGTGCCGCGAATTGCTCCACGAGTTCCGGTCGACGAAGACCTCGAAGGCCGGACCGTCCTCGTCCTCGATGAGGTCCACCACACCGGCTGGACGATGGCCGATGTCACTCACGCGGCCGAACAAGCGGGAGCCGCCACCGTTCTGGGCCTCGCCGCAGCGAGGAACCTCACACATTGAACCGCCGAGCGACGCGGGGGCGATGATCTTCACCCCCCGCGCCACAGAACCGGTGTCAGCTGCAGCCTGAGGTCGCTCCGCAACCCTCGCAGGCGTAGCAAGAACCGGCGGGCCGCATCTTCGTACCGCAGGTCATGCAGAGCGGCGCGTCGGAAGCCGTACCGAGGTTCAGCTCCACCAGTTCCGCCGTCGAATGCGCCACCCGTTTGACGGGATCCGCGGCCGACGAGTCCACAGTGGACCGGAGTGCCTCGATGTCGACGTTCTCCGCGGCGGGCGCGGCGCCGTAGTTCGCCTCGACCTGCGCCGAACGCTCGTCGGCGGTGAAGATGCCGAGCTGCGCGCGCTTCTCGTACGGCAGGTAGTCCAGCGCCAGCCTGCGGAACAGATAGTCCATGACGCTCGTGGCGATCCGGATGTCCGAATCGTCGGTCATGCCGGCGGGCTCGAAGCGCAGGTTGGAGAACTTCGAAACGTAGAATTCCAGCGGGATCCCGTACTGCAGGCCGACCGAGATCGACATCGAGAAAGCGTCCATCACGCCCGAGAGGGTCGAACCCTGCTTACCGAGCTTCACGAAGATCTCGCCGAGCCCGTCGTCCGGGTAGGAGCCGGCGTGCAGGTACCCCTCGGCGCCGCCGACGGTGAAGGACACCGTCTGGCTCGGGCGCTTCTTCGGCAGGCGCTTGCGGACCGGCCGGTATTCGACGACCGTCTCCGACTCGGGCTCGGCCTTCTCCTTCTTGCCGCTGGACAATGGCTGCCCGACCTTGCAGTTGTCGCGGTAGATCGCGAGCGCCTTGAGACCGGACTTCCAGCCCTGGAAGTAGATCTCCTCGACCTCCTCGACGGTCGCCGACTCCGGCATGTTGACCGTCTTGGAGATCGCGCCGGACAGGAACGGCTGTACCGCGGCCATCATCCGGACGTGTCCCATCGGCGCGATGGACCGCTCCCCCACCGCGCAGTCGAACACCTCGTAGTGCTCGGAGCGCAGACCGGGGGCGTCGACGACGTGACCGTGCTCGGCGATGTACTCGACGATCGCCTCGACCTGTTCGGCCTCGTAGCCGAGGGCGGCCAGCGCACGCGGGATGGTCTGGTTGACGATCTGCATCGAACCGCCGCCGACCAGTTTTTTGAACTTGACCAGCGAGAAGTCCGGCTCGATACCGGTCGTGTCGCAGTCCATCATGAAACCGATGGTGTTGTGACTGACGAAACCATTGGCGACGTAGGTGACGTTGTCCGGAACCGACAGGTCGTAGGTGGGTTGAACACCGCCATCCTCATTGGACTCGATGGGCTCGAAGAGGTACTCGAGCGCCCGGCCCAGCCGGGGATCGAAGGTCTCGGAGTAGAGCCGGCGGGCGAGCATCCGCGCCACCCCACCGGTCCTCCGCAGCGACTGAACGACCGCACTACGGTATTCGTGTCCGGAAGGCACGAGTGCGTCCCACACCTGCCGCGGAAGGTGCACTCGATCGCCCTTGGCCGAGCCGTCCGGCTCCAGGCACACCATCGACCGCGCCTTGCGCTCGCTGAGAAAACCGACGATCTCGTCGAAGATCATGGCTTGGTCGACGTTACGGAGCCGAATCTGGAACGTCGGCCCGCCGAACCCGCTGGTCGTCCGGCGGGTCGTGGTCACCATGCCCAGTGCCAGCAGCAGGGTCCGGATGTCATCGCCGAAAAGTTCCGAAGAGGTCGAGACGCTCGGAACTCCTTCGAGCACGGTCCCGGCTGCCTCGAAGACTCCGCGCAGGAAAGCGGCGTAGACGTAGGGGTCGTTGGTCTCCCTGATGCTTGCGGGGACGCGGGGAGTCCATCCCTTGCCGTCATGGTCGGAACCGGGAAGCTCCTTCGCGAATCCGGCCGCCTGCCACCATCGGGCCAGCCGGACGGATTGAAGGGTCACCTCCTGGTAGCCCTGACGTTGACGGACCACGGGTTCGAGACCGAAAAGACCCTTGCTCAGGATCCGCAACCGGTCGACGACATCGAGATCGGTGTCGGCCACCCAGAGCCGGACGCCCTTCGCGTGCAGGCTGCCGTCGCCTTCGAAGTACCCCACCAGTTCCGCGAGATCCGCGGTGACCTCGTCCGGCACCCGGATATCGCGGTCGCCCGCGTAGTGCGACTGGTCGAGCACCGGCAGCGGCACCCGGCGGGGATCGCCGGCCAAGCCGCCCAGTTGCAGGGGCAGCAGGTCCCCGGACCGGATGTCGGCGAGCCGTTTCCAGACCCAGGCACCGGTCTCCGGCTCCACCACCTTGACCCGGTGGGCGAGAGTGCCCTGGATCCGGTATCCGCCCTTGGTCTCGATCCGCCGGGTGGGCTCCTCGCCGTTGACGAAGAACTTCGCGGCCCGGCGCGGGCCCTCGTCGGTCGCGACCGTGAATTCGACGTCCTGCCAGCGATCCCCGTACAGATCACCGAGTTCGGAGAGCCGGGCAAGCCCCCGGTCCGTGGTGACCAGGGTGTCCGCGGTCAGGCATCCGGTCGGTGCGAGTACCGAGGCCTGCGCGTTGCGCCAGCCGTTGGTCTCACCCAGTTCGATACCGCGCTTCCATTCCTGGGTCGCGAGCGCGCGAACCGCGGCGTCGTCGGCGTGGTAGGTCCGCACCAGTTCGTTGGCCGCGGCGTGCTTGCGCATGACCCGCTGATGCGCCTCGGAGTTGCGCGCGTAGCCCTCGTACGGCCCGACGACCGCGGCGAGTTCGGCCGAACGCCGGTACGAGACGCCGGTCATCAGTGAAGTGATCGCGGCGGCGAGCGCGCGGCCGCCGTCGGAGTCGTAGGCGTGCCCGAGCGCCATCAGCAGCGCTCCGAGGTTCGCGTACCCGATGCCCAGCTGGCGGAACTTGCGCGTGGTCTCGCTGATCGCCTCGGTCGGGAAGTCGGCGAAGCAGATCGAGATGTCCATCGCGGTGATGACCAGCTCGACGGCTTTCGCGAACAGCGGCGCGTCGAAACCGCCGTCGGCGGTGGCGAACTTGAGCAGGTTCAGCGAGGCGAGGTTGCAGCTGGAGTTGTCCAGGTGCATGTATTCGGAGCAGTTGGCGACCACGGTCCCGCCGACGATGTAGGAATGATTGCGGGATTCGGTCAGGTTGAACGTGGTCTCGAAACCTCGGGAAACCCGGGAAACCAGCCGAACCGTCTCGTCGACGGAGTAACAGCCGTGGCGGCCGGTGGCATCAGCCAGTCTGGCGGACTTTTCGCTGTGCTCGAATCCGATCAGCTCGGCGAACTTCGCCAGATGCCCGCCCGTGATCCGGAGGTCGAAGCTCTCGCCGTCACTACCGCAGACGGGTTCATCGCCGCTCTTGGTAACATGCCGGAACGACGCCGCCTCCGTACCCGTGCGATGGATACGCCCCCGGATACCGAGGCTGGCGAGCAGTTCCTGGACACCGATCAGGAGTTCCTCTGAGCGACTGGCAAGGCCGATGTAGCGGATGCCATTCTGTTCCTGGTCCACCACGCAAGCGTCGGCGTCGAAGAGGCCACGCAGGAACTCGCACGCGATGCCCTCAGGGGCGACGTAGATCGACTCCGGGACCACTTTCGCAGGGGAACGCCCTGTCGAAACCCCCAGCGCCTCGAGCATCAGGCCGAAACGACCCCGCATAGCCCTCAGTCGCACCGTGCCGTTGGACTGGAGGCTGGGCTTGCTCTCGAAGCCGGTGATCGAAGCCAGCAGGGCACGATGCCTCGGCATGAGGACATCTCGCTCCCAACCGCTCCCATAAACCGTCGTCGCACCCGCGCCTGTCAGACGACCGTTTCCGACCAACCAGCCGAGATAATGAGCCAGCCCCGTGTCCCACTTCTCCGGCACCGCGCGAAGAGCCCTACCGCGCGCCTGATGCGCCACCTGCACCGCGAGCGGCGGCAATGCCGCGGAAGCGTACGGACGCGGAGCGTATTCGATCGATCGTACGACCCGGTTTTCCGCGGTGAGCTGGTCGGCGTGTACCCAGCCATGGTTCGCGGTCCATACCCGATGGTTGGGTGTGCACCGCAATCGTGAGCCGTCGCTGAAACGAAGTTCGACGATTTCATTGGTGCCGGTGACCATGTACCTCGTAGGTTCTGTCGCGACGATCCTGGCCACCGGGTCATCGGCATGGGTCACGTCGTTGGTGTAGACGGCGAACCGTTCACCACCCGCTGTCCGGCGCACGAGGTCGCCGATCCGCACCAGACCGGTGTCGGTGACCACCCGCTGGTCGCCGGGGAAACACGGGTTGGACGCGGTGATGCGGCCCGATTCGGGGCAGGTGTGCCAGTCGTTGATCGTGTCGTCGTACTGCAGCCCGGGGTCCGCGCACTCCCAGGCGGCCTGCGCGATGGTGCGGAACAGTTTTTTGGCATCGACCCGGTCGATGACCTCACCGGTCATCCGCGCCCGCAGGCCGAACTCGCCCTCGGTTTCGACGGCCTGCATGAACTCGTCGGAGACGCGGACCGAGTTGTTCGCGTTCTGGTATTGGACGGAGGTGATGTCCGAACCGGAGAGGTCCATGTCGAACCCGGCGTCGCGGAGGACCTTGATCTTCTCCTCTTCACGGGCCTTGGTCCGCACAAACTCTTCGACGTCCGGATGGTCGACGTCGAGCACGACCATCTTCGCCGCGCGCCGGGTGGCGCCACCGGATTTGATGGTGCCCGCGGACGCGTCGGCGCCGCGCATGAACGAAACCGGACCGGACGCGGTGCCGCCGGAAGACAGCAGCTCACGCGAAGAACGGATGCGGGAGAGGTTCAGGCCGGCACCGGAGCCGCCCTTGAAGATCAGGCCCTCCTCGCGGTACCAGTTGAGGATCGACTCCATGGTGTCGTCGACCGCGAGAATGAAGCAGTTGTGGACCCGGAGGTTGCCGGACAGGTACTCCCCGGATTCCGTCTGGATGTCGTAGACCGGCATCTCGCCACGGCTCTCGACGCTCGCGATCTGCAGTCGTTCGGTCTCCAGCGTGGGACGCCCTGGCTTCTCGAACGACGCCTCGAGCTTCGCGGCCTTGATCGGGTCGAGGAAACCGATGGCGTCGGCGAAGATCCGGCGATCCCCGGCGTTCTGGATGCGGACTCCCCACAGGTCGTGCCGGTTGTCCCGCTTCTCTTCCTTGCGGCCGACCCGCGCGAAGATGCCGAACCTGGCCAGAAGGTGCTGGATTCCGCGGATCAGCTCTTCGCTGATCATGTCGAGACCGACCAGCGTCGACCGCTCACGCTCGGACACGTAGCCCTCGGCTTGGAAGATGCTCCGGAGATACGCGGCGACGACGGGGAGTGGCGCGGTGTTCAAATCCTCGGGGACCGTCATGGCGCGGCCGCGAGCACGCAGGCCCCAGTCGCTCACGAAGGCTTCCAGCTTGGTCCCGTAGAGCCGGGTGCGACGGCAGTCCCGTGACTGGTCCCGCGTCTCGACCTTTCGCTCGTGCCGGTGGACGTCGGGGAAAACCCGGTCGAGAGCACGCTGCACCCACGCGAGTTCGGGGTCGGTGACCGTTGTGGCCTCGATCGTCAGCGAGCGATGGGTCCCTTCGTACTGTCCGACGACGCCACCCGACTGCAACCAGCCCGCGAGCGCGGCTTCGGCCACGTCCCGCTCGTTGATCTCGGCCTCGCCGAAGGCATCGCGCCGGTGCCATTCGAGAGTGTCTCCGGCCCGGAGTTCCCCGGCGGGCACGAAGGAGCCACCACTTCCGGTCGAGCGCCAGACGAGGTGATCGGCGGTCACGTCGAGCCGGTGACCGGACTTCGTCGTGAGGCGGAGAACTTCCTTGATCCCGTTCGCTTTGGTGGCGACGACCTTGGTCAAACCGTGGGCGTCGCAGACTTTGGCTCCCACCGCGTCCAGCTCGACGATGCGCCCGATGGGAACCGCGCCACCGGGGGTGTCGACCAGCGCGTCATAGGGCTGACACGCCGAGACTTGCTGCTTCGAGGCGGTGCCGACGTTGAACCACACCGGCGAGTTGAAGCTGAACACCTGGTGCAGCAGCATCCAGGTCAGCTCGTGCTCGAAGACCTCGGCGTCGGCGGGGCTCGTGAAGTAGCCGTGTTCGCGGCCCGCGCTGACATAGGAGTGGACGATGCGGTCGATCAGCTGTTTGAGGCTTTGCTCGCGCTGGGGTGAGCCGACGGCGCCGCGGAAGTACTTGCTGGTGACGATGTTCGTCGCGTTGACCGACCAGAAGTCAGGGAACTCGACACCGCGTTGCTCGAAGTTGACCGTGCCGTCGCGCCAGTTCGTCATCACGACGTCCCGCTGCTCCCAGGTGACCTGGTCGTACGGGTGGACGCCCTCGGTGGTGAAGACGCGCCGGACGGTGAGTCCGCCGGCCTGCTTCTTCTTTTCCCTTGTCCGCGCTGAGGCCGGGTTGCCTGTTCCCACGGTCTCGGTCATGGGTCTTCCCTCACTCCCACGCGGGAGGCGGCATCAGCCGTCTTTCGCGTCTTGATCGCTCTCGTCCGGTGCGGAGGCCATGGCCTCACGAAGGTCCGAGATCTCCTTCTCGAAGTCCTCGACCGAGGAGAAGGAGCGGTAGACACTGGCGAACCGGAGATAGGCGACGCCGTCGAGTTCGCGCAGGGGGCCCAGGATCGCCAGGCCGACCTCGTGACTCGGGATCTCCGCCAGCCCCGCCGACCGGATCGATTCCTCGACCCGCTGCGCGAGCTGCTGCAGCGCGTCGTCGTCGACCGGCCTGCCCTGACAGGCGCGGCGCACCCCCCGGACCACCTTGTCCCGGCTGAACTGCTCGGTGACCCCGGATCGTTTGACGACGGCGAGCACCATCGTCTCCGACGTGGTGAAGCGCCGGCCGCAGGCGGCGCAAGAACGCCTCCGCCGGATCGCCTGACCCTCATCCACCTCTCGGGAGTCGACGACCCGAGAGTCCGCATGCCGGCAGAACGGGCACCTCATCCGCCGATCACCTTCCCCTCCGCGCCGGCCGGTCCCCGAGTGGACATCCCGCTCCCGCCGCCACGCAACGAGGGAAAGATCGACATGTGGATCGATCTGTGGACATCCGGTGGGTGAACACCGGCCAGCTGTGGACAACTGGTACCGAGTCTACCCCAAGCTATGGACCAACTACAGCCATGTAACTACTACATATAGCGGTGGAGAGTAGATCGCAGGTCGGACGCACGCAAGCGCGGCAACGGGCCTGATCAAACACGAAAGGGGACCTCACCCACGACGGGCGAGAGCGGCCCCTAAGATCACCTCCCACCCTCCGCGACCTCGGCCGCGACCGGGACCGTGAGCGGTAATCCGGGCACGAGAACGGCGTCCTCCAGGGAGTTGAGCTCCTTGATCTTGGCGACGACCGCGCCGATGTCGCTGCCTGGCGCGAACCGGGCCGCGAGATCCGACAGCGTCTCCCCCGCGGAAACGGACACCGTGACGGTCCGTTCGGGCACCGCGACGCCGGGAATCCCAGCCAGGAACAGACCCAATCCAGTGACAACGGCGGCGACGAACAAGGCCATCGCGACGAGCGACGGCCACCGGAGCGGGAGCCGCCTGGGCGCCGGGCACGCCGGGGAGGCGGTGGCGACGCCAGGGCGGCGGCCCGCCACGACCCGCGCCCTGGTCGGCGGGCGCAAGGGCTCGGCACGCCTGTCCCGCACCACCCGCACGGGCCGGGTCACCCCTGCCGGAACGGGCCCGGGGGAACTGGGCCGCACCAGTCCTCGATCGGCCAGAATCGACATCGGAACCTCCTCGCAAGTCCTGCTTCACTCAGGTCCAGCACCGGGCGGACCCGGCGATCAAGATCGAACACGCGTTCTATCGAACGCCCGTGCGAATGTGTACCACCTTCCACCGACAAAAATCGAGCGACACGGCGTGTCCATCGAACAGATGTTTGAAATCGACGTCCCGGCGGGCTAACGTCGTTGACCAGGGCGTCTGTTGTGCGGACGCCGCCGGTGCCGTGGACGGGGATGACCGTCCGCCACCGGCGAAGACACGCGAAGTCGGTCCGGGGAACCGGACGTGCTGGGAGGCGACGCAGGAGATGAAGGAGCGATACGGTGGCTAAGGTGAGCAAGGCGGGGAACGCGCCTAGGGGCTCGGGTAAGGTGCGCGCCTTGCCCGAGGTCTACGAGGTGGACGAGACCCTGACCGTGCGGCAGCAGCAGGTGCTCGACGTGATCAAGCTGTGGGTGAGCCGGTTCGGCTACCCGCCGAGTGTGCGTGAGATCGGCGAGGCGGTCGGGCTGACCTCCACCTCTTCGGTGTCGCACCAGTTGCAGGCCCTGCAGCGCAAGGGATATCTGCGACGCGACCCGAACCGTCCGCGCGCGGTGGGCGTACTCGCCGTGACGGACGACAATCCGATGGGCATCGAAGTCGAGCAGCCGCAGTCAGCCGCGAAGGCGGCGTACGTGCCACTCATCGGCCGGATCGCCGCCGGTGGGCCGGTGCTGGCCGAGCAGGCGATCGAAGACGTCTTCCCGCTGCCGAGGGAAATCGTCGGCGAGGGTGAGCTCTTCCTGCTCAGCGTCGCCGGTGACTCGATGGTGGACGCCGCCATCACCGACGGCGACTGGGTCGTCGTGCGCCAGCAGCCCACGGCCGATCCCGGGGAGATCGTGGCGGCGATGATCGACGGCGAGGCCACGGTCAAGACGTTCAAGCGCAAAGACGGCCACGTCTGGCTGATGCCGCACAACGAGGCCTACGAGCCCATCCCGGGTGACGACGCCACGATCCTCGGCAAGGTCGTCGCCGTTCTCCGCAGGCTTTAGTCCAGAGCCGGAGCACGCCGGGATCCCGGATCACGGGTCAGACCCGGCAAGCTTCGGCCGGCTCGTCGCCCTTGGGGTCAGGCACGCCGCTTGCGGAGCCTGCCGACCAGGAGGAAGCCGCCGATCACGACGACCGCGGCGATACCGACCTGCGCATACGGGAAAGTGGATCCCTGGCCCTTGCCACCGGCCGCGGGCGTCCCGCCCGAAGTGCTGCCCTCGGACTTGGCCGCGTCCACGGCGAGAGCCGCCGCGCCCTTGACCGCGCGGATCTGCTCTCCAACGCCCTCTCCACCGGACAACAGGGTTCCGTCCGGATCGAAGGCGAGTGCCTCCCCCTGTTTCTCGTTCGGCAGTGGCACGCGCATGGGTTCGCGCTGCAACGCGCCCGCGAGGTCTCCGTCGGTGACGGCGTAGAGATAGGCGTCGGTGTAGGTGCGCAACGCGACCACCGACCCGTCGGCCATCGACGCCGCCCCGGTCACCGTCATCGAGCCGATCGACCCGGCGGGCCCTCCCGTTGTCGAGGTCTCCTTGATCTGCAACGACCCCACGCTTTCCAGTGGCGTCGGGCCGGGGCTGGCGAGCGGCCCGGTGGGCCGGTACACCTTCGAGTCGCCGAACAAATCCTTGGTGACCAGGTACGGAGTGCCCGAGCGGTCCATGATCAGCGCTTCGACGTCGTGTTGCCCGTCGGGATAGGTGAGCCGGTGCAGGGTCGCCTTGCCCTGCGGAGTCAGCGAGATCAGCGCGACCGTGTCCCGCTTCTTGCGGTTGTCGCCGGTGTCGGAAAGCCAGAAGGTGCCGTCCGCGGTGCGGGCGAGGTCCTCGGGATCGTAAGGATCCGTCGCGGCCGAGATGACCTTCTGGACCTTGCAGTCCCGGCCGAGGACGAAGACCTGTGTCTTGGTGCCGCCGTCGTTGAGGGCGTACAGGTGCTCGCCGTCCGAAACAAGGCCGGACAACTCGCTGAGCCGGGAATCGCGGTTCACACACACCGGCTGCGGAGCCGGGACCTCCTGCGCCGCGACGGGAGCGGCCCCGCCGATGAACGCCCCCAGCACGATCGCCGCCGCGACAAGCCCCCGCACATCCACCTCCGTATCGTGGAACCCCTGAAGCCCCACACTACGGAGACGTCCGGGACGGCGCGCAGTTCGGTGCGAACGCCGAGATGGGACGGAATGTCGCGTAGGCCACGTTCGGCCTCGAGCGACTCACGAGCATCGAACTCCGCCAGCCAGGCCCGAAAACGGACTTGGCATCGCTAGTGCCTGCCAGGGGCCGAGTGGGGAGGGTTAGGACGTTCAACGTCCTAACCCTCCCCACTCGGGCGTGTGCCAGGGTTCCTTGGGAGACATGCCCCTGAACCGCTGTTGATCAAGCTCCGCAACCGGCAGGACCCCGCGACGAAGAACCGCCTGCCCTGCAAGACCTCGACCTTGCCTGGACCCTCCCTTGAGAGTAGGGAGGTGGCCTTCACGGACGTACCTGCTTGCTTACAGAGCCGAGCCGTCCGTCTGGAAGTCGCTCAGCGCGGCGGCCAGTTCGGGCCGTCCCCGGACGAGCAGTCGCGTACCGGTCTCGACGTGCTCCTCTTTCAGCACCTCGCCGTCGGCGTGGGCGCGGGAGACGAGTTCGCCTCGCGAGTACGGGATCAGCACCTCGACCACGATTTCCGGCCTCGGCAACCGCTCCGCGATCACCTCCGCCAGCTCCGTGATCCCGGTGCCGGTCCGCGCCGACACCTGCACCGAACCGGCCAGCTGGTGCCGCAGGCGGGCCAGCGACACCTCGTCGGCGGCGTCGGCCTTGTTGATCACCAGCAGCTCCGGCGGGAGCGGCTCGGAACGGCGTTTCGTGATCTCGGCGAGCACCTCACGCACCGCGTTGACCTGCTCTTCCGGCGTCGGGTCCGCACCGTCGACGACATGCACGAGCAGGTCGGCGCTCGCCGCCTCCTCCAGCGTCGAGCGGAACGCGTCCACCAGCTGATGCGGCAGGTGCCGGACGAAACCGACGGTGTCGGTCAGCGTGTAGGTGCGGCCGTCGGGTGTCTGCGCCCGCCGGGTCGTCGGATCCAGCGTGGCGAACAGCGCGTCCTCGACCAGCACCCCGGCGCCGGTCAGCGCGTTGAGCAGGCTCGACTTGCCGGCGTTGGTGTAGCCGACGATCGCGACGCTCGGCACCTCGTTGGCCACCCGGCGACCACGTTTGGTCTCGCGGATGGTGTCCATCGCGGCGATCTCCCGGCGCAGCTTCGACACGCGCTTGTTGATCCGCCGCCGGTCGGTTTCGAGCTTAGTCTCACCGGGACCGCGCAGACCCACACCACCGTTGGCGCCGCCCGCCCGGCCACCGCCCTGCCGGGACAGCGCCGCACCCCACCCGCGAAGCCGTGGGATCAGGTACTGCAGCTGGGCCAGTTCGACCTGCGCCTTGCCCTCCTTCGAGCGGGCGTGCTGCGCGAAGATGTCGAGGATCAGGGCGGTGCGGTCGATGACCTTCACCTTGACCTTCTCCTCCAGCTGGCGCAGCTGGCCCGGCGAGAGCTCACCGTCGCAGACCACCGTGTCGGCACCGGTGGCCACCACGATCTCGCGCAGTTCCTTGACCTTGCCCGAGCCGATGTAGGTGGCGGGATCCGGACGGATCCGCCGCTGCACCAGGCCTTCCAGCACCTCGGAGCCCGCTGTTTCGGCGAGCCGAGCGAGTTCGGCGAGCGAGGCCTCGGACTGGAGGGCGCTGCCCTCGGTCCACACACCGACCAGGACGACGCGCTCCAGGCGCAGCTGCCGGTATTCGACCTCGGTGACATCCGCGAGTTCGGTGGACAGGCCCGCTACCCGGCGGAGCGAGGCGCGGTCCTCGAGCTCCAGTTCGCCGGTCGAAGGGTCCATGTCGTTCAGATCGTTGTGTGTCAGTTCCGTCATCGTGCCTCCATGGTCCCACGTTTCGGCGGCGGGACCGAATTCATTACCTGCTCGGATACTTCGACAAGTAGATGGCCGTGCGTTTCGCGTCGGGATCCACCGGCCGGGTGATGAAGTCGTCGAGAAGCGTCATCAGCCGTTCTTCGAACTCGGCGATCTGCTCGTCCGGTACCTGGACGACCATGCGCGTCTGCTGCACGTCATCGAATCCCACGTCGGCGATCTCGGCCAGATAGGCCTCGAAGATCGCCTGATCGATCCCCCTGTCTCGGGAATCAAGATGCCAGGACAACCCGGTCGAGCGATACGGAATTTCTTTCGCGCCGCGCGTGCCGCGCCTCGACGGGAGCGCTTCGAGGAAGCCCGTGTCGACGAGACGGCGCACGTGGTGCAGCGTCGTCGCGGGGTCGCGATCGAGCCGTTCGGCGAGTTCCTTGTTGGTCAGCGCCTCGGAGTACGTCAACCGGATGATGCGCAGCCTTATTCCGGAGGCCATCGCGGCGATCTCGGCTTCGGTCGCCGCACGTCGTGGTTCGGGCACCGCGACAGCCTAGGAGGTTTAAGTGATTGACAGTTTCCAATCACTCCCGCCAGGGTGGCGGTGTGCGCAAAGACTCCCTGTTCTTCCACGCGGACTTCCGTCGCCTCTGGGCGGGCGACACGGCCAGCCAGGTAGGCGCGTTCGCCGGGCATACCGTGATCCCGCTGCTCGCGGCGACCGTACTGGCCGCGACGCCGTTCCAAATGGGGCTGCTGACCGCGGCCGAGACGGTGGCCTTCCTGGTCATCGGACTGCCCGCGGGGGTGTGGGTGGACCGGATGCGGCGCCGCACGCTGATGCTGCGGGCCGACCTCGTCCGCGCCGCGTTGCTGCTCAGCATTCCGGTCGCCTGGTGGGCCGGGGTCCTGACCCTGGCCCAGCTGATCGTGGTAGCCATACTCGTCGGCACCGCGACGGTGTTCTTCGACATCGCCTACCAGTCGTATCTGCCGACACTGGTCGGCCGCGAACATCTCCTCGAAGGCAACGCGAAGCTTCAGGCCAGCCAGTCCGTGGCGTTCCTGGCCGGTCCGGGTATCGGGGGCGGGCTGGTGCAACTGGTCGGCGGCCAACGCCGTGCTCACGACCGGGCTCGGTTTCCTCACCTCAGCGCTGTTCCTGATGCGGATCCGCACCGTCGAACCGGAGCCCGAGCGGCACGACGACACGAAGCTGCTCCCCCAGATCGTCGAGGGACTGCGGTTCGTGTTCACCGACTCCGCGCTGCGATCGATCGTCGCCTGCACGGCGACGGCCAACCTGTTCAACGGCGTCTTCGTCGCGGTGGAGATCCTGTTTTTGAACCGGGAGCTGGGCCTGTCACCCGCGACTGTCGGCGTCGTGCTCGCGCTCGGCGGCGTCGGCGGGATCACGGGCGCGATCTTCGCCAATGCCATCACCCGGCGGATCGGGCAGGCCAGGTCGATCTGGCTCGTTCCCGCGCTGACCTGGCCGTTTTACCTGCTGCTCCCGCTGGCCGCGCCGGGCTGGCGGGTACTCCTGTTCCCGGTGGCCACCATGATCGCCGGGTTCGGGATCATCGTCTACAACGTCGCGCAGGTTTCCTACCGGCAAGCCGTCTGCCCGGGCCGGCTGCTCGGCCGGATGAACGCGAGTGTGCGGTTCGTCGTCTGGGGGATGCTGCCGCTGGGCGGGCTGCTCGGCGGTGTCCTGGGTGAGGTGATCGGGATCCGGGCCACGCTGTGGGTCGCCGTGGCAGGCGAGACCGCGGCACTCCTGTGGGTGGTCTTCTCCCCACTTCGGAAGCTTCGCGACCTTCCCAAGGAGCCGGTCGCGGTCGGCTAGAGCGTGTCTCCCGAACTGAGGTTGGCAGGTTGGGTGAGGACAGGCGCGCGCGTTTCCTGTCGGCCGGAGGCCTCGGTTTTGCGGAGGTGGGCCGCTGATCTGGCTGAGTGGGTGACCAGCGGATGCCGCGGCCCGGCTGCGGAAATCCGAAAGCGCGCTTTGAGAGACACCGCCTAGGTATGGTGCCCTAAGCGCCGAGCCCGGCCCACCAGGCTTCGTCGAGTTCCCCGCGGGCGACGATCTCGGCGGGGCCGGTGAGGGTGGACGCGCTGCGGCGCACCTCGACCACCACACGACCGCCAGGGATGTCGACGGTCGCTTCGCCGGTGTCGGTGCCCGCGAGGTGCAGGGCGGCCGCGGCCGCGGCGACCGTGCCAGTGCCGCAGGACCGCGTCTCACCGACGCCGCGTTCGTGGACGCGCATCTTCAGCGCGTTGTCCCCCAAGAGGTTGATGAACTCGAGGTTCACCCCGTGCGGGAAGACGTCCTCGTCGAAGTCGGGCTGGTCACGCAGGTCGAGTTCGTCGACGTCGTCCTCGACGACCGACACCAGATGCGGGTTGCCGACGTTCACGGCGACTCCGGAGAACGGCTTCCCGGCGACCACGGTGACCGAGGTCCCGGTGATCGTCGCCGGTCCCATCAGCACGGTCACCGAACCGTCCGCGTGCATCTTCACCGGCCGGTCGCCGGCTCGGGTGCCGATGACGAAATCGTGCTCGGTCACGAGCCCGGAATCGACCAGGTAGCGCACGAAGACCCGCACGCCGTTGCCGCACATCTCGGCGATCGAGCCGTCGGCGTTGCGGTAGTCCATGAACCATTCACCCGCCGACCCCTCAGCCTCCGAGCCGAGCGCGGCAGAGCGCACGACGCGCAGCACACCGTCGGCCCCGAGACCGCGCTGGCGATCACACAGGGCCGCCACCCGCGACTCGGTCAGTTCGAGGCGGCCGTCGGGGTCGGGAAGCAGCACGAAATCGTTCTGTGTGCCGTGTCCCTTAACGAATTCGATGCCGCCCATGGCTCTCAGGTTACTGGGCCGTCGCCTCGAGGACGCGCTCGGCCAGCCGCTCCGAACCACCGTCGAACCACTCGATGCGCTTGTCCCGCCGGAACCAGGAACGTTGCCTCCGCACGAACCTCCGGGTGGCCCGCGCGGTGACCTCGGCGGCGGTCTGGAAGTCACCGTCGGCGTCGAGCGCCGCGATCACCTGTTGGTAGCCCAGCGCCCGTGACGCGGTGAGCCCGTCGCGTAGCCCTTGACCCAGCAGCGTCCGGACTTCGCCGACGAGTCCGGCCTCGAACATGATCTCCACGCGCCGGTCGACGCGGGCGTCGAGTTCGGCCGGTTCGCGGTCGATGCCGATCAGGACGGTGTCGTAGCGCGCGGGCCCCGGTTTCGGCAGGTTCGCCGAGAACGGTTCGCCGGTGATCTCGATGACCTCCAGTGCGCGCACGATGCGGCGGGTGTTGGTCGGCAGGATGGCCGTGGCGGCGACCGGGTCCAGCCCGGTGAGCCGGGCGTGCATCGCGGCGACGCCGATCTCGTCGGCCTCGGCGCTCAGCCGGGCGCGGATGGCGGGGTCGGTGCCCGGGAACTTGAGGTCGTCGAGCACGGCCTGGAGGTAGAGCCCCGACCCTCCGGTGAGGATCGGCACGCGGCCGGCGTCGAGGAGTTCTTCGACGCGTTCGCGCGCGTCACGCTGATACGCGGCGACAGAAGCCGTCTCGGTGACGTCGAGGACGTCCAGCAGGTGGTGCGGCACGCCTCGCCGCTCCTCGGCGGTCGCCTTGGCCGTCCCGATGTCCATCCCGCGGTACAGCTGCAGCGCGTCGGCGTTGACCACCTCACCCCCGAGGGCGAGGGCGAGTTCGACCGCCAGCGCGGTCTTTCCGCTCGCCGTGGGCCCGACGACCGCGACCGGCCGGATCACGCGTGCTCCCACACGGCGACGTGGTAGCCGACGCCGAACGGCGCGGCCGAGTAGAGGACGTCGGCGCTCCAGTCCCCGTCGGCCGCCAGCCCGGCGAGGACTTGCCAGGGCGCGCGGCCGCCCGCGCCGAGTTCGGCGGCGAAGTCCGGATCGAGCCCGGCCAGCCATCCGGCGTCGGCCCTGGCCAGCGCGTCACGGACTCGGGCGTCGAAGAACCCCGCTCGTTCGTCCTGTCCACCAGGGGAACGCGGACCATGCCGGCTCGAACCGTCACCGAGCACGAGCACCGCGGTCTGCTCCCCCAGCTCACGTCCGAGCAGTTCGCACTGGTCGGGCGGGGTTCCGGGATCGACGAGGCGGACGCGGGCGGACATCGCGCCCCCCTGTTCGCGCAGCCAGCCGGCCACGAGCGCGGGAAGCGGCAGCTCGGTTTCGGGCACTGTCACCCGGCCGAGTGAGACACCGAGATCAACACCGAAACCGCGGAAAGAGCCGCTCGCGTGTTCCTGGACCTCAGGCGCGCCTGCCGCCGCACCGATGACAAGCCAGTCTTCGGAAGCACTGGTCAGGCGGCGCACGGCTTCGAGGCAGGCTTCACGCAGCTCGGCGCACTCGTCCGCCGCTCCGGCGGCCAGTTCGGGGATGAGCAGAGGGGGTTGCGGGAGCACGGCGACACGGCGGATCACGCCCGCCGACGTTACCTTCCCTCCCCCGAACGACCGGCGACCCACCGGCATGGTGGGTCCACCGGAAGTAGGATCACTGCTCTCCGGTGCTTCATCTGGTTCCACGGTGGACGCTGAGCTGCTTGAATGCCGCAAGGGGTTGATACCCCGAAGCATGACGGCAACGCACTACCCGGCCCCGCCGCTTGGCGGGGCGCCCGCACCAGCGGGCGTACAGGCGATAAGGAGCCTGCGATGGCCCAGGAGAACACGTCCACCGGTACCCCGGCGCCGCATCCGGTGCCGCACGCGCTCGGTGGCGGGCACCCCGCACCCCCCGTGCCGCCCGCCGAGCCCAGCCCGTCCGCTTGGGGCAGGGTCGACGACGAAGGAACGGTCTACGTCACCACGCCCGACGGCGAACGCGCGGTCGGTGTCTGGCAGGCCGGGAGCCCGGACGAGGGTCTGCTCCACTACGCGCGCCGGTTCGACGACCTGCGCACCGAGGTCGAGCTGCTGGAGACGCGGCTGGAGTCCGGTGCCGGCGATCCGAAGCACGCGCTGGCCACGGCCACGCAGCTGCGTGACGGCCTCGCCGAAGCCGCCGTGGTCGGCGACATCGCCGCGCTGGGCGGACGCATCGAACAGGTCATCGCCCACGCCGAAAAGGCCTTGGCCTCGGCCAAACAGGAACGGGAAGAGGCCCGCGCGGCCGCCGTCGTCCGCAAGCAGGCCCTCGCCGACGAGGCCGAGAAGCTCGCCGCCGAGTCGACCCAGTGGAAGGCCGCGGGCGACCGGCTGCGCGCGATCCTGGACGAGTGGAAGACCGTCAAAGGTGTCGACCGCAAGACCGACGACGAGCTGTGGAAGCGGTTCTCCAAGGCCCGCGAGGCGTTCAACCGGCGCCGGGGCTCGCACTTCGCCGAGCTGGACAAGCAGCGCGTGGGCGCCAAGAACCGCAAAGAGGAACTGATCGCCGAGGCCGAAGCGCTCTCGGAGTCCGACGACTGGGGCGACACGGCGGGCCGCTACAAGGATCTGATGACGGAGTGGAAGGCCGCCGGTCGCGCGCCCAAGGACAGCGACGAGGCGCTCTGGCAGCGTTTCCGCGCGGCGCAGGACAAGTTCTTCGCGCGGCGCTCCTCGGTGTTCTCCGAGCGGGACGCCGAATTCGCGACCAACGCGCAGCGGAAGGAAGAACTGCTCGTCGAGGCCGAGAAGATCGACCCGGCCGCGAACCTCGACGCGGCGAAGAACCACCTGCGCAAGATCCAGGAGCAGTGGGACGTGATCGGCAAGGTCCCGCGCGAGCGCATCCGCGAACTGGACGGCCGCCTGAAGGCCGTGCAGGACTCGGTCAAGTCGGCCGAGGACAGCAAGTGGCGGCGGACCGACCCGGAGGCGCAGGCCAGGGTGGCGCAGTTCCGCGAGCGGGTCGAGCAGTTCGAGTCGCAGGCGGCGAAGGCCCGTGCGGCGGGCGACGAGCGGCGCGCGAAGAAGGCGGACGAGCAGGCCGCGCAGTGGCGTGAGTGGCTCGAAGCGGCGGAAGCGGCCATCGCGGACCGTTGAGGTGCCTCCCCGCTTGAAAGTACATGAAGGCTCCCGTCCTTGCGCTCGAGGTCAGGGGCCCGGGAAAGTCGCAGAGCTGCTGGCCTGCGCTGCTGGCGGTAATCCGGACTTGACATCGTTACTACCCGCAAGGGGCGAGTGGGGAGGATTTCGGACGTTCAACGTCCTAAATCTTCCCCACTCGGGCGTGTGCCGGGGTTCTTGGGAGAGCATGTCCCTGACTCCCTGTAGATCAAGCTCCGCAACGGTGTGACCCCGCGACGAATAACCGCCTGACCTGCAAAACCTCGACTTCGCCGAGACCCTTGCGCTAGACGCGAGGAAGGGGCCTTCATGTACTTCGCGGAGCCTTTTCAGCGCCTAGCTGCGTGAGAAGGCGGCACGCATCCAGTAGATGGCCAGCCCGAGGGTGGCGAACCAGGCGAGGAGCATCCCGAAGCCCGGACCGCCGCCTGCCGCGCCGGTGGCGTGCGAGGACTGCTGCGACCAGATCGCGAGCATCCCGTCGACCGCGGCGAACCAGCCGCCCGCGGCGCAGACCCAGGCCAGCCACCAGCGGCGGGTCACCAGCGCGACGGCGGAAGCGAACACCCCGATGCCGGTGGAGGTCGCGGCGAACAGCTGCGGGATTCCGCCGCCGCGGCCGAGCAGGACCTCCCAGCCGGCGTGCTCGCCGACCCACGGCAGCAGCTGGGCGATCAGCAGCACGAACGCCAGCACGGCGATGGAGAACCCGCGCCTGCCCAGTTCGATCGTCTTGGCCGCGCGCCGGCCGACCTCGTCGATCTCGGCGGCGAGTTCGTCGATCTTCGGTTCGGTCACAGTGCACATCCGCTCACCGGTTCCGGTGTGACGGCCGGGGCACCGAAGCCCGGCAAGCCCAGCGTCACACCGTTGGTCTTCGGCCGGAGCCCGGCCTCGGAGTTGTCGCCCGCCTTCGTCCGGCGGTGCGACAGCAGGTCGCCGTCGGCGACGAGGTGGTGTGGGGCACCGTAGGTCACCACGGTCTCGACGACGTCGCCCGGCCGCACCGCGCGGTCCACCAGAGAACCCGTCGGCGCGAAGTGGACGAGCCTGCCGTCACGGGCGCGGCCGCTCATGCGGTGCGTCTCGGAGTCCTTGCGGCCCTCGCCGGAGGCGACCAGCAGCTCGACACGGCGGCCGACGATCTTCTTGTTCTCGTCCCAGGAGATGTCGTTCTGCAGTTTCACGAGCCGTTCGTAGCGCTCCTGCACGACCGCTTTCGGCAGCTGCCCGTCCATCTCGGCGGCAGGCGTGCCGGGCCGGATCGAGTACTGGAAGGTGAACGCGCTGGAGAACCGCGCCTGCGCGACCACGTCGAGCGTGGCCTGGAAGTCTTCCTCGGTCTCGCCGGGGAAGCCGACGATGATGTCGGTGGTGATCGCGGCGTCGGGCATCGACTCGCGTACGCGGTCGAGGATCTTGAGATAACGCGCCGAACGGTAGGACCGCTTCATCTCGCGCAACACCCGGTCCGAGCCGGATTGCAGCGGCATGTGCAGCTGGTGGCACACGTTCGGCGTCTCGGCCATCGCGTCGATGACGTCTTCGGTGAACGCCGCCGGATGCGGCGAGGTGAACCGGACGCGCTCCAGGCCCTCCACCGAACCGCAGGCGCGCAGGAGCTTCCCGAACGCGAGACGGTCGCCGAATTCGACGCCGTAGGAGTTCACGTTCTGCCCGAGCAGGGTCACTTCGAGCACGCCTTCGGCGACGAGCGCCTCGACCTCGGCCAGGATCTCGCCGGGGCGGCGGTCGCGTTCCTTGCCACGCAGCGCCGGAACGATGCAGAACGTGCAGGTGTTGTTGCAGCCCACCGAAATCGACACCCAGCCCGCGTACGCCGACTCGCGTCGCGCGGGGAGCGTCGAAGGGAAGGTCTCGAGTGCCTCGAGAATTTCGACCTCGGCCTCGGCGTTGTGCCGCGCGCGCTCCAGCAACGTCGGCAACGCGCCGATATTGTGCGTGCCGAACACGACGTCGACCCACGGCGCGCGTTTGACGATCTCGCCGCGGTCCTTCTGCGCGAGGCAGCCGCCGACGGCGATCTGCATGCCCGGCTTCGCGGTCTTCTGCGGCCGGATATGCCCCAGGGTGCCGTACAGCTTGTTGTCCGCGTTCTCCCGCACCGCGCAGGTGTTGAACACGATCAGGTCGGGTGTGGCCTCGCCGTTACCCGGTACGTAGCCTGCGTCTTCGAGCTGCCCGGCAAGACGTTCGGAGTCATGCACGTTCATCTGGCAGCCGAAGGTGCGGATCTGGTAAGTGCGCGCGCTCATCTCGCCTTCGAGGGTACGCGGACGGGGTTCCATGGCACGATCGACCCTCATGAGGAGACCGGCGGTACTGGCGGCGGTGGTCGCCGTGGTCTGCGCCCTGGTCACCGGGTGCGGGCCCGACCTGTCCGGGACGCACGTGCGGATCGCGGCGGGGCTCAACGGCGGCGTCTACGACAAGCTCGCCGAGGCGCTGGCCGACGCGTGGGCCGCGCAGCTGGGCACCGAACGGCCCGAGATCCAGGAGACCGAGGGGTCCCCGGACAACATCGGCCGGGTGCGCTCGGGCCGGGCCGACGTCGCGTTCGTCGCCGCGGACGTCGCCACCGAGAAAACGGCCGGGCTGGCCGCGCTGGCCCGCGTGCACGACGACTACCTGCACGTCATCGTGCGGGCCGACTCGCCGATCGAGTCGTTCGCCCAGTTGGGCGGGCGCAAGGTCGCGATCGGCTCGCCGGACTCCGGCGTCGAGTACCTGTCGAAGCAGTTACTGAAGGCCTCGGGCCTGACCGGCGCGATCGACCGGCGCAATCTCGGGCTCAACGAGGCGCTGCCCGCGCTGGAAAACCGGCAGATCGACGCCGTCATCTGGTCCGGCGGCGTGCCGACGCCGTCGATCACGGAGCGGGTGAAGACGGTCGGGCTGCGGCTGCTCGACATCACCGACCTCGCGGACGCCCTGCGGGCCACCAGCCCGGTGTACCGCACGGCGACCATCCCCGTGACTGCCTACAACCTGTCGGAGCCGGTGACCACGCTCGTCCTGCCGAACTTCCTGGTGGTACCCACCTCGATGTCGGACGACGTCGCCGAAGCACTGGTCCGCGGACTGTTCGACGCGCGGGACGAGCTGGGCGAGGTGGCCGGGGCCGCACTGTCGATCGACGTGCACCCCGCCATCGAGACGGCCCCGCTGCCGCTGCATCCCGGTGCGCTGCGCTACTTCCGGTCGCTCAAGAACTGACGACCGGCAGGGCCACGGTCACTTCGAGGCCGCCGCCCTCCGGTGAGCCGAGCCGCAGGGAACCATCCGAGCGGACCATGATCTCGGTGACGATCGCCAGGCCGAGGCCGGATCCGGGTACGTTCTGATGCGCGGCGCTGCGCCAGAACCGGTCGGCCGCGCGCTCCAGTTCGTCGTCGCGCAGGCCGGGCCCGTGGTCGCGGACGGCGATCTCCACCTTCCCGTCCGCGACGACGACGGCGACCCGCACCTCGGTGCCCGGCTCGGTGAACTTGAGCGCGTTGTCCAGCAGCGCGTCGAGCACCACTTCGAGCCCGCGCGCGGGCGTGAGCACCCGCAAGCCGCCGCCCAGCCCCGAAGAGACCAGCGAGACGTCGCGCGTCGCGCCGACCACGGTCCAGTCGGCGACCCTGGCCTCCACCACCTCGTCGACGCCGACCGGCACCAGTTCGCCACCCGAAGCTTCGGCACGGGCCAGTGAAAGGAGTTCGTCGAGGATCTGGTTGAGCCGTCGCGCGTCGACGACGGCGGCTTCGAGGTCCGCCGCGGCCAGATCGTCGTCGACGTGCCCGTCGAGGTTGCCGAGCCGGATCTTCAACGCGGTCAACGGGTTCCGCAGCTGATGGGAGGCGTCGGCGACGAACGCGCGCTGCGCCGACAGCGCCTCGTCGACACTGGCGGCCATCCGGTCGAAGGACCGTTCGAGCTGACGCAGTTCCGGCGGACCGCCCGACTCCCCCACCCGCTCGACCTCACGCCCGCTGACCACGGAGGCGACCAGGGCGCCGGTCGCGTCGTCGAGACGGCGGACCGGACGGAGGATCCAGCGCACCACCGGCACAGCCACCAGCGGCGCGAGCCCGAACGCCAGTACCGCGCCCGC
This sequence comes from Amycolatopsis sp. cmx-11-51, assembly GCF_047608665.1. NCBI lineage: Bacteria > Bacillati > Actinomycetota > Actinomycetes > Pseudonocardiales > Pseudonocardiaceae > Amycolatopsis > Amycolatopsis sp. cmx-11-51. The sequence goes on along the minus strand of NZ_JADNQO010000002.1, from coordinate 199,148 downwards.
CGCGATGAGCAGCCACCACCACAACAGCGCCGTGCGGGCCTTCTCGGTCGAGGACAGCGTGATCACCGCGCCCCGCACCTCACCGTCGATCAGGATCGGCTCGGCCAGCACCAGCGGCTCGGTGTTCCACGGCATCAGCAGCGGGCCGGGTTCCGAACGCCGTCCCGCCAGCGCCTGCTGCAGAGGCGAGGCGATGACGGCGTCCTTCAGGTCGATCCGGGCGGCCTGGCCCGGTCCGCCGAGCGCGCTGACCACGGCCTCGCCGTCCTGGTCGGCGATCACCACCGGGACCTCGTAGACCTCGGTGTAGCGGCGGAGTTCGTCCTCGATCAGGTCCGGCCGGTTCTCCACCAGCGGACGCTGGGCCAGCGACGCGAACCGGGAGGTGTCGGTGAGGCGGTCGAGGAAGAGGTCGAGCTGCACACTGGCCGCCACACTGAGCGCGAGCGGGATGCCGAGGCCGAACACGAGCGCCGCGACCAGCGTCAGTACGATCGCCTGGAGCCGGACGCGCACCGGTTCAGCCCTCTTCGGCCGGGCCGTAGGCGCCGCCGAGGCGATACCCGACACCGCGGACGGTCTCGATCAGCGCGGGCCTGCCCAGTTTGGTCCGCAGGGTGGCGACATGGACGTCGAGCGAGCGGCTCTCCGCCGGGCCCCGGTGCCCCCACACCTCGCTCAGCACGTGGTCGCGGGCACAGACCGCGCCGCGCGCGGTGACCACCAGCGCGAGTACCTGAAACTCCTTGCGGGACAACGAAACCGGCTGCCCGTCGACCTGCACCTCATGCCGCCCGATATCGACCGACACATCACCCGCCCGAATGACGCCCACCGGTTCGGGCGCGGCCGGGCGTTCGCCCCGGCGACGGCGCACGGCCTCGACACGGGCGACGAGTTCGTCGACGTCGTAGGGCTTCACCAGATAGTCGTCGGCGCCGGACCGCAGGCCCTGGATCCGGTCGTCGACCTCACCCCGCGCCGAAACGACGATCACCGCGACGTCGCTGACCGAGCGGATCCGGCGGCACAGCACCATCCCGTCGATATCGGGCAGCCCGAGGTCGAGCAGCACGACGTCGACCTCGTGCACCAGGTCGAGCACCCCGGCGCCGGAGGCGAGGCGTTTGATCGTCAAGCCACGCCGGGTCAGCGCGGGCGTCAAGGCGCCCGCGACCCGGTCGTCGTCCTCCACCAGCAGTACCCGCACCCGTGTTTTCCCTTTCACGCCGTCCCCGCACCGCGACGACTGAAGAACGACTCTATGGGGTGAGTCACCTCTCGCGCTGCCCGTACCGCTCGGCCATCCGGCCCAGCGGGGCCGCGTCCGCACGCGGTAGCGGTCACGATGCGTCACAGGTCTTGTGTGACCCCGGTTACGGGGCACCCCTGCCTTGTCTAGGCTGATCAGCGCCGGACGGGTGTGGACCGGGGCTGTCCGGTGACTTGAGAACGATACGGACTTGAAACCCTAAGTATTGGTCAAGCCGTCTTTACAAGCGGTCCGACGGGAGTAGGTTTCCGCCATCGCGTGGTGCCTGACCCCGCAGTCCCCTGCAAACGAACGCTCCTGGAGGCCAGATGACCGCGGAGGTGGCGGCGCCGATGATCAAGGCGGCCGCCGTGAACAAGTACTTCGGCGACCTGCACGTGCTCAAGGAGATCAACCTCGAGGTGCCGCGTGGGCAGGTCGTGGTCGTGCTCGGGCCGTCCGGGTCTGGCAAGTCGACGCTGTGCCGGGCGATCAACCGGCTGGAGCCCATCAACTCTGGCGAGATCGCGGTGGACGGCGTTCCGCTGCCCGCCGAAGGAAAGGCGCTGGCCGCGCTGCGCGCCGACGTCGGCATGGTGTTCCAGTCGTTCAACCTGTTCGCGCACAAGACGATCGTCGAGAACGTCATGCTCGCGCCGATGAAGGTCCGCAAGGTCAACTCGGGCGAGGCCCGCAAGACCGCGATGGACCTGCTCGAGCGCGTCGGCATCGCCAACCAGGCGGACAAGTACCCGGCGCAGCTGTCCGGCGGGCAGCAGCAGCGGGTGGCGATCGCCCGCGCGCTCGCCATGCGCCCCAAGGTGATGCTGTTCGACGAGCCGACCTCGGCACTGGACCCGGAGATGGTCCAGGAGGTCCTCGACGTGATGACCACGCTCGCGAAGGACGGGATGACGATGCTCGTCGTCACCCACGAGATGGGCTTCGCGCGGCGCGCGGCGAACCGGGTGGTGTTCATGTCCGACGGCGAGATCGTCGAGGACTCCACGCCGGACGAGTTCTTCACCAAGCCGAAGACGGACCGGGCCAAGGACTTCCTCGGCAAGATCCTGACCCATTAAGACTTCCCCGCCGGCCGGTGTGGCCGGACAAGATTCGGAAGGAAACTGAGAACAATGCGGTTGAACCGAGTTCTGCGAATGAGCGCGGCCGTCGTGGCGGCCGGGCTCGCCCTCTCCGCCTGTGGCGGCGGCGGGTCGGACGCCGGCAGCGGCTCCAGCGGCGCCAAGAACCTGGTGGCGAAGGCCAAGAACGACAAGAAGCTGACCGTCGGCATCAAGTTCGACCAGCCCGGCCTCGGCCAGAAGCAGGCCGACGGCACCTACGCCGGTTTCGACGTCGACGTGGCGAAGTACATCGCCAAGGAGCTCGGCGTCGAAGAGTCGGCGATCACCTGGAAGGAAGCGCAGTCCGCGCAGCGCGAGGACCTGATCAAGAAGGGTGAGGTCGACTTCATCGTCGCCACCTACTCGATCACTGACAAGCGCAAGAACGAGGTCGCCTTCGCGGGCCCGTACTTCATCGCGCACCAGGACCTGCTGGTGGGTGCCGACAACACCGACATCACCGGGCCGGAGTCGCTGACCGGCAACAAGAAGCTCTGCTCGGTCAAGGGTTCCACCCCGGCGCAGAACGTCAAGGAAAAGTACGCCAAGGAAGTTCAGCTGCAGGAAGTCGGCAAGTACACCGACTGCGTCACCGCGCTGCTCAACAAGACCGTCGACGCGATGACCACCGATGACGTGATCCTCGGCGGCTACGCCGCGCAGCAGCCCGGCAAGCTGAAGCTGGTCGGCAAGGGCTTCACCGACGAGAAGTACGGCGTCGGTCTGAAGAAGGACGACACCGAGAGCGTCACCGCGATCAACAACGCCATCAAGAAGATGCAGCAGGACGGCGCGTGGAAGGCCGCTCTGGAGAAGAACGTCGGCCCGTCGGGCTACAAGATCCCCGAGCCCCCGGCAATCTCCTGACACCCGGCTCGCTGAGCCGCTGAACCAAAGGAATCGAACGGTGCGCCGTGTACCGCGGCGCACCGTTCCCATACCGAGGCTGGGTTGAGCACCTTGTTCGATTTCCTCGACAATCCCAATTACGACTTGCTCGGCGCCTTCTGGATGACGATCAAGCTCACGTTCTTCTCCGCGATCGGTTCCCTGATCTGGGGCACCATCCTGGTGGGGATGCGGGTGAGTCCCGTTCCGATCATGCGGGCGTTCGGCACCGCCTACGTCAACATCTTCCGGAACACCCCGCTGACGGTGATCATCGTCTTCACGTCGCTGGGTTTGTACTCCACTCTGGGGCTCAACCTGGCTTCGAAGGATTCGACGACGTCGCTGGACGACAACTTCTTCCGGCTCGCGATCCTCGGCTTCATCGCCTACACGGCGACGTTCGTCTGTGAGTCGCTGAGGTCCGGTATCAACACCGTCCCGGTCGGGCAGGCCGAAGCCGCTCGCGCACTGGGCCTCGGCTTCCTGCAGGTGCTGACGCTGATCGTGCTGCCGCAGGCGTTCCGGTCGGTGATCGCGCCGCTGACCAACGTCATGATCGCCCTGCTGAAGAACACCACGGTCGCCTCGATCATCGGTGTGGCCGAGGCATCGCTGCTGATGTCGGAGATGGTGGAGAACGAGTCCGACTCGCTGCTCCTGGTCTTCTTCCTCTTCGCCGCCGGGTTCGTCGTCCTGGTCCTCCCCCTCGGCCTCCTGCTGGGCTGGGTCGCCAAGAAGGTCGAGGTCAAGCGATGAGCACACAGACCGTTCTCTACGACATCCCCGGCCCCAAGGCTCGGGCACGCAACTGGCTCTACAGCGTTCTTTTCGTGCTCGTCCTGGCGCTGGTCGTCTACTACGTCTACGTGGGCTTCGACGAGAAGGGCCAGTGGGCCGGCGCGCTCTGGAAGCCCTTCATCGACGGTTCGACGTGGACCCAGTTCCTGCTTCCCGGTCTGCTCAACACGCTGAAGGCGGCTGTGCTGTCGATCGTGATCGCGTTGCCGATCGGAGCGCTGCTGGGCATCGGCCGGATGTCGGAGCACAAGTGGATCCGGGTCCCGGTCGCCGCCATCGTCGAGTTCTTCCGGGCGATCCCGGTGCTCCTGCTGATGGTCTTCGCCGCGGCATTCTTCGCGTTCTACACCGACATCGACTCGGAGATCCGCCCGCTGTTCGCGGCGGTTACCGGGCTGGTGCTCTACAACGGTTCGGTCATGGCCGAGGTCTTCCGGGCGGGCATCCTGGCGCTGCCCAAGGGCCAAGGCGAGGCCGCGTCCGCGCTGGGTCTGCGCAAGACCCAAATCATGATGACCGTCCTGCTGCCGCAGGCGGTCACCCTGATGCTGCCCGCACTGGTCAGCCAGCTGGTGGTCATTCTCAAGGACACCGCGCTGGCCGGTCAGCTGACCATCGGTTTCGACGAGCTGATCCGCGCTTCCGGACCGCTCAACGGTCTCTACGGCAACACGATCCCGACGCTGATCGTCGTCGCGATCATCTTCATCGTGCTGAACCTGCTCCTGAGCTGGTTCGCGTCGTGGCTGGAGAACAAGCTGGCGCGGCGGAAGAAGGCGCCTCGCGGCGCCAAGCCGGTTCACTCGGCGCCGTCGAGCGTGGTCATGCAGCGCGACGACGCGAGCGGCGGCGCGCTCTAACTCCGCGAGTACAGGAAGGCCCGTTTCCTTGCGCTAGACGTTAGGTCCCGGCAAAGTCGAGGTCTTGCAGGTCAGGCGGCTCTCCGTTGCTGCGCGAGGCTGACGATGTAGGAATTGGGACGATGAGTGTCCCAATTCCTACATCATCGCGGGGGTCACACCGGTTGCGGAGCTTGTGCCATAGAGGTTCCGGGACATGCCCCACTCGGACCTCGCAGGGCACCGGAAATGTCCAGCCCGGACTACCACCAGCAGCTCTGCGACTTTGCCGGACCCTGGCGCTAGACGCAAGGAAAGGAGCCTTCCTGTACTTCGGGATACGCCTCTTGGTCCTGCCTGGACGGTGGCCCCGTCGGCTAGCGTCGGCACCATGGCGGACCAGGCCGCGACGTTGCTCGAAGCGCTGCCGGACCTGGCGGGCAGGTCGGTCCTGGTCGTCGGGTGCGGCGATGGCCGCTGTCCCCGGTTGTTCCGCGGCAAGGGCGCGCGCCGGGTCGTCGGAGTCGACGCGGACCAGTTACTGATCGCGGTCGCGCAGCGCGAAGAAGAGCGCGATCCGATCGGAATTTCTTACGAGGTCCATCAGATCGCCCGGCTACCGCGGATGGGGATATTCGATATCGTGGTGGCGTTCCTGGACTCCCCAGACCAGCTCGGCCGCATCGCGGTGAGTCTCGCTTCCGGCGGACTGCTCGTGGTCGTCGCCACGAATGGCCTCACGATGACAGAAGGCCTGCGGGACAACGGCTTCCAGGGCATCGTGCTGCATCGCGACGAACACGGCGACGTGTACAGCGCGCGCAAGACGACCTGAGTCGCGCACCCTGGTGTCGAGCCAGGCTGGCCGGGGCTATGAATCCCGGCCGGTCACCGGACCGTGCGCGTTCTGGCGGTGCGGGGCACACGGACCCCACACCGCCGCACCGGACGACGGAACAGGTTTCCCCGCCGTGCCGGGGGTTTGGCCTGGAACGCGGTCCGGCGCACAGTGCGCACCGGACCGCTTCGTTCCAGAAGTACCCCTGCCAGGAATCGAACCTGGACCCCGGCGTTCGTAGCGCCGTACTCTTTCCGTTGAGCTACAAGGGTTCATCATGAAAAAGCCGCCCGATTCGGTTTCCCGAAGGGCGGCTCCGTATATGCGACTTCGTGTTACGACGTCGGCGGGGAGCCGTGTTTCTCTTCCATACCAAGGAGAGGGCGAGCCATGCGGTACAGCGGCATGTGTCCTCCTCGGTCGGTGTGCGGTAAGTGTGCAACGGGCAGTTGAGTGGGGGCAAACGATTAAGGCTCGCGACCGGCTTGCCCGCCCGAGGCCGTGAAGGCCTCCTTGAGGGACCCAGAGTCCCTCAAGGAGGCCTTCACGGACCCGGGCCTGGGATCAACCGGCGCCGAAAATCACGTCACGAGCCGGTGTTACTTGTCCCGCCGGAACAGCTTGTTCCCCAGCCACACGATGGGGTCGTACTTCCGGTCCGCGACGCGTTCCTTCATCGGGATCAGCGCGTTGTCGGTGATGTGGATGCCCTCCGGGCACACGTCACCGCAGCACTTGGTGATGTTGCAGTAACCCAGCCCGTGCTCCTCCTGCGCGGCGTCACGCCGGTCGGCGACGTCGAGGGGGTGCATCTCGAGTTCGGCGATCCGCATCAGATACCGGGGCCCGGCGAAGGATTCCTTGTTCTCCTCGTGGTCGCGCACGACGTGACAGGTGTTCTGGCACAGGAAGCACTCGATGCACTTGCGGAACTCCTGCGAGCGCTCGACGTCGACCTGCTGCATCCGGTATTCCCCCGGCTTCAGCTCCGGGGGCGGCGTGAACGACGGGATCTCACGGGCCTTGGCGTAGTTGAACGACACGTCGGTCACCAGGTCGCGGATCACCGGGAACGTCCGCATCGGCGTCACGGTGATGACCTCGTCCTCGGTGAAGGTCGACATCCTGGTCATGCACAACAACCGCGGCTTGCCGTTGATCTCCGCCGAGCACGAACCACATTTGCCCGCCTTGCAGTTCCACCGCACCGCCAGATCCGAGGTCTGGGTGGCCTGCAGCCGGTGGATGATGTCGAGGACGACCTCACCCTCGTTGACCTCGACGCGGTAGTCCTTCAGCTCACCGGAATCCGCGTCGCCGCGCCAGACCCGGAAACTCGCCTTGTAGCTCATGCCTGACTCCCGGGGTACGACGTCAGTTCTTCGTCGGTGTAGTACTTCCCCAGCTCGGAGTGCTCGAACAGCTCCAGCAGGTCCTGACGCAACGGGGTCTGCGCCTTGATCTCGATGCCGATCTCCGGCACCACCGGGTTGTCACCGGGCGCGGCCGAGCAAACCAGGAGTTTGTTGCGCCACTGGGCGTCCATGCCCGGGTGGTCGTCGCGTGTGTGCCCGCCGCGGCTTTCGGTCCGCAGCAGCGCGGCCCGCGCCACGCATTCGCTCACCATCAGCATGTTTCGCAGGTCGACGGCGAGATGCCAGCCCGGGTTGAACTGCCGGTGCCCTTCGACGGTCACGCGCAGGATCCGCTCACGGAGCTCACCGAGCTTCACCAGCGCCCGCTCGATCTCCTCCGACTTGCGGATGATGCCGACGAGGTCGTTCATCGACTGCTGCAGTTCAGTGTGCAGGCTGTACGGGTTCTCCTCGACGCCGTTCTCCGGCGGGTCGAACGGCGCGAGCGCCAGCGCCGCGGCGGCGTCCACATCGGACTGACTGACCGACGGGCGGTCCTGCAGTTCGGCGACATAGGACGCGGCGCCGAGCCCCGCACGGCGGCCGAAGACGAGCAGATCCGAAAGCGAGTTCCCGCCGAGCCGGTTCGACCCGTGCATCCCGCCCGAGCACTCACCGGCGGCGAACAGCCCCGGCACGCTCGACGACGCGGTGTCCGGGTCGACCTCGATCCCGCCCATCACGTAGTGGCAGGTCGGGCCGACCTCCATCGGCTCCTTCGTGATGTCGACGTCGGCGAGTTCCTTGAACTGGTGGTACATCGACGGCAGCCGCTTGCGGATCTCCTCCGCGGGCAGCCTGCTGGCGATGTCGAGGAACACCCCGCCGTGCGGCGATCCCCGGCCAGCCTTGACCTCGGAGTTGATCGCGCGCGCCACCTCGTCCCTCGGCAGCAGATCCGGGGTGCGCCGGTTCTTCTCCTGGTCGGTGTACCAGCGGTCGGCCTCTTCCTCACTGTCCGCGTACTGCCCCTTGAAAACCTCGGGAACGTACTCGAACATGAACCGCTTGTCCTCGGTGTTCTTGAGGACACCACCGTCACCGCGGACGCCTTCGGTGACCAGGATCCCCTTCACACTCGGCGGCCAGACCATGCCCGTCGGGTGGAACTGGACGAACTCCATGTTGATGAGCTTCGCCCCGGCCCGCAGCGCCAGCGCATGCCCGTCACCGGTGTACTCCCACGAGTTCGAGGTGACCTTGAACGACTTCCCGATGCCGCCGGTGGCCAGCACCACCGCGGGCGTCTCGAACAGGATGAATCTGCCACTCTCGCGCCAGTACCCGAAGGCGCCCGAGATCCGGCCGTCCTCGGTCAGCAGTTCGGTGATCGTGCATTCGGCGAAGACCTTGATCCGCGCCTCGTAGTCACCGGTCTCCTTGAAGTCCTCTTGTTGCAGCGAAACGATCTTCTGCTGCATCGTGCGGATCAGTTCGAGCCCGGTGCGGTCGCCGACGTGCGCGAGCCGCGGGTACGTGTGCCCGCCGAAGTTACGCTGGCTGATCCGGCCGTCGGCGGTGCGGTCGAACAGCGCGCCGTAGGTCTCCAGTTCCCAGACCCGGTCCGGCGCCTCCCTGGCGTGGAGTTCGGCCATCCGCCAGTTGTTGAGGAACTTCCCGCCACGCATGGTGTCGCGGAAATGCACCTGCCAGTTGTCGTTCGAGTTCGCGTTGCCCATCGACGCCGCGCAGCCGCCTTCGGCCATCACGGTGTGCGCCTTGCCGAACAGCGATTTGCACACCACCGCGACACTGAAGCCGCGTTCACGGGCCTCGATGACCGCGCGGAGACCGGCACCGCCGGCACCGATCACCACCACGTCGTAGTCGAACGTTTCAACCTCGGTCATAGAGAGAGCCACCTCAAAGCTTTGTCGCCGGGGACGGGAGCTGCCCGCGCCGCTAGTTGATGAACCGCAGATCCGAGATCGCGCCGCTGGCCACGAGCATCACGTAGAGGTCGGTCAGCACGAGCGTGCCGAGTGTCGTCCACGCCAGCGCCATGTGCCGGGTGTTGAGTTTCGTGATCTGTGTCCAGATCCAGTAGCGGACCGGATGTTTCGAGAAGTGTTTGAGCCTGCCGCCGGTCACGTGACGGCACGAGTGGCACGACAGCGTGTAAGCCCACAACAGGACCACGTTGCCGAGCAGCACGATGTTGCCGAGCCCGAAACCGAACCCGCCCGTCTCGCCGTGGAACGCGGTGATCGCGTCGTAGGTGTTGATCAGCGAGACGACCACGGCCACGTAGAAGAAGTAGCGATGGACGTTCTGGATGATCAGCGGCAACCGGGTCTCACCGGTGTACTTCGCGTGCGGTTCGGCGACCGCGCAGGCCGGCGGCGAGAACCAGACGGCCCGGTAGTAGGCCTTGCGGTAGTAGTAGCAGGTCAGCCGGAAGCCCAGCAGAAACGGCAGAACCAGGAAGCCGAGCGGGATGAAGCCCGGCAGTTCGCCGAACCATGTCCCGAAATGCCGGGAGCCTTCGACACAGGATTCCGAGACACAGGGCGAATAGAACGGCGTCAGGTAGTGGTATTCCGGCACCCAGTACGCGGTGCGGACGAAAGCCCTGATCGTCGCGTAGATGATGAAGGTGGAAAGGCCGAGGACGGTCAGCAGCGGGGAGAGCCACCACCGGTCGGTGCGCAGCGTTCGTTCGGCGATCCGGGCCCGCGACGGTGCGTGGACCCCCGTACCCCGTCCGGCCTTTTTGCCGGCGGGGGCGCTCACCGCTGGTCGCGCTTGTAGCCGCCGACGCCTTCGTCATCGGCGCCGTGCCAGAGCGCCGGGTCGTAGGGCGTATCGGGTATTTGGACACGGTCGGCGGCCTTCGCTTGCGCGGGCACCGCGTTCGGGGTCGTGTCGAGATCGGTCGCGTCGATGTCGAGTCGCTCCACGTCGTTCGCCAGGCGTTGTACCGCCGACGCGTCGCCGTATCGGGACCGCAGCGCGCCGACGCACTGCCTCAATTGACCGATGGCTCGCCGAAGCTCGGCGATCTCTGTGGTGGACATCGGTACCTCCCGATGGTCGGTTCGGTTGGCCGCTTGAGTCTTCGAAGGCAAGCGATCCTCGCTGTCTCGACTCTGCCGCGCGTTGTGCAATGTGACAAGTAGCACAGTAGAACCTAGGGGGGTGACGGAGGTCACGCGAGTCGACCTTCTGTATCGATTTTGATCCGCGCTTTCCGCCGAGGTACTGTGGCCACTGTCACGACCCAGCGGCGTCAGCGTTGCCGTCCCGCGGACCACCACGACCAGTGATCCGGAGCCGGACAATGAGCACCGCCCCGAACGTCCACCCCATCGTCGCCGAAGTCACCGAACGCGTCGTCGCCCGCAGCGCAGAGACCCGCGCCGCGCACCTCCAACGTGCGGCGGCCGCCCACGAAGAAGGTCCGATGCGACGCGGACTCGACTGCAGCAACCTCGCCCACGGATTCGCCGCGATGGAGGGTGTCGACAAAGCGGCACTGCGCGCCGTGCGGGTTCCGGGCGTCGCGATCGTCTCGTCCTACAACGACATGCTTTCGGCGCACCAGCCGATGCAGGAGTACCCCGCGATGCTGAAAGGTTCGGTCCGGCAGGCCGGCGGGGTGGCCCAGTTCGCCGGCGGCGTGCCCGCGATGTGCGACGGCGTCACCCAGGGCCGCCCGGGGATGGAGCTGTCGCTGTTCAGCCGCGAGGTCATCGCGATGTCGACCGCGATCGCGCTGTCCCACGACATGTTCGACGCGGCGCTGCTGCTCGGCGTCTGCGACAAGATCGTGCCGGGCCTGCTGATCGGCGCACTGTCCTTCGGGCACCTCCCGGCGATTTTGGTACCGGCCGGGCCGATGAACTCCGGTCTGCCGAACAAGGAGAAGGCGCGTGTGCGCCAGCTCTACGCCGAGGGCAAGGCGACCCGCGAAGACCTGCTGGACGCCGAAGCGGCTTCGTACCACTCGGCGGGAACGTGCACGTTCTACGGCACCGCCAACTCGAACCAGATGGTCGTCGAGGTGATGGGCCTGCACCTGCCGGGCGCCAGCTTCGTGCAGCCGAACTCGCCGCTGCGGAAGGCGCTGACCGAAGAGGCCGGGCGCCGCGTGGTGAAGCTTTCGCGCGGCGAGGAGTACACGCCGGTATCTCGGGTGATCGACGAGAAGGCCGTCGTCAACGGCGTCATCGCGCTGCTCGCCACGGGTGGTTCGACCAACCACACGATGCACCTCGTCGCGATCGCCGCGGCCGCGGGCATCCAGCTGACCTGGGACGACTTCTCCGACCTGTCGCCGGTGATCCCGCTGCTGGCGCGGGTGTACCCGAACGGCAGCGCGGACATCAACCACTTCCACGCCGCCGGAGGCATCCAGTTCCTGGTCGGCACGCTGCTCGACGCGGGCCTGCTGCACGAGGACGTCCAGACCGTCGCCGGACCGGGCCTGCACCGCTACCGACAGGAGCCGATTTTGTCCGAGGGCGAACTGGTCTGGCGCGACGTCCCGACGCGCAGCCTCGACGAGAACGTCCTGCGTCCCGCATGGCGGCCGTTCGCGGCCGACGGCGGGCTGCGGATGGTCGCGGGCAACCTCGGCCGCGCGGTGATCAAGGTGTCCGCGGTGGCTCCGGAGCACCGGATCGTCCAGGCCCCGGCACGGGTGTTCACCGACCAGAAGTCCTTCAAGGACGCTTTCGAGGCGGGCGAGCTGGACCGCGACGTCGTCGTGGTCATCCGGCAGCAGGGCCCGCAGGCCAACGGGATGCCGGAACTGCACGGGCTCACACCGGCGCTGGGGGTGCTGATGGATCGCGGGCACCAGGTGGCGTTGCTCACCGACGGCCGGATGTCCGGCGCGTCCGGCAAGATCCCGGCGGCGATCCAAGTGACCCCGGAAGCCGCTGTGGGCGGCCCGATCGCGCGGATCGCCGACGGCGACACCATCCGCCTCGACGCCAAGGCCGGGACGCTGGACGTCTTCGTGGGTGACGAAGAACTCGCCCGCCGTGAACTGGTGGACTCCCCGCCTTCGGAGGCATCCTGGACCGGCACCGGCCGGGAGCTGTTCGCGGCGCTGCGCCGCGCGGTCGGCCCCGCCGATCAGGGCGCGAGCGTGTTCGGACCGCTCACGCCGGAACACTTCGGCGCTCCGGCGCACACGTTGACCCCTGTGGAGGTAACCCAGTGACCACCGGCGCCGACCTGCTCGGCCTGTCCCCCGTGATGCCCGTCGTCGTACTCGACGACGCCGCCGACGCGGTACCCACCGCGCGGGCACTGCTCGCGGGCGGGATCGGCGTGATCGAGCTGACCCTGCGCACCCCGGCGGCGCTCGCCTCCATCGAGCGGATCGCCGCGGAGGTCCCGGAGATCGTGATCGGCGCCGGGACGGTCACCGCTCCGGAGCACGCCAAGCAGGCCGCCGACGCCGGCGCGAAGTTCCTGGTGACCCCTGGCTGCACGGACTCGGTCCTGGACGCCGCGTTCGACACCGGCCTGCCGTTCCTTCCGGGAGCGAGCACGGTTTCGGAGGCGATGCGGCTGGCCGAACGCGGGCTGACGGCGCTGAAGTTCTTTCCCGCCGAGGCCAGCGGCGGGGTGGCGTACCTGAAGTCGATCGGCGGTCCGCTGCCCGGGCTGCGCTTCTGCCCGACCGGCGGGATCACCGTGCAGACCGCGCCGGACTACCTCGCACTGTCCAATGTGGGCTGCATCGGTGGCTCGTGGCTGACGCCGAAGAATGCTTTGGCGGCCAAGGACTTCGGGAAGATCGAGGCTTTCGCCGCGGAGGCGTCGAAGCTCTGACCCGCTCTGTGAAGGCCACCGTTTCGGCGGTGGCCTTCACGGCGTTCAGAGCGGGAGCTGGTACTGGATGAAACCCCGGTTGACCGCGACCTGGTCGTACAGGCGGCGCGCGGTGGCGTTGGATTCCTTGGTGTGCCAATAGACCCTGTCGCAATCACGGATCCGCGCCCAGTTCGCCACCGCGTCGATCAGTGCTCGCGCGACGCCTTTGCCCCGGGCTTCCGGCACGGTGAACAGGTCCTGCAGGTAGCAGACGTCGGTGAGCGCGGAAGTGCTGGGGTGCACCAGGAAGTGCGTGATTCCGACCAGTTTTCCGTCGAGGTGGGCGCCGAGCGCGTGCATCCGGTTCCCCTCGCGGAACTCTCGCCAAGCGCGGTCGTAGATCTCTTGGGGCGAGACACGTTCATAGAAGGCGATGTAGGCGCGGAACAGGTCCTCCCAGGCTTCGCGGTCTTCGGGCTCTAGTGGAGCGATGGTGATCATGTGGTCCTCCCAGTGATCACCCGAGCCTAGGTGCCGTCCGGTGGGCGGGGAGTGGCCAATCGAGCGTTAAAGTGACTTGCCACTCGCACTCCGGCCTGTGATTCGGGCAATTGAGGTGTCCGGCAAAGGTGTCGTGTTCGGACGCGGCGCCGATATCCGGCTCCGGACCGAAGTTCATCCGCGGCTCAGCTCACGGCCTGCTTCACCAGGGCGGCGATGCGCTTCTCCACCGCGGCCGTCATCTTGACCAAGGCGAAACTGGTCGCCCACATCGCACCGTCGTCCAGCTGGGCCTCTTCGTTGAAACCAAGAGTCGCGTAACGCGTCTTGAACTTGGCCGCCCCCTGGAAGAAGCAGACGATCTTGCCGTCCAGCGCGTAGGCGGGCTGGCCGTACCAGAGCTTCGGCGCGAGCATCGGGGCGTTGGCCTTCACGATGGCGTGGACCCGCTCGGCCAATAGCCGGTCCTCGTCGGACATCTCGGCGATCTTCGCGACCACGTCCCGCTCCGCCGCCGCGGCTTTGCCGGCGCTCGAACCGCGGCGCGCGGCCTTCCTCATGTCCTGGGCGTGTTCTTTCATCGCGGCCTTTTCTTCGGCCGTGAATCCTTCGTACGTGACGCTCATGGTGTTTTCTCCCTGGTAGGCGACGAGCGGGGGCATCCGGTAGCGGCACATCAGGACTGGGCGGCGAGAGCGGAGGTCTCCCAGGCGAACCCGTCCAGGTCGGTGCACGGGGCGGCGCCGCAGATCGCGATGCGGTGCGAGCCGGTGCCTTCCGGGGTGACGCCGGCGTCCTTGGCCAGGGCCTTGCGCCGGTACAGCGCCAGCTTGACCGGGCTCGAGCCGGATTCGAACTCGACGTACACGCGGCCGAAGCTCTTCCCTACGGTGAGGCCGTGCTCGACGTAGAACTTCTTGCTCGCGGCCACGTCGGCGACGCCCAGCAGGAGCACGATGTCGTCGATCTCGCGGGAGGCGGGTCCGGTGTTCTTCTTCGCCGAGGTGGCGATCTTCCAGAGGGCACCGTCCGGGGCCTGGACGACGCCGCCGTAACCCCACATCGATTTCGCGGCGGGTTTGATCGCCGTCGCACCGGCGGCGAGCGCGGTTTCGATCAGGGCGTCGACGTTGGCGGGCTGGGACACCGTGAGGGACAGGGTGTAGCCGCGGAAGCCGCTGGTCGGCTCTTGCGCGGTCCGCAGGCGAAGCTGGGTGCCGAGCCCGAAGGCGGTGGCGTAGAAGCGTTCGGCGGCCGCGGTGTCGGCCACTTCGAGGGTGATGGCGTCGATGAGGTTCATGCCGGTAAAGCTATTTCCGAGCGGGCGTCCGGTGCTTCTCGATTCCTGATCGGTCACCTCGACGCTGGTCAGATCCTCGATCGGACAGCAAAACACCGACCGGCGGGCAAGTGGCCCGCCCGGCCGGTGAGCAGCTCAGGTGAAGGGTGACTCGGGTATCGAGTGATTCAGTCGAGGGCGGCGTCGTCCAGCAGTGCCGCTTCGGCGCCGAACTCGCGGAGTTCGTCACGGATCACGGTGTAGGCCAGCCCCTGGGGATAGCCCTTGCGGGCGAGGAAGCCCAGCAAGCGACGGATCGCCGTCTGCTCGTCAACGTTGCCCAAGGAGCGCATGCGCTTCCGTACCAGCTCTCGGGCCCGCTGCTCCTCTGCCTCTCGGTCCACCTCGTCGGCGGCCTGGACGGCGATATCCCCATCGATTCCTTTGCGTTTGAGTTCGGTCACGAGGGCATTCCGCGACAGACCCATGTTGGCATGACGGGACCGAACCCACATCTCGGCGAACTCGGCGTCGTTGATGAGCCCTGCCTGGTCCAGCTTACCGAGCAGGGACTCCGTCGTCTCCTCGTCGAAGCCCTTGCGTTTGAGAGCCTGACGTAGTTCATCCGTGGAGCGCGGGCGCGCGGCCAGGAGATCGAAGCAGATCTCCTTGGCCTTCTTCCTCCGCTCGTCCGGCGGCAGCTCCGCCGGATCCACCTTGGGCGCTCGCAAACCCACTCTCCTTAGAAGTCGACCGGCGCCGGGGCGGCTTCGGCGTCGACGACGGCGCCGATACCGAGCTTCTCCTTGATGCGCTTCTCGATCTCGTTGGCGATGTCCGGGTTGTCCAGCAGGAACTTGCGGGCGTTTTCCTTGCCCTGGCCCAACTGGTCGCCCTCGTAGGTGTACCAAGCACCGGACTTGCGCAGGATGCCCTGGTCGACACCCATGTCGATCAACGAACCCTCACGGGAGATACCCTTGCCGTAGAGGATGTCGAACTCGGCCTGCTTGAAGGGCGGGGCGACCTTGTTCTTCACGACCTTGACGCGGGTGCGGTTACCGACGGGCTCGCCGCCGTCCTTCAACGTTTCGATCCGGCGGACGTCCAAGCGGACCGACGCGTAGAACTTCAGCGCCTTACCACCGGTCGTGGTCTCCGGGGAGCCGAACATGACGCCGATCTTCTCGCGCAGCTGGTTGATGAAGATCGCGGTGGTGCCGGAATTGCTCATCGCACCGGTCATCTTCCGCAGCGCCTGGCTCATCAGCCGGGCCTGGAGACCGACGTGGCTGTCGCCCATCTCGCCCTCGATCTCGGCGCGCGGCACGAGTGCGGCGACCGAGTCGATGACCAGGATGTCGAGCGCGCCGGAGCGGATCAGCATGTCCGCGATCTCGAGCGCCTGCTCACCGGTGTCCGGCTGGGAGACCAGCAGCGCGTCGGTGTCGACGCCGAGCTTCTTGGCGTACTCCGGGTCCAGCGCGTGCTCCGCGTCGATGAACGCGGCGATGCCGCCGTTCCTCTGCGCGTTGGCGACCGCGTGCAGCGCGACGGTGGTCTTACCGGAGGACTCCGGACCGTAGATCTCGATGACCCGGCCGCGAGGCAGGCCTCCGATCCCGAGCGCGACGTCGAGCGCGATGGCACCGGTGGGGATGACGGCGATCGGGGCACGGCCCTCTTCGCCGAGGCGCATGACCGAGCCCTTGCCGTACTGCTTGTCGATCTGGGCCAGGGCCAGTTCGAGCGCCTTGTCCTTGTCGGGTGCTGCTGGTGCCATGGAGTCCACCTCGTTTGTTGAGCCGGGTAGGGCTTGTTCTGTTCTGAGCTGTCGGGTCCGACGCTACGGGCGACCACCGACAATTCCAGGCCTCGCGCCCAAGCTGTGGATCGCTGACCCCGTTGTGGACAACACCCTAGACGAACGTGTGTTCGAGACCGTGACCGACACGCCTTGCGCTAGACTTTCTTGCCCTTCGCCGAGGTCAGCGCCGCTCCGACGGCACCTCGAAGGCGTCGCAGACCGCCCGCCAGACGTCCTTGGCCGAGATTCCCGCGTCGAGGGCCTGCTCGACGGTCTGTCCCCCGAGTTCGCCGAAGACGTGATCCCTGGAGAGGGTTTCCGCACGTCCGGGACCGAATTCGTCGGCCATGAGCCGCCGGAAGACCGTGATACGCATCGGGGGAAGTCTAGACCGGCCTTCGGCTCGGAACGCGTGAAGGCCCCTTCACGCGGTTGAGCCTCACTCACCCCGCCGATCACCAAACGCGCCACCGCGACCTACCCGCTCAAAGACCAGCAGGTCACCGGGACGAAGGGAACTTTCCCCGCATCACACGCGGGAAAAGGCCCCTTCACGTCACTTAGCGCAGGCGACCTCGGTCGCGGCCGCCCGACGAGATCCACCTTCCGAAACACGTGAAGCCGCTATCTACTCGCCCGGCTGGACGCTCTTTTCGAAGTAGTCGGCCAGTTCGCCCGGCGTCGGGTTCTGTCCTTCGGCCGGGACCTGGTAGATGAAACCGACCAGCGGCCGGTCGGTGACGGTGAACACGAGGACGGCCGCGTTCCGCCCGGCGGCCGAGGAGTACTGGCCTTCCAGGGCGTTACCCGCCCATTTGGCCTCGGTGCGATCCCCGCCCGCCGACTTGAGCAGCCCGTCGGTGTAGGCCTTGAGCTTCTCCGCGGAGTCGCTCTGCAGATAGGTCACCTGGGTTCCGGCGCGGCCCGGCGCGGAGCAGGTCGACGTCACGCCGAGCTCCTCGGCCGGTTTCGCCGGTCCGTTGCCCATCCCGGGTTTGCAGTCGCCGGTGTCGGCGATCTTCCCGGCTAGCTGGCGCAGGCAGCCGGTGAGGCCCTTGTCGTCGGCCGCGCTGGGCGTCTTGCAGTCGCTCGCCGTGTAGGTGGTCACCGACGAGGACGTCAGGAAGTACACGAGCCCGGCGGCGATCAGCACGACGACGGCCGCGATGGCGCCGATGACGAGCGGCTTCTTCTTGCTCGCGGGCGCCTTGTCATCGGTGGCCTGCCCGGCCAAGGAGTACGTCGGGAAGTTCGTCGGCGCGGGCTGCTGCTGCACCTGCTGCGGGCCGCTGTTGGGGTAGCCCGACTGCGGGAAACCGCCGGACTGGCCGGGTCCGCCGTTCTGGTAACCGGGGATCGACGCGACCTGCTGCGGCGGCGCGTACGGACCCGAGGCGCCGGGGCCGACCTGGTACGCGCCGGTTCCGGCCGCGACCTGCCCTTCGACACCCTGAGTACGACTGCTGATGCCGTCGGAGGCGACGTGCTGCGCGCCGAGCGCGACCGCGGTCTCCGGCTGGTCGAGGCTGCCGGGGACGACGCCGAGCTTCTCCGCGATCAGGCTGCCGACCAGCGGAAGCCTGCTCGAACCGCCGACGAGGTAGATACCGGCGAGCCGGTCAGGGGTCATCCCCGCCGAGCGGACCACCCGTGACATCAGCTCGACACTGCGCAGCATCGACGGCCGCACCAGTGCCTCGAGTTCGCCACGGGTGACGAGCACGTCCTCGAACGGCTCCGGCATCGGGACCTCGGTCTGCGGGTGCCGGGAAAGGGCCTCCTTCGCCGCCTTCACGTCCTCCTGCAGCGCGCGCCGCGTACGACGGTCCGGAGTGGACTCCGGCCGCAGAACCCGCTGCCAGCGCTGAGGATCCTTGTGCGAGACCTCACGGCCGACGTGCACCAGCAGCGCTTGGTCGACGTCGAGGCCGCCGAGGTCGGGAAGGCCGTCTTCGGCGACGACGGTGAAGCCACCGTTCGGGGTCGCGCCGACGATGGCGACGTCGAAGGTGCCGGCGCCGAGGTCGTACACGGCGAGCGCCTGCCCGGGCGCGAGCGTCTTGCCGGGGAACGACGCGAAGTGCGCGGCGGCGGCGACGGGCTCGGGCACGAGCACCAGGTTGCCGCCCATCCCGGCGAGCCGGGCGGCGGACAGGAGCACGTTGCGGCGGGTCTGGCCCCACTGCGCGGGGTGGGTGAGCCGGACCTCCTCGGGCAGTTCGCCGCCGAGCTGGCGGGTGGTCTCGTCGAGGACGCGGCGCAGGATCGCGGCCAGCACCTCGGTGACGGGGATGACGTCGGTGCCCAGCAGGAGCGTCTGCTCGTCGATGCGGCGCTTGGGGTTGGGCTCGAAGCGGGTCGGGTCGAGGCGGGCACGGCGTTCGGCGTCGCGGCCGACCATGATCGTGCCGTCCTCGGTGGCGAACACCGCGGATGGCATGTTGGCCGAACCGTCGACCTCGACCACCCGCGGCGGCCTTCCGTGTGCCGAAAGCACGGCCACGGTGTTGGACGTACCGAGGTCCACCGACAGGATCCGCACAGCTCTTTCCCCTTCACAGACGAACGGCGGCCGCCCCAGTACCGATCCGGCCGCGCTGGCGGTGATGCTCCCATGAGCGAGGTCACCGTACGTGCGGAACCCGCCGAACTCCTCCCCGACCGGGTGCCGTGTCACAGGCGCCGAGCGAAACTGTCGGTGGCCGGGCGCACTATGGAGGGCGTGGCAGACGTACTCGACCTCTTCTCCCCCGCGACCAGGGACTGGTTCACCGGGGCCTTCGCCGCGCCCACCCGCGCGCAGGAGGGGGCGTGGCGTGCCGCGTACGCGAGGGAACACGCCCTGGTCGTGGCTCCGACGGGGTCCGGTAAGACACTGTCGGCGTTCCTCTGGGCGCTGGACAGGCTGTCGGTCGAGCCGCCGCCTGACGAGCCGCGGAAGCGCTGCCGCGTCCTCTATGTCTCGCCGCTCAAGGCGCTGGCTGTCGACGTCCAGCGCAACCTGCGGGCCCCGCTGGCGGGTATCTCACAGGCTTCACGGCGGCTGGGACTGCCGGTGCCGGACATCGGCGTCGGCATGCGCACCGGCGACACCACCGCGGCCGAGCGCCGTTCCTTCGGCAAGACGCCACCAGATGTGCTGGTCACCACGCCGGAGTCACTGTTCCTCATCCTCACCTCCTCCGCGCGCGATTCGCTGCGCGGCGTGGAGACGGTGATCATCGACGAGGTGCACGCGGTCGCTGGCGGTAAACGCGGCGCGCATCTGGCCTTGTCACTGGAGCGGCTCGACGCGCTCCTAGAGAAACCCGCCCAGCGGATCGGGCTGTCGGCGACGGTCCGGCCGATCGACGAGGTCGCCTCGTTCCTCGCCGGCGGCAGGCCGGTCACCATCGTCCAGCCGAAGCTCGCGAAGACGATCGAAGTCCGCGTCGAGGTCCCGGTCGAGGACATGTCCAATCTCGACGGTCCACAGGGGCCGAAGCAGAACGAGGACCTCGACGCGGGCCTCGCCCGGTTGCCCGGCTCGCTGGAGGAGATCGACGGCACACCGCGAAGGCCGTCCATCTGGCCCGCCGTGGAGGAGCGGGTCCTCGAACTGATCCAGGCGCATCGATCGACGATCGTGTTCGTCAATTCGCGGCGGCTCACCGAGCGGATGACGGCGCGGCTCAACGAACTCGTCGCGGAACAGACCGAACTGGAGCCGGACCAGCGGTATCCGGCCGAAGCGATCGGCCAGTCCGGGCTCACCACGGGCGCGGCGCCGGTGATCGCGCGGGCGCACCACGGATCGATGTCCCGGGAGCAGCGCACCCACGTCGAAGAGGAACTCAAGACGGGCCGCCTCGCCTGCGTCGTCGCGACGTCCTCGCTGGAACTGGGCATCGACATGGGCGCGGTCGATCTCGTCGTGCAGATCGAGGCGCCGCCGACGGTGGCCTCGGGGCTGCAACGGGTCGGCCGGGCCGGGCACCAGGTCGGCGCGGTGTCGACCGGGGTGATGTTCCCGAAGTTCCGTGGCGACCTCGTCTCGTGCGCGGTGGTCGCGGAACGGATGGCGTCCGGGGCGATCGAAGCGGTGCGATACCCGCGAAACCCGCTGGACGTGCTCGCGCAGCAGATCGTGGCGATGGTGGCGCTCGAATCGTGGACGGTCGACGAACTGGCCACCCTCGCCCGCCGCGCGGCGCCGTTCGCCTCCCTGCCGGACGACGCGCTGCTCGCGGTGCTCGACATGCTCTCCGGCCGGTATCCGAGCGAGGAGTTCGGCGAACTGCGCGCCCGGATCACCTGGGACAGGGTCAGCGGCGAACTGCACGGCCGTCCCGGTTCGCAGCGGCTGGCGGTGACCTCCGGCGGCACGATCCCCGACCGCGGCCTGTTCACCGTGATGACGCCGGGTAGCGACGGCAAACCCGGGTCGCGCGTGGGCGAACTCGATGAGGAGATGGTCTACGAATCCCGCGTCGGGGACACGATTTTGCTCGGCACCTCTTCCTGGCGGGTCACCGACATCACCCACGACCGGGTGATCGTGGTGCCCGCGCCGGGCGAGCCCGCGCGGATGCCGTTCTGGAAGGGCGACGCCCCTGGCCGTCCGCTGGAACTGGGGCGGGCGCTGGGCGCGTTCGTCCGCGAACTGTCCACTTCGGACCCCGCCGCGGCCAGGGAACGCGCGGCCGTCGCCGGGCTGGACGAGTACGCGTGCGACAACCTGCTGGGGTATCTGGAAGAGCAGAAGTCGGCCACGCGGCACGTCCCGAACGACAAGACCGTGCTGCTGGAACGGTTCCGCGACGAACTGGGCGACTGGCGGGTCATCCTGCACTCCCCGTTCGGCGCCCAGGTGAACGCGCCGTGGGCGCTCGCGATCGCGGCCCGGCTGCGGGAGAACCGCGGGGTCGACGCGCAGGTGGCGCATGCCGACGACGGCATCGTGCTGCGGCTGCCGGAGGCTTTGGACTCCGAGGGCTCGGAAATCACCATCGGCGTCGACGACGTGCTGCTCGATCCGGAGGAGGTCGAGCAGCTGATCGTCGCCGAGGTCGGCGGCTCGGCGGTGTTCGCCGCGCGGTTCCGGGAATGCGCGGCGCGGTCGCTGCTGCTCCCCCGCCGGGATCCGCGCCGTCGCACCCCGCTGTGGCAGCAACGGCAGCGCGCGTCGCAACTGCTTTCGGTGGCGGCCAAGTACGAGCGGTTCCCCGTGGTGCTGGAAGCGATGCGGGAAGTACTGCAGGACGTGTACGACGTCGGCGGGCTGCGCGAACTGATGGCCGACGTCCGGTCGCGGAAGGTGAAGCTGGTCGAGGTCGAGACGCCATCGGCGTCGCCGTTCGCGCGCAGCCTGCTGTTCGGCTACGTCGGAATGTTTCTGTACGAGACGGACGCCCCGCTCGCGGAACGGCGCGCGGCGGCGCTGGCGCTCGATTCGACGCTGCTGGCCGAACTGCTCGGCACCGAGGCGATCCGGGAGCTGCTCGACGCCGAGGTCGTCGCCGAAGTCGAGCGCTCGTTGCAACGGCTCGATCCCGACAGGCACGCCCGCAACGCCGAGGAGGCCGCGGATCTGTTGCGGTTCCTCGGAGATCTCTCGATCGAGGAGGCCGCCGCCCGGGGCATCCAACGGGAATGGCTGGAGGAACTGGAGTCGGCGCGGCGAGTGATCCGGGTCCGCATCGGCGGCGGCGAACGGTTCATCGCCATCGAGGACGCCGGCCGGGTGCGGGACGCGCTGGGCACGGCGCTGCCGGTCGGCGTGCCGGAGGCGTTCACCGAACCCGTCGAGGATCCTGTCGGCGATCTGCTTTCCCGCTATTCCCGCAGCCGTGGTCCGTTCAGCGCCCGGCAGGCCGCCGAACGCTTCGGGCTGGGAACGGCCGTGGTCACCGATGCGCTCAACAGAATGACCTCGCAAGCCAGGCTGGTCCGAGGTGAGCTGAGCCCGGTCGGGCATCCGGAGACCCACGGCGTCGGCATGGAGTTCTGCGACGCGTCGGTGCTGCGCAGGCTCCGGCGGGCGTCACTGGCGCGGCTGCGGGCCGAGGTCGAGCCGGTCGAACCGGCGGCACTGGGCCGGTTCCTGCCGTCCTGGCACGGCATCGGCGCGCGAGTGCGGTCCGCGCCGACGGCGGACGACGTGCTGTCCGTTGTCGAGCAACTGGCGGGCGCTCCGCTCCCGGCCAGCGCGGTGGAGTCGCTGATCCTGCCGAGCAGGCTGCCCGGCTACACACCGTCGTTGCTCGACGAACTGACCACGGCGGGCGAGGTCACCTGGTGCGGCTGCGGTTCCCTGTCCGGTGGCGACGGCTGGCTGGCGCTCGCGCCAACGGACGTCGCCGATCTGCTGCTGCCCGACCTCGACGACGATCTGCCTTCCGGCCCGCTCCACGCGGCCATCCTGTCCACTTTGGAGGGTGGGGCGCAGTTCTTCCGCCAGCTCGTGGACCGGGCGTCACCGTTGGTCGAAACCCCGCCCAACGACGGCGAAGTCGTTGCCGCGCTGTGGGATCTGGTGTGGGCCGGGCTGGTCACCGGTGACACGCTGGGCCCGCTGCGGGCGCAGGTCTCCGGTTCGGGCGCGGCGCACAAACCCCGGCGGCAAGCTCCTCGAGGCCGGTACGCGCGGCTCCGGGCCGGACGGCCGTCGATGCCGTCGCGCACCGGTCCGCCGACGGTGGCGGGCCGCTGGGCACTGACCCCTGGACGTGAAGCGGATCCGACCAGGCGCGCGCTGGCGCGGACGGAGGCGTTCCTGGAGCGGCACGGTGTCCTCACCAGGGGTGCGCTCGACACCGAGCGGGTGACGGGCGGGTTTTCCGGGATCTACAAGGTTTTGCGCGGGATGGAGGACTCGGGTCAGGTCGTCCGGGGTTACGTGGTCGAGGGGCTCGGTGCCGCGCAGTTCGCGGCGAAGGGCGCCGTCGACAGGCTGCGCGCGCAGTCCGGGAACCAGCGCACCACCCAGGAAGGGGCGGTCGTGCTCGCCGCCGCCGACCCGGCGCAGCCTTACGGCGCCGCGTTGGCGTGGCCTGCCGCGACGGGCGACACGAAGCACCGACCGGCAAGGAAAGCGGGCGCGCTGGCGGTGCTCGTGGACGGTGTCCCGGCGATGTACGTCGAACGCGGCGGCCGGTCGCTGCTGAGTTTCACCGAGGATCAGGAGACCTTGCGTTCGGCCGCGCGAGCGTTGTCCGCGGCGGTGCGGGAGGGCTGGCTGGGCCAGCTGGCGGTGCAGAAGGCCGACGGCGAGGTGGCGCTCACCTCGGAGCTTTCGTCGGTGCTTCAGGAGGCAGGATTCCGGGCGACCCCGAAGGGGCTGCGCCTGCGGGCCTAGAATTGCCGCTCAAGCCAGCGGAGAAGGACGTTCGAACATGGTGATGCGCGACCTGCGCTACTTCGGGGATCCCGTGCTCAAGACCGTATGCGACCCGGTCACGACCTTCGACAAGAAGATCGAGTCGCTGGTCACCGACCTGATGGACGGGGTGAAACCGGCCGGGCGCGCGGGTCTCGCGGCACCGCAGATCGGGGTCGGCCTGCGGGTGTTCAGCTACGACGTCGAAGGGCTGACCGGGTACGTGATCAACCCGGAGATCGCCGAACTGTCCGAGGAGACGCACGAGATCGGCGAGGGCTGCCTTTCCGTGCCGGAACTCTGGTTCCCGGTCGTCCGCGCGAAGCGTGCCGTGGTGCGCGGCGTCGACCTGCGCAACGAACCGATCGAGGTCGACGGCGTCGACGTGCTCGCGCAGTGCCTGCAGCACGAGATCGACCACCTCGACGGCAAGCTCTATCTGGACAGGCTCACCACCGAGCGCAAGAAGCGCGCACTGGGCGAGGCCCGCGGCAAAGACTGGTTCTGGAAGCGCTGACCCCTCCCCCGCGTTTCGTCCTCTAGTTGCGATCGTTCGCGTTCCGAACTACCGCAAGTAGTCCTCTAGTTGCGGTAGTTGGGGGTGCGAACTACCGCAACTAGAGGACTAAACGCGGGGGGTGGCGAGAGCGAAGCGCAGGGTGCCGGAGTCGCCGGGGACGCGTTCGGGGCGGAGCCCCACGCGGGCGGCGGTGCGGCAGAGGGAGTCGTCGCCTGGCAGGCACACGGCGGCGAGTTCGCGCTCCCCCGTGGCGGTGGCGAGGACGGCGAGCCGGGTCAGCAAGGCCGTGCCGATGCCCTGTCGCTGCCAGGAATCCTCGACCAGGAGTGAGACTTCGGCCGCGCCGCCGTTGGCCGACGGGATCAACTGGCCGAGACCGATCACGTCACGGCCGCAGACCGCGAGCAGGCTCACTCCGCGCGGCGGCATCAGCAGCCGGTGCAGCCAGCGACGCGGCACGGCACGCATCCCCGTGTGGTAGCGGTGGAAGAGCGTCGTCATCGAGCATCTCTGGTGCAGCGCGGACACCGCCTCCGCGTCACCGGGAACGCCCTTCCGCAGGACGATCGCGACACCATCGGGCCGGTCGAGCACGATCGGCCCGGTCACGTTGTCACGGACGGCGGTCATCAGGCCGATCAGCGCGACGGCCCGGCTCAGTTCCAGTTCGACGAACGGCGACCACCGGCGGCGCGCGACGAACGCGACGCCGTCCCCTGCCGGGAACACCGCCCGGTGCCCGCCCTCAGTGCGGGCCGGGTTCGCCTCGATCGACGGGACCTTCGTGACGACGTCGGCCGCGAGAACCCCGCGGAGCACCTCCGCGAGGCCACCGGGCTCCTCGACCGCTCTCTTGGCCGAGGCGAGCGTCGCGGTGGCAGGATCGACCAGTTCGGCCAGATCGGCGTCGATGACGGCTGAGCATTCGCAACCTTCGTCGCGGAGCGTGTCGACGAGCAGTTGCCGCGGCAGGCCGGCGGCCGGGCGCAGGACGATCTCGTCGAGCACGCCGCCGGGAACCGGGAGCACCGACAGCCCGAGGATGTTGCACTCGAGGTCGGCCAGCCGGATCGCGATCCTGGCCAGGGTGCCCGGCCGGTCGTCCACGCGGACCCTGACCCGCCAGGCGGACGCTGTCGCCGTCTCTTCACCGGGATGAACCTGGGTGGGCCGGACTCGGTAGGTCTCCATGGCCTCAACGGTCCCGGCCGGTTGTTGCCTGCCCACGGCGCCGATGTTTCGCTCAGGTCAGCGTTCGGCGCCGTCACGCAACTCGGACGAAACAACCGAGGCGAAACACTCAGCGGGGTGTGAGCACGCTGAATTCGTTGCCCTCCGGGTCCACCATCGCCTCAGCACCCAGCCCTGTCGCGCCGAGTTCCCGCAGGCGCCGGACTTCGGCCGTCCGGCTACCGCCTCGCCGTGGCGCGATCTCGAATCGCAGCCGGTTCCGGTGCTGTTTCTCGTCTCGGGACGCCAGGAACTCGACCCAAGGGCCGCGGCCGTCCGGCGGCCGCAGGCCCACGATCGCCTCCTCGCGGACACTGATCTTCCAGCCCAGCGCGGCCGACCAGAATCGCGCGAGCCGCTCCGGATCGCGAGCATCGGTGACGACCGAAGCGATCGCGCCGGTGCCCGCGTACTGCTCGCGGGGCTCGAGGACGCAGAACTCGTTACCCTCGGGATCCGCCAGCACCACCCACGGCACCCGTTTCTCCTCCGGCGGGCCCTGGCCGACGTCGACGTGCCGTGCGCCGAGGGACAGCGCACGGTCCACCAGTTCGGCCTGGTGTTCCGGCGAACGGCTCGCCAGGTCCAGGTGCAGCCGGTTCTTTCCCTGTTTGGGCCCCGGCTCGGAGCGAAAGGCCGGTTGGAACGGGGCGTCCCAGCTGAACAGCCCTTCCCAGAAACCCGCCAGATCTCTGGGAAGGGCCGAGTCGAAGACCAGGTTCACCAGGCGCGCTGTCACACCGGTGAATCTAGCCGGAACCACCGACACTTCTGACCGGTTTGGCTTCCCCACCGACCGGTCATCGGGTCGCGAGCCGCAAAAGGGCCCAGAGTTGTCCCGCCATGTCCTGGTCTCCGCTGACCGTCACCGCCGTCGGACCCGCTCTTCCCCAGAGCCAGCGGTAGATCTTGTCCGGCTTGCCGGTGACCAGATCGTCCGCGCGCTGGGCATCCTCGGCCGAGCAACGCCAGGCGACCGTTTCCGTGGGTCCGGCTCTGGCGATCCAGTTGTGGCCCGCGGTGCGCACGCCGACCGATCCGGTCTTGGTGCCGGACAGCCCCAGCAACGGCAGCCGCTGGCCGAACCAGAGCGCCAGTGCCTCGTCGATCCCGTCGAGTGCCACGTCTTCGGGGATCTCCGAAACGTCCCGTCCGGCCGCGCTCTCCGCGTCGATCCGGTGGATCGTCGCCTCGTGCGCCATGCGCCGCCGCCAGAACCCGTAGCTGCGGTCCGCCGGCCACCAGGTCGACGCCAGTTCGTCCGCGTCGTGCGCGGACAGTTCGGCGACGAGTTCGTCCCGGCCCTCGCGGAAGTACTCCTCCAGCGTCTGCCCCGGCCCTGGCTTGCGCTGCCAGTGTTCGGGACGCCGCCCGTCGGTGATCCACCGCCGGGTGACCCGGTAGACGCTGCCCACGTGCCTGAGTACCTCGCCGAGGGTCCAGCCGGGGCAGGTCGGGACCGGCGCGTCGGCGGACGCGGTGTGCGCCACCTGAGCCATCAACTCGGTCTCGGCGCCGATCACCTCCAGGAACCTGCCCTGGTCGATCATGGCCTGCCCGGCCATCGGGCACCCCCTCTCCGTGGTGACATGGAACGTGTCTCTCAAACCGAAGCCGGCTGGTCAGGTGAGGACACGCACGTGTGTTTCTTTTCGGGCGGAGGCCTCAGAAATTCGAAAGCGCGCTTTGAAAGACCCTGCTCGCTAGGCCACATACGCCCCGTCACCCATCGACAGCCCGTGTACCACCCGGCGCACCAGTTCCAGGAACACCGAGGCCGCCTGCGCCAGCTCGTCCGCCGTTTCGACGGTGACCTTGCCGGTGATCCCGGCCTGCGCCGCGGCCCGCGTCGCGGAGTTGGCCGCGAAGAACACCGCCCATTCCTTCAGCTCGGGTGCGACCGATTCGAGCAGCACCCAGCCGCTCGCCGGCCGGGCGCGGCCTCGGTGCGGACGCCCGCGGGCCTCCAGCACCGCCGCGGCGCCCCGCAGCGCGGCGAGATACGCCCCGATGAACCGCTCCGCGGGATCGGTCTCCCGCTCTGCTTCGCCAAGGCCACGCCTTGCCTGTGCGTACAAGGAGACCGCCGCGGGTGGTGCCGGCGGGCGCAACGACATCGGCAGGGCGGGCTGTGCGGCGCCACCCGGCCTCTTGGCTTCGTCGGGGGACACGACCGAAACGGACATGACGACCCTCCTCCTGTACGTGAGCGCCGGCCGGTGCCCGGCGCCGAGGCGCTTCCCCCGCCCCCGCTCCGGACACCTACCGGTGCGCGCTCACCGAATGTCGAACGTCTGTTCGAACAAGACCAATGTAACCCTGAAGCGCCCCTTTCTTCAACCCCGGCAGCCTCGACCCCGTAGCCGGGTGATCGCCGCATGTGGTGCGGGACACGGGATCGGCCACGTGATCTCATAGGCTCATGAGCACCATCGACCAGTCCGGCCACCCCTCGGTGGCCAAGGTCGCGGCCGCGCTCGCGGAGGCGGGTCAGCAGGCCGCCGCCGACGGGATCCGGATCCTCCCCGCCGAAGTCCGCACGGCCGCGCAAGCCGCCGAAGCGCTCGGTGTCGAGGTCGGCGCGATCGCGAACAGCCTCGTGTTCCGCAGTCGTACCAGCGGCTCCGAGACCGCCCTGCTCGCCATGACCTCCGGCGCGCACCGCGCCGACACCGCGCTCCTGGCCTCGCTGACCGGCGCCGACGAGGTCGGCAAGGCGGACGCGGATTTCGTCCGCGAGCACACCGGGCAGCCGATCGGCGGGGTCGCGCCGGTCGGGCATCCGACGGCGTTGACCACCGTCGTCGACACCGCGCTGCGCGCCCACGACGTCGTCTGGGCCGCCGCCGGGCATCCGAAGTCGGTGTACCCCACGACGTTCGACGGGCTCGTCGCGCTGACCGGGGGCACTCCCGCGGCCGTCGCGGGCGGCGGGCAGGATGGGCGCCCGTGACCGCGATGTCCTCGGAATGCACCCGTTACGTCCAGCTGTCCGCGGACGAGTTCCGCGCCCGGCTCCCCGAGGCGCTGACCATCTACGTCGACGCCATGCGCTACCCAGAAGGCACGGCGGAACAACGGGCGCCGATGTGGCTCACGCACGCGCTGCGCGAAGGCTGGCGTTGCATGGCCGCGCTCGACGCGGACGGCGTCCTGCTCGGGCTCGCCTACGGCTACAAGGGCCGCGGTGGCCAGTGGTGGCATGAGCAGGTCCGCCACGGCCTGACCCGCCGCGAGGGCCAGGCCGCCACCGAGCACTGGATGACCGACTACTTCGAACTCACCGAGATCCACGTCAGCCCCGCGAGCCAGGGGAAGCGGATCGGCGAGGATCTCCTGCGACGGCTGCTCGACGGCGTGCCCAGCGCCCACGTCCTCCTTTCCACGCCGGAGGGCACCAGCCGGGCCTGGAACCTGTACCGGCGGGTCGGCTTCGTCGATGTGCTGCGGGACTACCACTTCGCCGGCGATCCTCGGCCGTTCGCGATCCTCGGCCGGACGCTGCCGCTCCAGGCGCTGCCGGAGTAAGTCTGTTCGATGGGCTTCGTGATCCAGGCGGTGCGCGAAGACCGCGAACAGGCTCACTCCGGCAGCGACTAGGGCCTGGAGTAGGCGACGGCGAGCGCGGCGATCAGCACCGCCGCGCCGCACCAGCCGACGGCGCCGAGCCGTTCGCCGAGCACGACCATGGACAGCAGGGCGGCGGTCAGCGGTTCGAGCAGGGCGGACAACGCGGCCAGCACGGGATGCGCGCTTTCGAGGCCGCGGAAGTACGCGGCGTACGCCAGCGCCGTGGGCACGACACCGAAGTAGAGGACGAGCGCGAGCACGCCAGGTTGCGGCGGCACGGCCATCCCGAACCACAGCGCGGCGGGAGTGAGCGCCGCGCCGCCGATCAGGCAGCCGAAAGCGGTGGTGGGCAAGGGATCCAGGCCCTCGACGCGGGTCGCGGTGACCAGCGTCAGCGCGGCGAACCCGGCCGCGGCGACCAGTGCGAACAGCACGCCGGCGAGGTCGGCCTGCTGCCCCGGCGTCCACTGCAGCAGCGCGAGT
The DNA here is from genome assembly GCF_047608665.1 of Amycolatopsis sp. cmx-11-51. Taxonomy (NCBI): domain Bacteria; kingdom Bacillati; phylum Actinomycetota; class Actinomycetes; order Pseudonocardiales; family Pseudonocardiaceae; genus Amycolatopsis; species Amycolatopsis sp. cmx-11-51. Next base: position 169,472 of record NZ_JADNQO010000002.1, on the reverse strand, counting down.
CCCACGAGGGAACCGGCCAAGGACACCAGCGTCCACGCCCCGGGCAAGCGCCGGGTTTTGACGACCGTCGCGACGGTGAGCAGCACGGGGGCGCTGCCGATGGTGGTCATGGTCGCGACGCTCACGGAACTCAGCGAGACCGCGGCGAAATAGCTGGTCTGGAAGAGGGCGAACAGCACGCCGACCACCAGAAGGCGACGGCGGGCCGGTGGTGTGCGGGGAAGGCCGCGGAGGCCTCCGGTGAGCCAGAGGTAGCCGGTGGCGATCAGACCGCCGACGAGCAGCCGGTACGCGGCGACGCTCAGCGGATGGAGTCCCGCGCGGGAGGCGAGCAGGGATCCGGCGAGGCCACCGGTTCCCCAGAGGACGCCGGCGAGGACCAGTGCGGCCGACGATCGGGCGCGCGTGGGTACGGCAAGGGACATGGGAAAAACGCTCCTGCGTCTGTGTCTGTCGGAAGGGACTTCGACGACGCGGGGTGCTTTCAGCGCATCACGGATCGGCCGGGCGGCTGGAACGCCGCGCGGCCAGGCACACCCCGCTCAGGAGGCGGGGGGTGGGGTGACGAGAAAGATCCGGTGCACGGAGGGAACGTAGCAAGGAGGGGCGGCGTGCGCACGTGCTTTGCGGTCCGCAGGCTTGTAGCGGGCTGAAGGGGACTTTCACCGCGTGCGATACGGGGAAAGCGCCCTTCACCGCGTGTCATGCGGGGAAGGCGCCCTTCACATACTCCTCGGCCGACGCTCCCACGACGGATGAAAGGCTGCGATGAAGGACGCGTTCACAGCAGATTCACTATGAACGCGACCTTCGTCACAGCTTCCGCCGTGGCGCGATCGCCCGCACGAGTAGCGAGAGCGGGCTCAGTCCAGCGCGGCCAGCATCTCCCGCAGCGTGTCCAGCCCCATCCCGCCCAGCGCCAGCGCCCGCGTGTGGAACTGCTTGATGTCGAAGGCGTCGCCCTGCCGGGCACGGGCCTCGTCGCGCGCGGCGAGCCAGAGGCGTTCGCCGAGCTTGTACGACGGCGCCTGCCCCGGCCAGCCCAGGTAGCGGTCGATCTCGTCGTGCACGTGGGCCGGGTCGGTGACGGTCCGGGTGAGCATGAACTCCAGGCCGAGTTCGGGCGTCCACCGCTCGCCCTCGTGGAAGCCGGTGCCCGCCGGGATCTCCAATTCCAGGTGCATACCGATGTCGACGATCACGCGCGCGGCGCGGAACAGCTGCTCGGACAGCATGCCGAACAGTTCCCCGTCGTCGGCGAGGAACCCGAGGTCTTCCATCAGCCGCTCGGAGTACAACGCCCAGCCCTCGGCGTGCCCGGAGGTGAACGCCAGCAGCCGCTGGTACTTGTTCAACGACTCGGACTGGTCGACGGCGGTCGCGATCTGCAGGTGGTGGCCCGGAGCGCCCTCGTGGTAGACGGTGCTGACCTCACGCCAGGTGGTGAACTCCTCCCGGCCCTGCGGCAGCGACCACCACATGCGGCCGGGGCGGGAGAAGTCCTCGCTCGGGCCGGTGTAGTACGCGCCGACCGTGCCGCCGGGCGGGGCGATCCTGCACTCCAGCTCCATGACCTGGTCGGAGATATCGAAGTGCTTGCCGCGCAACGACTTCAGCGCGTTGTCGGACAGATTCTGCATCCAGGCCTGAAATTCCGACCGGCCGCGCACGACGTACTTCGGATCGGCGTCGAGGACGGCGGCCGCCTCGGCGAGGGTGGCGCCGGGTTTGATCCGGCCGGCGACCTCGCGCATCTCCGCTTCGATGCGGGTGAACTCGGCCCAGCCCCAGGAGTAGGCCTCGTCCAGGTCGAGGGTGGCTCCGGTGAACACCCGGGACCACAGTTGGTACACCTCGGCGCCGACGGCGTCCTTGACCGGCGCCCGCGGGGCGAGCTCGGCGCGGAGGAATCCGGCGAACTCCGCGTACGCCTCCTGCGCGGCGCGGGCGGAGTGCTCGAGTTCAGCGCGAAGCTCCGCGCTCACGCCCTTCGCACCGGAGATCAGCGCGGTGAAGAACCCGGTCTCTTCCTTGAGCCCCGCCCAGGTCTCGGCCTGCTCGGCGACCTTGCCGACCTGGCGGAGCGCCGAGACGTGGCCCGCGTCGGCGGCGGCGAGCAGCGACACGCGATATTGGTCGAGCGCGTCGGGAATCTTGGCCATGCGGGCGGCGATGGTCGCCCAGTCCGACTCGGTCTCGGCGGGCATGAGGTCGAAGACCATCCGCAGGTTCTGCGCGGGGCTCTCGATCACGTTCAGCTCGGCGATGTCGAGACCCGCCTCGTGGATCTCCAGGATCAGCCCGATCCGCTCGGTGAAGACCGCCTTGGCCGCGCGTTCGCCGTCTGCGCGTGGCTCGGCCGCTTCGATGTCGGCCAGTGCGCGGGAGGCGATCGAGGCCCGCGCCGCGTACCCGGCGGGCGAGTAGTCAGTCAGCTGGTCGTCGTATCCGGAGATGCCGTACGTCGTCGCGGTGACCGGATCGGCCGCCGCGTACTCGTCGACGTACCGTTCACAGATCTGGTGCACACTTTGCGCGGTTGAAGCCATGCCCGGCACGCTACCGGGACGGGGGGCGAATTCGGTACGGAGTTACGCGCGAGCCGGGACCAAGCCGAGCCTGCTGACCACCTCGCGCGTGGCCTTGGACCGGTTGAACGTGTAGAAGTGCAGGTCAGGGACACCTTCGGCGATAAGCCGCTCGCACAGTTCGGTCACCGTGTCGATCCCCGCCGCGCGGAAGGACTTCGGGTCGTCGGCCAGCGGTTCGAGCCGGTCGAGGAGCCGCCGCGGCGCGGGAGCGCCGGAGAGTTTGATCGACGTGTGCAGCGTCCGCAGCGTGGTCAGCGGCATGATACCGGGGATGACCAGCGCCTCGCAGCCGGTGGCCGCCACCCGGTCCCGCAGGCGGAGGAAGTCCTCGGGTTCGAAGAACAGCTGCGCGATCGCGAAATCCGCGCCCGCCCGGAGCTTGCGCACGAGGTACTCGGTGTCGGCTTCGAGATTCGCCGACCTCGGGTGGCCGTACGGGAAGGCCGACACGCCGACGCAGAAGTCGCCGAGGGACCGCACCAGTTCGACGAGTTCCTCGGCGTAGTTGAGCCCGTGCGGGTGCGGGACCCAGTCGCCGTAGACATCGCCCGGCGGGTCGCCCCGCAGCGCGAGGATGTTCCGCACGCCGACGGCGGCGTACCAGCCGATGACATTGCGCAGTTCCGCGACCGAGTGGTTCACGGCGGTGAGGTGCGCCATCGGCACCAGCGTGGTCTCGGTCGCGACGCGGGCGATACTGCGGATCGTGCCGTCGCGGCTGGAGCCGCCGGCGCCGTAGGTGATCGACATGTACGCCGGGTCCAGTGGCTCGAGTTCCCGGATCGACTTCCACAGCACGGCCTCGTCCGCGGTGTCCCTTGGCGGGAAGAACTCGATGGAGAACACGGGTCCATCACCCTGCAACCGCTCGACCACCGACGTCATACCGCCATGTTAAAGGGGAAAGTCCGCTGGCTGGGAGCCCCCTCCCAGGCAATGGACGGCGGCTCGAGCCACTCGCGAGCGGTTGCCGAGCGGCGCCCGCCTGGGGAGACTCAGGAGCCATGAGCGCCGAAGACGACATCAGCTGGGACGAAGACGTCCGCGTCGCGGTCTACCGCGCGTTCGCCGAGCGCGGGAGGCCGCCGACGGCGCCGGAGCTGGCCGACGCCGCCCACGGGTCGCTCGCGGTGGCGAAACAGGCGCTGCACCGGCTCGCGGAGCAGCGGCATTTGGTGCTCGACGCTCGCGAGCACGTCACGATGGCGCATCCGTTCGCGGCGATCCCGCTGGGGTTCTCCGTGATGGGCGAACGGACGCTCTGGTGGGGCGGCTGCGCGTGGGACGCGTTCGCGATCCCGCATCTGGTCAAGGCCGAACCCGAGGTGCTGGTGTCCACCCGCTGCCGTGGTTGTGGCGAACCACAGGTACTGATGGTGAACGACCAGACCCCACCGAAGGGTGAACTGGTCGCCCACTTCCTGGTCCCGGCGGCGCGGATGTGGGACGACGTCGTGCACACCTGCGGCAACCAGCGGTTGTTCTGCGGCGAGTCCTGTGTGGATGGTTGGCTCACCGAAACGGGACAGAACAAGGGATACGTCCTGGATCTCGCGACGCTGTGGCGGCTCGCGGCCGGTTGGTACGAGGGCAGGCTCGAGCATGGCTACCAGCGACGCGATCCGGCCGCGGCGGCCGCGTACTTCCAGCGGGCCGGGTTGTCCGGACCGTTCTGGAGCTAGATCAGGAAGCGCAGCGCGGCGGTGACGACGACCCCGCAGAGGATCGCGGCGAGCACCGGTACGCGCAGCACGTAGGTCACCGCGATGGCGGCCAGTCCGGCGCAGAGCGTCCAGTCGACCCCGGTCCAGGCCTGGCCGGTGACGTCGGTGAGCACCAGACCGGCCAGCAGTGCGGGCGCGAGCAGCGCGATCACGCCCGCCAAGCGGGGCGGCAGTTCCCGGTCGCCGAGCAGGGCCGGGCCCGCCGCCTTGAACCCGACGCTGATCAGCGCGACGGCGACGATGGCGATCCAAAGTGTCATCGCCGGGCCCCCAAACCCACGATGGCGGCTGCCGAAGCGCCGATCAGTGCGAGCCCGACCGGGACGAACAGCACCAGGACCCCGGCCAGACAGGCGGCGAGCGCCGCCGTCCAGACCGCCTCGCGGGAACGGCGCAGTTCATCGATGAGCAGGACCAGGAAGAAGCCGGGGAACACGACGTCGAGCCCGAAGCGCGCGATGATGTCCGGCGACGGGGCGGCGAGGACACCGAGCACCGTGCCCAGCACCCACGCGGGTAACTGGACGAGCGTGCAGCCGATGAGTTTCTCTCGGTCGAAGCGCCCTTCGCCGAGATGGGCGGCCACCCAGGAACCGTCGACGACGGCCTGCCCCTCCCACGCGCGGCGCGGGCGACCTCCGCGCAGGTCCTTGGCGACGGCGACGCCCATCGGTAGGAAACGGGCGTTGATCAGGGCCGCGGCGCCGACCGCGACGGCGAGGTTGCCGCCGCCCGCCAGCGCGGTGGCCATCGCGAACTGGGCCGAGCCGGAGAACACGATGATCGACGCGACGATCGGGGCCGCGATCCCCCAGTTCAGAGTCTGGCTGTAGGCGCCGAAGGTGATACCGAGGACGAAGGTCGCGACACCCAGCCCGAGGCCGACTCGGACGCCGGCCAGATAGGGCCGCCGGAGCGTTGTCATGCCTCGACTCTAACAAGCTAAACTGAGTTTGACCATTAGGAGGCTTCGTGGACCGCCACTGGGACGGGTACGACAGCATCGGCGGGAGCGTGCCGTTGGACCTGGTCAACACCGTTTCCTGGCGGCGCGATCCGGCCAGGCGGGACGACCGGCTTTCCGATCCGGTGCGGCTGTCCGAATGGGTCGTCCTGGTCGGCGCGGGCGACCAGCGGCTGGAGATCTCCGAGGCCGTCCTGGAGACGGTGAAGACGTTCCGCGAAACGCTTTATCGGGTGCTCGTGTCGGACCCACCGGACGTCGAGGCGCTGCGGAAGACGCTGGTCTCCGCGTACCGGCACGCCGAACTCGCGCCGTCCTTGCCGCTGCGCTGGACGGTCCCGCTGGTGAACGCCGCCGCGTTGCCGCACTTTCTCGCGCTGGCGGGCGAGGAGTTGCTGCGATCCGGGGACTTCGAACGGATCCGGGAATGCGAGGGGCCGGGATGCGGCTGGATCTTCACCGACCACACGCGCAACCGGTCGCGGCGCTGGTGCAGTTCGTCGGACTGTGGGAACCGGGCGCGGGCGAAGCGCCACTACGACAAAGGTCGCGCCTGACATCACCCGCAATTAGTCCTCTAGTTGCGGTCCATGCGCGTGCAACTACCGCAACTAGAGGACTAATTGCGGTGAGGGGGTGACGTCTCGTTCGCCACATTCGGAGGCACCCGACTGGGTAACGGCGGTGTCCTTCCCGGAGGATGTGCTCATGGACACGTCCGCCTACGACGCCGATCTGCCCGCCAACGTCGAGCGGGCGCTGGCCGGGTTCCTGGAGCGCGCCGGTGCCGAAATCCGCCGCACCGAACCGACCGTCGGAGTCGGGATCGACGCTCTGGCCGGGTTCGTGCTGGGCGGCGGCAAACGCCTGCGCCCGACGTTCGCCTGGTGGGGCTGGCGTGGCGCGGGCGGCGATCCGGCGGGGCCGGACGTCGAAGGCGTGCTGCAGGCGGTGGCCAGCCTGGAGCTGATCCAGGCATGCGCGCTGATCCACGACGACCTCATCGACTCCTCCGATTCGCGCCGCGGTTCGCCGACGGTGCACATCGCGGGCGCCAAGCTCCACGCCGACAGCGGCTGGCTGGGTTCGCCGAGCACGTTCGGGCTCGCGACCGCCGTCCTGGTAGGCGACCTCGCGCTGGCCTGGGCCGACGACATGTTCGGCGAGGCCCCGCTCCCGCCCGCGGCCCTCGCGGCGGCGCGGCCCGCGTGGCGCGCGATGCGCACCGAGGTGCTCGCCGGGCAGTACCTCGACGTCCGCACCCAGGCCACCGGCGACGCCTCCCCCGAGGCGGCGCTGCACATCTGCAAGCTCAAGACGGCCGCGTACACCGTCATGCGCCCGCTTCACCTCGGTGCCGCACTCGGTGGCGCCGACGACGCCTTGATCGCGACGCTGCGCGAGTTCGGTGACGAGGTCGGCGTGGCGTTCCAGCTGCGGGACGATCTGCTCGGCGTGTTCGGCGACCCGTCGGTCACCGGGAAACCGGCCGGCGACGATCTGCGCGAAGGCAAGCGGACGCTGCTGGTCGCACTGGGTCTGCAGCGAGCCGCGGAGCAGGGCAAGAACGCCGCGGCACGGGTCATCTCCGACGCCATCGGCGACGCGCACCTGTCCGAAGACGCCGTCGAGACCGTGCGCGAGGCACTGCAGGACGTCGGCGCCGTCGACGCGGTGGAACGCCGCATCGACGAGCTCACCGAGTCCGCGATGGCGGCGCTGGACCGCGCTCATCTGGCCGAGCCCGCCCCTGCCGCGTTGACCGGGCTGGTCGTCAAGGCGACCCAGCGGACGTACTGATGCGCACCGTCACCGGTCCGAGTGACCACGTGGTGGTGATCGGTGGCGGGCTCGCCGGGCTGTCGGCGACGCTGCACCTGCTCGGCGCCGGACGCCGGGTGACTCTGCTGGAGCAGGACAAGACTCCCGGCGGCCGTGCCGGCCAGGCGGATTTCGGCGGCAATACCGTCGACACCGGTGCCAGTGTGCTGACCATGCCGGAGCTGCTCGACGAGGCCTTCGCGGCGGTCGGCGAATCCCTGGCGGACAACCTGACGCTGACCCGGCTCGACCCGGCCTATCGCGCGCGGTTCGCCGACGGCAGCACGATCGCCGTGCACACCGAGGCGGTGGCGATGGAGGCCGAGATCCGCGCGGTCGCGGGCCCGGCCGAGGCCGAGGGTTACCGTCGTCTGCGGCGTTGGCTCACCGAGTTGTACGCGGTGCAGAAGGACCATTTCATCGGCGCGAACTTCGACTCCCCGCTCGACCTCGTCCGCCCGGAGCTGGCGAAATTGGCCGCACTGGGCGGTTTCGGACGGCTCGGCCCGAAGATCGGCGGCTTCCTGCGCGACGACCGGGTGCGTCGCCTGTTCTCCTTCCAAGCGCTCTACGCGGGACTCGACCCGGCGCGCGCGATCGGCGCGTACGGCGTCATCTCCTTCATGGACACCGTCGGCGGGGTCTACTACCCGACGGGTGGGATGGGCGCGATCGCGCGGGCGATGACGAGCGCGGCCGAACGAGCGGGCGCGGAACTGCGATTCGGCACCGAAGCCGCTTGGCTGGAAAGGGTTTCCTCGCGGGTGCGCGCGGTGCGAACCCGCTCCGGTGAGCGGATCCCTTGCGACACCGTGGTTCTCGCGACCGAACTCGGCACCGCGTACCGGCTGCTCGGCGCCCGTCCCCGGCGTCCGCTGCCGCTGCGGTACTCGCCGTCGGCTGTCGTGCTGCACGGACATACGCCGAAAATTTGGCCGGAACTGGGCCACCACACCATTTTCTTCGGCCACGCCTGGGAAAAGACGTTTTCGGAGATCATCCGCGAGGGCAGGCTGATGAGCGATCCGTCACTGCTGGTGACTCGGCCGACCGCGACCGAACCGGGGCTCGCCCCCGGCGGCGACCAGGTGATCTCGGTGCTGGCCCCGGCGCCGAACCTGCGCCGCGGCAAGATCGACTGGGGCAGGGTCGGGCCCGCTTATCGGACGGAACTCCTGCGGACACTGGAAAAACGCGGCCTCACCGGGTTCGCGGACGACTTCGCCATCGACGAGACGATCACTCCGGCGGGCTGGGCGGAGCGCGGCCTCACCGCGGGAACCCCGTTCTCGCTCGCGCACACCTTCGCCCAGACCGGCCCGTTCCGGCCGGGAAACCTGATGCGGGCGGCGGAGAACGTCGTGCTGGCCGGCTGCGGGACCACACCGGGCGTCGGCATCCCGCCGGTGGTGATCTCCGGCAGACTCGCGGCGGGAAGGGTCACCGGCCGATGAAGGAACTCGACGCCGCGGGCATCACCCAGCCGGCGTTACGGGCGGCGTACACCGAATGCCGCCGCATCAACGCCCGCTACGGCCGCACCTTCTTCCTCGCGACCCGGCTGCTGCCGTCGCGGACACGGCCGTTTGCGCACGCGCTGTACGGCTTCGCGCGGATGGCGGACGAACTGGTCGACAATCCCACGCCCGGCACCGATCCGGCGTTCGCGCTCGACGAGGTCGCCGGACTGGTCGGGCAGGTCTTCGACGGCGGCACGCCCGCCGATCCGGTGCTGGCCGCGCTCGCCGACACCGTGCGGCGCCACGACCTGGACCGCGACCTGTTCGACGCGTTCCTGCGATCGATGGCGATGGACCTCAAGGTCACCGAATACGCGACCTACGCCGACCTCAAGGACTACATCCACGGTTCGGCCGAGGTGATCGGCCTGCAGATGCTGCCGGTCTTCGGTACCGTCGTCCCGATCCCCGACGCCGAACCCGGTGCCGCCGCGCTGGGCGAGGCGTTCCAGCTGACCAACTTCCTGCGCGACGTCGGCGAGGACCTCGACCGGGGGCGGCTGTACCTGCCCACCGAGGAACTGGCCGCGTTCGGCGTCGACCGCGAACTGCTCGCATGGTCACGTGCCCGCGGCCTGCCGGACCGGCGGGTACGGCGCGCGCTCGCCGTGGCGGTGGCGCGCAACCGGGCGGTGTACCGCCGGGCCGAAGCGGGAATCCCGTTGCTGCGCGAGGAATCCCGGGACTGCGTGCGGACCGCGCTCGTGCTCTACGAGGGCATCCTCGACGAGATCGTGGCCCTCGGTTACGACGTGCTGAACACCCGCGCGGTCGTCCCTCGCCGTCGTCGCGCGGCCGTCGCGTGGGCGAAGTTACTGACGAGCGCGTGGAGCAACTCCAGGCTTAAGGTGCGAACATGACCACTGCTTCGAACAGGAAGATCCGGATCGGCGTCCAGCTGCAGCCGCAGCACGCCGAGTACAAGGCGATCCGCCGGGCGGCTTCGGAGGCCGAAGACCTCGGTGTGGACATCGTGTTCAACTGGGACCACTTCTATCCGCTGTACGGTGAGCCCGAGGGCCTGCACTACGAGTGCTGGACCATGCTGGGCGCCTGGGCGGAATCCACGTCACGGGTCGAGATCGGCGCGCTGGTGACGTGCAACAGCTACCGCAATCCCGAACTGCTGGCCGATATGGCCCGCACCGTCGACAACATCTCCGACGGACGGCTGATCCTCGGCATCGGCTCCGGGTGGTTCGAGAAGGACTACGACGAGTACGGCTACGAATTCGGCACCGCCGGCGGGCGGCTCGACAACCTCGCCGAGGCACTCCCCCGGATCGAGAGCAGGCTCGGGAAGCTGAACCCGCAGCCGGTCCGCAAGATCCCGGTCCTGATCGGTGGCGGCGGCGAGAAGAAGACGCTTCGCCTGGTCGCGAAGCACGCCGATATCTGGCACGGCTTCGGCGACCCGGAGGTCGTCGAGCGGAAGGTCAAGATCCTCGACCAGCACTGCGCCGACGTCGGCCGGGACCCGAAGGAGATCGAGCGTTCGGTCGCCGTCGAGGGCGAGCCCGAGGAGCTGGGTCCGAAGCTGCTGGAGCAGGGTGTCTCGCTGTTCACCGTGGCGACCGGCGGGCCGGACTTCAACCTCGACAAGCTGCGGTCCTGGATCCAGTGGCGGGACAAGCAGAGCTGAATCCGTTTCATGTGTGACGAACGGGACTTTCAGTGCAGATTTTGCGATGAAAGTCCCGTTCATAGCGTTCCGGGTTGCCTACCTGCGCTTCCTGCTCACGGCCGCCGGACCCGACGTGGTGACCCTGACAGCCGCGGCCCTACTCGCCGGGTTCGCCGAAGGACCGCAGCTTTCGGCGCTCTTCGCCATCCGGCATCGCGAAGCGCCCGCGGAAGTGCGAGCCCAGGTTTTCGCGACGGCGGCGAGCGTGAAGATCACGGACTCGCGACGGGTGCCGCGGCCGCGGGACTGTTGAGCGCACTCTCCGTAACCACCGCACTGGGTGCCGCGGCGGGCTGCCAGTTGCTCGCCGCCGCGACGTATGTCCTGTTCAGGACGTCTAGAATGCCATCGACTGCGCGCGCCGCTTGACCTCGGTGCCATGGCTGGTGCGAAGCGCGTTGACCGGGGTGGCTCCCGGCAGGGTCTCATCCTCGGCGAAAAGCCAGCGCAGCATCTCCGTCCTGCTGAAGCCGGAGTCCGCGAGCACGGTGATGGTGCCCGCCAGGCCCTTGACCACGCCGTCCTTCACCAGGAACGCGGCCGGGACGTATAGCTCACCCTTGCGCCGGACGGCGATCAGATGACCGTCACGTAGCATCTGGCGCACCTTGTTGGCCGAAATGTTCAGCGCGGTCGCGACCTCCGGAAGCGGAAGAACGGCCACATCTGCACCGAGAACGTCGTCGGCGACGGGAATCCCACTCACAGGTGACACTGTGCCACATTCCGTCTATCGCTCCGCTGGGACGCATGGGTGACGGCGTGGACATGACGGAGAGTATCCATACGATCACGCATACCGCTGATTCGAGGAAATAGCCGAAATCGTGATCCCAGGTGAGCCAGGTCCCGTACACCAGAACATGGGCACCTCCGTACGATCCATAGCCGTGACACGCACGGACCCCACTCTGGTGGGCACTCTGCTCGAGGGCCGCTACCGGGTGGACAAGCTGCTCGCACGCGGTGGGATGTCGTCGGTGTACCGCGGCGTCGATACCCGCTTGGACCGCCAGGTCGCCATCAAGATCATGGACCCGCGCTTCGCCGACGACAGGTCGTTCGTCGAGCGCTTCGAACGGGAGGCCCGCTCGGCGGCCCGGCTGCACCACCCGCACGTGGTGGCCGTGCACGACCAGGGCTTCGACACCCCTGGCGGGGAGGAATCCGGCCGTGCGTTCCTGGTCATGGAGCTCGTCGACGGCGGGACCCTGCGCGAGCTGCTCTCCGAACGCGGCCCGCTGGACGTCCCGCTCGCGCTGAGCATCACCGAGCCGGTGCTGTCCGCGCTGGCCGCGGCGCACGCCGCCGGACTGGTGCACCGCGACGTCAAACCGGAGAACATCCTCATCGGCCGCGGCGGCACCGCGCTTTCGGGCGGCGTGGTCAAGGTGGGCGACTTCGGCCTGGTCCGCGCGATCGCGAGCGCGGGCACCACGAGTTCGAGCGTCATCCTCGGCACGGTCGCCTACGTCTCGCCCGAACAGGTCGCCACCGGCGCGACCACCTCGCGCGGCGACGTCTACTCGGCCGGGATCCTGCTGTACGAAATGCTCACCGGGCGCGCGCCCTACACCGGCGACACCGCCATCTCGGTGGCGTACCGGCACGTCAACGACGACGTCCCGCGCCCGAGCGAACTGCGGCCGGGGATCCCGCCGCAACTGGACGAGCTGATCCTGCGCGCCACCCGCCGCGACCCCGAGCTGCGCCCGGCCGACGCCGCGGTGTTCCTCGCCGAGCTGCACCACCTGCGCACCGTCCTCGGCATCCCGGCGGTCCCGGTGCCCGTGCCGCTGCCGCCGGACGCCGACCGGGAGACCGACGCGGAGCGCACCACCCCCGGTATCCCGGCCGTCCCGGCGGTGAATTCCGCCTTGGCGACCGCGGTGCTGACGCCGGTCACCGAGGCGACCATGCCGGTCACCGGGCCGCGCGGAACGCAGGCGCTGCACCGGGAACCACAGGTGCCCGCCGCCCAGCCGCCCCGGACGCCTCCCCCTCGTCCCCAACCGACCGCAAACGACGACCAGCCGCGGTCGCGCAAGCGTCTCTACCTGATGATCGCGGCCGCGGTGGTGATCATCGGCGGCCTGATCGGCGCGTTCGCGTTCATCCTCAACGACACCGGCCCGACCTCGTCGTCCGTGCCGAAACTGGCCGGGATGAACCAGGCCGCCGCCGGTGACGCGCTCCGGTCGGCGAAGCTGACCCCCGTCTACACCGAGGAGTACAGCGACACCGCCGCGCAGCACACGGTGATCCGGTCCGACCCCGCGGCGGGCACCTCGCTCGCGCCGGGCGCCACGGTCGACGTCGTGCTGTCCAAGGGCCGCCCGATCGTGCCGGACATCCAGGCCGGGACGAGCCAGCAGGACGCGGAAACGGCGATCAAGGCCGCGCAGCTCACCCCGGTCCAGGGTGAGCAGGAGTTCAGCGACGTCGCCAAGAACAAGGTGATCCGTGTCGACCCGAGTCCCGGTTCGCAGCTGAACATCGGCGGGCAGGTCACCATCGTCCTGTCCAAGGGTCCCGAGCCGCTGCCGCCGGTCCCGGACGTCACGGGCCAGGCCAAGGACGCCGCGTTCGCGCTGCTGCAGCAGGCGGGTTTCCAGCCGTTCCAGGCTGGCGAGGAGTTCTCCGACCAGCTCGCCGCCGGCCAGGTGACCCGCACCGATCCGAAGGGCGGCGGCAAGGCGAGCAACCGCCGGATCGGAGTTTTCGTTTCGAACGCCGTCGAAGTACCGAACGTGACCTTCAAGCGGATGGAAGAGGCGATCCAGATCCTGCGCCAGGCGGGCCTGGAAGCCGACCGTGAGGGTCGCGGAAACGGCAACGGCCACGGCGGCGGAAACGGTGGTTTCGACTTCGTCCTGCAGCAGGATCCGCAGCCGGGCACCAAGGTGCCGAAGGGCACGAAAGTGCGGCTCAGGGGCTTCGGGTGACGCGAAAGGTGCACTGAAACCGTTCAGTACCGGGCCGGTCATCGGATACCGTGAAGCGCATGGTGGTCTTTGACGGCGTGAGTGGCGTGTCAGCCAGGTTCGCCCCATTCGATCCGCGATGAGCTTCTTCACGGCCGGCCCGCGCAGCCGTCCCCTGTTCCCGGTGCCGGAGCAGGAACTGTTCGGCTACAACGGCCGCCCCTGGGTCGACTCGCCGCACGAGCACATCGTCCCGGCGATCCTGCCCTGGTCGATGCCGCTCGGCCGCGCCGAACGAACCATCGTGGCGCTGCGCGGCATCGAGGTGTGGCCGGAGGCGGTGTCCTTCCAGCTGTCGGTGTACTCGCGGGACCTCCTTCCCGGCGATCCCGGCGAAGGCCTGATCGACCACCGCCGGGTCCCGGACTACAACGCGCTGCTCGTCGGGGTGCTCTTCCCCGACGGCCGCCGGGCCAGTTCGGAGACCATCTCCGTGCCGTCCGCGTCGAAACCGGACCAGCCGGTGCTGCGCGCGCAAGGGCTGAGCGGTACGTCGTTCCACGTCGACCACGAGATCTTCTTGTGGCCGCTGCCGCCCGCCGGGCCGCTGGAGTTCGTCGTCCAGTGGCTCGACCGCGACATCGAGGAGACGCACACCTCGCTCGAAGGCACCGCGATCCGCAACGCCGCCAAGGAGGCGGGTGAGATCTGGCCCGGCCTGCCCGCCCGCGAGGCGCACGGGCTGCCGGTCCGCCGGGTCGGGGCGCAGGCGATGATCACCCCCGCTTGGCCCCGTGAGTCGCAGGCGCCGCCTCCGCTGCCCCAGCCGCAACGATCTTCCCCGCCACCCCAGCCACCCGCTTCGGCGACGGCGGACCGGCCACGGCGGGGTGCGCCGCTGCCGACCCGCCTCCCCCGCCGGGCACGCTGAGCGTTCAGCCAAAGGCCTCGTGAGTGGTGATTCGAGAGGGCCAAGGGTGTCTTAGGTACCTACCGCGGTGCGCCGCCGACGGTTTCGCGTGACCAGCGGGACGACTCGCTGCGTAACCCGGCCGCGCACGTGCCGTCCATCCCGTCACGCGTGTCGTCCATCGGCTCACCCGTGCCGTCCAGCCAATCACGCGAAACGGCCAGCTCGGTATCAGGGCCTCGACTTCAGCGGAAGGCTTCGACGTTCGCCACGGCCCACTCCGCGTAGCTGACACCGGGCCGTCCGGTGAGTTCCTCGACGACGCCCGTCGGCGTGTCGGGGTTCTCGGTGAAGTACGCGAAGCCGTCGAGCAGCCACTCGGAGATCTCCGGCGGAATCCCGGCGTCGGCCCACTGCTTGTTCGCCTCCTCCCGGGTGAGCTCCTGGAAAGTGACCTCCTCGCCGAGCGCGGCCGAGATGGCGGCGACCTGTTCGCGCTGGCTGATCGCCGTCGGCCCGCTCAGGGTGTGCTTCTTGCCGACGTGCCCTTCGGTCAGGATGACGTGTGCCGCGACGGCGGCGATGTCCCCGAGGTCGATCGGCGTCATCCGCGCTTCGGCGTAGGCCTCGCGGACCACGCGTTCGGACTTGATCGTCCCCGCCCAGCCGAGGGTGTTGTTCATGAACGCGCCCGGCCGCAGGAACGTCCAGTCGAAGCCCGCCTCGCGGACCGCCTTCTCGACGATCGCGTAGGCCACACCGCTCGAGTTCTCCGCCGGGTCGTCGGCGTTGTTGCCCGAAAGCGCCACCACTCGGCGCACTCCCGCTTCCTTCGCCAGCTTCACGAAGTCGTCCACCGTGTCCGCCAGCGGCGCCAGGTACACGGTCTCGATGCCCTTCAGGGCTTCAGGCAGCGTCTCCGGCTTGCCAAGGTAGCCCTTGGCGACCTCCACCTGCTCCGGAAGTGCCGCCTTCACCGGGTTGACGGTCAGCGCCCGCACCGGCGCTCCGGCCCGCACCAGTTCGTCGACCAGCAGCCTGCCGACACTGCCGGTCGCGCCGGTCACCAGGATCGTCACGATTCCCCACTCCTTTTCGTACGTCCTACGGATATGGTTTAACCGTACCTCATACGAGAATGTAGAATCCAGCTACGCGGCCGAGTGGAGTGTGGATGGACTTCGAGCGCAGTCTCGATCTGTTGTGGCGTGACCGTGGCGACGCCCGGCAGCCGACCAGGGGTCGGAAGCCGAAACTGACCCTCGACCAGGTGATCTCCACCGCCGTCGCGCTCGCCGACGGCGCGGGTGAGGCGACCGTGTCGATGAGCCAGATCGCCAAGGAACTCGGCGCCGGCACGATGACGCTCTACACCTACGTCCCCGGCAAGACGGAACTGCTCGACCTCATGGTGGACTCGGTGCTCGCCGAGCGTGACCTCCCCGGCCCCGGTGATCCCCGGCCGGACGGCTGGCGCGAACAGGTGCGGCTCTACGCCGAGCGCACCCTGGCCGTGTTCCGGGCGCATCCGTGGCTGCGCTCGACGTCGATGGTGCGGCCGGTGCTCGGACCGGGGCTGATGGCTGGCCAGGAGTACCTGATCGCGGCCGTGTCGGACATCGGGCTGGCGCCGCGCGAGGCGGCCGCGGCCGCCAACAGCATCGAAATCTACGTCCAGGCGAACGCGGCGTTTTCGGCCGAGACCGCCCAGGTCGAGCGGCGGACCGGGCAGTCGACCGATGCCTGGTGGGTGCAGCGGTCGGTGTTCTGGGAGAAGTACTTCGACGTGGAGCGGCATCCGGGAATGACCCGGATATGGGAAAGCGGGGGTTACGACTCGGACACCTGCGAAGCCGCCAATGAGACCTTCACGTTCGGCTTGGAGCGCATGCTGGACGGCATCGAAACCCTGGTCACCCCCTGACCCCCTCCCTCGCGTTTCGTCCTCTAGTTGCGGTAGTTGGCAGCGCGAACTACCGCAACTAGAGGACGAAACGTGTCAGGAGACGGTGGGCAGGTCGGGTGCCGAGACGTCGAAGACCTTCCCTTCGCGGGTGAGAAGCGCGGCGAGGACCTTCGCCTTGCGTTCGGTGTCGGCCGAGGTCCCCCAGCGCACCGTCTTCCCGTCGGCCAGCGCGAACTCGACGCTGCCGGGCGTCTTCGCCGTCGCGGTGATGACCTGCTTCGACAACTGCTGCGGGATCACGCCGAGGACGCCGGTCACCGCGCGGGTCACCGGGTCGTCGGCCGACACCAAGGGCAGCTTCAGCTCGGGCAACCCCGTGGGCCGCTCCTTGACGGTCTTGAACACCACTCCCCCACCGTCGACGAGGTGCACGCCGTCGCCGCCGGGCCCGCTGTCGAAGAACGCGATCGCGGCGCGTTCGGTCACGGTGATCTCGAGTGTGCCCGGCCAGGACCGGGAGACGTCGACGGTGGCGATGCCGGGCATCTGCGCCACCCGGTCGCGGATGTCGTCGGTGTCCAGGCGCAGCATCGGTTTCTGGTCCGGCACCGCCGCCGCGGCGCGGATCTGGTCCGCGGGCACGGAATTCGCCCCGGCGACGTCCACCTGCCGCACGCCCAGCATCGAGCTGAACCACAGCAGGTAGACGACGGCGACGACGGTCAGCACCGAAAGCAGCGCGACCCAGCGCCGCCGCATCTCCCTGCGCTTGACCGGCCGGGTGGTGCGGCGGCGGTCCTGGACGGACCGCTTGCCGCGCCGGGCCTTCGCCTGTTGAGCCCGGTTAGCCCGGTGAACCCGGTCCCTGCTCGGACGCCGACCGGGTTCGGCCGGGCGGCGGCGTTCCCCGGTCTGCGTCATGGCTAGCCCGCCCGCCGGTCCAGCTCGGCCAGGATCTCCGGGCCGAGCTGCGTGACGTCGCCCGCGCCCATGGTCACCAGCAGGTCGCCGGGTTTGACCAGGTCCGCCGCGAGCTTCGCCGCGACGTCGAACGCGGGCTGGTAGTGCACGGTGACGCCGGAGATCTGATCGGCGATGAGCGCGCCGCTCACGCCGGGTTCCGGTTTCTCGCGGGCACCGAAGACGTCCAGCACGACGACCTCGTCGGCCAGCGACAGCGCGGCGGCGAACTCCTTCGAGAACGTCTTGGTGCGCGAGTACAGGTGCGGCTGGAAGACCACGATGACCCGCCCCGACCCGGCAGCCGTCCGCACCGCGCGCAGCTGCGCGTCGACCTCGGTCGGGTGGTGCGCGTAGTCGTCGTACACCCGGACGTCGCCCGAGCGGCCCTTGAACTCGAACCGCCGCCGGACGCCGCCGAACGCGGCGAGCCCTTCGGCCAATTTTTCGGCGGGCGCGCCCAGCTCGATCCCGGCCAGCAGCGCGGCGATCGCGTTCAGCGCCATATGTTCGCCCGGCACCGCGACGCGGAGGTCGATCTCCTTGCCCTGCAAAGAAATCCGCACGAAACCGCCGTCGGGGGCCGGTGCGAAGTCCAGCACCTTGGCGTCGTCCGCGCCGGTGACCGAACGCCCGTAGCGGCGGACGCGGATGCCGCGTTCCTCCGCCTGCGTGCCCAGCCTGTCGGCGCCCTCGTCGTCACCGCAGACGATGAGCAGCCCGCCCGGCTCGATCCGGCCGAGGAAGTCGGTGAACACCGAGACGTACGCCTCGGCCGTGCCGTGGTGGTCCAGGTGGTCCGGCTCGACGTTGGTGACCACGGCGACCGACGGCGAATAGGCCAGGAACGACCCGTCGCTCTCGTCGGCCTCGGCGACGAAGACGCCGCCCTCGCCGTGGTGCGCGTTCGCGCCCGACTCGTTGAGGTCACCGCCGATGGCGAACGACGGGTCGAGGTGGCAGTGCATCAGCGCGACGGTCAGCATCGACGTCGTCGACGTTTTGCCGTGTGTCCCGGCGATGCACGCGACGCGGTGGCCCTCCATCAGCCCGGCCAGCGCCTGCGCGCGGTGCAGCACGGTGATCCCGCGTTCCCGCGCGGCCGCCAGTTCCGGGTTGGTCTCCTTGATCGCGGTCGACACGATCACCGAGGACGGGCCTTCGGGGAACGCGTCGAGGTTCTCGGCGCGCTGGCCGACGGCGATCTCGGCGCCCTGGGCACGCAGCGACAGGAAAGCGCGCGACTCCTTGGCGTCGGAACCGGAGACCTGGACCCCGCGGGCCAGCAGGATGCGGGCGATACCGCTCATCCCGGCGCCGCCGATCCCGATCAGGTGGGCACGCCTGAGCGTTTCGGGCAGCTCTTGATCAAACCCAGTGTCAGGCACCGGCGGCCTCCAGCACGATCTTGGCAAGGATCTCGTCGGCCTCTCGGTGGCCGAGACCGACCGCGGCAGCACTCATCTTCGCGATCCGGCCGGGGTCGGAGACCAGCGGGATCACCAGTTCCGCAACCTTGGCGGCGGTGAGGTCGGCGTCGGCGACCATCAGCCCGGCGCCCGCGTCGACCGCGGGCCGGGCGTTGACCGCCTGTTCACCGTTGCCGTACGGCAGCGGGACGAACACCGCGGGCAGGCCGACGGCGGAGACCTCGGCGACGGTCATCGCGCCGGAGCGGCACAGCACCGCGTCGGCGGCGGCGTAGGCCAGGTCCATGCGCTCCAGGTAAGGCACCGGGACGTAGGCGGGCTTCCCTGGAAACTCCTGGACGACCAGTGTGTTCTTCGGCCCGTGGGCGTGCAGGACACCGACACCGGCGTCCGCGAACTCCTTGGCCGCGCCGGAGACCGCGCCGTTGATCGACACCGCGCCCTGCGAGCCACCGAAGACCAGCAGCGTCGGGGCGTCGGGGTCGAGCCCGAAGAATTCGCGGGCTTCGGCGCGCAGCGCGGGCCGGTCGAGCGAAGTGATGGAACGGCGCAGCGGGATGCCGACGACCTCGGCCTTCGCCAGCGGTGTCCCCGGGACGGCGACGGCGACGCGAACGGCGAACCGCGCGCCGACCTTGTTCGCCAGGCCCGGCTTCTCGTTGGCCTCGTGCACCACGATCGGCGTGCGCCCGCGCGCGGCGAGATAGGCCGGGAGCGCGACGTAACCACCGAAGCCGACGACGACGTCCGCGCCGACCCGCTCCAGGATCTCCCGGGTGCGCTTGACCGAGTCGCGGACCTTCATCGGCATTTTCAGCAGCTCAGGCGTCGGCTTGCGCGGCATCGGCACCGGCGGGATCAGCTCCAGCGGGTAGCCGCGCGCCGGGACGAGCTTGTTCTCCAGTCCGCGCTCGGTCCCGAGCGCGATCACCTTCGCGTCGGGACGCAGGCGCATCACCGCGTCGGCGAGCGCGAGTGCCGGCTCGATGTGTCCTGCGGTGCCGCCGCCGGCGACCACGACCACCGGCGCCTTGCCCGCGGCGGATCTCTCGGCTCCCTTAACGGGGTTGTTCACCTATGACCTCTCCGGTTTGCGGTACCCCTTTTCGCGGTACCGCGGTTCGCTGCCGTTCGCGCGGCCGTCCTTCTGCCGGGTTCCCGTACCGAGCGGCGCCGCTCCTGGGCGGGCGACGGCCTCGCCGTCCTCGGCGCGGGCCTCGCCGCCTTGGCGGCGACGCTCCTGGCCGCGGTGCCCTTGCGCTTGGCGGGCGGGCGGTACGGCTCGGGCGCGGGAAGCCTCAGCAGGCGTCCGAATTTACCCGGCCCCTGCGAACGCAGTGCGGCCACCGCCTCCGGTTCGTGCCGGGCGGCGTTGGCGAGGATCCCCATGATGAGCATGGTGATCACCAGCGACGTCCCGCCGTAGGAGATCAACGGCAGCGTGACCCCGGTGACCGGCAGCAGGCCGACGACGTACCCGATGTTGATACCTGCCTGCGCGACCAGGAAAACGGTCAGCGTGCCGGCGACGATCCGGATCCACGGGTCGAGGTTGCGGGTGGCGATCCGCAGGCCCACGATGGCGACCCCGGCGAACAGCCCGAGCACCACCGCGCAGCCGATGAAGCCGAGTTCCTCGCCGATCAGGGCGAAGATGAAGTCGTTCTGCACGTTCGGCAGGTAGCCCCAGTTGGATTGGCCCTGGCCGAGGCCCTTGCCGAACATCCCGCCGTCGGCGAGCGCGAGTTTCGCCTGGTTGGCCTGGAAACCGTCCGCGCTGGTGTCCGGGTCGCCGGAGACGAACGACATGACCCGCCTGAGCCGGTACGGGGCGATGATGGCCAGCACCAGCACCCCGGCGAGACCACCCGCGAGGATGACGCCGAACAGCCGTTTCGGCGCGCCCGCGAACCACAACAGGGCCAGCAGCACCACCGCGAGGGTGACCGTGCCGCCGAGGTCGGGCTGCATCATGACCAGCGCGAACATCAGCAGTGCGATCGGCACGACCGGGACGAGCAGATGCCGCCACTGGTTGATGATGTTGTACTTGATCACCAGGATGTGCGCGCCCCAGAAGGCCAGCGCGACTTTGGCGGCCTCGACCGGCTGGAACGCGAACCCGCCGAGCCTGAACCAGCCCTGCGAGCCGTTGACCGTGGACCCGAGCGGGGTCAGCACCAGTACGAGCAGCCCGAGGCAGACCACGGTCGCCGTCGCCGACAGCCGACGGACACGTTCCAGCGGGATCCGCAGCCCGACCCAGAACACCACCGCGCCGATCGCGACGAACATGATGTGCTTGCTGAACTGCGCGTACACGCCGGTGCCGGTCTTCGGGTCGTACGAGGCGACCGACGAGGCGGACAGCACCATCACGGCGCCGATCACGGTCAGCACGCCGGTGAGCGCCAGTACCAGGTGGAACGAGGCGAGCGGCCGCGAAAGCCACGCCGTCAGCGCGGTGCGGAAGGCGACGAACGGGCTTTCCTTGCGTTCGCGGCCCTCACGAGACTTGCGCTGCCGAGGGGCAGGCTCGCGCTTCTTTTCCTCAACCGCCGTCACTGGTCTCCCCCGCACCGTCGCGCAGGACACGGACCGCGCTCGCGAACGCGTCGCCGCGCTCGCCGTAGCTCGAGAACATGTCCAACGACGCCGCGGCGGGGGCCAGCAGCACCACATCTCCGGGGCGCGCCAGGGCGCGGGCCGCCTTCACCGCCGCAGTCATGAGGTCATCGTCACCCGGACGGAGGCTGTTGACCGGGACATCCGGCGCGTGTCGCGCAACAGCGGCGGCGATCACGGGCGAATCGACGCCGAACAGCACGACCCCGCGCAGCCTGCCGGCGATCGAGGCGACCAGTTCGTCCACGGAAGTGCCCTTGAGCTGGCCACCGGCGATCCAGACGACGTTCAGATGCGCGCGCAGCGAACCACTCGCCGCGTGCGGGTTGGTCGCCTTGGAGTCGTTGATGTACCGGACGCCGTCGATCTCGCCGATCTCCTCGGCCCGGTGGGGGGCAGGCCGGTACTCGCGCAGGCCCTTGGCGACGTCCTCGCCGCTGACGCCGTACGCGCGGGCCAGCGCGGCCGCGGCGAGCGCGTTGGAGACGTTGTGCGGGCCGGCGGGACGGACGTCGGCCAGCGTGCCGAGTTCGTCGGCGCTGGTCGCCGGGTCGGCGACGAAGGCGCGGTCGACCAGCAGGTCCTCCACGATCCCGAGTTCACCGGGGCGCGGGGTGTCCATGCCGAAGGCGACCCGGCGGGCGTCCGCGGGCGCGTGCTCGTCGGCGAGCCGGGCGGACCACTCCTCCTGGAGGTTGTGCACCACGTTCCGCGAACGGGCGTGGACACGTCCCTTCGCGGCGGCGTACTCCTCCATCGAGCCGTGCCAGTCGAGGTGATCCTCGGCCAGGTTCAGCACCACCGAGGCGTGCGGGGCCAGCGTGGACAACCAGTGCAGCTGGTAGCTCGACAACTCCACGGCGAGCACCTCGTGCCCGGCCCGGACCGCGTCCAGCACCGCGAAGCCGACGTTGCCGCAGGCCACGGCGTCGACTCCGGCGGCGCGCAGGATCGACTCCAGCATCCCGACCGTGGTGGTCTTGCCGTTGGTCCCGGTGATCGCGAGCCAGACCGGGGGCTTGTCACGCAGCTGCCCGACGCGCCAGGCCAACTCGACGTCGCCGATCACCTCGATCCCCGCTTCGGCCGCCGCCACCAGCAACGGCGACGACGGCCGCCAGCCGGGGCTGGTCACGACCAGCTCGACACCTTCGGGCGGCGTCGAAAGACCCGGCACCAGCTCGGCGCCGAGACCTTCAAGCTCCGCCAGCCGTTCGGCGTCGCCGTCGGTGACGGTGATCCGCGCGCCCTGGTCCAGCAGGACGGGGATGATCGACTTGCCGGTGATCCCGGCACCGGCGACGAGGACGTGACGACCGGCGAGCTCCACCGCTTAACCCCCGAGACCGAGCTGTTCGCTGTAGAACAGGCCGAGACCGAACATGCAGCAGATGGCTGAGAGCAGCCAGAACCGGATGATGACCGTGGTCTCCGCCCAGCCCGCCAGTTCGAAGTGGTGATGGAACGGGGCCATCCGGAACAGCCGTCGCCGGGTCGTGCGGAACACCGCGATCTGCGCGACCACCGAGATCATCTCGACCATGAACAAACCGCCGATGACGATGGCGAGCAGTTCGGTGCGGGTGGTCATCGACAGACCGGCGACGAGACCACCGAGGGCCAGCGATCCGGTGTCACCCATGAAGATCTTCGCCGGGGCCGCGTTCCACCAGAGGAACCCGACACAGGCGCCGGTCGCCGCGGCGGCCACCACGGCCAGGTCCAGCGGGTCACGGACGTCGTAGCAGGCGGCCTGCGGGGTGACCGCGCATGAGAGGCGGGTCTGCCAGAAGGCGATGACGACGTAGGTCGCCAGCACCATCGCCGCGGTGCCGCCGGCGAGACCGTCGAGACCGTCGGTGAAGTTCACCGCGTTCGACCAGCCCGAGATGACGATGTAGCAGAAGATCACGAAGAACACCGACGGGAAGGTGATCAGCGCGAGGTCTCGCACGTAGGACAGGCTCTCCGACGCCGGGGTCAGCCCGCGCTCGTCGGCGAACTGCAGTGCCAGGATCGCGAAGCCGATCGTGACCACCAGCTGGCCGACCAGTTTCGCGGTCTTGTTCAGCCCGAGGTTGCGCTGTTTGCGGATCTTGATGAAGTCGTCGAGGAATCCGACGATCCCGAGACCCACCGCCAGTGCGAGGACCAGCAGCCCCGAAGCGGACGGGCCGCCGGTGCCGTTGCCGCCGCTGAGCGAACTGATCAGATGAGCTACGAAGTACCCGACGACCATCGCGACGATGATCGCGACACCACCCATCGTCGGGGTACCGCGCTTGGATTTGTGTCCCTGCGGTCCTTCCTCCCGGATCTCCTGGCCGAAGCCCTGCCGGGAGAAGACCCGGATCAGATAGGGAGTGAGGAGGATGGAGACCAGCAGGCCCGCCGCGGCCGCGATCAGGATGCTGATCACGCGTCACCACCGTTCGCGCGTTCTTGAGAGGGGGAAGGGGGTACTGCAAGGGATTCAGTGTTCGTTCCGGGGGAGGCGAGCACGGCGTCCGCCACTCGCCACAGCGCGGCGGCCTTGGACGCCTTCACCAGCACCACGTCGCCCGCGCGGAGCTGATCATGCAGCAGGGCGATGGCGGCCTCGACGTCGGGTACCAGTACCGACTCCTCGCCCCAGGAGCCCTCCTGCTGGGCGCCCTGGTGCGTGGCCGCGGCGGCCTGTCCGATGACCACGAGCTTGTCGATGTTGAGCCGGACGGCGAGCCTGCCGATGCCGTCGTGCGCCGTCACCGAGTCTTCGCCGAGGTCGCCCATCACGCCGAGCACGGCCCAGGAACGGCGCTGCGCGCTCATCGAAGCGAGTGCCTTGAGCGCGGCCCGCATCGACTCGGGGCTGGCGTTGAACGAGTCGTTGAGCACCGTGACGCCGTCGGCGCGGGTGGTGACCTCCATACGGCGATCCGAGCGCCGCTCGAGACCGGACAGGAGTGCGGCGACCTCTTCGGTCGTGGAGCCCATTTCCAGTGCCACGGCGGCGGCGCTGAGCGCGTTGCCGACATGGTGCTCGCCGTAGAGCGGCAGCTTCACCGGCGCTTCGCCGTCCGGGGTGACCAGGCGGAACGACGCGCGTGCTTCGCCGTCGAGGGTGATGTCCACTGCTCGGACCTGCGCGGACGCGCTCTCGCCGACGAAGACCACCCGCGCGGTCGTGCGGCTCGCCATGGCCGCGACCAGCGGGTCGTCGATGTTCAGGACCGCGACACCGCCGTCTTCCGCGCTCGGCAGCGCCTCGACGAGTTCGCCCTTGCCCTTGGCGATGCCGTCACGCGAGCCGAACTCGCCGACGTGCGCGGTGCCGACGTTGAGCACGACCCCGATCCGCGGCGGCGCGATGGCCGCCAGCTCGGCGATGTGGCCGGGCCCGCGGGCGGACAGCTCCAGCACCAGCTGCCGGGTCGAGGCGTCGGCCCGCAGCGCCGTCCAGGGGTGGCCCAGCTCGTTGTTGAACGACCCCGGCGGCGCGACCGTCGGGCCGAGCGGCTCCAGCAACTGGGCGATGATGTCCTTGGTGGAGGTCTTGCCCGACGAGCCGGTGACACCGACGACGGTCAGGTGGTCCCCGGACAGCTTCTCGATCACGTACCGGGCGAGTTTGGCCAGCGCGGCCAGTACCGCGGCACCGGCACCGTCCTTGTCCGAGACCAGCGCGAACGCCCGCTCGTGCGCGACACCGGCGTCCAGCGACGGCACGATCACGGCCGGGGTGTCGACCTCGCGGGCCGCGAGCACCGCGACGGCGCCGGACTCGATGGCCTTCGCGGCGAAGTCATGGCCGTCGACCTTCGCACCGGGCAAGGCGACGAACAATCCGCCGGGCGTGACCTGGCGGGTGTCGAATTCGACGCTTCCGGTGACCTCGGCGGTGCCGTCGGTCCGATGCAGCCTGCCGCCGACGATGGCGGCGATCTCGGCCAGGCTGAGCACGATCACTCTGTCTCCAGACGTCTGCGGATGGCGGAAGCCAGTTCGTCCCGGTCGGAGAACGGGTGCACGACACCCTGTACCTCCTGGCCGGTCTCGTGGCCCTTGCCCGCGATGAGCACGATGTCGCCGGGCCGGGCCAGCTCGACCGCGTGGACGATGGCCTCACGACGGTCGGCGATCTCGAGGATCTCGCCGCCCAGCGCCGGTCCGGCGTTGCGGGCACCGGCCAGCATCGCCGCCCGGATCGCGGCCGGATCCTCCGAACGCGGGTTGTCGTCGGTCACGATCAGCACCTCGCTGCGCCGGACCGCCGCCTCACCCATCACCGGGCGCTTCGCGGTGTCACGGTCGCCGCCGCAGCCGAGGACGGTGATGATCCGGCCCTCGGTGCGGGCGCGCAGCGCGTCGAGCCCCTGCGCGACCGCGGCGGGCTTGTGCGCGTAGTCGACCACAGCGGTGAACGGCTGGCCGAGGTAGACCCGCTCCATCCGGCCCGGCACCTCGACCGAGGCGAGCCCGGCGACGATGACGTCGAGCGGGACACCGGCGGTGCTGAGGATCCCGGCCGCGAGCACGGCGTTCGCCACGTTGAACTCACCCGGCAGCGGGATCTTCGCCGAAGTGGCGAGGCCGTCGGGGCCGTGGAGGGTGAACGTCTGCTCCCCCGCCGGGGTGGGCGTCAGGTCGGTCGCGCGCCACAGCGCGTCCGATCCCGGCTCGGTGGAGACGGTCACCGTGTGCGGGGTGAGGAGTGCGTGACCCCAGGCGCTGTCGACGACGACCACCTCGGCGGTGGAGCGGCCGTCGAACAGCAGCGACTTGGCGGCGAAGTACTCCTCCATGTCCTTGTGGAAGTCCAGGTGGTCCTGGGAGAGGTTGGTGAAGGCCCCGACCGCGAACCGCGTGCCGTTGACCCGGCCCAGCGACAGGGCGTGGCTGGAGACCTCCATCGGGACGTGCGTGACCCCGCGCTCCACCATCACCGCGAGGAGCGCTTGCAGATCCGGCGCCTCGGGGGTGGTGAACCCGCTGGCCAGCCGCTCGCCCGCGATCCTGGTCTCGACCGTGCCGATCAGCCCGGTGGTGAGCCCGGCCGCTTTGAGCCCGGCGTCGACCAGGTACGACGTCGTGGTCTTGCCGGACGTCCCGGTGATGCCGAGGACGGACAGCCCCAGCGAGGGCTCGCCGTAGATCCAGGCCGCGATCTCACCGAGGGCGGCCCGTGGGTCCGGGTGCACCAGGATCGGCACGCCGGCGTCGCGGAGCACCGGGCGCTCGGCTCCGGCCTCGTCGGTGAGCACGGCGGCCGCGCCGGCGGCGATGGCCTGGTCGCTGAAGTCCGCGCCGTGGGCGCGGGCACCGGGAAGCGCGGCGAAGAGGTCGCCGGGGAGGACGTGCTGCGCGCGCAGC
This sequence comes from Amycolatopsis sp. cmx-11-51, assembly GCF_047608665.1. Lineage (NCBI taxonomy): Bacteria > Bacillati > Actinomycetota > Actinomycetes > Pseudonocardiales > Pseudonocardiaceae > Amycolatopsis > Amycolatopsis sp. cmx-11-51. The sequence goes on along the minus strand of NZ_JADNQO010000002.1, from coordinate 143,061 downwards.
GTGCTGCCCGTGACCGTCAGCTCGGCCGCGGCCGGGTAGTCGTCGCCACCCACCACGAGCCGCGCGCCCGCCCTGGCGAGCAGCGTGCCCAGCGGCATCGGCTCGATCCTGGCCGGACGAGGAGGCGCGGCGACGGCCTTGACCGGGCTGTCCGGAACCTGGGCAGCCGTCGCGCCGGACCTGCTTTCGACGGCGGGACCGCTGCGGGGATCTGAAGTAGGCACCGACACAGCCAAGGAGGTTACCGGCGCGGCATTCGGGTGACGGAAGCGGTGCGGGGTGTGCGCGCGGTGATCATGCCCGTGGTAATGGATTTCGCGGGCTCTCGTTGGCACGCAAGGGCTTCCGACTGTCGCTTGAGGACTTCGGCGATGAGCGGGCCGGGGGTTTCGGGCGGTGCTCGGCGCAGGGAACCGTGCACGGACAGCGACGAGTGCGTTTCGGGCTTGAGGTCGACAGTCCTCGTAGGTCCCGAGGTCCAAGGTCGCCTGACGGCTCGAAATCCACACAGTCCCTCGCGCTCACCGGCCACACGGCGACGGGAGCGGATCACCCACTACCTCGCCGCGTGAAGGACGCCTTCCCCGCATGCCATGCGCGGAAAGTCCCCTTCACCCCGCCAAAAGGCTCCCCACCCCTCGCGAGCCCCGTCCCGCGGGTGAACGTGGTCCGGTGTCGGCAGGACCTTGAGCGACCAACGTCGGCCACCGTTCAGGAGAGCACCAGCGGGACCTGAGGCGTCGGGCCGTCCGAAAGCGGGATCTGGAACCGCTGCGCCAAGTAGGCGGCCACCGAGTGGAACAGCGGCGCGGCCGAGGCCGTGTTCGCCGGCGCGTCCAGCCGGATACCGACGACGAACCGAGGGTGGTCGGCGGGCAGGATCCCGGCGAAGGTGATGTTGTACAGCGAGTTGCTGTACGTCTTCGTCTGCGGGTCGACCTGCTGGCCGGTGCCCGTCTTGCCCGAGATCTGATAGCCCTCCAGCGCCGCCTTCGGCCCGGTGCCGCTCTGTTGCCCGCGGCCGCTCTGCGTCACGGCGCGCATCATGTCGCGCACGGTCTTCGCCGCCTGCGGGCTGATCACCTGCACGGTCTTCGGCGCCGATTCGGGGACGACGGTCCCGTCCGGGTTGACCTTCGCCTTGACCACCCGGGGTTCCACGCGCAGCCCGTCGTTCGCGATGGCCTGGTACATCCCGGCCATCTGCACGACGGTCATCGAAAGCCCCTGCCCGATCGGCAGGTTTCCGAAAGTCGTGGCGTACCACTGGTTGCGCGGCGGCACGACGCCCGGGCTCTCACCGGGCAGGCCGAGACCGGTGCGCTGGCCGAGACCGAACTTCTTGAGGAGTTCCGCGTAGCGGTCCTCGCCGATCTTCTGCGCCAGCAACAGAGTCCCGACGTTCGACGACTTCGCGAAGATCCCGGTGGTGGTGAACTGCTGCGCCCCGTGGTGCCAGGCGTCCTTGACGATCTTGTCCGCGACCTGGAGCGAACCCGGCACGGACATCGACGCCTCGGGTGTGGTGATGCCCTGGTCGATCGCGCCGGCGGCGGTGACGATCTTGTTCACCGAACCGGGTTCGAACGGCGTCGTCACCGCGCGGTTGTTCAGGTTCTCCGTCTCGCTGCGCGAAGCCGGGTCGTTGAGGTTGACCGTCTTGTCGTTGGCCAGCGCGTAGACCTCGCCGGTCTTCGAGTCCATGATGACCGCCTGGCCGCCCTTGGCCTGCGATTTGGTGACGTACTCGCTCAACTGCCGTTGCAGTTCGTACTGCAGGTCGGTGTCGATCGTCAGCTGCAGGTCCGAACCGGGGACGGCGTTCTGGATGTCCCGTTCCGTACCGGGGATGACGAGGTTGTCGTTGCCGTTCCGGGTGTTGACGATCTTGCGGCCGGGCGTTCCGGCGAGGTCGTTGTCCCGCGAAGCCTCGAGGCCATAGCCGCCGTGCAGGTTGTGCTTGGAGGTGTCCTTGTCGTCGGTACGCCAGTTCGCGTAGCCGATGATGTTCGCGCCCACCGAGTCACCGGGGTATTCCCGCTTCGAGCGCTTTTCGACGCTGATCCACGGGAATTCCTTGACGATCGCCTCGGCGACCGATGGTTCGATGTCATGGACCAGGTAGGTGAACCCGTCCGGCTTGTGGAACTTGTCCAGCAGTTCCTGCTCGGTGATCACCCCCGGAAGCTTGGCCGCGATCAGCTTCGCGGCGGCAGCCACCTCGGTCTCGAAGGTCTTGCCCTTGGTCGGGTTCTTCGCGGCGAAGTCGTCCTTGGTCTTGCGGAGCCAGTTCAGGCTCACCGCGAGGGTCCGCACCTCGATGCTGAACGCGATCTTCGTCCCGTTGCGGTCCATGATGGACCCGCGCTGCGCGGGACTTTCGATCACCGACGCCCGCTGCCGTTCCGCGGCTTCGGACAGCGCACCGGCCTCGAACCACTGCACCTGCACCAGTTTGAGGCCGGCAAGCACCATCACGATGATCAGCAGGATCCGGACGCCGGTGAACCGGCTCGGATGCCCCCCGTTGCCCTGCCTGGCGGTGGCGCGGCGGGTCCCGGCGGCGTAGGTCCGCCGCGCGCTCCCCGCCGACCGAGCCCGGTTCTGTGCCGGACGGCCGGGTGACATCACTGGCCTCCCTGCGCCGGGGGTACCACGTCCTCCTGCGGGATCGCGGGCTGGTCGCCCTCGATCAACCCGCCCTGCGTACCCGCGGCGGGCGGCGGCACCACCGTCGAGGTGGGGGGTGTACCTGCTTCGGCCTTCTTCGGTTCACCGACCACAGTGGACTGTCCGTCCGGGCCGACCACGATGTGCGCCGGGTCGCCACCGGGCACCATGCCCTGTTCCCTGGCCTTGGGCGCCAGAGAGGCGGGCGATTCGGCCTTCGCGACCTCGCGTTGCAGCCGTTCCTTCGCCTCGGCGAGCCCGGCGTTGGTCGTGCGGAGCTGTTCGAGCCGGTACGAGTCGGCGATGGCCTGCGTGGTCAGCCACAGTGTGCAGGCCACACCGACGGCCAGCATGCCCATCATCATCAGCACGAACGACGCACGCGAGCGCGGCCAGCGCAGCTTGAGCTGCTTCCTCGGTTCTTCCTTGCCCGCACCACCTTCGGCGTCGGGACGGTTGCGTCGCTGGTCGCGCTGCAGCAGGTCGGCGCGCTGGGCGCGACGGGCGTAGGCACGTTCGGCCGCCGACGTCCGGCCTCGGGAGGCGCGGGTGGACGTCTTGGTCTCGGCGGTGTCCGGCGTCTCCTCGACCGTGCTGGTCGCGCGGGCACGCCGTCCGGGCGCCGGTGTCCGGCGGCCGCGGGACTTCGCGGGAGCGGTCATCGTGCTCGGTCTCCGATCCGTTCGGCGGCTCGCAGCCGCACGGAGGCGGCCCGTGTGTTCTGTTCGGTCTCCGCCTCGCCGGCTTTCTCGGCCCCTCTGGTGAGCAGTTTCAGTTCCGGGCCGTGGCCCGGCAGTTCCACCGGAAGCCCTTCCGGTGTCCGCGATTTCGCCAGTTCCGCGAAGGCCTGCTTGACCAGCCTGTCCTCGAGGGACTGGTAGGCCTCCACGACGATGCGGCCGCCGACGGCGAGCGAGGACAGCGCCCGCGGCATCGCCCGCCGCAGCACCTCCAGTTCGCCGTTGACCTCGATCCGCAACGCCTGGAAGGTGCGCTTCGCCGGATGCCCGCCGGTGCGCCTGCTCGCCGCGGGGACCGCGTCGTACAGCAGTTCCACCAGCCGCCCGCTGCGCGTGAAGGGTTCCTTCTCTCGTTCCGCCACAACGGCTTTGACGATCCGTTTGGCGAATCGTTCCTCGCCGTAGTCGCGCAGGATCCGGATCAGCTCGCCCGGCGTGTAGGTGTTGAGCACGTCGGCCGCGGTGATCCCGGTGGTCGGGTCCATCCGCATGTCGAGCGGAGAGTCCTTCGAGTAGGCGAAACCGCGCTCGGCGCGGTCCAGCTGCATGGAGGAGACACCGAGGTCGAACAGGATCCCGTCCACTCTGGACAGTCCGAGACCTTGCAGCGCGGACGGCATCTCGTCGTAGACGGCGTGCACGAAGTCGACGCGATCACCATGCGGCGCAAGCCGTTTCGCGGAGAGTTCCAACGCGTGGGGGTCACGGTCGAGTGCGACGAGGCGCAGCGCGGGAAACGCGGTGAGCAGCGCGTCCGAGTGACCGCCGAGTCCGACGGTCGCGTCGACCAGCACGGCCTCGCGGTCGGAGAAGACCGGCTTGAACAATTCCAAGATGCGGTCGAGCAGCACCGGAACGTGCTCGTGTTCGCCTGCCATGTCTTCCCCCTTTCCTGTAGTGCCGGGGAAGATGCCGGATGCCGTCAGGTCCCTGTCCGCCCGCCTACTGACCTGGTACCGGGGAAGGTGTACCAGGGCCACTGAGCGGACAGAGGCCTCACGGCATCCGAGTGGACGGTTTCCGGCGTGTCCGAAGCGTGAACCCGCGCCCCCCGACGGGGTGGGTGCTTCCTCGGTCACGTCTAGAAGACGCCCGGCAGAACTTCCTCTCGAGCCTTCGCGTAGCTGTCCTCGTGTTCGTCCAGGTAGCCCTGCCACGCTCGGGCATCCCAGATCTCCAGCCTGGTGATCGCCCCGATCACCACGCACTCCTTGTTCAGCCCGGCGTAGCGTCGGAGCTCGGGCGCGATCGCGACGCGTCCTTGCCCGTCCGGGCGTTGTTCGTCTGTCCCGGCGAAGAGATAACGCTGGTAGGCCCGGACCGCCTCGTTCGTGAACGGGGCGTCGGCGACCTTCCTCGCCATCTGCTCGAACTCGGCCCGGGGAAAGACGAAGAGACAGTGATCCTGCCCCTTGGTGACCATCAGCCCACCGGCGAGCGCGTCGCGGAATTTCGCGGGCAGCGTGAGCCGCCCTTTGTCGTCCAGTTTCGGGGTGTGGGTGCCGAGGAACATCGGCTCCACCTCCCTACCGACTTCGGCTGTGAACAACCAAGGCCGGTCACGGGGCTCCCTACTGCCCCACTGCGCACCACCGTACCCCACTTTTCACCACAGTCAACGCGACAAAAGCCGCGACCACTCCGTCGTGTCAGGCGTTTTCGCTGGTCAGCCAGGTGGCTCCAGGTGGGGGCGTGGTGGGGGACGGTGGCCAAGATCCCCCTGGGCGGGTATCGAAGCAACCTCATCTATGCCTGATGCGTCCGGATATCGGCAGCCGGAACCTCGCTGTGGGGCGGAGTGGGGGCAAAGTGGGGAATCCGGTGTGGAGTGGTGGGGAGCGTTGGGGACACAGTGGAGCGTGACCGTTGGGGCACGGCCCGTGAGTCTTGACGTCGTCGGTTCATCCCAGGTATGCCGCCGTCCTAACCGGACTCTCCACTCAGCGGCGGCGCTTGCGCCGGCGTCCGTTCATCCCGGGCGTGGTGCGACGGCTGATGCCGCGCCAGTCCTTGGGCTTCTCCCTCGGCTCGGGTAGAAGTCGACCGATGCCCTTGCCCACAAACCACCCGGCGACATAACCGGGAATCAGGCTCACGAACATGAAGAACATCAACCATCCGAAGGAGAACGGCGGCCGCGGACGGTCGACGGGAAGTGTGCTGTAGTGCAGCGCCCCGTATCGACCGAGACTCTCGTAGGACACAACCTTGACCTCCCCCGAGAGCTCCGAAGCCGAAGCGACGATCGTGAAAGTCGCCAGCGGCTTGCCCCGTGCTTCCCGATCCCACCGCACTTCCGCGTCACAGGCGTGGATCAGCCAAGCTCTTGTCGCGAGCCGATGACACTCCTGGATGTGGGCGACGCCGAACCGCTCCACCTTTTCCGCGCTGCGGACACCGAGGGAGACGCCGAGTGAGGCCATGAACCAGACTGCCAGTACCGCAACGACGATCCCAGAGAGCATCCTCAGGCCCGGCCGGCCGTGACGCTTCGAGGTCTGGCGGTCGTCCTGTCCGGCCTGATCAGTCATCGTCTTCGAGCGAGCCGCTGATCCGGCCGGTCTTGGGAGGCGTGACTTGGCCTTTGCCGGGCGATCCCCCGTCGTACTGGTCGCGGTTCTCGGCGGCCGCCTTTCCGGCTTCCTTCCCGATCTTCACACCCGTGTTGTCGGCGACCTTGCCCCAGGTGGTGTTCTCCATCCGCTCCGCGCCGCCACGGGCGTGCTTGAGCAGACGCTCGGCGCCCGTCGTGTCCGAATCGAGAGCCGTCTTGGCCAGCTTTAGGTTGTCGGCTTTGAAAGCGTCCAGCGTGTTGTCACTGGCTTTGATCGCCTTGTTCGCCTCGCGCCCCAGTTCGGAAGACTTTCGCCCCAGCGCCTGTGCCGCCTCCCGGGCCCGGCCGCTTGATCCTTCGAACCGTTTCACGAACCTCTGGATCGCGCTCAGGAGCTTGCCGAGCTTCTTCTGGATCTTCGCCATGACCTTGACCGCGTCGGCGAAGACGCTCGCGGTGAACGCGGCGACCGAACCACCGAGGGTGAACCACGACGAGGCGAGAGCCAGCAGCGCACGGGTGATCACGTCGCTGATGAAGCCGGCGATGATGTCGAAGATCAGTGCTCGCGCGGTCGCCACCACCATGCCGCCGGTGGTGATCCACTGCGCCGATTCCTTCGCCTCCGCGGCGACGTCACGCAGAGACTGCGTGTACTGCAGCGCGACGCGGCGGTAAGCGATGGCCGCGTCACCGTCCCATCCGGATGTCGCGCTCAGGGAACCGTCGTAGTCGCCGGCAACGGCTTCGAGTTCTCCGGCGATGTTGTTCCAGGTCTGCGCCGCCTGCTGGACCAGATCGGGGTCACCGGTGAGCAGTTCCAGCGGCTCACGGATGAAGTCGAGGTTCTCCATCAACCAGCCGACGCCTGCCTTCACCAGCTCACCGAGCGGATTGAGGACCATCGACAGCAGGTCCAGTCCGACCGAGACCCCGTCCATGGCGAGCGCGAACGCGTCGATGTCCTCGTCGGGTTTTCCTTTCATAGTGCCGATCAAGCCCTCGAAGCTGTCGGCGAGACCGGCTCCCTTGAAGTTCTTCTTCTCGTCCTCTTGCTGCGCGACCAGGTTCGGCTCGCTCAGTCGCGCGATCGGTTCTTCGCTCACAGCTTCTTCCCCAGGTCCCGGCCGAGCTGCGCCGCGTCGTCGTCGATCTTCGTGTAGTCCGTCGCCGCCTTCCTCAAGGCGTCGGACAACGCGTCGCCGAGGTTCGCCGCGCTGGTCATCAGCTCGTCGTTGTCGCCCTGGGCGATTCGCAGAACTCCGCCGACCGGTACCGCGCACAGCAGGCCGTATCCCTCGAAACCGCCCAACCCGACCTGGTTCGCCGCCGAAGCCGCGTGCCGGATGCGTTCGGCGAGGTCGGAGACCTGGCCCGCGTGCGCCTTCAGGCGTTCCGGCGAAACGCCGTAGCCCGGCCCGCTCATGAGCGGCCGGTCCAGTCGACGTGCTGGAAGTCTTCACCGTCGTCCTCGTCGGAGGCTGGACGAGTGGGCCGCGATCGAGGTGGCTCAGGATCGGGATCCGCCTCCGTGACGCCGAAACGCGCCGAATCGTCCGGTTCGGGAGCGGCGGGCGGGTCTTCCCGCGGCGGCAGGGTGCTCTTGATGAAATCGACAGCGTCGGAGTCTTCGCCGGTCAGCCCGGCCATGATCTCCAGTGTCCGGTCCGCGGCCCTCGTCGTCGCCTTGCGGTAGGTGCTCATGATCAGCGACGCGAGCTGGGCGGGCGGCCGTTCCTGCGCCTGCGGGGACAGCGCGAGTGACATCAGGCCACCACCGGGGTTGACCGTCACGGTGACCAGCCGATCCGGGCTGCTCAGGGTGACGACGTTGTTCTCCAGGTCGGCTTTCGCCTGTTCCGCCTTGGCGAGCAAGGCGGCGCTGCGCTGTTCCTGTTCGCGCATCCACTCCTGCGGATCACGCACGTGGCCACCGAATGGCACGCTCATTCCGAAACCCCCCTCGGGTCGCCTACTTGTCACAACCTAGCGGTCTGGATCAAGGAGCCCGGCCAGCCGCGCGGCCAGCCGGGGACCGTCCACCGGCGACACGTTCACCCACGCCTGCCCGCCGCGGCCCTCGGTCCGCGCCGCGCAGTACGCGCCGACGTCGGTGTCGAACCAGGTCAGCCCACCGGCCCGGTGGGCCCGGCCGTCGCGGTCGCGGGTCCGCACGGTGAACTGGCCGGCGCTGTAGACCGGCCGCGCCTGGATCGCGAGCACTTCGCGCAGCTGATTGTCCGAAGCCGACGATCGTCCGCCGCCGCCGAACACCGGATCCTCCAGGTCACCGCCGAAGCGCGCCGCGGGCAGGCTGATCCCGTAGCCGGGGCCGGGCCGCAGCGCCGGCAGGACGTCGACGATCGCGGCGAACACCTCGCCGTCGCCGATCCCGGAAAGCGCGATGGTCTGCTCGGGCTGGGTGGCCAGCACGCCGTGCCGCCCGCGCGCGGCCGCGACAGCGCGGAACGGCGCTTCGGCCGTCATGTCGGCCAGCGCCTCGCATTCGACGTAGACCTCGGCGCGCGCGAGCAGGTCGAGCCGCGCTTCGAGGGCGGCATCGAGCCGGTCCCCGTCATAAAGGCCTCGTTCGGCGAGGTTTTCGTAGACCGCGCCGCGGATCTCGGCACGTTCCGCTTCGGTGCCGCCGACGCTGCGGACGGACAGCGGCCATGGCGGCGCCGCGTGGCCAAGGTCGGACCAGAGGACGTCGAACGCCGACGCGGAAACGCGGATCAAGACCGCCCCAGCTCGGGCGGCTTCCCGAAGGAGACCTGCGGGGTCAGCGAACGCAGCGAGACGTCGCGGGTGTTCATCACGTCGACGGCCTTGCGCCTGGCCTCCTCGGCCTCCGCGCGACGGGCCTCCATCTCGTCGGCGAGCGCCGCGAGGGCCAGCAGGTTCCCGCCCGCCGCGGCGCCTCGGATCATCGCGCCCGGATCGAAGTCCACGGGCGGTGGCATGTCCGCCCTGGCCCGCGCGGCCGCCTCGGCCTGCCCGGAGACCGCCTGTCCGAGCGCGGACGAGAGGTCGGCGGACCAGGTCAGCCAGCCCGACGCCGTGGCCAGCACGCCGCGGAGCGCGTCGCCCGCTTCCCCGCGCCAGTTCTCTTCGCTGCTGCCGACGAGTCCGGCCACCTCGGACGTCGCGTCGTGCATGCGCCGCGCGAGCGCGTCCCAGGCGGCACCGATGCCACCCGCCGCTTCGGGGTCATTGCCCGCTTCGACCTCGGCGGCCAGGGCCTCGTGGCTGTAGGCCTCGTACCGCGTGGCCGCGACCGGGACCTCACGCCCCGGCGTCTCTCCTTCAGGCACGGCACCGTCTCCTCAGGGCAGTTTGGGTTCGGCCAATCCCGCCACCGTCACCGCGCGCTCGCAGGCAAGCGTGGTGTCGGTGAAGTTCGTGTTGCTCACGTCGATCTGGACGCTCGCCTTCTCCCCCATGCCGAGCAGGACCGCGCACGTCCCGTCGGCGGCCTTCTTGTCGGCGACCTTGAGCGCCTGCCGGTCGCCGACCTTGATCCTGGTCGCGGTCTTGCGCGCGATCTCGAGGTCGGCCAGCCCGTTCTTCTCGTCCACGGTGACGGTGACGCCGAAGGTCGCGGGCACCGTCCAGTCGCAGGCGCGGGCGCCGTTGATCTCCTTCGGGACGCCGAGCACGTTCACTCCGGCGCTCGACCGGTCCTGCGGTGACAGCAGCGCGCAGGGATCCACTCCGCCACTCGACGCCGGCGCGGAGGACGCGGGAGGCGGGGTGGCACCGTCGCCGGCGGCCGGAATCCGTGCCTGACCTGCGGCCCCATGCCCACAGCCGGACACTGTGAGGACGACGAGCGCACCGAGGACGCCGATACCGGGGAGGCGGGGGCTCAGGGGTTCAGCCGCCGACACAGTCCACACCCGCCGCCGCTTGTTCATCCTGACGGGTGTACTTGGCCAACGCTTTCTCGATCCGGTTCTTGAGCGCGTCGAGTTCCTTGCCGAACGCGGTGAGAGCCTCGACCGCAGAGCCTTCGGCGCCGATCCCGTACTGCGCCATGAACCGGCCGACCTCGTCCGCGTATCCCCCGCCGAGGGGAACCGTGCGGCCGAGCACCTTGGCCTCGCGGACCATCTGGCCGACCACGTCCTGCAGGGCGGAGATCTTCACGTGGGCGTCGGCGGCCAGCTCCGGGGCGACCGCGAACCCACTCAGATCGAACCTGGGGCGGGCGGTTCTCACCTCGCTCATATGCGATTACGCCTCTCCGTAGTCGAGCGACCTCGCACCGGAGCATACGACAAAACCCCGTGTCAGCGGGAGCACCCGAAAACCCGTTCACCTCACCCGATCGAGGTAAGGTCTCTGGTTGCACAGAGTCATCGACTGGGGTTGACGGGGTTCCCCCCAAGAGTTCGCCCGAGTTTGACACACTTCGTGGGAGGCTGACCGCTGCTCGGGGGACAACCCGAGTGAAGAAAAGCTGACCTTCAGCAGATCCAGCGGACGACCAGCCACGTGGCATCAGGAGGTCGAGTGACGTCGAGAATCCAGTCTGCGACGCCCGGCGAACACCAGGGCGAGCAGGCATCCGGGCAAGCGCCGTACCCCACGGCAGCGGGCTCGGTCAGCGGCCGGCAGAACGGCCGTGACGGCAGAGCGTCGCTCGACGAACTGCACGAGACGGCGCGGCGGATCGCCGCCAACGTGGAGCGGGTACTGGTCGGCAAACCCGACGTCATCCGCATCGCGCTCGTGACTCTGCTCGCCGAAGGCCACCTCCTCGTCGAGGACGTCCCCGGGGTCGGGAAGACCTCGCTGGCGAAGGCGCTGGCCCGCTCGATCGACTGCACCGTGAGCCGGATCCAGTTCACCCCCGACCTGCTGCCCAGCGACGTCACCGGGGTGTCCATCTACAACCGGCAGACCGGCGGGTTCGAGTTCCGGCCCGGCCCGGTGTTCGCGAACATCGTGGTCGGCGACGAGATCAACCGCGCCTCGCCGAAGACGCAGTCGGCGCTGCTCGAATGCATGGAAGAGCACCAGGTCACCGTCGACACCTCGACGTACCACCTCGAAGAGCCGTTCATGGTGATCGCCACCCAGAACCCGATCGAGATGGAGGGCACCTACGCGCTGCCCGAGGCCCAGCGGGACCGGTTCACCGCGCGGGTGTCCATCGGCTACCCCGACCAGCAGGCCGAACTGGCCATGGTCGACGAGCACGCCGGGCACAACCCGCTGGCCGATCTCGAGCCCGTCTCCGACCGCGAGTCGGTGCAGCGGCTGATCGAGACGGTCCGGTCGGTGCACATGTCGCCGGAGGTCAGCCGGTACGCCGTCGAACTGGTGTCCGCGACCCGGCAGGTGCCGGAGATCCGTCTCGGTGCCTCGCCGCGGGCGACCCTGCAACTGGTCCGCTCCGCCCGTGCGCAGGCCGCGCTTTCGGGCCGCGAATTCGTCGTCCCGGACGACCTGCACACGGTCGCCGTCCCGGTGCTGGCGCATCGTATGGTGCTCACCACCGAGGCACACGCCGCCCGCCGTTCGGCCACCGACGTGGTCCGCGCGATCCTGCACCGCGTCCCCGTTCCGCAGGGCTCTTCGGGCACGAACCACCGCTGAGCAGAAAGTCCATCCATGCCCCCGCCCCCGCCCTCAGCGGACGAGCTTCGCTCGGCTGATTGGACCTAGCGCATGTTGCGTGCTCTGTCCGGCCTGACCACACGCGGCCGCTGTCTCCTCGCCGCCGGCGTCGCCGCGGCGGTGTGCTCGTTCGTGCTCAACGAACGGGACCTGCTGCGGGTCGCGGTGTTCGTCGTCGCCCTGCCGTTGCTGGTCGCCTTCTTCATCTCGGCGACCCGGCTGCGGCTGGGCGCGGCTCGCACGCTGCGCCCGGACCGGGTCTCGGTCGGCTCGCCGGGCGAGGTCCAGCTCGAACTCTGGCGCAACGGCAGGCTTCCCGCCGGTGAGGTGCTGCTCGAAGACGGCGTGCCGTACGCGCTGGGTTCACGGCCGCGCTTCGTCGTCGAGCGGCTGCCCCACGACCGGAAGGTCGCGCTGCGGTACCCCTTGCAGCCGGTACTGCGCGGGATCCAGCAGGTCGGCCCGCTGCGGGCGACGATCACCGACCCGTTCGGGCTGTGCGAGTTCGAACGCGAGCTGATCGGGCATTCGCGGCTGGTCGTCGTGCCGAAGGTGGTCGGCCTGTGGGGTCTGCCCAGCGGTGCCGGGATCGGCGCCGGTGACGACGGCAGCATCCGCCTGCACGCCGGGCAGGGTGAGGCGGACGTGATCGTCCGGCAGTACCGCCAGGGCGACGACCTCCGGAAGGTCCACTGGCGTTCGACCGCCCGCCGCGACGAGATCATGGTCCGCGTCGAGGAACGGCCGTGGCGTGGCGGCACGACGGTCCTGCTGGACCACCGCGCGGCCGCGCATCACGGCACCGGTCCCGCCGCGAGCCTGGAATGGGCCGTCTCGTTCGCCGCTTCGGTGGGGTTGCACCTGCGCCGTTCCGGTCACCGCGTCCGGCTGATCACCGAACACGGCCAGACCCTCGCCGACACCCCCGGTGAGGGTGGCGAGCACTACGACAACATCGTGCTCGACGTCCTCGCCGCGCTCCAGCCCGCGCACCAGCGCGACATCACCCTCGGCCACGATCCCGCCGAAGGACAGGAACTCATCGCCGTGCTCGGCACTGTCAGCAACGAATCGGTGCACGAGCTGTCCCGGTACCGCCCGCGCGGGATCCGGAGCCTCGCGGTGCTGCTCGACACCCCAGGCTGGTCCTCGGGCGTCAACCGGCCCGAAACCCGGGCCGCCGCCAGCGAAGAATCGGTGGCGCTGCTGCGCGCCGCGGGCTGGGGAGTCGTGATCGCGGGACCCGGATCGCCCATGCAGCAGGTCTGGGCCGAGCTGTGCCGGACAGCCACCCGCCGGGGCACGCTGATCGGAGGCGGCCTGTGACCGCGACAGCGCCACCCCTCCCGCACACCCCCAAACCGCGTCCCGAGGCGCCACCACCGGTCTGGACGAGCAGTGTGCTCGCGCCGGTCGCCGCCGGGCTCGCCACACTGTTCGCCTCGACCTCGCTGACCGGCGTCGTCTCCGGCTGGGCGTGGTTCGGCTACCTGCTGGTCGCCGTCGTGCTGATCGCCTCCACCGGGCTCGCCCTGCGCTCGCTGCGCGCGCCGACCATCGTCGTCGGCCTGGCTCAGCTGCTGGTGCTGTTGTTCCTGATCACCGGGGCGTTCACCACCAGCGGGATCCTGAAGATCATCCCCGGCCCGGACGCGCTCGAAGAACTGCGCGGCGTGCTCGCCGCGGCGGCCGAGCAGATCCGCGTCGGGCTGCCGCCCATCGAGGGCACGCCGCCGATCCTCTGCCTGGTGACCATCGCGATCGGCCTGGTCGCGGTGCTGGTCGACACCCTGGCCGTGGCCGCCGCCGCGCCCGCCGCCACCGGCCTGGTGCTGCTGTGCGTGTACGCCGTGCCCGCCGCGCTGGCCGAGGACATGCTGCCGTGGTGGACCTTCCTGCTCGGCGCGGGCGCGTTCGCCGCACTGCTCGCCGTCGACGGCAACCACCGGCATCGCCGCTGGCGCAACCGGGAAGCGCCCGGACTGGGCAACTCGGCGAGCACGCTGTCCGCTCCCGTCGGCGTGGTGAGTGCCGCGATCGCGCTGGGCCTGGTCATCGGCACGGCCGCCACCGGCGTCGGCACGGTCGGCAGTCTCCCCGGCGGAACCGGGTCGGGCCGGGGTGGCGCGGGCGGGTTCGGCGTCGAGCCGTTCACGCAGCTGCGAGGCCTGCTCGACCAAGGCGAGAACGTGGAACTGTTCAAGGTCTACGGGATGGGCGCGGACAAACGACTGCTGCGCGCGTTCACCCTCGACACGTTCACCCCGAACAAGGGCTGGGGACTGGCGCAGAACGGCCGCGCCCAGCAAGGTGTGCAGGCCAACCAGCCGCTCCCGCTCGTCAAGGGTGACGACGGCGAGGGCGCCGGACGCGAGATCCGGATCGAACCGACGAACTGGGTCGACAACTGGCTGCCGATCTACGGTGTGCCGCGGACGCTCGCCGGGCTGGCCGACAACTGGCTGTACGACCCGGTCGGCGGTGCCGTGTTCACCACGACCAAGCAGAACGCGCCCGCCTACACCGAGACCGCGGCGATCAAAGAACCGTCGAAGGAACAACTCCGCCTCGACGACGCTCGCCTTGCCGAAGTGCCGCTGCAGTTCACCCAGGTCGACAGCGTCGACCCCAGGGTGGTCGCGAAGGCCAAGCAGCTGACGGAGAACGAGTCCAACAACTTCGACAAGGCCCAAGCGCTCTGGTCGTTCTTCACCGCGCAGAACGGCTTCGTCTACGACACCAAGACCGCCGACGCCACCGATTCCGACGCGCTCGCCGACTTCATCCTCAACGGCAAACGCGGGTTCTGTGAGCAGTTCGCGTCCGCGATGGCCGTGATGCTGCGAGCGGTCGGCATCCCGTCGCGGGTCGCCATCGGCTTCACCTCCGGCACACCGAAGGGCGATCACCTCTCGATCAGCTCCGAGGACGCGCACGCGTGGGTCGAGGTGTACTTCCAGACGAAGGGCTGGGTCAGCTTCGACCCGACCCCGCTGGTCGACGGCCGCGCGGTCGTCCCGCCGTACCTGCAGACCGACACCAGCGCCTCGAAGACCAACGACACCCAGGAAGTGCCGACCGGGCCGGCGTCGAGCGCCCCCGCGACCGGCACGCCGCGTGACCCGGGCGCGGACCCCGGCGCGGACGGCTCCGGGGACCAGCAGGAGGAGGAGCCGCTGTGGCCCGCCATCCTCGCCGGGCTTCTCGGCGGACTGGCGGCCGCGGTGAGCGTGATCGTGATCGTGCGCACCCGCTTGAGAAACCGGGCGCTCCTGCGCTCGTCGCCCGCCCCGTCCCGATCCCCGGACTCGCCCGTTCCCGTCCGTAAGGAGGGCGGGTTCCTGGACAACCCGAACGTGACGAACTGGCTCCCGCTGATCGCCATCGGACTGTGGGTGGGGGCGTTCGCGTTCCTCGCGGCGTGGGTGTCGTGGTGGTTCGCGCTGGTCCTGGTGGTCGTGCTCGGCGGGCTGGGTACACCGACGGCGATCCGCGAGATCAAACGACGGCTCCGGCTGCAGAAGATCGCGTCCCACTCCCCCACCGCGGCCGACGCGGCGTGGCGCGAACTGATGGACGAGTGCGCGGACCGCGGCCTGCCGCTCTCCGACGGTGACACGGTGCGCGTCGCGGGCCGGAAGGTCGTCGAGAAGCACCGTCTGGACGAAGAAGGTCGCTCCGGCCTGCGGACGGTCATCGGCGTCGTGGAGAAGTCCTGGTACTCGGACGAGCCGCCGGACGACCAGGCGCTGGGCCCGGCCTTCGACGAAGTTCGCAAGAGCCTGAAGCGGAACGCGCCCATGTCGTGGAAGGGCCGCCTGTTCCCGCGGTCGCTTCGGCGAGGGAAGTAGACGACGTGCTTTGCGTAAAGGGCCGTTAGAGTACATGAAGGCCCCTTCCTTGCGCTAGCGCAAGCGTCCCGGCGAAGTCGCGGAGCTGGTCAAGCGGGTGGTGAGTGGGCGATTGGGGTTCTCCCCGACCTGTATCTACCTACCCGCCGAAACGGTGTCATCCTCCCCACTCGACCGAGTTGACCATGATCAACGGAGGATCGGGGACGTGGAGTGTCCCCCATCCTCCGTTGATCAAGGCCCGAGGCCCCGCGCCGTCGGGCTGATTCACGTGGGCAAGTAACTACCGATCCGCCCCCACCCGACTTACCCACCCCCGGCCGAAACGTGACTCAGACGTCAAGCGCGGCCGCCCCCGGTGTCGCGAAAGCCACTCTCGCGACACCAGAGGTCCCGAAAGTGGCTTTCGCGACACCGAAACGGCAATTGCGCGACTTTGCCGGAGCCCTGTACCTAGGGCGCAAGGAAGGGGGCCTCATGTACCCGAGGGCGACTGAACGCGCATGACAACGCGAACAGGCCGACAAGGCAATGCCTTGTCGGCCTGTTCGCGTGTGTGAGAGCTACTGCTCCTCGAAGCGCTGGCGGAAGCGCTCTTCCATGCGCTGGGTGAAGGAACTCCGGCGTGGGGACGACTTGCCGCCGCCACCTCCGCCCGATCCCTGGCCACCGCCGTCCTTGCCGTCTTCCGCCTCGGCTCCATGCCGAATCGACGTGACGGCCATCATGACTCCGAAGAACATCACGAGGAACCCGAGCACGCTGATCACCGGGATGTCGGCGACCCGGATGTTGACCACCACGCCAAACACCAACAGCGTGACGCCGACCACGAACAGGGCGATGCCCTGCAAACGCCGTCGGCGGGCAGGGCGGCGCAACCGGGTGCCTCGCACCGTGGATGCGAACTTGGGGTCCTCGGCATAGAGCTCGCGCTCGATCTGATCGAGCAGCCGCTGCTCATGCTCGGAGAGTGGCATCTTTCCTCCTCCGGCACAGCTGTCGCGGGCGCCGGGCCGCGCAACGTCATGGACCCAACAGACAACCCCAGGCGGGGTGTCTCTGTCCAGGATACGAGCCCCGCGCTCGTCCGACTACCCGATCCCGTATCCAGAAGGGATCGAATTGGCCGAAACCACCCGACTCGGCTCTCTCGAAGACGGTTGAGCGGGCGATGTCACTGGTCACGGGGGGTCAGCAGTGAGGCGGGCCGCACCGCGGCGGCGCCGAACTTCGACCTCGCGACGTCGGCGGCGACTTCCGCAGCACGCCAACGGGGTTCGGGAGAGTCGAAAAGTAGCTGCTCTCCATCACTCTCCGTGTCCAATCCTTCGACTCTTACGCCGATCAGGCGGACTGCGCCCGTCGGCGCGTGCTCGGTGAGGAGTTCGACGGCGGTGCGGTGGATGTCGCGGGCCACATCCACCGGGACGGCGGTCGTCCTGGCACGGGTGATCGTCTTGAAATCCGCGAACCGGACCTTGATCGACACCGTCCGCCCGCGCAGCCCCCGGCGGCGCAGGGTGGCGGCGACACGTTCGGACAGCCGGAGCAGTTCCAGTCCGAGCGCCGAACGGTCGTGGAGGTCGACATCGAAGGTCACTTCGGCGCCGAGCGACTTGTCCGGTGTCTCCGGGATCACCTCGCGCTCGTCGTGCCCGTTCGCGAGCGCCCACAGGTGCTCCCCCAGCGCCCGCCCGAGCGAGCGCCTCAGCCGGGGCAGTGGCGCGGCGGCGACGTCGGCGATCGTGTCGAGGCCCTGCTGCCGCAGGTGCTCCTCGGTGCGCTTGCCGACGCCCCACAGCGCCGACACCGGCAGTGGACGCAGGAACGCGAGCGTCTCGGCCGCCGGGACGACGACCATGCCGTCCGGTTTCGCCATCCCGGACGCCAGCTTCGCGACGAACTTGACCTTCGCGACGCCGACGGAGCAGTTGATCCCGTGTTCGGCGGCCACCCGCTCCCGGATGAGGGCGCCGAGCCTCGCGGGCGAAGAGTCCAGCCGCTTGAGCGCACCGCTGACGTCCAGGAAGGCCTCGTCCAGGCTCAGCGGCTCCACCAGTGGTGTCAGCTCGCGGAAGACCCCCATGACACCCTTCGACACCTCGCCGTAGAGCCCGGGCGTCGGGGTGATGCAGATCAACTGCGGGCAGAGCCGCTTGGCGGTCGAGAACGGCATGGCCGACCGGACACCGAACTCCCGCGCCGCGTAGCTCGCGGCCGCCACGACCGACCGGGGACCGCCGCCCGAGACGACCACCGGTCTGCCTTCCAGCTCCGGACGCGTGCGCAGCTCACAAGACACGAAAAAGGCGTCCATGTCGACATGCAGCAGACCGCAGCCGGTGTCGTCCGGCCAGGTGGTGGCCCCGGTGGTCACCCGGTACCGGGCCATCCCACCTGGCAGTTCAGCGTTTCTTCCCATGTCTATTTGTCGCGCTGTGTCTATTTGTCGCGCGCTGCCGGACACGTTTCGCCAGGGCGCACGTAGTCGATGTCAGCTGCGGTGGTCATGGAGGCGCCCTGCCAAAACGTTTCCGGGGGCCTTCGGCCCAAAGAGGGCGCGCGACGGTGAAGTCGCCGTCGGGCGCGGGGCGCCCTCCGGCGACCTTACGGGCACGTTAGCCCGGACCACCGACAATTCCCTGCCGGGGTCAAGCCGGCCGAGGTCAGGCCGGGCGGCGCGCCAGGATGTGCAGCCTGCTGGAGATGTCCCGCAGCGGCGAAACCGACGCCGCCGCCAGCTCGAACTCCGCCAGGTCTTCTTCCCGCACCCCGCCGGGCACGAAGTCCGCCACGACGCCGTCGCCCTGCAGCGAGACCACTTCGAGCCCCACCGCGGTCAGCTGCGCCTGGAGGGCCTCGGCGTCGAAGCGTCGCAGCACGGTCTCCCGGCCGCCGCCCAGGACACCGCTCTCGGCCGCGAGCAGTTCCCGTGCCTCGCCGAGCCGCCCGGCCAGCGCGCGCTGCAGGATCGCGGCGTGGCGGTTCGCCACCAGCACCGAGACCGCGCCACCGGGTTTGACCGCGGCGGCCAGCGCGGCGAGCACCGCCGCCGGGTCGTCGACGACTTCGAGCAGGCCGTGCGCGAGCACGAGGTCGGCCGAGCCCGCCGCGACGTGGGCGCCGAGCGCGTCGGAGTCGTCGGCGATCACCGTGATGCTGCCGGAGACGCCCTCTTCCTCGGCGCGGCGGCGCAGGGTCGCCAGCGCGTTGGGGTTCGGCTCGACGACGGTCACCAGGCAGCCCGCCGAAGCCAGCGGCACCGCCCAGCCGCCGCTCCCGCCGCCGACGTCGACGACGCCCGGCTGTTGTGCGCCTCGCGCTCGGGCGGCCCGGAGTTCTGCTTCGAGAACCCGGCGTACCGCCCCCGATCCCCGCGTGGCCACGGTGTCCGTCTTCATAAACGCACAGGGTAATCCCCGCCCTCGAGCGACCTGCGGGTGTAGTCCGATGCGGTGTTCGACACCTTGCCAAGGAGCCACCCGGCCGACTGCCCGTAGGCTGTATCGAGTGCACACGGTCGCTGTTCTCAGCCTGAAGGGTGGCGTCGGTAAAACGACGGTCGCCCTCGGTGTCGCGTCCGCCGCCCTGCGCAGGGGCACCCGGACCCTCGTGGCCGACCTCGACCCGCAGGGCAACGCCACCACCTCGCTGGACCCGCCCCTCACCGACCGTACGCTGGCCGACGTCCTGGAGACGCCGGTGCGCTCGGTACTCGAACGCGCGATCGCGCCCAGCGTGTGGAGTGACCAGATCGACGTCCTCGTCGGCGCCGAAGAGCTGGAGATGCTCAACGAGCCCGACGCCGACAACCGGCGCCTGGAGAACCTCTCCCGCGCGCTCGACGAACTGCACACCAACCCGCTGCGCGAGGAACCCTACGAACTGGTGATCCTCGACTGCCCGCCGTCGCTGGGCAGGCTGACCCGCTCGGCCCTGGTGGCGGCGGACAGCGCCCTGATCGTCACCGAGCCGACGATGTACGCCGTCTCCGGCGCCCGCCGGGCGCTCGAAGCGATCGAGAAGATCCGCGAGGAGCAGAACCCGGGGCTCCGGCCGATCGGCGTCGTGGTCAACAAGCTTCGCGTGCGCTCCTACGAGCACCAGTTCCGCGTCGCCGAACTACGGGAGAACTTCGGGCCGCTGGTGATGCCGACGGCCATCCCGGACCGGCTCGCGGTGCAGCAGGCGCAGGGCGCGTGCAGCCCGATCCACGAGTGGCACTCCCCCGGCGCGCAGGAGATCGCCCTCACCTTCAACATGGTGCTGGCGAAGGTCCTCCGGTCGAGCCGGGCCGGACGGCATCGCGTCCGCGGCGACGAAGACGCTCCCGAGCCCGAGACCACCGAAGCCCCCGCCAAGCTCAGCGACACCGGCACGGGTTAGCGCCGATGCCCGAAGGCGACACCGTCTTCCTCGCCGGCAAGGTCCTCGACAAGGCGCTGGCCGGGAAGACCCTCGTGCGCGGCGAGTTCAGGGTGCCCCAGCTGGCCACGTCGGATCTCGCCGGGCGGGATGTACTCGGCGTCGCAACGGTCGGCAAACACCTGTTGACCCGGTTCTCCGGCGACCTCACCCTGCACAGTCACCTCCGGATGGACGGCAAGTGGGCGGTCTATCCGGCGGGTGCCCGCTGGCGCCATCCGGCGCATCACGCGCGCGTCATCCTGGCGGCGGAAGGGGTGCAGGCGGTCGGTTTCCGCGTGCACGACCTCGAACTCGTTCCCACGGGCGAGGAAGACCGGCTCGTCGGTCACCTCGGCCCGGACCTGCTCGATCCACAGTGGACGGACCAGCTCGCGGAGCGGGCGGCGGCCGCGCTCGCCGCGGACCCGGACCGCGAACTGGGCGACGCCCTGCTGGATCAGCGGATCATGGCCGGGATCGGGAACATGTACAAGGTCGAGATCTGCTTCCTGCTCGGCGTCACGCCATGGACCCCGGTATCCGGGGTGGACCCGGCGAAGGCCGTCGCGCTCGGCCGCAAGCTGTTGAAGGCCAACGCCTGGCGCACCTCGCAGACCACCACCGGTGATCTGCGCCGCGGCCGCGAGCACTGGGCCTACGAACGGACCAAACAAGGCTGTTTCCGCTGCGGCGGGCGGCTCCGGATCGCCCCACAGGGCACCGGGCACCAGGCGAGGCCGACCTGGTTCTGCCCGAAATGCCAGTCAGGACCCGCTCCCAGTGGCTAAGCTGGCCTCGTGACGCTGTTCAAGCTCCCGCTCTACGGGACAGACACCGAACGCGGCGACCTCGCTCCCTGAGCCGCCCGCTCCCTCCGCACGTCACCCTTCACCTCCTTTCAGGGAGCTTTGTCATGCCCGGATTCCTCACGGGCGAGGCGCTGCGCGCGTTCGTGCACGCCCTGCCCAAGGTCGAACTCCATGTCCACCTCGTCGGTTCGGCGAGCCTGCCCACGGTGCTGGAACTGGCCCGGCGGCGCCCCTCGGCGGGGGTACCGACCGAGGCCGACGCGCTCGCCGACTTCTTCACCTTCCGCGACTTCCCGCATTTCCTCCGCAACTACCTGGCGGTGACGTCGCTGGTGCGCGACGCCCGCGACATCCACACCCTCGTCACCGGGCTGGCGGCCGATCTGGCCGCGCAGAACGCCCGGTACGCCGAGGTGACCGTGACGCCGTACAACCACGTCCTCGACGGGATGTCCCCGGACGATCTCCTCACCGGTCTCGCCACTGGGCGAGCCGCGGCGCGAGCGGACCACGGGGTGGAACTGGCCTGGTGTTTCGACATTCCCGGTGAGAAGGGGGTCGTCGCCGGGCGCGAGACGGTCGTGTTCGCGCTCCGCGAACGCCCCGAAGGCCTGGTGTCCTTCGGGCTCGGCGGACCCGAGGTCGGCGTCGGCCGCGCGCAGTTCGCCCCGTTCTTCACCACGGCACGGGAGGCGGGGCTGCACAGCGTCCCGCACGCCGGTGAGACGACCGGGCCGGCCACCGTCTGGTCGGCGGTGCACGACCTCGGCGCCGAGCGGATCGGCCACGGCGTCGGCGCGTACACCGATCCGGCACTACTGGAACACCTTGCCGCACAAGGGATCCCGCTGGAGGTCTGCCCCACCTCGAATGTCCGAACAGGACAGTTCCGGTCGATCGAAGCGCATCCCGTGCGACGGTTGCTCGACCACGGCGTGGTGGTCACGCTCAACACCGACGACCCGCCGATGTTCGGCGCCACGCTCGACGGCGAGTACTTGGCGGTGGCCGAAACGCTGGGCCTGACCACGACCGAAATCGCCCGATTCGCGCAGAACGCGGTGAACGCGTCTTTCCTGGCACCGGCGGCCAAGACCGCCCTGTTGACGGAGATCGGAGAAATCTTGTTGCAGGACCCCGAAGTCCTCGCATAGCGTGGTGGTACACGAGAGAGGAGGTGGTCCAAAGTTGTATTCCAACAGGACTCGTGAGGTGACTGTCCGCTAGCGGACGGCACGCGTAGGACTTTTGAGCAGCGATACAACGCAAGTTGGAGCCACCTTCGGCTCGTCGTCTCTGCTTCGCGTGGTGCCTGATAGCGAATACCAGGCAGTCACCGGGCCCCCGAGGTACCCGAGCACCGGTCCGGCTCGGGCCCGGCCGCCGATTCCGGCGTCCGGGAGCCGCCTCGGGGTACCCTCATTTCCGGGTCGTTACTCCTTTCGCGCGGCCAGACGGACCGCCCACCGTCTTGGAGAACCGTCCGCCGCTGTTTCGCCCCCGGACCCCGAAGACTGGATAGCCTGACGCCATGTTGAGGCCCGATTTCCCGATCATCACCCCGCGCCTTACCCTCCGCGCTTTCAGCCCGGACGATCTCGACGAACTCAATTCCTTCCAGTCCCGCGCCGACGTCGCCCGCTACCTCTATTGGAGCCCGCGCAGCCGGGCCGAATCCGCCGCCGCGCTCGCGAAGCGCGTGCACAGCGGCAGCCTGTCCCAGGAGGGCCAGTTCCTGGCCGTGGCCGTGGAGCTGACCGAGACCGGGCAGCTGATCGGCGACCTGAACCTCGAGTACCTCAGCAGCGAGCACCGGCAGGGCGAGATCGGTTTCGTGTTCCATCCCGATCACCACGGCAAGGGGTTCGCCGCGGAGGCCGCCGTCGAACTGCTCCGGCTCGGCTTCGAAGACCTCGGGCTGCACCGGATCATCGGCCGCTGCGACGGCCGCAACACCGCGTCGGCCACGCTGATGGAACGCCTCGGCATGCGCAAGGAAGCGCATCTGCGGCAGAACGAGATCGTGAAGGGCGAGTGGTGCGACGAACTCGTCTTCGCGATGCTCGAGGACGAGTGGAAGGCGCGCCTCGCGTAACCGAATGGAGATCACGCGTGATCAGGTGGAGATCACGCGTGATCTCCGCCTGATCACGCGTGATCTCCATTCAGGCACGGGTGATGTCCGTCTCGACACGGGAAGCTAAGGCCTTGGGCGAGCACGATCGAGCGGCACGGCGGCCACCAGGCATGATGGGGCCGTGTTCTTCGACAAGATCGTCCGCCCCGCTCTCTACCGGGTCTCCGGCAGCGACCCCGAAACCGTGCACGAGCGCACCATCGGCACGCTCGCCAGGCTGAGCCGGGTCCCCCCCGCGCTCGGCGCGCTCGGCCGCGTCTACCGGACGGACGATCCGGTCACCTTCCTCGGGCTCCGCTTCCCGAACCGCGTCGGCCTCGCCGCCGGGATGGACAAGAACGGCCGGGCGCTGCACGCCTGGCCCGCGCTCGGCTTCGGCTTCGTCGAGGTCGGCACGGTGACCCGGCACCCGCAGCCGGGCAACGACAAGCCGCGGCTGTTCACCCTTGCCGAGACCGACGCGGTGATCAACCGGATGGGCTTCAACAACGAAGGCGCGGAAGCACTCGCCGCCCGCCTCGCCGCGGGCGGGAAGCCGCCGGTGCCGCTCGGCGTCAGCATCGGCAAGTCCAAGGTGACCCCGCTCGACGAAGCCGTCGAGGACTACCGGTTCTCACTGCGTGCGCTGTATCCGTACGCCGACTACTTCGCGATCAACGTCAGTTCGCCCAACACACCGGGATTGCGGGCGTTGCAGGACAAGTCCGCGCTGGCCGAACTGCTCTCCGAACTCCGCGAGACCTCCACGGCACTGGCGGGCGAGGCCGCGCCGACACCGGTGCTGGTGAAGGTCGCCCCCGACCTCACCGACGAAGCCCTCGCGGAACTGCTGGAAGTCTGCCTCGAACACGGTGTCGCCGGGCTGATCGCGACCAACACGACGCTGTCCCGCGAAGGGATCGCGCCAACGGAAGCGACCGTCGGCGAACAGGCGGGCGGACTCTCCGGCCGCCCGCTCACCGCCCGCTCGGTCGAGGTGGTGCGGTTCGTGCACGACGAGACCGGCGGCAAGCTGCCGATCATCGGCGTCGGCGGGATCTTCGACGCCGGCGCCGCCGCCCGGATGCTCGACGCCGGCGCCGGTCTTGTCCAGCTCTACTCCGGTTTCGCCCTGCACGGTCCCGGTCTGGTCAAGCGGGTCGCCCGAGGTCTCGCGGCCCGGCCGTACTGACGAACCTGAGATAGGCACGCCAGCACCGGTACCGCGTCAATTCGGTGGCCGTCGCCGTCGCCGACTGGTCACAGAGGACGGCCAGCGGGGTTTCGCCGCCGTCCAGCCGGATCCGGCCGAGCACGAACGGTTCGGCCAGCGTGGCGGCGAACGCGCCGAGAGCGGCGGGTGAGAGGCGCCAGCGTTCCCCCGACAGCATGGTGTGCTCGCCCGGGGCGCTCACCGGCACCACGCCCGGCTGGGGTGGGTCGGTCGGCAGCAACAGCATCCGGTAGCCCTCACCGGTCTGGACCAGGCCGGTGAACCGTGCGCCCGCAGCGACCAGCCGTCCGTTCAGCGGCTGACCGCGCAGGTGCGCCCCGAACACCACGAGGTCCGCGCCCGGTGCGGGATAAGGGAAATCGGCCTGTTCGTCGGTGAGCACGGCGGCGAGGTCGATGGCGACCTGGTCGTCGAACGGCCGCACCACCACCGACACCCCGTACGGCCCGAGATCCGACGGCGACGACGGCACCGTGACCGCGGCGAGGTCGAGCAGGTTGACGAACGCCGTGAACCGCTCCAGCCGTTTCGCGACACCGTCCGGATCGGACAGCGCCTCGGTGACTTCGGGATGGTCCGCGACGGTCGGGAGGACCAGGGCGTCGTACTCGGACAGCGTCCGGAGCGCGAGCATCCCGGCCTCGGCGACCCGCCGGCGATCGGCGGTGAAGCCGTCGTCGTGGATCAGCTCGCCGACCGACAACAGCGCCGACACCTCCACCGTCTCCACGACGGCCCCGGACGCTCGCAGCGCCGAAACCGCGCCGACGAAAGCGGACCGGGCCCGCAGCGAGAGACCGGTGAGCGTTTCGGAGCCGGGGATCGCCACTCGCGGCCGATCCCCCGCGGAGAGCCGGACGTCGGGCGGCCAGTCCCGCGCGAGCGGGTCGATCCCGTCGGGACCGGTCATCAACCCCAGCGCGCGCTGGCCGAGGGTGAGGCTGCGCGCGAACAGGGCGATCCCGCCGCACGGCGCGGCACCGGTCTTGGGCACGAGGCCCAGCGTCGGCTTCAGCCCGACGATCCCGTTGAGTGAAGCGGGCACCCGGCCCGCTCCCGCCGTGTCCGTCACGACCGCCAGATCGACCAGGCCGAGCGCGACGGCGACGGCCGCGCCGCTGCTCGCGCTCCCCGAGACCCTGGCGGTGTTCAGCGCGGCGCTCACGGCGCCATACGGGCTGTGGGTGTGCTCGAGGTCGCTGCCGAACCGGTCGCAGTTGGTCTTGCCGACCACCACCGCTCCGGCGGCGGCCAGCCGGGACACCGCCGGGGCACCGACGCAGCAGACGTCCTCCCCCGCTGTGGGAAGACCGGCGACGTCGATGACATCGGCGACCGCCACCAGGGTTCCGGCGAGTGGGAGGTCCGTCCCGGCGCGTACGCGTTCATCGACCGCCTTCGCGTCCACGAGGGCGTCTTCCAGGGGGCGGAGCATGATCCAGACGTCGGGGCGGTCGACCTCGGTGATCCGGTCGTAGGCCGCGACGACGCGCTGGTAGGAGCTGGGCGGCGGGGTCGGGATCGGCTCTTGTTCCGGGGGGAGCGTCGTCACTGGGCGTCCTTTCCTCGATGGGGACGAGAAAGACCACTGCGCGAGATCCACTGTGTCCGGTCCGCCACCCTGGAACGCCCGCTCACGCGGGCTGGGTTCAGGCCCGAGCTGGGAGGAGCACTGCGTGCATGAGAGAAACGTTAGGCATCGCGGGTTGCCGTCACCAGCGGTTTCGGGCCACACGCGCGTTTCGGTATCCCACAGTGAGCGAGTCGTTACGCAATGGAGTATTAGCGACGACGAATGAGACGATTGTCCAGGAAAGCGCCTGCTTAGAAGCTTGCGGTCGGAGCGGCTGGGTGGATTCTGGGTCGTCCCCCGCACCGGAATCCACCCAGTCTCGCCATTACCCGCCCGATCGCGACTTGGTCAGCTGCTCGGGCCTGCTCACCCCCGCGCGGTGCGGATATCCCCCTGTGGCGTGGGGCCTATCTACCGATCTACGAGACAACCGCCTCGCTCAGGAAAGTTCGCGCAGCGCCATGGCCAGTCCGGCGAGCTTGTCGGTCGCGTCGGAGAGCGACTCCTTGGACGACGTCATGCCGTCCGAGCTCGCGGCGACGGTGTGTCCGGCAGCGGCGACGAGACCGCCGTAGCCGTCGAGGCCGTCGTCGAGCTGGACGCGCAGTTGCTTGACGGCGGCGTCGAGAGCGCCCCGCTCGCGCTCGGGAGCGGCGTCACGGCCGCGTTCGATGGCCTGGATCCGGCCCGCGAGGCCACGCAGGGCCTGCGCCGCCTCCGTGGCGGTGGCCCGGGCGTCCGCCACGGCGATCTCCGACACCGGCATGGTGCCGAGCGACGTCGGCTGCGAAAGCTGGCGAAGCAGCTCCGACAGCGAAGCCTCGCTTTCGACGAGGCGTTCCATCGGCTCCCGCGCGACGGATCGCGCCGGGGGAAGCGGTGGCGGAGCGGCGGGCGCGGCGGGCAGCACGGTGCGCTTGAGCGTCCGCAGCCGCAGTCCCGACCGGACACCGAAAGTGCCGAAGACGATGGTGAACGCGCTGCCCGCGATGGCCTGGAGGATGTCGGCCTGTCCCGACTTCAGCAGGCCGGTGCCCGCGACGACGGCGAACAGTCCACAAAGGATGGTGAGGAGGATCCAGAACGTCATCGCACGGGAAGTGCGGCGCTTCTGTCGCTCCAGTTTGGCGGCCGGCTCGTTCCAGCGGGCCCATTTGGCCTTCGCCTCGGCGACGACCGGGATCTGCCCCGCGGCCATGGACGTCAGCTGCTGCGACATCTTCGGCATCGGGGGCATCTTCGGCATGAGCGGCCGCGGCGCGGGCGGCGTGGGTGTCGACGGCCGGGAACCCTGCTCGGAGGGCGGGATGTAGCGCTGCAGCTTCTCCTGCGCGCGCTGGGCGTAATCGGGCAGCTTCTCGATGTGCTTCTCCAGCTTGGCGGTGAACTCCCCGAAGTCCTTGCGCCTGCCCTGGCCCATTGCCCTCGCCCCTCTGATAGGTGAGTCCGGTCCCGCACCCCGCGGGGTGCGGGACCGGCTCTAGGTGATGTGTCAGGCGGGGTTCTTGCCCTGTTCGGCCTGAACCCGTGCCTGGATCTCACGCTGGATGTCCGCACCGCTCGACGCCTTCGGCGCGGCGGCGGCGGCGGTGGTCTTGCCGTCGGTCACCTGCGCGACGGAGTCACCCTTCATGGAGGCGCGGATCTGCTCCAGACGCGAGTGTCCGGCGAACTGCGTCGTGGAGGCCTGGACCTCCATCATCCGGCCCTGGACGGAGTTCTGTGCGAGTTCGGCCGAGCCGAGCGCGGTGGTGTAGCGCTTCTCGATCTTGTCGCGAACGTCTTCCAGTGACGGGGTGTTGCCCGGCGCGGCCAGCTGGCTCATCTGGTTCAGCGAAGCGGAGACCTGCTCCTGCATCTTCGCCTGCTCCAGCTGCGAGAGCAGCTTGGTGCGCTCGGCCAGCTTCTGCTGCAACATGGTCGCGTTGCGCTCGACGGCCTTCTTCGCCTGCTCCGCCGCCTGAAGCGACTGGTCGTGCAGGGTCTTCAGGTCTTCGATGCTCTGCTCGGCGGTGACGAGCTGTGCGGCGAAACTCTCCGCCGCGTTCTCGAACTCGGTCGCCTTCTGCTCATCGCCCTTGGCACGCGCCTCGTCGGCGAGCACCAGCGCCTGGCGGGTCGAAGCCTGCAGCTTCTCCACGTCGCCGAGCTGACGGTTCAGCTTCATCTCCAGCTGACGCTGGTTACCGATCACCGAGGCCGCCTGCTGGGTCAGCGCCTGGTGATTGCGCTGCGCCTCCTCGATGGCCTGCTGGATCTGTACCTTCGGGTCGGCGTGCTCGTCGATCTTCGACGAGAACGCCGCCATCATGTACTTCCAGAACTTCACGAACGGGTTGGCCATCTCCTCCGCCTGCCTTCTCGCATCCCACGGGCTGTTACCTCGAGGTGGGGCGTCCCCTCTTGTGATGTTGCAACGTCCCGACCCCGGCGTTGAGTTCCATCGTGTCAGGTCGGCGTCCCGTGTTCCAGGCGACCCCGACGGAATTCAGGGATCCCCCTGACTGTGATGTTCACGACCTTTCAGGTTCGCCGGGTGGTGACCCTGGGTGAAGACGGCTGGAATACGAGCCCGGACTCAGCGGCGCAGGGTGGTCGCCCGCTCGATCCGCGTGAGCTTCTCAGGGTTGCGCACGGCGTAAAGGCCGGTGATCAGGCCGTCGTCGACCCGCACCGCGACGACGGTGTCGACCTCGCCGCCGAGCCGGAGGATCAGCGCCGGATGGCCGTTGACCTGCGCCGTCCGCATCGTGGCCGCGTCGTCCCTCGCCGGACGGCTCGTGGCCAGCAGCGGCGCGACGCGGGCGGCCCCGACCACCGGTTCCAGCACTGCCTGCACCACTCCGCCGCCGTCGCCGAGGAAGACGACGTCCGGTGCGAGGACGTCGAGCAGCCCCTGCAGGTCACCTGTTCGGACCGCCCGGTGGAACGCGTCGAGCACGCCACGGGTCTCGGCCGGGGACGCGGCACCCCGCGGCCGCCGGGCGGCGACGTGCGCCCGGGCCCGGTGAGCGATCTGGTGGACCGCGACCGGGGTCTTGCCCACGGCCTCGGCGATCTCGTCGTAGGCCACGTCGAACACCTCACGCAGCACGAACACCGCGCGTTCGGTCGGCGCGAGGGTCTCCAGCACCAGCAGCATCGCCATCGAAACGCTGTCGGCCAGCTCGACGTCCTCGGCCACGTCCGGCGTGGTCAGCAGCGGTTCGGGCAGCCAAGGACCGACGTAGGACTCCTTGCGTCGGCCGAGGGTGCGCAGCCTGCCGAGCGCCTGCCGGGTGGTGACGCGGACCAGGTAGGCCCGCGGGTTTTCCACGGTGCCGTGCTCGACGCCCGACCAGCGCAGCCAGGTCTCCTGGAGGACGTCCTCCGCGTCGGCGGCCGAGCCGAGCATCTCGTAGGCGACGGTGAACAGCAGGTTCCGGTGGGCGACGAACGCCTCGGTGGCGGGGTCCGGGGCGGGCATGGGTGGCTCCTGTTCCCTCTCGACGGTTGTCGCGCACAAGACACCGGACCTCGCCGCTTTCTGACACCTGAAGGACGTGTTTCACGTCACCTGATCGTGTTGTCAGGCCGGGCGGGTCAGCGGCATCTGGTGGTCGTTCGCTTCACCACCCGATCATGAATGAGGACGAAGTCATGGACAGCCGTTTCGATTTGAACAGCACCGAGCTCGGCGCCAAGCTCGGCAAGCGTTTCGCCGCCGTCAGTGTGGCGATCAAGGGGTCGACGCTGCCGAAGGTCACCCAAGAACTGGTGTCGCTGCGGGCCAGCCAGCTCAACGGCTGCGGGTTCTGCGTCGACGCGCACGCCAAGGACCTGACGGCGGCAGGCGAACCCGCGGTCCGCGTCAACCTGGTCGCCGCCTGGCGCGAATCGACCGTGTTCACCCAGGCCGAGCGGGCCGCGCTGGTCTTCGCGGAGGAAGGCAGCCGCCTCGCCGACGCGCACCAGGGCGTCTCGGACGAGACCTGGTCGCAGGTGTGCGAGCACTACGACGACGACCAGATCGCCGCGCTGGTCTACCTGGTCGCGATGATCAATGCCGCCAACCGGCTGCTCGTCGTCACGCACACCAAGGGTGGCTCCTACCAGGCGGGCGCGTTCGACAGCGCCGCGAGCTGACCCAGGAACGAGGAAGGCCCCAGGCGGACTGCCCGGGGCCTCTCACGTCACAGCTGCTAGGCCGCGACCATCTTCGGTGCGGCGATCGTCGTCCGCAGGGCCGGGCTCATCCGCGGCGGCGGCGAGATCCGCAAGTCGGCCAGGTCGTTACCGATCAGCTCGGATACCAGGCGCCCACCTTCGAGACCGGCCTCGGCGCTCTCACGCTCCGGAGCACGGCGCTTGCCCGCCTCGACCTTCTCGTCCACCGGGGCGACCTCGACATTGTCGATCGCCGAGACGTCGGCGGCGACCTTGTGCAGGAGTTCGCCGAGCGGAAGCTCCAGGGCCTCGCAAATGGACGCCAGCAGCTCGCTGGACGCTTCCTTCTGCCCGCGCTCGACCTCGGAAAGGTAGCCAAGGCTCACCCTGGCGGCGCGGGAGATGTCCCGCAGCGTTCGACGCTGGTTCGTGCGGGCGTGTCGGAGCCGGTCGCCGATCGCCTCGCGCAACAGCACGGTCATCACGCGCCTCCCTTCCAGGACTGACTGCCCCCTACGTTACCCAGTGCGGTGCCCTGGGCGCAGGTGTTGACACGGCAATACGCCAAGGGCGAACGCGGCGATCATGCGAGATGTTCCCCCAGCAGGGCGAACGCGCCGCGGACGGCCCCGGCCCTGACCGAAGCTCGATCACCGCTCAAGTCCAGCGTACGGACGGTGAGCACGGCCGGCCCGGCGAGCCCGACATGGACGGTGCCGGGTGCGATGCCGTGCTGCCCCGCCGGACCCGCGACACCGGTCAGGCCGAGGCCCCAGGTGGCGCCGCAGCGGTCTCTCGCGCCGGCGGCCAACTGAGCCGCGACCTCGGGATGAACGGCGCCATGCGCGGCGAGAAGGTCTTCGTCGACCCCGGCGAGCGAAGCCTTGAGATCGGTGGCGTAGACGATCAGCCCGCCCCGGACGGCGGCACTCGATCCGGGGACGCGGGTCAGCGTCGCGCAGACCAAGCCGGCGGTCAGCGACTCGGCCGTCGCCACCGTCTCCCCTCGCTCGATCAGGTGAGTGATCAAGGTCTCAGGTCCAGCTATGCCCCCGCCACCACCCTCAGCGGACACGCTGCGCGCGGCTGTGCCTGTCATAAGCCCGCGGCACGCCGTCCGGCGGCACGGAGCCGCACCGCCCGCACGACGTAGTCGAGCCCGGTCACGACGGTCAGCACGAGTGCGAGCCCCATCAGCACCCACCGCACCGGCTCGGCGGCCGCGGGCAGGGGCAGCAGGTACGCGGTGATGGCCGCGATCTGCGCGAGCGTCTTGGCCTTGCCGCCCCGGCTGGCCGGGATGACGCCGTGCCTGATCACCCAGAACCGCAGCAGCGTCACGCCGATCTCGCGGAGCGCGATGACGATGGTGACCCACCAGCCCAGTTCGCCGAGCACACTCAGCCCGATCAGCGCGGCGCCGATCAGCGCCTTGTCCGCGATCGGGTCGGCGATCTTGCCGAAGTCGGTGATCAGCCCGTACTTGCGCGCGACCCAGCCGTCGACCTGGTCGGTGAACGACGCGATCGCGAACAGCGTGGTGGCGATCGCGCGCCAGAACGTGTCCGTCCCGTCGCCGGCGAACAGCGCCATCACGAACAGCGGCACCAGCACCAGCCGCGACATCGTGAGGAGGTTCGCCAGGTTCAGCGTCGGGACCGGGGTGGCCTCGGGGACCCGGGCGTGCTCACCGCCGGTTCCCTCGCCCGCCCCGGCGTCGCTCGGGGCGGCATTCACCGGTCGGCCTCGAGCGGCGCGGGCCGCACGATCAGGTCGACACCCTCGGAGTCGACGACCTCGCAGCGCACGAAGTCACCGACCGCCAGCGAGGGCAGGTCGTCCGTCTCGATCAGGACGCATTCGCCGTCGACCTCGGGCGCCTGGTGCGCGGCGCGGCCGATCGGGTCTTCGCCGTCCTCGGCCTGCTCGATCAGCACGTCGACGAAGTCGCCGACGCGCTCCTCGGCACGCTGCGAGGTCAGCTCCTCGACCAGCGCGGAGATCCGGGAGACCCGCTCGGCCACCACGGTCTCGTCGAGTTTGCCGTCGAAGGTCTCGGCCTCGGTGCCGTCCTCGTCCGAGTAGCCGAAGACGCCCACCGCGTCGAGCCGCGCACCGGTCAGGAAGCGCTCCAGCTCGGCGACGTCCTCTTCGGTCTCGCCGGGGAAGCCGACGATGACATTGGTGCGGATGCCCGCGTTGGGCGAGTACTCCCGGATCTGCTCGGTCAGCGCGAGGAACGAGTCCGTGGAGCCGAAGCGGCGCATGCGGCGCAGCACGGTCTCGCTGGAGTGCTGGAAGGACAGGTCGAAGTAGTCGGCGACGCCCGGCGTGGTCGCGATGGCCTTGACCAGGCCGGGGCGCGTCTCGGCGGGCTGCAGATAGGAGACGCGGACACGCTCGATACCGGCCACCGCGGCCAGGCGCGGGACCAGCAGTTCCAGCGCGCGGGCGCCGTCACGGCCGAAGTCCTTGCCGTAGGAGGTGGAGTTCTCCGAGACGAGGAAGACCTCCTTGACGCCGTTCTCCGCGAGCCACATCGCCTCGGCGACGATCTCGTCCGGCTGCCGGGACACGAAGGAGCCCCGGAACGACGGGATCGCGCAGAACGAGCAGCGGCGGTCGCAGCCGGAAGCGATCTTCAGCGCGGCCACCGGGGAGGTGTCGAGCCGGGTCCGCAGCACCCTCGGCCCCCAGCCGTGCTGCGCGTGCCCTGGCACCTCGACCGTCTCGGCGGCCGTCGGGCGCTGGACCGGGCTGATCGGCAGCAGCTTGCGGCGGTCGGAGGGGGTGTGAGACTCGACCTTGCGGCCCGCCACGACGTCGTCCAGGCGGTCGGAGAGGTCGGCGTAGTGGTCGAAACCCAGGACCGCGTCGGCCTCGGGCAGGTTTTCGGCCAGCTCGTTGCCGTAGCGCTCGGCCATGCAGCCGACGGCGACGACCTTCTTCCCGGTGTCGGACGCGGCGAGCAGCGTGTCGACCGAATCCTTCTTCGCGGACTCGACGAAGCCGCAGGTGTTGACCACCACGACGTCGGAGTCCTCGGGCTCGGCGGCGAGCTCCCAGCCGCCCGCCGCCAGCCGTCCGGCGAGTTCCTCGGAATCGACCTCGTTGCGGGCGCAACCGAGGGTCAGCAAGGACACGCGGCGGGTGGCGACAGGATCAGTGGTGGGAGAAGGCACGTGCCTCAGGGTAGCTGGCCTGTTCTCGGGGTCGGCGATCGCTCGCTCGGGCGAGTCCTCGGCCGGGCACGGCCTCGATGATGGCTTAATGGTGGATGTGCTGCCAGACCCCCTCGAACCGCTCCATCGCCGCCGCCCGGCCGTTCGCCGGGCGCGGATCGCGGACGTCCGCAAGATCAAGGCGCTGGTCGACTCCGACGCGGGGACGGTGCTGCTGGAGAAGGAGCTCGTCACCCTCTACGAGAGTGTCCAGGAGTTCTGGGTGGTCGAAGACGGTGACGACGTACTCGGCTGTGGTGCCCTCCACGTGCTCTGGGAGGACATCGGCGAGCTGCGCACCATCGCGGTCGACAAGACGTCCCGGGGTCGCGGGATCGGGCACGCGCTGGTGGGGCAACTGATCGGCTTCGCCCGCGAGATCGGGCTGAAGCGGCTGTTCGTGCTGACCTTCGAGACCCGCTTCTTCGCTGGTCACGGCTTCGTCGAGATCGACGGCACCCCGGTGACCCAGGAGGTCTACGAGGAGATGCGGCGCTCGGCCGATCCTGGTGTCGCGGAGTTCCTCGACCTGCCGTACGTGAAGCCCAACACCTTGGGCAACAGCCGGATGTTGCTGGAGCTTTAGAGCTTTCGTGAGCTGCGTGCGAAGGGGACTTTTTCCGCATCGCACGCGGCGAAGGGCGCTTTCCCCTCATCGCACGCGGCGATGGTCCCCTTCAGCTCTTCTTCCCTGACGGACGGAACCGAGGCACGACGCGGGTCGAGGAGATCCTCGAACCGGAGCAGATCGGGTACCAGTACGCGGAAGGCGTCCGGCATCCGGCATCCGGCATCCGGCATCCGGCATCCGGCATCCGGCATCCGGCATCCGGAGACCATCGAACCACCTGCTGGACCTGTTCCGGAGCTACCGGAACACCCCCCACCTACCCGAAGTTCCAGGCGTGGTGGCGAGAAGCCCAGCTTCCCGTGCTCGCCATGTGGGGTCGCGACGACCCGTTCTTCAACCCGGCGGGGGCCGAAGCGTTCCGGAATGATGTTCCCTCGGCGGAGGTTCATCTCTTCGACACCGGGCATTTCGCGCTGGAAGAGGACCTCGAACCGATCAGAGCTGATCGACCGCTTCCTGGCGGCGCGTCACTGAAAGGCGGCACATGGACACCTCGGTCACCGACCACCTGCTCAGCACAACGCGGTCGGTCCGCCGCAAACTCGACCTGGACCGGCCAGTGGAACCCGAGGTGCTCGAAGAGTGCCTGCGGCTCGCACTGCAGGCGCCGACCCCGGGCAACCAGCAGGCCTGGCGCTGGCTCGTCGTCCGCGACCAGGGTGTGAAGGACAAACTCGCGGAGCTGTTCCGGCGAGTGGGGAACGCCTACCTGGAGGCGAACGCCGCCGCGCTGGGGCAGGCGATCACCGAACCGTCCGTGGCGAGGGCGTTCGCCTCGGGGCAGCACCTGATCGATGTGATCGACCGGGTGCCGGTGTACGTCATCCCGTGCCTGACCGGCAGGCCGAGCGGCGACAACGCGACCGACGCCGCGTTCTACGGCGGCATCTTCCCGGCGGTATGGAACTTCCAGCTGGCGCTGCGGTCGCGCGGCCTCGGCTCGACGCTCACGACGTATCACCTGACGCACGAGGCGGAGGCGGCCGAGATCCTCGGCATCCCCTCCGATGTCACGCAGGTCGGACTGCTGCCGGTCGCCTACACGACGGTGCCGGACTTCAAGCCCGCGTCGCGCGTGCCGCTGCCGGAAGTCGCGTACCTCGACGGCTGGGGCAACGCGCTCTAAGGCTGGGGTGGTCGAGTGGGTAAGGACGGTCAGAACCGTTTTGCCACTCACGAGACCCGCAGGGTGACCTGGTCGCCGCCCGAACTCACGGCGACCAGGTCCACCCGGCAGCCGGCGAACTCGACGGACTGCCTGCCACCTCGTCCGGTGGAGGCGACTTCCGCCGTCGTCCGCTCACCGCGTCCGGGTTCGGCCAGGGTCAGCTCGACCACGGCCTCTCCTTCCCAGACGCAGACCGTGTCCGCGGGGCAGCGGGAATCGGACACCAAACGGGCGAAGCGGATACTGACGTCTTTCGACGCGACCTCGGTCGTGTCACCGACTTTGAGGACGACGGTCTCCCCCAGCCCCACGGTGCGCTGGGGTTGCTGCACCGGGGCGAGCTGGGCCGCCGCGGGTTGTTCGCGCGCGGCGGAGCTGTCGGCCCCGCAGGCGAGACCGGCCAGGGCGCAGAGGACGACGAGCAGCTTCTTGGGGTCCACTGAGTGAGGACGTAACGAAGCAGCTGGCCCGTTGCATCGGTTTTTCAAGTGTCCTGAAAGCCCCTTTATGACACACCTGACCTCCAGGGCCAGGTCAGTCGTCGTCGGAGACGTCCCCGCCGTTCGCGTCCCCGCCGCCGCGGATCATGAACAGCACCGACTCCAGCTCCTCCGGCTTGATCAGCACGTCCCGCGCCTTCGAGCCCTCTGAAGGCCCGACGACGCCCCGGCTTTCCAACAGGTCCATCAGGCGCCCGGCCTTGGCGAAGCCGACGCGCAGTTTCCGCTGCAGCATCGACGTGGAGCCGAACTGCGAGGTGACGATCAGCTCGGCGGCCTGCAGAAGGACGTCGAGGTCGTCGCCGATGTCGGAGTCGATCTCCTTCTTCTCGCCAGCCTTCGCCGCGGTGACGCCGTCCTGGTAGTTCGGCTGCGCCTGCTCCTTCGCGAAGTTGACGACGGCCGAGATCTCCTCGTCGCCGACGAAGGCACCCTGGATACGGACCGGCTTCCCGGCACCCATCGGCAGGTACAGCGCGTCACCCATACCGATGAGCTTCTCCGCGCCCGGCTGGTCGAGGATGACCCGCGAGTCGGTGAGCGAGGAGGTCGCGAACGCCAGCCGCGAGGGCACGTTGGTCTTGATCAGGCCGGTCACGACATCGACCGACGGACGCTGCGTCGCCAGGACCAGGTGGATACCGGCGGCACGCGCCTTCTGGGTGATCCGGACGATCGCGTCCTCGACGTCGCGTGGCGCGGTCATCATCAGGTCGGCGAGCTCGTCGACGATCGCCATGATGTACGGGTATGGCTCGTACACGCGCTCGCTGCCGGGCGGCGCGGTGATCTCGCCCGAGCGGACCTTCTTGTTGTAGTCGTCGATGTGCCGGACCTTGTTGACCTGCATGTCCTGATACCGCTGCTCCATCTCCTCCACCAGCCAGGCCAGCGCCGCGGCGGCCTTCTTCGGCTGGGTGATGATGGGCGTGATCAGGTGCGGGATGCCCTCGTACGGGGTCAGTTCCACCATCTTCGGGTCGATCAGGATCATCCGGCACTCGTCCGGCGTCGCCCGCGCGAGCAGCGACACCAGCATCGAATTCACGAAGCTCGACTTACCGGAACCGGTGGACCCCGCCACCAGCAGGTGCGGCATCTTCGTCAGGTTCGCGGTGACGAAGTGACCCTCGATGTCCTTGCCGAGCCCGATGACCATCGGGTGGTTGTCCTTGACCGTCGACGGCGCGCGCAGCACGTCGCCGAGGCGCACCATCTCGCGGTCGGAGTTCGGCACCTCGATGCCGACCGCGGACTTGCCGGGGATCGGCGCCAGCAGCCGGACGTTGTCGGTCGCCACCGCGTAGGCGATGTTCTTGGTCAGCGCGGTGATCTTCTCGACCTTCACGCCGGGGCCGAGTTCGACCTCGTACCGGGTGACCGTCGGACCCCGCGTGAAGCCGGTGACCTGCGCGTCGACGTTGAACTGGTCCAGCACGCCGGTAATCGCCTCGATCATGGCGTCGTTGGCCTTGCTGCGGGACTTCGGCGCGTCGCCGAGCTTCAGCAGGTCCGGCGGCGGGAGCTTGTAGTCGCCTTCGACGGTCCTGGTGACCGCCATCGGCGGCTCGGCCTTCTTCGGCTTCTTCTCCTCGACAGGCTTGGCGGGGGGCTTAGGCGGGCGAAGCGGCGTCGGCGCTTCGGCCAGCGCGGCTTCGATGTCGAGCTGCTCCCCCGCGTTGTCGCCGGCGCCCTGGCGGCGCCGCGACGGTTTCCGCAGGCGGACCGACTTCGGGTCGGCTTCGGTGACGGCGTCGCGTTCGTCGTGGATGGCCTTGCGCTCGGCCTCGGCCTCTTCGATCTCTTCGGGATCGAGACCCCAGCTGCGCAGCCGGTGCGGAATCTCCCGGACCGGGGTCCCGGTGAACACGAGGGTGCCGAACAGCAGCACCAGCACCAGCACCGGTACGGCGACCCAGGTGGTGACGCCCATGGTCAGCAGGCCGCCGGAGAACGCGCCGATCACCCCACCGGCGTACATCCGCGCGTCGTTGGTCTCGGGCAGCGCGGTGAAGATGTGCAGCAGGCCGAGCACGGACAGGATGACCAGGACGGTGCCGATGACCATCCGCGGCCGGGCTTCCGGTACCGGTTCGGAGCGCATCAACGCGACGGCCGCCACGACCAGGACCAGCGGCAGCGTCACCGCCCCGGCTCCCAGCAACGAGCGGGTGCCGATCTCCACCCAGCCGCCGACGGGGCCCGCGGCCCGCCACCAGACGCCGAACGCGATCACCAGCGCCAGCGCGATCAGGCCGAGGGCGAGACCGTCGCGGCGGTGTTCGGGTTCGAGTTCGCGACCGCGGCCGACCGTCCTCGCGAGGGTGCCGAGCCCCTTCGCGAGCAGATTCCAGGTACCGCGCACGCCCTTGGCGAACGTGCCGGAAGACTTCTTCCTCGGCGCCGGGCGCCGTGGAGCGGGCTTCCTCGCCGTCGTTGACCTGGGCTTCGCCGGGGTACGCGGCTTCCGCGTCGGCCCCTTGCTGCCGCCGCTTCGCGCCGTACTCCGTTTCCTGGTCGTCGACCCGCTAGCCATGTCTCCACGGTAACCGCCTCGACCCCTTCAGTCCCGGGCGCCACTCGGAGCACATCGGAGAACATTCGTCTCAGGTCACAGCTCGAGCGGCCATCCGGGTGAAACGCGGCTCATGACATGCTCTGCCCCATGTTCGCGCTGCATCAGGATGAGAATTCGGCTCGCCGCGCTCCGGCGATCTGGCGCACGATGCTGAACATCGACCGGGGGCTGGTCAACTTCGTCGGCAAACTCACCGTCACCGGCGGTGTCCCTGCCGAACTGCGCCGGAAGCCCTTGCTCATGACGGCCAACCACATCGGCGTGTTCGACGCGCTCGTGCTGATGGCTGCCTGCAAACGGATCGGCATCAACCCGCGGTTCATGCTGGCGGGCGGCATCCTCGACGCACCGGTCATCGGCCCGGCGCTGCGGGCCAGCGGCCACCTGCGGGTCGACCGCAAGCAGGCTTCGACGGCCATCGGCCAGTTCGCCGAGGCGACCGAGGCCCTGCGCACCACCCGTGACCCGCTCATCGTCTACCCCGAAGGCCGGATCAGTCACGATCCCGGCCTGTGGCCAGAACGTGGCAAGACCGGTGCCGCGCGGCTCGCGCTGGCGGCCGGGGTGCCGGTGATCCCGATCAGTCAGTGGGGCGCGCACGAAGCCGTCTATTGGGGGACCGAGACCGTCAACGGTCCCGCCGACCTGTTGCCGCTCGCCAAGTCCGGGCTGAGCGCGCCGATGCGCCGTCCCCGCTTCCAGGTGCATTTCGGCGACCCGGTAAACCTGTCGGAGGTCGAGCCGGAGCGGCCGGGCGCCGGTGTCCGCGCGCACGCCAAGATCATGCAGGCGATCACCGACGGCTTGGTGCCGCTGCGCCGCGGCGAGCTGGACAGGCCGCGGTTCCACGACCCGACGCGGCCGACCGACACCGTCAGCCCCTGGAAGAAGTACTGAGTTCGGGATCCTGAGACGGGTGCTCGCGCTCGTCTCAGGTCGGCGGACGTGAGCACCCGACGCGGGTCCGCACCACGACCTGGCGACGCTGGAAGACCTGCAGTGGGCGACGGTTTCGTGGCCGGGAGCCCGATCCGGTTCGGCGGCCCCGCCGCCCAGTTCAAGTCCTTTTTGGACAGCACCGGCGGTTTGTGAGCCAAGGGAGAGTTGGCGAACAAGGTCGCGACGTCGTTCACCACCGCGTCCACCGCGCAAGGCGGGCTCGAATCGGGCAATCCGTACGGCGGCTGCAGGGGCGACGGCCTTTTCAAGAACGGGTGAAGGGAACCGCTCGCCCGTCCCCCGCGTCGTAGGTTGGTCACACAGGGTCACGCTACGGGGAGGAAGCGCGATGACCGGCGGGTACGAGGTGGTCCTGGAAGCGATCGGTGCCGCGTCAAGCGCGGCGGAACGGGCTTCAGGCGACGTCGGGCAGGTGCATCTCGCGGCCACGCTCGCCGGTGTGGCGGCAGGACTGCCGGGCGGCGTGTCCGGTGAAGCGGCGCGACTGCTCGCGGACGCCTGGAGCCGCGCGGTGCCCGGCTGGGCGGCGAACACCTCGGAGTACGCCGCACAACTCGGCGAAGCCGCCGCCCGCTACCGCTCGAACGAGCTGGCGGCGTCCCGGGAACTCCACGTCTGATGCTCACCTGGGGCGACGTGCGCCGATGGGATCCGGCCGCGATCGGCGCCGTCGCCGACGCGCTCAACGACGGCTGCACCCGGATCATCGCCGTGAACGACGACGTCGAGTCCATGGCGCGTCTCCCCGGCTGGCTCGGCGAGGCCGCCACCGCCGCGTCGACGCGAGGCGAGTCGCTCACCTCCAGCTTGGAGCAACTGGTGGCCGAAGCGTCCGCGGTCCGGCGGGGCGCGCACGAGGTGCAGATCGCGCTGGACCGGGTCGTCGCGTTCGTGCGGGAGACCGACGAACTCGCTTCCCGGAACGGCCTGATCGTCGGCTCCGGCGGGGAGATCACTTCTTCCGGTGGGCCTTCAGAGCCTCGCGTGATGGCGGAACTGGCCGACCGGGTCGAGCAGATCCTGCGCCGCGCCACCGACGTCGACGCCGATTTCGCCGCCATCATGCAACGGGCCCTTCGCGGCGAGATCACCGAACAGGGTGCCGGCACCCTCGCTCAAGCCGCGGACGCCGGCGCCGCGCAAAGCGGCCTGTCGATCATCGGGCCGCCGGAGAACGGCTCCCCCGGTGACAACAAGGCGTGGTGGGACAGCCTGTCGGATACGGCGAAAGTCGCCCTGCTGCGAGGAAATCCCGGGCTCATCGGGAATCTCGACGGCATCCCGGCCACCGACCGCGACGCCGCCAACCGCGCCGTCCTCGCCAGTGAAATCGCGCGGCTGCGAGGTGATCCGAAGGTGAAAGGCCTGGAAGCCATCGCGCGGCGGCTGGACCAGCCGGAACCGCGGGCGTTCCTGCTGGGGCTGGACACCAGCGGCGACGGGAAGGCGATCGTGTCCGCGGGGAACCCGGACACGGCGATGAACGTGGCGACGTACGTGCCGGGGACCGGGTCGGAACTGGCGAAGATCGGCGGCGACCTGAACCGCTCCGACAAGATGTGGGCCGTGGCGACTACCGCGGGCTCCCCGTCGACCGCGGTGATCACCTGGCTCGGCTACGACGCTCCGAACGGGCTCACCGACGCCGCGAGCGAAAAGTACGCCGATGGAGGTAGAGCCGCACTCACCCAATTCCAGGAAGGACTGCGGGAAACGCATCAAGGGACGCCGTCGCACAACACGGTGATGGGCCACAGCTACGGCACGACGGTCGTCGGTCACGCCGCCCGCGACGGCGGCCTCGCCGCGGACGAACTCGTCTTCGTGGCGAGCCCGGGAGTCGGCGCGCACGATGTGAGCGAACTGCATCTCGATGGGGTGGATCAGGGCGACGTCGGCGAGCATGTGCACGCGACAGTGGCGGAACACGACATGATCAATCTGGCGAACCTCGAGGTCGCCGGGTACGACCTGGTGCTCGGTCAGGACCCGACCGACGCGGACTTCGGCGGGCAGGTGTTCACCTCGGCGCCGGGGACGGACGGGTTCGGCGGGTACAGCCAGGAAGCGCACAGTGAATACTGGGAAGACAACAACCCCTCGTTGAACAATCTCGGCCAGATCATCGCCGGAAAACCGACGACATGATTCATCGGACACTCCCGTTCATCCTTGCTTCGCTGCTGCTCTCGGCGGCCTGTACCCCTGAAGGTGGGGAGGACATGAAATCGACGATCACCGAACAGCAGGCCCGCGACAAGGTCGAGCAGTACATCCAGGGGGCGCTCTCGGCCTTGCCCGCCCCTGCCGAGCTGAAGGTATTCACTCGAAACCGTTCTGAGTGCACTGACCCCACCGACAACGGCCCCCAAGGCCGCTTCGAGATCTCCGCGACCTACGAGATCGTCGGCCTGGATTCCGCTCAGTTTCCCGGATACTTCACCAAGATCATTCAGTGGTGGGAGTCGCACTCGTTCCGAGTTCTGACCGACTCCCGGCCGACAGATCAATATGTTTTCGCGCGCAACTCCGGCGATGCCTTCGACATGTCGCTCAAGGCGAACGATCTCGGCAAGTTCTATGTCGG
Organism: Amycolatopsis sp. cmx-11-51; assembly: GCF_047608665.1. Taxonomy (NCBI): domain Bacteria; kingdom Bacillati; phylum Actinomycetota; class Actinomycetes; order Pseudonocardiales; family Pseudonocardiaceae; genus Amycolatopsis; species Amycolatopsis sp. cmx-11-51. Next base: position 101,688 of record NZ_JADNQO010000002.1, on the reverse strand, counting down.
CGCGACCTCACCCTGCGTCTGGCCGAACGGCACCCCCGAACCCCAGGCCCTCGAAGCGCCTGTCGCCGCCCCATCGGAACCGGAACCCGCTCCGGTCCGCAGGCCTCGCCGCGCTCCCGTCGATGACGACGACTTCGACCGGACCGACTGGACCGACGGCGGCACCTCCTTCTGAGTCCAGTGACCGTGTGGATTTGGGACGGGAGATGCCCCGAAATCCACACAGTCCGGCGGGACCGTCCCTGTCACGACCGGTTCCGGAGGGGGTGTGTGGAAATAGGGACACTCACCGTCCCTATTTCCACACACCCCTTGCCCTGCGAGCCTCACCCGGCCTCTACCCTCCGGCCGTGACCGCCGAACTCGCCACCCCCTCCCAGCACGTCGCGCACCGCGGCCGGGGCATCACGCTCATCCTGCTCGCCGCGCTCTTCTTCGGGACGTCGGGCGTGCTGGGCAAACCGGCGATGCAGGCCGGGATGTCGCCGGAGCAGGTCGCGGCGATCCGCATCGGACTGTCGGCGATCGTGCTGCTCGCGCTGGTCGCCGCGTTCCGGCCGAGACTGCTCAAAGTGACGAAGCGCGAGTGGCCGCTGCTGCTGGCGTACGGCTCGCTCGGCGTGGCGGGCGTCCAGCTCATGTACTTCGTCGCGGCGGGCCGGATCCCGGTCGGGATCGCGATCCTGCTCGAGTTCACCTCGCCGGTGCTGATCGCGCTGTGGGTGCGGTTCGTGCGGCGGGTGCGGTTGCCGAGGGCGATGTGGGCGGGGATCGCGCTGGCGATGACCGGGCTCGTGCTGGTCGCGCAGGTCTGGGAAGGCCTCACCCTGGACGTCCTCGGGTTGCTCGCCGGGCTCGGCGCGGCGTTCTGTTCCGCGGGATACTTCCTGCTCGGGGAGCGTGGCGTCGCGAACCGGGATCCGCTCGGCATGGTGACCTGGGGGATGACGATCGGCGCGGTCCTCGTGTGCGCGGTCGCGCCACCGTGGACGATTCCGTGGGATGTCCTCGGCGTCCCGGCGACGTTCGGGCCGTGGCGGCCGCCGGTGTGGTCGCTGCTGATCGCGCTGGTGCTGATCGCGACCGTTCTCGCCTACGCGACGGGCATGGCGGCGCTGCGCCACCTTCCGGCGCCGGTGGCGAGCGTCGTGGGGCTGGTGGAGCGCTGGTCGCCGCCGCCGCGGCCTGGTCACTGCTCGGTGAGGCGCTCAGCTGGATTCAAGCCGCGGGCGCGGTGGTGCTGCTGACCGGCGCGTACATCGTCCAGCTGAATTCGAACGTCGTCCAGACGGACTCAACCCTGCTGGAAGCCCCGTAGGTCACTGATCTCCTGCTGCTGCGAACGCGACGTCGTCGCGGCGAGGTCGCGGGCGTCGGGGTTGCGGCCGTGCTGGGTTTCGGCGTCGGCGATGCGGACGCCCGCCTCGCGCTGCTTCTGCAGCCGCGAGACGAACTTGCGGTCGAAGTCCTTTCCGGACAGTCCGGCCAGTTCCGCCATGTCGCCGGGACCGATGTACCCGTCGCGCTGGATGTGTTCGAGGTTCGGATCGTCCGGCGCGGGCTGGCCCCAGGACTCGATGAGCGCGGAGAGCCGCGCGATCTCCGGTTCGTGCGTGTCGATGACCCGCTTGGCGAGCGTCTTCAGCTGTACGTTGTCGGCGCGGGTTTCCGCCAGGGAAGCCAGATCCACGCCCTGCTGGTGGTGCGCGAGTGCCTGCCGCGCGAACGCGACATCGGCGTCGTTGAACGGAACGGCGGCCTGCTGAACCAGCGGTGACGACCCGGGAGGCGCCGTCTGCGCTTGGGGCGCCTCGTCCGAGCAACCGGCAAGCACGGCGGCCAGGGAGACGGCGGGCAGTAACCGGAGGACGGCGTGCGGCATCGAACTGCTCCTCGGAACGCGCGGTGGAGGTGCCTAGGTTCGCAGAGTCCGCATCGGCCTGTTCACCGGGGGTTGCGCAAACACTTTTCCTCCGGTCCTCGCGGTGTGACAATCCCGCGATTCACCGCCTTGGCGACAGGAGGTAACCGCGAATGGGCGCAGAAACCACCCCGGATCGGACCACCGACCGGGCGGGCCTGCGCCCGGACCTGCGGCAACGCCACGTCCGGATGATCGCGCTCGGCGGCGTCATCGGCGCGAGCCTGTTACGTGTACCCCCACCATCATGCGGTGATTACGCGCGTGAAGTCCCCTTCTCTCGACGGAGTTGGGAAGTGCGCAGGTACCCCCGTTGATCAAGGATTTGGACGCTGAGTGTCCCAGATCCTTCATCAACGATGACCCGACGCCGGTCGCGGAGACTCTTTCGTAGGTGCTTGGGTCTCGTGAGTGGTATGCGACGACGTATGGAGGCTCCCGCCCCTCGGCCCAGTACATGAAGGCCCTCTTCCTTGCGCCTAGCGCAAAAAAGAGGGCCTTCTTGTACTTCAGGTGGGCAAGGCCGCGCGAAGCTAGACCGGGATGACCGTCGGAACGATCATCGGACGGCGCCGGTAGGTGTCGGCGACCCAGCGGCCGACGACGCGGCGCACGGCCTGTGCGATGCGGTGCGTGTCGGTGATGCCCTCGGCCTCGGACCTGGCGAGTTCCATCTCCACCAACGGGAGCACGGCGTCGAGTGCCTTCGGATCGTCGGAGAACCCGCGCCCGGACACGGTCGGACGGGTCACCGCGCGGCCGGTGCTGGTGTCCACGGCGACCGTGATGGCGATGAACCCGCCTTCGCCGAGCACGAGCCTGTCGGACAAGGTCGACTCGCCGACGTCGCCGACCGAGAGGCCGTCGACGTACACGTGCCCGACCTCGACCCGGCCGGTCCGCGTGGCCTTGCCGTCGACGAGGTCGACCACGACACCGTCCTCGGCGATGACCACGTTCTCCGGCGCGACGCCGGTGCGCACGGCCAGTTCACCGTTGGCGCGCAGGTGCTTCCACTCGCCGTGCACCGGCATGACGTTGCTGGGGCGCACCGCGTTGTACAGGTACAGCAGCTCGCCGGCCGACGCGTGCCCGGACACGTGCACCTTGGCGTTGCCCTGGTGGACGACGTTCGCGCCGAGCCGGGTGAGGCCGTTGACGACGCCGAAGACCGCGGTTTCGTTGCCCGGGATCATCGAGCTGGCCAGCACGACGGTGTCGCCGGCGCGGATCGAGATCTGCCGGTGCTCGCCGCGCGCCATCCGCGACAGCGCCGACAGCGGCTCGCCCTGCGAACCGGTCGACACGAACAGCACCTTGCTCTCGGGCAGGTCGCTGGCCTGGTCCAGGTTGACCAGCAGGCCGTCAGGCACGTTCAGCAGGCCGAGGTCGGCGGCGATGCCCATGTTCCGGACCATCGACCGGCCGACGAAGGCGACCCGGCGGCCGTGCCGCGTGGCGGCGTCGAGCACCTGCTGGACGCGGTGCACGTGGCTCGCGAAGCAGGCGACGATGACACGCTGGTCGACGCGGCGGATGACATCGTCGAGCACCGGGCCGATGTCGCGTTCCGGCATGACGAACCCGGGTACCTCGGCGTTGGTCGAGTCGACGCAGAACAGGTCCACGCCCTCGTCGCCGAGCCGGGAGAACCCGGCGAGGTCGGTCAGCCTGCCGTCGAGCGGGAGCTGGTCGAGCTTGATGTCACCGGTGTGCAGCACGACACCCGCGGGGGTGCGGATGGCCACCGCGAGCGCGTCCGGGATCGAGTGGTTGACCGCGAAGAACTCGAGGTCGAAGGCGCCGACCGTGCGGCGCTCCCCCTCGCGGACCTCGATCAGGTTCGGCCGCTGGCGGTGCTCCTTGGCCTTGGCCGCGAGCAGCGCGTTCGTGAACCGCGAACCGTAGATCTTCAGGTCGGGGAAGAGCCGCAGCAGGAACGGGACGGCGCCGATGTGGTCCTCGTGCCCGTGGGTGAGGACGAGGCCGTCGATGTCCTCCAGGCGGTCTTCGATCGCGCGGAAGTCGGGCAGGATCAGGTCGACGCCGGGCTGGTCGTCTTCGGGGAAGAGGACACCGCAGTCGACGATCAGCAGACGGCCGCCGAACTCGAAGACGGTCATGTTGCGGCCGACTTCGCCGATCCCGCCGAGCGCCACGACGCGCAAAGCGCCTTCGGGCAGCACGGGCGGCGGAGTGGTCGGTCCGGGTCCGGTTGGCAATGAAGTCACCGAGGCATGGTCCCTACGCTGGTATGTGAGGTCGGCGCCGTGTAGGCCGCCGCTGAATCTGCTTGTGCCACCCGAGCACCATGCCAGTCACCGGCGGCGCTTTCCCCGAGCGGCACGCCACCCTGGGCGAGATCGGCGGAAATCGCCTGGAGCTGCTCGTCGGTGGGGGCCACGATCGGGAGCCGAGGGCCGCCGATGTCTAGCCCGCGAAGCCGCAGGGCGGCCTTCGAGAACGCGACGCCGCCGACGCGGGACATCGCCCGCAGGACGGGCAGCATGCCGCGGTGGTTGGTGCGCGCGGTCGAGGTGTCGCCGGATTCGTAGGCGTCCATCATGCCGCGGATACGGCCCGCCGCGACGTGCCCGATCACGCTGACCACGCCCGCGCCGCCGACGGAGATCCACGGCAGGTTGAGGCCGTCGTCACCGGAGTAGTAGGCGAGCGGCGAGTTCGCGATGACCTCGGAGCCGGCGATCAGATCGCCCTTGGCGTCCTTGACCGCGAGGATGCGCGGGTGCTCCGACAGCCGCAGCAGCGTGTCGACCTCGATCGGGACGATCGACCGCGGCGGGATGTCGTAGAGCATCACCGGCAGGCCGGTCGAGTCGGCGACCGTGGTGAAGTGCGCGTAGAGCCCGGCCTGGCTGGGGCGGGAGTAGTACGGCGTGACGACGAGGATGCCGTGGGCGCCTGCCGCTTCGGCCTGCTTCGCCTGCTCGATGCTGTGCGCGGTGTTGTTCGTTCCGGCGCCCGCGACGATGGTCGCGCGGTCACCCACGGCCTCGACGACCGCGCGGATCAGCTCGACCTTTTCGGCGTCGGTCGTGGTGGGGCTCTCCCCGGTCGTGCCGTTGACGACCAGACCGTCGTTGCCCAGGTCCACGAGGTGTTCGGCCAGCTCCTGCGCCCGCTTCAGGTCCAGCGCGCCGTCGGCGTCGAAGGGGGTGGCCATCGCGGTGAGCACACGCCCGAACGGTCTTCCCGGCGTTGCGGTAGGTGGAGTGGACATGATGTGAAGGTACCTCCTGAGGCCGTCGAACCCCTTGCCGACGTGGTCGTTCCCGGAATTACGGGAGATCTTCCGTGGCGAAGGCGAACTCGGCGCAAACTCTCTGTGACCTATTTGACCTTGGTCGTGATCTGCTTCGGGATCTGGCTGCCGTCGGCCTTGGCGAGCAGGCAGAGGAAACCCCTTGAGTAGCTCCGGTCCTCCTCGTTGGGCGGCCGGTTCCACTCGGCTTCCGTCGGGACGACCGGCCGCCAGATCAAGGACGTCCGCTGCTCCGCCGGGACAGCGTTCGAGTTGAACGTCGCCGAGCACAGTGCCTCGGCGATCCGGTTCACCGTCTCCGCGCCGGGATACGCCGCGACCTGGGCGTCCTGGTCGCTGTAGGACTCGACGTCGAGCACGCCGCGCTTGCCGAAGACCTCCACCAGGTGGTCCTTCTCGCAGCTGACCCCGTCGTTCAGGTTGATGCCCTCTTTGAGCGGCACGTTGTAGCAGTCGCCGGGGGAACCGAGTTCGACCTGGCCGTTGATGCCGTAGGTCAACGTGGGCTGCGCCTGGTTGTTCCCTGCCGGCGTGGCCATCCAGCGGCCGAGGAAGATCCCGCCGACCAGGGCACCGATCACGGCGACCGCGGCCAGGCTGAGCAGGAGTGGACGCAGGTTGCGTTTGGCGGGCGCGGGCCGGCTCATCGGCTGGCCGGGGTGCAGCATCGCCGTCCCGCCCGAGGGCGGGGTCGGCTGGGCCTGCACGCCCTGCGCGGCCGAAAGCAGGCTGCGCACCTGGTCGGACGACATCCGCGCTTCGGGCTTGGTGACCAGCAGGCCGAGGATCGCGGCGGCCAGCGGGCCCTGGACCCGCGTCAGATACGGCGCCTCGGTCATGATCGCGTGCAGCGTGGCCGCGGTGGTGGACCGTTCGAACGCGACGATGCCCTCGGCGGCGAAGAACAGCGTCGTGCCCAGTGACCACAGGTCGGATTCGGGCATCGCGTCGCGACCTTCGACCCGTTCCGGCGCCATGAACGCGGGCGAGCCGACGATCATGCCGCTGGTGGTCAGGCGCGGGTCGTCGGTCGCGTGCGCGATGCCGAAGTCGGTCAGCTTCACCCTGCCGTCCGGCGCGACCATGATGTTCGCGGGCTTGACGTCGCGGTGCACGATCCCGGCGGCGTGCGCCGCTCGAAGCGCGGACAGCACCCGCTCCCCCACCACGGCGACCTGCTGCGCCGGCATCGGCCCGCGCTCACGCACGAGATCGGCCAGCGTCGGCGCCTCGACCAGCTCCATCACGATGTACGTGGCGCCGCCCTCGGTGACGACGTCGTACACGGTGACCACGGCCGGGTCGTTGAGCCGCCCGGCGGCGCGGACCTCACGCAGCATCCGCTCCGACAGCACCGAGGCGTCCTCGGGGGCGTCCGGGAACTTCAGCTCCTTGATCGCCACCTGACGGCCGATCACCTGGTCCTGGGCGCGCCAGACGATTCCCATCCCGCCGCGGCCGAGCTCGCCCAGCAGGGCGTAACGGCCGGCGACGATCCGCGCGCCGGTGGCCTGGTACGTCTGCTGGGGCGGCGGCCCGTACGGACGGGTCTTTTCGTCGGTCAAGGTTCGATGCTCCTTCGGTTCGCGCAGGATGCTAGCTCGGACCCGTTCGCGCCCCGAAAGGTTCCTTCTTCCTACTGTCTTTGAATCAGACCGTGACCTCGTGCCCGGACTCCCGGAGCGCCTTCACCGCGCGCTCCAGCTCGGGAGCCCGGACCAGCACGTGGTCGGTGTCGAAAGTGGACATCGAGAACAGCGCCACCCCGGCCGCGGCCAGCTCGCTCGACAGCGCCGCGATGATGCCGGTCAGCGTGAAGGCCAGCGGCCCGCGGACCGACAGCAGCCGCCAGTCGTCCTCGACGGTGGCCCCGGCGGGCGCGAGACCGGCCGGGCAGATCACCGAAAGCTCCTCCGGCGTCCGCGTGATGGAGATCAGCACGGGCTCGCCGGGGTCGAGCAGGTTCGCCGGAATCGGCGCGTCCGGGGCGAGGCGGGCGACCGTGTACTCGCCGGGCCGGACGTCGATCGCGAGACGTCGCATCAGCCCTCGAGAACCTTCGGGCTGGACGCGACCTCGGTGCCGTCGGGCAGCGCGGAGATGGTGAAGTCCGCGAACACGTTGCCCGACGCCTTCTGCAGCTCGCGCAGGCAGTCGATGGCCAGTGCGCGGATCTCGACGTCGGCGTGCTCGGTGGCGCGCATCGCGATGAAGTGGCGCCAGGCGCGGTAGTTGCCGGTGACCACGATGCGGGTCTCGGTGGCGTTCGGCAGCACGGCGCGGGCGGCCTGGCGGGCCTGCTTGCGGCGCAGGGTCGCGCTCGGCACGTCGGCGAACTTCTCCTCGAGCCCGGCGAGCAGCTCGGTGTAGGCGTCGACGGCGGCCTGCGAGGCGGCGAGGAACTTCGCGTGCAGCTCCGGGTCCTGCGCGATGACGTCGGGCTCGACGAACGCGGCGTCGCGCTCCGGGACATAGCGCTGCGAAAGCTGCGAGTAGGAGAAGTGACGGTGGCGGATCAGCTCGTGCGTCAGCGACCGGGAGATTCCGGTGATGTAGAAGGTGACGGACCCGTGCTCCAGCACCGACAGGTGGCCCACGTCGATGATGTGCTCGAGGTAGCCGGCGTTGGTGGCCGTCTTCGGGTTCGGCTTCTTCCAGGACTGGTAGCAGGCCCGACCGGCGAATTCGGCCAGCGCCTCACCACCGTCGGTATCGGTCGACCACGGTACGTCCGACGGCGGGAAAAACTCCGTCTTCGCGATCAGTTGAACCTTGGGTGACACGGTCTCGGCCACGTTCGCACTCCCTTTCGACCCCTGCTCCACGACTCCAGGCAGCGTAACCGCAGCCGTCTCTGACACCCCGGCGACATCACGGTGACGTCATCGCCTCCTTGACTGACATCACAAGTGACGTCATATTGGTGTCATGGATCTGACGCCGTACATCACAAGCCTTCGCGAGGACCTCGCGAACACGGCTTCGGCCGGCGACGAGCAGACGCGGCGCGCTGCCGCGCTGTTGTCGTCGGCACTGGAGCCCGCCGCCCGACTGACCATCATGAACGCCCTCGCGGACCTGGCCGCCGAAGTGACCTCGGCGCTGCCGGGGCACGTCGTCGACGTCCGGCTCAACGGCCGCGACGTGCGCGTCGTCGTCACCGGCTCCGGCGAGAGCACCGAGCAGGCCGCACCCCGCCACGAGACGCCGCGAGAGGCTCCGCGCGTCCCCAAGATGGACACGGGTGACATCACACGAATCACGCTACGCCTGTTCGAGCAGGTCAAGGGCCAGGCCGAAGCCGCGGCCGCCTCTCAGGGCGTTTCGCTGAACACGTTCGTCTCGCAGGCCGTCCAGGGGGCGCTGGGCAAGAGCGGGAGCGAGCACTGGCAGTACAAGCAGAAGCCGGGCGGCGGTGCCGGTTCGCACCTGCACGGCTGGGTCCAGGGCTGAGGGGACGGAAATGACCGAGGAAAGCAATCACGCCGGTGAAGAGGCCGTGCGCGTCGAAGACTTCGAGGCCGACGGCCCGATCGAGATCGACGTGAGCGTGGCCATCGGCCGGGTGACCATCGAACTGACCGGCGAGAGCGGTATCCACGCCGAGGTCCGCCGCGACGGCGGCGAGCAGCAGCCCTGGGTCGACGGGATGACGAGCCTGCTCAGCTGGGTCGGGGAACGCTTCGGCGACCAGCTCGGCGGCCCGCAGGGGGCGTCGGCGGGCGACGCCGTGGCGCAGACGCGGATCGAGAAGGTCGGCAACCGGCTGGTCGTCCACGCACCGAAGGCCTGGCAGCTGAAGAACGTCCCGCTCACCGTGACCGTCCGGGCACCCGCCGGTTCACACCTGGAGGTGCGGGCCGGAGCGGCCGCCGTCACGGTGACCGGTTCCGCGGGCCGGGCAGACATCCTCACCGGCTCCGGCGACGTCGGCCTGGAGCGGACAGACGGTTCGGCGATCGTCCGCACCGGCACCGGCGACATCAAGCTCGGACCGACACTGTCCGGCCTGCAGCTGCGCACCGGCAGCGGTCACGTCGAGGCGTCCTCGGTGAACGGTTCGGCCACGGTCGCGACCGGCACCGGCAACGTCTGGCTCGGCGAGGTCGCGGGCGAGGTCCTGGCACGCACCGGCAGCGGCGACCTCTCGGTGGCCGACGCCGCCTCCGGATCGCTGGAGCTGACCACCGGATCGGGCGAGGTCCGGGTCGGGATCCGCGGCGGTGTCGCCGCCGAGATCGACCTTTCGTCGACGACCGGTTCGGTGTCGAGCGAGCTGGATGTCGCGGAGAGTGCGCCGTCGGAGGTCTCGCTGAAGGTGCGGGCCCGGACCGGGACCGGCGACGCGGTGGTGACCAGCGCGGCCAGGTGAGGCCGCGGACCACGGGGGGATCAAGGGACTTTGCTCTCACTTTTCCACGGGGGTGGGAGCAAAGGTCCCTTGCTCGTTCTCGGGGTACCCGCGTACGGCCGGCCGGAGACACCGCGGTAGTGGCCTGATGACCCCAGGTCATCGCCTAAACCAGCTCCGCGTCTTCGGCGTCGAAAGAAGCTCGTCGGGAGGTGGATGTCCCTCTGTCCACACACCCCCTTTGGAACCGGTCGTGACGGGGACTGTCAGGCCGGACTGTGTGGATTTCGGGTCAACCCAACGCCCCAAATCCACATAGTCAGGGGCAGGGTGCCGAGAACCTTGAGGCCGTGAAGGCCTCCTTCCCTGCCTTGAGAGTCAGGCTCTCGGCAAAGTCGCGGGGCTGCTGGTCAGGTGGTTATTCGCCGCCCCGTGAGGCTGACGATGCAAGAATTGAGACGTTGAGTGTCCCAAGGTCTACATCGTCGCCGGGGGCACACCGGTTGCGGAGCTTGATCAACAGAGGTTCAGGGACATGCCCCCTCCGGCACACGATCGAGCGGGGAAACATTTCGGACGTTGAACGTCCCAAATCCTCCCCAGCTCTGCGGCCCTGACCTGGAGAGCAGGGAAGGAGGCCTTCAGGGACAGTCCTGAGGACCGCAGGGGCTCAACGCACCAACCGCGCGAGCACGGGAGCGAGGTCGCCCCGCTCCCCCACCGCGACCCCGTCCAGCCCCTGCCACTCCGCCATCAGCCGCAGTTCCCCGGCCAGCTCACTCGCGACCCGCGCGACGTCCACCCCGGGCTCGGCGAAGGCGCCCTGCACGCGAAGCACCCCGGCGGCCCGGTCGCACTTGAGGTCCACGCGACCGACGAGTTCACCGTCGAGCAGGAACGGGAAAACGTAGTAGCCGTAGATCCGCTTCGGCTCGGGGACGTAAATCTCGATGCGGTAGAAGAAGTCGAAGATGCGCTCGGTACGGGCGCGTTCCCAGATCAGCGGGTCGAACGGGGACAGCAGCGCGCGGCCGGTGACCGCCCTCGGCGCCTTCGCCGCGACATGCCGATACGCCGGCGCGGGCCAGCCGTCCACGGTCACCGGTTCCAGCACGCCCGCGTCGACCAGTTCGGCCACCGCCCGCTTGCTGACATCGGGGCCGAGGCGGTAGTAGTCCCGCAGGTCCGGTTCGGTGCCGATGCCCAGCGCGACGGCCGACCGGGTGATCAGCGCGCGGGCACCCTCCTCCGGGCTCACCCGGCGCGACAGGATCTCCGGCGGCACCACGCGTTCGGTCAGGTCGTACAGCCGCTCGAACGACCGGCGGGTGCCGGTGGTCAGCAGCCCCATGCCGAAGAGCCACTCGCAGGCCTTTTTGACCTCCGAGCGTTCCCACCACGAGCCGGGTTTGTAACCGCCGGAGTCGCTCTCCAGCGCGCGCTCGATGCCGCCCGCGCCGATCGGTCCCTGCTCCTTGACCACGGCGAGGATGTCGTCCACCAGCTGAGGCGTCTGCTCCAGCACGCGCGCGTAGTTCGTCCACCAGCCCATGCGCTTCGCCCCTGAACGCAGCAGCGGCCAGTCCTCCACCGGCAGCAGGCTCGCCTCGTGCGCCCACGATTCGACCAGCAGCCGCGGTTTGCGCACGGAATGGGACCAGGCCGCGTCGTCCACCAGCGTGGGCGCGTACGCGCCGAGACGGGAGAAGACCGGCATGTAGTGCGCGCGGACCGCGACGTTCACCGAATCCAGCTGTAGCAACTGGGTTCGCGACAGCACGCGCAGCAGATGCCGCCTGGTCACCGCGCCACTGGGACGCGCGTCGGCGAACCCTTGTGCGGCCAGGGCGATCCGGCGCGCGACCGGCCCGCTGATGGTCGTAGTACTCATCATCCGCATGGTGCCATCCGCCACCGACAGTTTCCGGCGACCTACTAAGTTCTCCCCATGGCCGCCGCCGAAGTCCGCCCCGCCGTCGTGTCCGACGCTCCCGAGATCGCCCGTATCCAGCGCGACACCTGGCGAAGCGCGTACACGGAGCTGCTCGGCGAAGCGGCCGTCGCCGAGCTCGACGTCGTGGAGCTCGAAACGACCTGGATCGAGACGATCGAGTACCCGGGTACGCGCGTCTTCCTGGCCACCGAAGGCGAGTTCACCGTCGGCTTCTGCGTCGCCGGCCGGGCTCCGGAGAGCGAGGCGGCCGCCGCGGACGGGTCGCTGCCCGACGACGTTTCGACAACCGCGCTCATCGCCTCACTGCTGGTCGAACCGCGCTGGGGACGGCGCGGCCACGCGGGACGGCTGCTCGCGAACGCGTCCGCCTGGCTGCGCGAGGACGGCGCCACACGCGGGATCAGCTGGGTCGCCCAGACCGATCACGCGTCACTGGGCTTCTTCCGTCGCGCGGGCTGGTCCCCCGACGGAACCGTTCGCATCCTCGACACCGGAAGCACGAACGTGCGCGAAGTCCGGCTCACCGGCACCCTCGCCCTCGAACTCACTCCCTGACTTCGCGAACACGACCCACCGCATCACCGAGTACATGAAGACGCCTTCGCACGCCCCGGCGATCAGCCGTGAGAGGCGGTAGTCGACGCCCAACGCGGCGAGTCCCGCGCCGACGCCGAGCAGGAACGCCACGTAGTTGATGACGATCGCGACGACGTACAGCACCGCCTGCCTGCCCACGGGCGCGTGCGAGCGGAAGTTCATGCCGCGGTTCAGCACGAAGCTCAGCCCGAACGCGACCCCGTACGCGAGCGTGATCGCCAGCCACACCGGCAGGCCGAGCCAGCCACGGAGCAGGGTCAGCAGGAGCAGGTCGACCCCGAAGGTGAACCCGTTGATGAGCGCGAACCCGAGGAAACTCGGCGCCACCAGCCGGGAAAGCCCGAAAGGGAGGCGCCGGACCACGGCCGCGCAGAAGTCGGCGAAGCGATCCGCGAAACCCGTACCGCGGACAGCGTCGTGCACGTCGGCCACGGATCCAGCATGGCAGCGGCAGATGACCGCGAGCCGACGAAGAGATGATCTTCTGGTGCGTGCCGGAAGCCGGTAACGGGGGCTGGCCCCAGTGCGACCCGTATTTCAGCTGATAGCTTGGAGAAGACGTAGATAACGGGGAGGCAACAATGGTGGGCTGGTTGCTCCTGTCGTTCGGTGTCGCCTTCGGCTCGGCGATCCTCCCCATCGTCAGCATCGAGATGTTCCTCATCGGCCTGTGCGCGAGTCAGCCGACGCTGCCGTGGCTGCTGCTCGGCGCCATCGTCGCGGCCGGTCAAGTCGGCGGGAAGACGCTCTACTACCTCGCCGCGAAGGGCACGATCAAGCTGCCGAAACCCCTGCACGACCGCCTCCACCGGGAGCGGCCGCCCACTCCGCGCCGGGAAAGATGGCGGGCACGCACCAAGAAGATGCGCGCCCGGCTCGACGCCCTCCGTGAACGCTGCCATCGGCATCCGCGCTGGATGGCGGGCACGTACGGGGTGAGTTCGGTCATCGGCCTGCCGCCGTACATGGCCACGAGCGTGCTCGCGGGGCTGGTGCGGATGCCGCTGGCGAGCTTCCTGGCCACCGGATTCCTGGGCCGCTGGCTGCGCTTCAGTTTGCTGGCCGCCTCCCCCGCCCTATTCGCCGGCTGGTTCCACTACTGAAGCCCGCCGCGAGTAGTCCTCTAGTTGCGGTCGGTGCGGGAACTGGCCTCGAGTTCCACAGCGCGCCGCATGGTCTCCCGTGCCCGCTTCCGGTCTCCGGCGATCTCGTACGCGTAAGCCAGCCGGTACCAGACGCGCCAGTTCTCCTGATCCGCCTCGACTTCGGCGCGGCGCTCGTCGAACCAGGCGTCCGCGGCGTCGCGATCCACCCGGCCCGAAGGACGCCGGGGTAGATCGGACACATCGGGCAGGCCACCTTCTTCGTCCAGCCGCCGCGAAAGCCGCTGGATCTGGACGCCGGAGCGCCAGGTGGTCGCGATGATCCAGATCCCGAGCAGCGGCAGCAGCAGGACACCGACGCCGAAGATCACCGGCACCGTCTCGCCGCTGCCCAGCAACGCGATGCCCCGGCCCGCCAGCAGGACGACGTAGACCGCGAGGGCCGCCGTCATCACCAGCGCGAGATTACGGGCCCTCACAGGTCGAGGATGTTCTCGAGACCGACCGTCAGGCCCGGTCGCGTGAGCACCGAACGCACCCCGAGCAGGACGCCCGGCATGAACGACGTGCGGTGCAGCGAGTCGTGCCGGATGGTGAGGGTCTCCCCCTCGCCGCCGAACAGGATCTCCTCGTGCGCCACCAGGCCGGGCAACCGGACGGAGTGCACGCGGACGTTCTCGACGAGCGCGCCACGGGCACCGTCCATTTCGGACGTCGTCGCGTCGTCGCCCGGTTCGAGACCGGCCGCGGCACGGGCCTCACCGATCAGCCGCGCGGTGTGCGCGGCGGTACCGGAAGGCGCGTCGGCCTTGCGGTTGTGATGCAGTTCGATGACCTCGGCCGAGTTGTAGAACCGCGCCGCCTGCTGGGCGAAGCGCATGGCCAGCACCGCGCCGAGGGCGAAGTTCGGCGCGATGAGCACGCCGAGCGACGGGTCGGCGGCGAGCCACGAACGCAGCTTCTCCAGCCTGTCGTCGCTGAATCCGGTGGTGCCGACGACCGCGTGGATCCCGTTGCCGGTCAGGAACTCCAGGTTGTCCATCACCGCGTCGGGATGGGTGAAGTCGACGACGACCTGTGCCTGCTTGAGCGCCGAGAAGTCGTCACCGGCGTCGAGTTCGGCGACGAGTTCCAGGTCGGCGGCACCGTTGACGGCGCCGACCACTTCCTGGCCCATCCGACCGCGTGCGCCCAGCACGCCGACGCGAATTCCAGCGGTCATGATGCGATCACCTCGTGCAGATCGTCCGGAAGGTCGTCGGCGTGAGCGTACGGCCCGACCACCGCCGCCGCCGTCACGCCACCAGGGCGGTGCAGCAGAGTGCGAGCGAGCGCACAGACCTCTTCGGTGGTGACGGCGTCGATCCGCGCCACCGTGTCGTCGACGCCGAGATACCGGCCGTAGTTCAGTTCGTTCTTGCCGATGCGCGACATCCGCGAGGAGGTGTCCTCCAGGCCGAGCACGAGCCCGCCCCGCAACTGCCCCTTCGCCCGCGCGACCTCGGCTTCGCTCAGCCCGTCCTTGCCGACGAGGTCGAGCACTTCGCGGATCACGCCGGCGACCTCGCCGAGCTTCTCGGGCTGGCAGCCCGCGTACACGGCCAGGTGCCCGGCGTCGGCGTAGCTCGCGACGGACGAGTACACCTGGTACGCCAGCCCGCGCTTCTCGCGGACCTCCTGGAACAGGCGCGAACTCATCCCGCCGCCGAGCGCGGCGTTGAGCACCGACTGCGCGAACCGCCGGTCGTCGTGCCGCGGCAGCGAACGCAGGCCGAGCATCACGTGTGCCTGCTCGGTGTCGTCGGTGTGCAGTGCGAGCTTCGGCACCGTGGCGATCCGAGCGCGCCCGCCCCGCGGCGGCACCGGTGTCGCCGTTCCGGTCAGCCGGTCCCGCAAAGCCTTGCGCACCAAGCGAAGCACCTGGCCGTGCTCGATGTTCCCGGCGACGGCGAGCACCATCCGCGGCAGCGTGTAGCGGCGGCGGTAGAACCCACGCAACGCCGACGCGGACATCTCCACGATGGACCTCTCGCTGCCGAGCACCGGACGGCCCAGCGCGTGGTCGCCCAGGATCGCGCCGACGAACGTCTCGTGCAGCAGGTCTTCGGGGTCGTCGTCGCGCATCGAGATCTCTTCGAGCACGACACTGCGCTCGGTCTCGACGTCCTTGTCCGTGCACAGGGCCTCGAACACGACGTCGGTGACGAGATCCATCGCGAGCGGCAAGTCCTCGTCGAGCACCTGCGCGTAGTAGCAGGTGTGCTCCTTCGCGGTGAACGCGTTGAACTCCCCGCCGACCGCGTCGATCTCCTCGGCGATCTGGGTGGCGTCCCGGTTCGTGGTGCCCTTGAACAGCAGGTGTTCGAGGTAGTGCGCGGCGCCTTCGACCGAAGACGGCTCGTCGCGTGATCCGACGCCGACCCACAAGCCGACCGTCACCGACCGGGAGGCGGGAACGTGCTCAGTGATGACCCGCAACCCTCCGGCGAGCACACTGCGCTTGACCACCGCACCGTCGGAAGTGGACTCGAGGGTGCGGGTGCTGCCGACGGGCTGTTCGTGCCCGGAGATCTGACGTGCCAACGGATCCCTTACTCACATGTCAGGAAAGGGTCGTTCAGGACATCGTGTGTCCCGAACGACCCTTTCCTGACGTTTCACACCGGTCTTGCCGGACCTACTGAGCGTCGGCCTTCGGGGCCTCGGCGTCAGTGCCCTCGGCGGGCTTCGTGGCCTCGGCGGCGTCGTCTTCCTGGACCACGATCAGGCTGATCTTGCCGCGGTTGTCGATGTCGGCGATCTCGACGCGGAGCTTGTCGCCCACGTTGACCACGTCCTCGACCTTGGCGATCCGCTTGCCGTTGCCCAGCTTGGAGATGTGCACCAGGCCGTCCTTGCCCGGCAGCAGCGAGACGAACGCGCCGAACGCGGCCGTCTTCACCACGGTGCCGAGGAAGCGCTCGCCGACCTTGGGCAGCTGCGGATTGGCGATGGCGTTGATCAGATCGATCGCCGCCTCCGCCGACGGGCCGTCGGCCGCGCCCACGTAGATCGTGCCGTCGTCCTCGATGGAGATGTCGGCACCGGTCTGCTCGGTGATCGAGTTGATCATCTTGCCCTTCGGGCCGATGACCTCGCCGATCTTGTCCACCGGGATCTTCACGCTGGTGACGCGCGGCGAGTAGGGGCTCATCTCGTCCGGGCCGTCGATCGCCTCGGCGATGACCTCCAGGATGGCGAGGCGAGCGTCCTTCGCCTGCTTCAGCGCGGCGGCGAGCACCTCGGAGGGGATGCCGTCGAGCTTCGTGTCCAGCTGCAGCGCGGTGATGATGTCCTTGGTGCCGGCGACCTTGAAGTCCATGTCGCCCATGGCGTCCTCGGCACCGAGGATGTCGGTCAGCGCGACGTAGCGGGTCTCGCCGTCGACCTCGTCGGAGATGAGGCCCATGGCGATGCCGGCGACCGGCGCCTTCAGCGGGACACCCGCGTTCAGCAGGCCCATGGTCGACGCGCAGACCGAGCCCATCGAGGTGGAGCCGTTGGAGCCCAGCGCCTCGGAGACCTGGCGGATCGCGTACGGGAACTCGTCACGCTTCGGCAGGACCGGGACCAGGGCGCGCTCGGCGAGCATGCCGTGGCCGATCTCGCGCCGCTTCGGCGAACCGACGCGGCCGGTCTCGCCGGTGGAGAACGGCGGGAAGTTGTAGTGGTGCAGGTACCGCTTGTGCGTCTCCGGGGAGAGCGAGTCGATCTGCTGCTCCATGCGGAGCATGTTCAGCGTGGTGACGCCCAGGATCTGCGTTTCCCCACGCTCGAAGAGCGCCGAACCGTGCGCCCGCGGGATCACGGCGACCTCGGCGGCGAGCGACCGGATGTCGGTCAGGCCGCGGCCGTCCATGCGGACCTTGTCCGTGAGGACGCGCTTGCGCATGATCTTCTTCGACAGGGCCTTGAACGCCGCGCCGATCTCCTTCTCGCGGCCCTGGAAGGCTTCGCCCTCGCCCAGGCCGATCTTCTCCAGCACCGCGGCCTTGACCTGGTCGGTCGCGTTGTCGCGGTCCTGCTTGCCCGCGATGGTCAGGGCGTTCGCGAGGTCGTCGGTCGCGATGGCGGCGACGGCGTCGAAGGCGTCCTGCTCGAAGGCGAGGAAGACCGGGAACTCACCGGTCGGCTTGGCGGCGACGTCGGCCAGCTGCTGCTGGGCCTCGCACAGCACCTTGATGAACGGCTTCGAGGCCTCGAGGCCCTCGGCGACGGCGATCTCGTCCGGCGCCTTGCCGCCACCGGCGATCAGGTCGAGCGTCTTGTCGGTGGCCTCGGCCTCGACCATCATGATGGCGACGTCGCTGTCATTGCCTCCAGCGCCGGCGGGCCCGCTCACGATGCGGCCGGCGACCACCATGTTGAAGGTGGCCTCTTCCAGCTGCTTCCAGGTCGGGAACGCGACCCACTGGCCCTCGATCAGCGCGACGCGGACGCCGCCGACCGGGCCGGAGAACGGCAGACCGGCGATCTGGGTCGAGGCCGAAGCCGCGTTGATCGCGAGCACGTCGTACGGGTCGTCCGGGTTGAGGCTCTGGACGGTGATGACGACCTGGATCTCGTTGCGGAGACCGTCGGTGAACGACGGGCGCAGCGGCCGGTCGATCAGGCGGCAGGTCAGGATCGCGTCGGTCGACGGGCGACCCTCCCGACGGAAGAACGCGCCGGGGATGCGTCCGGCGGCGTACATCCGCTCCTCGACGTCCACGGTCAGCGGGAAGAAGTCGAAGTGGTCCTTCGGGTGCTTCGACGCGGTGGTCGCCGAGAGCAGCATGGTCTCTTCGTCGAGGTACGCGACGACGGCGCCGGCGGCCTGACGGGCCAGGCGGCCGGTCTCGAAGCGGACGGTGCGGGTGCCGAAACGGCCGTTGTCGATCACGGCTTCGGTTTCGTGCACGGTGACTCCGGTGGAGTCGGTCATAGGGTGTATCTCCTCTTTTGTTCCTCTGTAACGGCGCGAGTCTCCCACCCTGGGACCTGTTTCGCCTGCGGACGCTCGAGGAGTGAGGCCGGTCTTCGATCGAAGCCCCCGGGCCGTTACCCGGAAACCACTACCGAGGACCGGCGGACGGTTCCTCGTGCGCGCTCGCGCCACGTTCTTTGCATAAGTCGAGCTTCTCAGACCGAGGGGGAGCGACCGCTACGGTCACTCCCCCTCGGGTTCAAGCTATCGGCGGAGGCCGAGACGCTGGATCAGCGCACGGTAACGCTCGATGTCCACCTTCATCACGTAGTTCAGCAGCCGGCGGCGGCGGCCGACCAGCAGCAGAAGCCCGCGACGGGAGTGGTGGTCGTGCTTGTGAGCCTTGAGGTGCTCGGTGAGGCCGACGATGCGCTTGGTCAGCAGCGCGACCTGGGCCTCGGGGGATCCGGTGTCCGAGTCGTGCACGCCGTACTCGGCAAGGATCGACTTCTTCTCTTCGGTGGACAAAGCCACAGTGGTGCTCCTAGATATTCTGTGCCGTGCGGCCCGGACGATCCATCACGCCGGGTGAGACGGTCACGGCCGCCACGGACTGCAGCCGGACCCGATCATCGAGGTTACCAGTCTCGTGATCAGCGGCTTCAGGCGCGGGCGTCGTTCAACTCGTACGACCGGATCACCCGGTAGTGCGAAACGTCCTGCTCACGGTCACTGCGAATCAGTACGGCTTCGGTCGCCGTCCAAGTTCTGCTCCTGAACCCGGCCAGCCGCTCCACCCACGCGCTCGCGGCTTCGGGCCGGTCGCGGGGGAAGCGGGCCAGTGTCAGGTGGGCCACATACGGCCTGCCTTCGTTCCCCGCGCCGGCCTTCGAGGCCAGCTCGTGGAGCCCGGTTCCGGTGACACTCAACCACAGCACCCCGGGGAATGTCGCGGCCTTTTCCAGCCGGACGTCGATCGCGGGAGCCGCGGCCAGCCGTCCGGTCAGCCACTCGGACCGTTCTTCGGGGTCGTCCTCACCGTGGAAACCGAGGGTGACGTGCCAGTGTTCCCGCCGCGACCAGCGGAAATCGCCGTCTTCGGGTGTGCCCAGCGCTCTCGCGATCTCATCGAGGACGTCGTCCGGCGGGATCAGGGCGCTGAAGAGGTTCATGGCGATTCGGGTATCTACCCGTGACTCGCGAGTTCCGTCAGGGACCGTTCCTCGCGGCCCGGCGCAACAGGTCCGCGAGGGACGGGAAGTCGTCGTCGAGCAGCTTCGCGGCTTCGGTGAGGTCTTCGTCCTCGCCGATGTCCCGCAGTGCCGCGAGTACACCCTGATCGTCGGCGACGGCACCGACCGGGATGTTGTCCCTGCCCACCGTCGGCCGCGAATCGCGGACGTCCTCGAGCGCCTCCTGCATGGCCTTGCGGTCCCCCGCGGCGACCGCCGGGACCAGCACCTTGCGCTCCAGCATGATCATCTTGGCGAGTACGACCGGGTTGCCGATCTTCGCGCGGCGCCCGCTCATCACCTGGCTGAGCATCGGCGCGCTGATACCGAGGACCTCGGCGAGGAAGGCTTGGGAGATGTCGAACGCGACGACCAGTCTCCGCACGCGATCGCCGAGCGGCTCCCCGTACCACTCCCTCTGCAGCGCGATGTTCCGCTGGACGATTTTGTGGTCCTCCACCTGGTCCGCTCCCCTAACCCCATCGAACGCCTATGCGGTCCGTGACATCTTGCCACCGCGACACGCCCTGACGGGCGTGTTTGTCGATTGTCGTCCGGCCGTGGCCGGGTCTCCTCAGCCCTGCTCGCCCAGCAGGTCCCTGGTACGGGCGACATCCTCGTCGATCTGCTTCACCAGACCTTCCGACGTCGGGAACCGGACCTGATCCCGCAGCTTGGCCACGAAATCGAGTGAGACGTGCTGCCCGTAGAAGTCCTCGTCGATGTCGAGGACGAAGGCCTCGACGGTGCGTTCCCGCCCCGAAAACGTCGGGTTGGTCCCGACCGAGACGGCGGCGCGCAACCGGCGGCCAGGATCCGACGACCGGGTGAACCAAGCGCCGTAGACGCCGTCTGCGGGCACCGCCGCGAAGCGCGGCGTCGACAGGTTCGCCGTCGGGTAGCCGAGATCGTGCCCCCGGCCGTCTCCCCGCACGACGATGCCTTCCAGCCGGTGCGGCCTGCCGAGCGCCTCGGACGCCGCGACGACGTCCCCGGCGTCGATGCACGAGCGGACGTAGGTCGAGGAGAAGGTGATCTCGTTCTCCGACTGTTGCCGCGCGAGCAGCCCTTGCAGTTCCGCGCCGTGCGCCACGAAACCGAACCGCTTCCCCAGCGTGCGCAGGAGGTTGACGTCACCGGCGGCCTTGGCGCCGAAGGTGAAGTTCTCCCCCACGATCACCACGGCCGCGTGCAGCTTGTCCACCAGGACCTCGTGCACGAACTCGTGCGCCGTCAGCCGCGACAGTTCCAGCGTGAACGGCAGCACGCAGAAGACGTCCACGCCAAGGCCCTCGACCAGTTCCGCCTTGCGGCGCAACGTGGTCAGCTGCGTGGGATGGCTGCCCGGCCGGATCACCTCCGACGGATGCGGGTCGAAGGTCAGCACCACACTCGGCACACCGCGTTCGGCGGCGGCGCGGACCGTCCTCGAGATCAGCTCCTGATGCCCGCGGTGCACGCCGTCGAAGACGCCGATCGTCACCACGCACCGTCCCCAGCTCCCGGGAAGGTCACCCAAACCACGCCAACGCTGCACTTGTGCCCCGTCTCCGCCAAGCCTGCTCCGTGCACCACCCTAGGCCGTGTCCTGCAAGGCTCGCTCGCGGGCTTCGCACCCAGGCGGGCTTTGGCACCCTGGATCACGAAGCCCGTCGACCGGCCTGACAGGACACGGTCTAGGCGGGCAGCAACACGGCCACCGAGCGGGCCAGTTCCCCTTCGTCGGCGGCGAGCGCGAGCACCCGGCCGTCCGGTCCGAACATCCCGTACGTGCCCTCGATCCCGGCCGAGGGCACCCGCTGTCCATATCGGACCGCCTGTGCCGCGCGGGCGTCCAGATCGCGGCGCGGGAACGCGGCGGCGACGGCGGCGTCGAGGTCCAGCGACAGTTCCGGCTTGTCCTCGAGCTGGTCGAGAGTGCGGGCCTTGGCGAGCGTGAACGGCCCGACCGTGGTGCGCCGCAACGCGAGCAGATGCCCGCCGACGCCCAGCCCAGCACCGAGATCGCGGGCCAGCGCCCGGACGTAGGTCCCGGACGAACACTCGACGACGGCGTCGAGTTCGATCCGGCCCGCCTCGCGACGGGTGGCGAGCAGATCGAAGCGGTGCACGGTGACCGGACGCGGCGGGATCACGACCTCTTCGCCGGCGCGGACACGGGCGTACGCGCGCTTCCCGTCGATCTTGACCGCGCTGACCGCGCTGGGCACCTGCTGGATGTCTCCGCTCAGCGCGGCGATCCCGGCGGCGATCGCGTCGTCGGCGATCTTCTCGACGGCTTCCGGGTCGGCTTCGGCGATCGGCTCGCCCTCGGCGTCGTCGGTCGTCGTGGACAGTCCCAAGGAGAGGGTCGCGAGATAGGTCTTGCGGTCCAGCGCCAGATGGCCGAGGAGTTTCGTCGCGCGTTCGATGCCGAGCACCAGGACGCCGGTGGCCATCGGGTCCAGTGTTCCGGCGTGCCCGACCTTGCGGGTGCCCATGAAGCGCCGGGCCCTGGCGACGACGTCGTGGGAGGTCATCCCGGACGGCTTGTCGACGATGACGAGACCTGGCGGCGGAGCGGGACGTTTGGTGGCTGGGGCTTGATTGGGGCGCGACACGCGCCGAACCCTATCTTTCGGTCCCGCGCGGAGCTGAAGGGGACTTTCCCCGCGTCTCACGCGGTGAAGGGCGCTTTCCCCTCATGTCATGCGGGGAAAGCGCCCTTCAGCCGCGCGGGGCGTCAGGACGAGACGGGCAATGGCGCTTCGGCGTCCCAGCGCCGTCGCCGGATTTGCACCGGAATCTCCTCGCCGCGCGCCTCGGCCTCGAACAGCACGGCGCGGGTGCGCCGCCACCACACGAGCATCCGGAAGGTGCCCAGCGCGAGCACCGCGATGACCGACAGCAGCGCCTGGCGGAACGCGCCGCCGGTCCACTCCAGCAGCACTCCGACCGCCAGCGCCGAGATCGTCGTGGCCACGAACCCGCCGACGTTCACGACACCGGTCGCGGTGCCGACGCGCGAGAGCGGGTTGTAGTCCCGCGCCAGCGCGAAGCCGATCATCGACGCGGGGCCGCCGAGGGAGAGGAAGGCGAACGCGGGGACCAGTACCGCGACCGGGGTAGTCCCGCCCCAGCCGAGCAGGACCGCCCAGATCACCGCGGCGACACCGATGTACCCGCCGACCAGCGGCATCCGCAGTGACGGGCGCCGTCCGATCAGGCCGCCGACGAACGGGCCGCCGATCATCGAGCCGACCACGAACACGATCAGCAGCGAACTCGCGGTGGACTTCGGATAGCCCTGTCCCCGCACCAGGAACGGGACACCCCACAGCATGGTCAGCACGTTGGGCGCGAACATCGTGCTGAAGTGGACCCAGAACCCCAGCCTGGTCCCGGGGGTGCGCCACGCCTCGGCGACCTGGCGGCCCAGCACCCTGGGGTGAACCCTTTCGCGCACGGGCTCCGGTTCGCCGGGCGGGGTGTCCTTGACGCGAAGGGCGACAACTGCGGCGTACAGCGCCGTCACCAGGCCGACGGCGAGGAACGTCGGGGTCCAGCCGGGACCGTCGAGCAACAGGCCGAGCGGGACGGTCGCGGCGAGGTTGCCGACGTAACCGATGGCCCCGGTCAGCGCGGCGAGCAGGGCGTACTGACGGCCGGGGAAATGCGCGGCGATCAGCCGCATGATGCTCACGAACGTCAGCGCGTCGCCGAAGCCGACGACGGCGCGGGCGACCAGGCCGAGCGGGTACGAATCGGCGACCGCGAGCAGGATCTGCCCGAGACCGAGGAAGAACACGGCGCAGGTGAGCACGCGGCGCGGGCCGTAGCGGTCGACGAGGACGCCGGTGGGGATCTGCATCGCGGCGTAGACGCCGACCTGCAGGACGGTGAACGTGCCGAGCGCGGCCGCTCCGACGCCGAAGCGGTCGGCGGCCTGAAGCCCGGCGACGCCGAACGACGTGCGGTGGAAGACGGCGAGGAGGTAGACGGTGACGGCGGCGAACCAGATGAACCAGGACCGGCGGGTGGCTCGGCCTGTCACAGTGTTTCCTCCTTGAGAACGGTTCCGGGCAAGAAGACGCCCGCGCTGCCGCCTCGTATAGTTGTAGCTCCTAAGCAATGGCGAAACCTACCCGCTACCCAGGTGCTTTTCGCCACACGCCTGCTCCCCCCATCACCGCGTTTAGTCCTCTAGTTGCGGTACTTGCGCGTGCAACTACCGCAACTAGAGGACTAAACGCGGCGGGGGTCAGACCACGCGGACGGCGCCCACCACGGCCCACCGCCCCGACCGCCACCGCACCAGCAAGGTAGCCAGCCGCAGCACCATGAACAGCGAGAGCCCGGTCCAGATCCCGGCCAGCCCCCAGCCGAACGCGAGCGACAACCAGACCAGCGGCAGGAACCCCAGGGCCGCGCTCAGGAGCGTCGCGTTGCGCAGGAACGCGGCGTCGCCCGCGCCGAGCAGGACGCCGTCCAGCGCGAACACCACCCCGGCGATCGGTTGCAACGCGACGAAGAACCACCACGCGTGCGGGATCTCGCCGAGCACGCCTCCGTCCGACGTGAACACTTGCGGCAGCACCCCCGCCAGCGACGCGAACACGACCCCGAGGAAGCAGCCGAACACCAGGCCGTAGCCGGTGATCTGGCGCGACACCTCCCGCGCCCGTTTGCTCGCGCCGGCGCCGAGAGCGGCCCCCACGAGCGACTGCGCGGCGATCGCGAGCGAGTCCAGCACGAGGGCGAGGAACGTCCACAACTGCAGCACGACCTGGTGCGCGCCGACCGCCTCGGTGGATGTCCGCGCGGCGACCGCGGCGGCGGAGACGAAGCACGCCTGGAAGGCGAGACTGCGCAGGACCAGGTCCCGGCCGAGGCCGAGCTGGGCGCGCATCACCTTCGGCTCCGGGCGCAGCGGGACCCGCTCCCGCATCAGGGCCACGATGAACAGCGACGCCGAGATCACCTGCGCGACGACGTTCGCGATCGCCGAACCTTCCAGCCCCCAGTCCGCGCCGTACACCAGCACCGGGCACAGCACGGCGGAGATCCCGTTGCCCGCCAAGACATAGCGCAACGGTTTCGCGGAATCCTGCACGCCGCGCATCCAGCCGTTGCCCGCCATCGTGATCAGGATGAACGGCGTCCCGAACAGCGCGATCCGCAGCCAGGAGACGGCGGCTTCGGTGATCGCGGCGTCCCCGGAGAGGACCCGGGCGATGGGCGCGGCCAGCAGTTGCCCGGCGACGATCACGACCAGCCCGACGATCACCGCCAGCCAGGTCGCCTGGACGCCTTCGCGGACCGCCTCACCACGACGTCCGGCGCCGTGCAGCCGCGCCGTCCGCGCCGTGGTGCCGTAGGAAAGGAACGTCAGCTGGCTCGAAACCTGCGACAACACGACACCGCCGACGGCGAGCCCGGCCAGCGGCAACGCGCCGAGATGCCCGACGACGGCCGTGTCCACCAGGACGTACAGCGGCTCGGCCGCGAGCACGCCGAGCGCGGGCAGGGCGAGCCCGAACACACGTTTCGGCGGGATGCGCTCGTCGGTTTCAGAAGCTTCAGGCACCACGGCAGACTAAAGGTCCGGTACGACAGTCCCAGCCGCCGCTCAGCGGAGGAACGGTTCATAGCGTCGCTCCTGGCGCAGTGCCTCGATCTGCCTCGTCGTGTCGAGCGTGACACTGACGAGGAAGACGAGGACCACCTGCAGGGTCACCCCGGCGACGGGAACTCTCGGGCTCGCGTCCAGCAAAGCCAGGCCGAGGGCCGGGATCAGCGCGACCACTCCGGAACAGACCGCCCCGAAGGCGAGGATCCGGTGGTTCACGTAGCCGAGGTATTCGGCGGTCGGGTTTCCCGGCCGGATCCCGGGGACGAAGCCACCCACCCGCACCAGTTCGCGAACCACCTTGACCAAGTCCTGCGTCGCGGCGGCTCTGATGAAAGCGAAGAGGCAGACGAGGACGAAGTAGACCGCGATCCGCCCGGGGTCCCCCTCGTCGCGCAGCCACCCCGACCAGCTCACGTCGGGCCAGAACACCGGCACGGACAGCAGCACCGCGGCGAGGACGGCCGGGCTGTTGGCTTGGCGGAACCGAAGAGGAATGTAGGTCGGGGTCCCGCCATAGGCGCGCACGCCGATCATCCGCTTGGCGTACTGCACCGGGACGCGACGCTGTCCCTGCGCGACGACGATCGTGATCACCGTGATCGACAGCGTCACCACGGCCATGACCGCGATGGCGGTCCAGCCCACCCTTTCGTACAGGCGCAGGAACGCCGACGGCAGCACCGCCAGAACCTGTGCGAGCAACAGGATCCGGACACCGTCACCGAATCCCCGGTCGGTGATCACCTCGGTCAGCCGCAGGACCAGCGCACTGCCCGCCGTCAGGCACGCCACGGCGACGGCTCCGTGTCCGTCGAGGACATCCTGACCACGGAGCCCGAGCACACCGATGGCGCCCACGAGACCGAGTACGACGGTGAGCCGTCGCCGGTACCGCGTCAGCACGCGGGCGCCGGCTTCACCTTCGGCCCGGAGCGCGGCCAGCCGCGGGATCACGACGATCAGGGCTCGCAGGAGTGGCGGGGCGGCCAGGCAGGGTAGGACGCCGAACGCGAACACCGGCAGGGTGGACAGGCCGCCACCGGTGAGGAGGTCGAGGATCCAGCGCAGCGGGTGGTCGTCTTCCGGCGCGCGGACGGTCACGTAGGGAGCGGGCAGGCACTGGCCCAGCCGGAACAGCACGATCACGCCCAGCGTGACCAGGATCCGGCGGTGGAGGGAGGCGTGGGTGTTCATCGTGAGGATCACGGTAGGGACGACGGATGAAATTCCGATGACACCGCCCGGATTACAGCAGCGGTGCCCGCGACAGCGCCGCCCTCAGCTCGCCGAGTACCTCGTCCGCCGTGCCCTCCGCGGTGCATCCGGCCGCCTGGCGATGTCCGCCGCCGCCCAGTTCCCCGGCCGCGGCCGAGACGTCGACACCGCCCGCCGAGCGAAGCGAGACCGTCCACCGCTGCCGCGGCCCGATCGGTTCGGCTTCCTTGAGCACCACGGCGACCCCGGCCTCCCGAGTGGACCGGACGACGTCGATGACCGCTTCGACCTCTTCCCCGCGCACGGTCCGCGCGGCGTCGAGCGTCACGACCGCGTACGCGAGGCCGAAGCCACGCGCCTCGTCCGGTTCGAGCCGGGCTCCCGCGAGAACGTCCGAGAGCATCGGCAGCCACGCGAACGGGTGATCGTCGACGATCTCGCGGACCACCTTGTCCGGGTCGACACCGGCTTCGAGCAGCTTCGCGGCCATCAGGTGGGTGGACGGCCGGGCCCGGCGGAACCCGCTCGTGTCGGTGACCAGTCCCGCGTACAGGCATCGTGCGATCGGCTCGTCGATCTCGGAGCCGAGTTCCCGCAGCAACGCGAAAACGAGCACCGCGGTCGCCTCGGCGGTGTCGTCGACGACGTGCTTGGTGCCGTAGAAGACGTTGGACGCGTGGTGGTCGATCACCAGGACGTCGCCACCGGCCTCGCGCACGGCGTCCACGCGCGGCGCGAGTTTCCCGAGCCTGCCCGGAGTGGGTGTGTCGAGCGCGACCAGCAGCCGTTCACTCTCCGGAAGCTCGCTCGCGGGGACGTAGAGCCCGCCGACGTCCAGGCCTCGCAGGGTTTCGGGCATCTCCTCGGGCTCGCCGACCGAGACGCGGACCTTGACGCCTCCCCTCAGCTGAAGGGCCCTTCCCAGCGCCAGCGCGCTGCCCAGCGCGTCGGCGTCCGGGCGCACGTGGCCGAGCAGTGTCACGTCGTTCGCGCGTGCCAGCAGGGCGGCGGCGTCCTTGAGGTCCTGCGCCAAAGTGGTCGTCACAATCAGTCAAGCTACGCTCTGCGGGATGTCCGAGTACGCGATCCTGGTCTACCCGTCCGCCAACCGGGTGTACACCGATTCCACCCCGGCCCTGCTGCGCGCGGAGCTGGCGGTGTTCGGCCTGTCCGCTTTGGAGACCGAGATCTCCCAGATCGGGGAGACGACACTCGGCGGCGTCGGCTACCTCACCTTCACCACGCCCGCACCGCTGAGCGAACGCGATCTCGCGCTGCTGTCGAACCTTTCCGCGCTGTACGCGCTGTTCGAACTCGGCGACGGTGTCCTGAAACCGGTCACGATCAGTCCGCTGGCGAACTTCGACTCGGATCTGCTGACCATCCAGAAGTACCCGGGCAAGACGAACGAACTGTTCACCAAACTCCTCGTCAACGTCACCCTGCTGGCGACGGCGGACCCGGCCGCGATGCTGGAGAAGCCGCTGCACCTGCTGGATCCGCTGTGCGGCCGCGGCACCACGCTGAACCAGGCGATGATGTACGGCTTCGACGCGACCGGCCTCGACGTCGACGGTAAGGACTTCGACTCCTACGAACTGTTCGTCAAGACCTGGCTGAAGCAGAAAAGGATCAAGCACACCGCCGAATCCGGCCAGGTGCGGCGTAACAAGGTCCGGCTCGGCAGGCGGCTCGACATCGGGTTCGGGATCACCAAGGAGCGGTACAAGGCGGGCGAGGTCCGCAGGCTGAGCTATCTCAACTGCGACACGCTCACCACGGACGAACTGCTGCGGCCGAACTCGGTCGACCTCATCGTCACCGACGCCCCGTACGGCGTGCAGCACGGCAGCCACCGCACCCAGGACGCGTCGCTCGCGCGCAGCCCGCGAGACCTGCTCGCGGCCGCGGTCCCGGTGTGGACGCGGGTGCTGCGGCCCGGTGGCGCGCTCGGCATCTCCTGGAACACCAACGTCGCGCCGCGCGAAGAACTCGCCGCGATCCTGGACAAGGCGGGACTGGAGATCCGGGAGGACGGCCCGTTTTCGGAGTTCTCACACCGGGTCGACCAGGCGATCGTGCGGGACCTGATCGTCGCGGCCAAACCCGCCTGAGCTCCTCCTGTCACCGCAAGTAGTCCTCTAGTTGCGGTAGTTCGCATCGCCAACCATCGCAACTAGAGGACTACTTGCGATGGATTCCGCCGGGATGGCCTCGGTCAGGCGATGCGTTTCCCCACGAACTTCAGGACCTCGGGCATGATGCCGCGCCAGTAGTCGTCGTTGTGCTCGCCGGGGGACATCTTCGCGACGGCGGGGTCGAGGGCCTTGATGAGTTTGCGGTCGGCGCGGGCGAAGGGATCCGAGCTCCCGCACCACACCCCGGTCGACGACGCCGAGAGGTCGCCTGTGTGCAGCAGCGGCTCGTGCGATTCCCATTGCTCCCGGTCGGCGAAAACCTTGCGGGACTTGGCATCGGGCCAGCTTACGAACAGCGCGGCGCTCGCGACGGCGACGGCTTTGAGGTCCTTGTGCTCGCGGGCGTAGCGCAATGCGCCGAAACCACCCATCGAGATCCCGAACATCGCCGACGGCGGCCGCAACTGGCGCTGGGCGAGCCAGCCGGGGAGTTCTCCGGACAGCATCCGCTGGGGATCGTCACCCTTGCCGACGTCCACCCAGTAGTTGTCACCGTCGACGGCGGCCACCGCGAACCCGGGCAGCCCGGCCGCGACCATCTGGTTCAGCGCGTCCTGTACGCCGAGGTTCAGGAACGTCCTGGCGTCCGCGCCGCGGCCGTGCAGGGCGACGCAGACCGGCATCCCGACTCGCGACACGCGATCGGGCGCGATGATGACGAGGTTGACTTCCCGATTCCGGGCCGAGGACCGCATCTTCTGCACCGTGACCGCTTCGGTCAGCGGCGTCGGGCTGTTCGGCGGGGACACCGGCGGCGGTCCCACCAGCGGTGGCTTCTCCGTGCCGCACCCCGCGAGGAGCGTCAGCGCGGTGGCCCCCAGCAACAGGCCACGCCGACTCACGGCGTGGCCCACTCCCTCAGCCTCGGGTCTCCTCATCGGCGAACTCATCGTCTTCGGCCTCTTCCCGCGGCGGCTTGTACGGGTCGGGTTCACCGGCGTGCTGTGCGCCGGTCGCCCGGCGGGCGACCTCCGCGTCGGCTTCCCTGGCCTTCGCGAGGAGGTCCTCGATGCGCTTGGCGTCCTCGGGAATGCTGTCGGCCACGAACGCCAATGTCGGCGTATAGCGGACTCCCGTGCCCTGCCCGACCTTCGTGCGCAGAACGCCACGAGCGGATTCCAGCGCCGCCGCGGCACCGGTGTGATCGGGCGTGGACTCCAGGGTCTCGCCGAGCACCGTGTAATAGACCGTGGCGTCGTGTAGATCCGCCGTGATCTTCGTGTCGGTGATCGTCACGTGGTTGAGCCGCGGATCCTTGATGTCGTGCTCGATCGCGTGCGCGACGATCTGTGAGATCCGCTTGGCGAGCTTGCGAGCCCGAGCGGGGTCGGCCATGGGGATTCGTCTCCTCGAAAAGTCTTTCCGTCAGTCGTCCGGGCCGAGCAGCCGTCGGTGGGCGGAGAGCAGTTCCAACTCCGGCCTTCCGGCCACGAAGCGCTCACACGAGTCGAGCACGTCTCGGACGTGCTCGCCAGTCGCCGCGACCACGGCCACACCGATCAGCGCCCGCCGGTGCAGGTCTTGCTGACCCGCCTCGGCGACGGAGACGTCGAAACGCCTGCGTACCTCGGCCAGCACCGGCTTGATCACGGATCGCTTCTGCTTGAGCGAGTGGACGTCGCCCAGCAGGATGTCGAGCTCAAGAGCTCCTACGAACATGGGGGTTCTGGGTTGGGTAGAAGTGAAGCGGCGCTCCCCCGCCCAGATGCGGGGGAGCGCCGCCGTGTCACTTACGCACGCGGCTTTTCGCGCTGCTCGTACGTCTCGATGACGTCGCCGAGCTTCAAATCGCTGTAGTTACCCAAGGTGAGACCACACTCGAAGCCCTCGCGGACCTCGGTGACGTCGTCCTTCTCGCGCTTCAGCGAGTTGATCGGCAGGTTCTCGATGATGACGTTGCCGTCACGGAGGAGACGACCCTTGGCGTTACGCCGGATCTCGCCCGAGATGACCATGCAACCGGCGATCGTACCGACCTTCGACGACTTGAAGATCCCGCGGATCTCGGCCTTGCCCAGCTCGACCTCTTCGAAGATCGGCTTGAGCATGCCCTTGAGCGCGGCTTCGATCTCGTCGATCGCCTGGTAGATGACCGTGTAGTACCGGACGTCGACGCCCTCGCGGGTGGCCCGCTCGGTCGCCTTGCCCTGTGCCCGCACGTTGAAGCCCAGGACGATCGCGTTGGACGCGGTCGCCAGGTCGATGTCGGACTCCGTGACGCCACCGACACCGCGGTGGACCACGTTGAGCTCGACCTCTTCTTCGCCGACATCCAGCTGCATCAGCGAGGCTTCGAGGGCCTCGACCGTACCGGAGTTGTCACCCTTGATGATCAGGTTGAGGGTGCTCGTCTCCTTCAAGGCCTCATCGAGGTCTTCCAGGCTGACCCGCTTACGACGCGACGCGTTGAGCGCGTTGCGGGTACGGGCCGAACGCCGCTCGGCGATCTGCCGGGCGACCCTGTCCTCGTCGACGACGAGGAACGTGTCACCGGCGCCGGGCACCGAGGTGAACCCGATGACCTGGACCGGACGCGACGGGGTCGCTTCGATGACGTTGACGTTGTGCTCGTCGACCATCTTCCGCACGCGGCCGTACGCGTCACCGGCGACGACGGAGTCACCGACGCGCAGCGTTCCGCGCTGGACCAGCACCGTGGCGACCGGACCGCGACCGCGGTCCAGATGCGCCTCGATCGCGACACCCTGGGCCTCCATGTTCGGGTTGGCCCGCAGGTCGAGTGCGGCATCCGCGGTCAACAGGATCGCCTCGAGGAGACCATCGATGTTGATGTTCTCCCGCGCCGAGATCTCGACGAACATCGTGTCGCCGCCGTACTCCTCGGCCACGAGGTTGTACTCGGTGAGCTGCTGCCGGATCTTGTCCGGGTTCGCGCCCTCCTTGTCGATCTTGTTGATCGCGACCACGATCGGGGCCTTGGCGGCCTGCGCGTGGTTGATCGCCTCGACCGTCTGCGGCATGACGCCGTCGTCGGCCGCGACCACGATGACCGCGATGTCCGTGGCGTTCGCACCACGAGCACGCATGGCGGTGAACGCTTCGTGACCCGGGGTGTCGATGAACGTCACGAGGCGCGGGTTGCCCTCGAGCTCGGTCTCGATCTGGTAGGCGCCGATGTGCTGGGTGATGCCACCGGCTTCGCCCTCGCGCACCTTCGTCTTGCGGATCGTGTCGAGCAGGCGGGTCTTACCGTGGTCGACGTGACCCATGATGGTCACGACCGGCGGACGGACCTGCAGGTCCTCTTCCTCACCCGCGTCTTCGCCGTAGGTGATGTCGAAGGTCTCCAGCAGCTCGCGGTCTTCTTCCTCCGGGCTGACGACCTGGACGACGTAGTTCATCTCGCCGCCGAGCAGCTCGAGGATGTCGTCCGACACGGACTGCGTCGCCGTGACCATCTCACCGAGGTGGAAGAGCACCTGCACCAGCGAAGCCGGGTTGGCGTCGATCTTCTCGGCGAAGTCGGTCAGCGAAGCGCCACGCGGCAGGCGGATCGTTTCGCCGCTGCCCTTGGGCAGGCGAACGCCACCGACGCTGGGCGCCTGCATGTTGTCCATGTACTCCATGCGCTTCTGGCGCTTGGACTTCCGGCCCTTGCGAGCGGGACCACCGGGACGCCCGAAGGCACCCGCGGTACCGCCGCGACCACCGGGACCGCCACGACCGCCGCCGCCACGGAAACCGCCGCCACCGGCCGGGGCACCGCCGCCGCCACCGGGGCCACCGCCACCGGGACGGAAACCGCCGCCGCCGCCACCGCCGGGACGGAAACCGCCACCGCCGCCACCGCCACCGGGACCGCCGCGGAAACCTCCGCCGCCGCCACCGGGACCGCCACGAGCGCCGCCACCGGGGCCACCACGGGCTCCGCCGCCGGGGCCACCGGGACCACCACGAGCGCCACCGGGACCGCCGGCCGGACGGGCCGGGCGGCCCGGCATCATGCCGGGGTTCGGGCGCGGGGGCATGTTGCCAGGGTTCGGCCGGTTACCACCGGGAGCGCCGCCACCGGGACGCGGAGCCGGACGGTCGCCGCCCTGCCCGCCACCGGGACGCGGCGGACGGTTGTCGCCGCCCTGCTGGCCGCCACCGGGGCGCGGACCGGACGGACGCTGGGCCGGGGAACCGGAACCCACGCCGAACGGGTTGTTGCCGACGCGCGGGGTACGCGGGCCGGGCTTCGGGCCACCGGGCTTGGGACCCTGCGGCTTCGGCGGCACGACGGAACCCTGCGACGGCGTCGAGGACGCCGGCGGGGTGGCCGGCGTAGTCGGCGCGGCCGACGTGGCCGGTGCAGCTGGGGATTCAGTCTTCGCTTCGGCTTCCGGAGCGGCCTTCGCCGCCGGAGCCTGGACCTGCTCCTCCTTCGGCGCCGGCGGCCGGGGGCCGGGGCGCGGACCCGGACGGGCACCCGGGGTGGAGGGACGGGACGGCTGCTGGGCCGGAGCCGGCGCTGCCGGAGCCGCCGGAGCCGCCGGAGCGGACGCGGCCGGGGCTTCGGTCTTCGCCACGGGCGCGGGCTGAGCCTGCTGCGCGGCCGGAGCCGGGGCAGCGGGCTTGGCGGGCGGTGCGGGCGAAGGGCGCGGGCCGGGGTTCGGAATCGGCTTCTTGCTCTTGCCGTCCTTGGACGGGTACGCGTCACGGAGACGACGGGCGACCGGCGCCTCGACGGTGGACGACGCGGACTTCACGAACTCGCCCTGTTCCTTCAACTTGGCGAGAACTTCCTTGCTGGTGATGCCGAGCTCTTTCGCGAGCTCATGTACTCGGGCCTTGCCTGGCACAGCTCTCCTCATCTGGGGAGGCCGGCGGCAGACCCGCAGACCTCGTCCTATTGTCGCGCGTTCATTGATTCAGCTTCACGGCTGACTCATGACGGGTCGACCTGCTTCCTGATTCCAACCGGCACCGGGGATGTCCCGGCGCCTTTTAGCCTTCAGCGAGTCGCTCCAGGCGTTCGTGGACACCCTGGGCGTCGAGCGACCCCGGAACACGAAGTGCTCGGGGAAACGCCCTGCGCCGCTCGGCCTTGGCCAGACAGTCCGGCACGGGGTGCAACCAGGCACCCCGGCCCGGCAACCGCCGACGTTCGTCGACGATCAGCCGTCCATCCGCCGCGACCACTCGCAGCAACTCACCGATCAAGGCCCGCCGACGGCAACCCACACAGGTGCGGACCGGAGTTTCCCGGTCATGCTGGAGGTCGGTTCCCGGCCGCGGGCTCTGAACCACTCGTAAGTCTAGCGCTTCGACCTTCACTCAGCCGAACCGGTTGCCGCGGCGGGCCGCGCCTGCCCGGCGTGTGCTTCTTCACCCTGCTCAGGGGCGGCGTCGCTACGGATGTCGATCCGCCAACCGGTGAGGCGCGCGGCGAGGCGGGCGTTCTGGCCCTCCTTGCCGATCGCGAGCGAAAGCTGGAAGTCCGGGACGACGACGCGAGCGGTCTTGGCCCGCTCGTCGACAACCCGAACCGAGACGACCTTCGCGGGCGACAGCGCATTCCCGACGAACTTCGCCGGGTCTTCGGAGAAGTCGATGATGTCGATCTTCTCACCCGCCAGTTCGCTCATCACGTTGCGCACGCGGGCGCCGACCGGGCCGATGCACGCGCCCTTGGCGTTGACGCCGGGCACCGTCGAGCGGACCGCGATCTTGGTCCGGTGTCCCGGTTCACGCGCGATGGCGGCGATCTCGACCGTGCCGTCGGCGATTTCGGGGACTTCGAGGGCGAACAACTTGCGCACCAGGTTCGGGTGCGAACGCGACAGCGTGATCTGCGGGCCGCGGTTGCCGCGCGAGACGGTGACGACGAAGGCTTTGATCCGGCTGCCGTGTTCGTAGGACTCGCCTGCCACCTGCTCGACCGAGGGCAGCACGCCTTCGATGTCACCGACCTGGATGATGACCATGCCGCGGGCGTTCGCGCGCGCGTCGCGCTGCACCACGCCGGCGACGATCTCGCC
This sequence comes from Amycolatopsis sp. cmx-11-51, assembly GCF_047608665.1. Lineage (NCBI taxonomy): Bacteria > Bacillati > Actinomycetota > Actinomycetes > Pseudonocardiales > Pseudonocardiaceae > Amycolatopsis > Amycolatopsis sp. cmx-11-51. Next base: position 67,294 of record NZ_JADNQO010000002.1, on the reverse strand, counting down.
CTCCTTGGCGGAGAACTCGCCGAAGGTCTTCTCGTGCTCGGCGTCGCGAAGGCGCTGCAGGATGACCTGCCGCGCGGTGGTGGCGGCGATCCGCCCGAAGCCCTCGGGGGTGTCGTCCCATTCCTCGTCGGTCTGGCCGTCGGGGGTGAGGGTGTGGGCGAGGACGCGCACCAGCCCGCTCTTGTGATCGATGTCGATCCGGGCGTGCGACTGGTGGCCCTCGGTGTGCTTGTACGCGGTGAGCAGCGCGGTCTCGATCGCTTCGATCACCGTCTCGAAGGGGATGTCCTTGTCCCGTTCGATCGCGCGCAGCGCGGCGATGTCGACGTTCACTTCGGCTCCTCCTTCGGTTCGGTGGTGGCGGCGTTCAGGGCCGACGCATCGGTTTCCAACAGTTTCAGGTCCTCGGCAGGTGGTTGCTTGAACTCGATCTCGATGACCGCCTTGGTCACCGAGGCGTAATCGACGTCCCGGATCTCGCCGTCGACGAGCACGCGCGCGGTCTTCTCGCCGGCGTGTCCCACGCGGCCGACGAAGGCGGCGCCCTCGGCCGGGGTGACCTTGACGAGCCGGAACTTCGCGCGCCGCCAGTGCCTCTGCACGGTCAGCGGCCGGTCGAGGCCCGGTGAGGTGACTTCGAGCGTGTACGCGCTGGCGATCACGTGCTCGTTCTCGTCGAGCACGGCGGAGACGGCGCGGCTGACGCTCGCCACCTCGTCCAGCCCGACGCCGTCGTCCCCGTCGACGACGACCTTGACCAGCTGACGGCGGCCTGCTTGCTGGACCTCGAAGGAATCGAGGTCGAAACCCGCGGCCTTGACGGCTTCGGCCACGATGGGCTCCAGCCTGCTGGCGAGGTCGTTGGGCACGGTGAAGCGCTCCTGTCCGGCTGTGGGCGACCCGGCGGCGTGGATCCCGGGTTCGGTAGTGGACCAGCTTATCTGGTGACCCCCGCGTGACGCGCGAGCGGCGGCCCCGCACGGGGTACTGGCAGGATGGGGCGGCGTGACCGGAAGACCGACCGAGCCCACCCTGCCGAGCCGTCGTACTTTCCTGCGAATGGGAGCGCTGGCCGCGTTGGCCGTGCCACTGGCCGCCGCCTGCGGCCCCGGGTACGACGAGAACCCCGACCCGCTGGGCCCGCTGCTGCGCGCGGCGGAGACCGACGCAACGGGCGCGAAGGCGTTGACAGGCGCCGAAGCCGAGTCGGTCGCCTCCGCGCGGGCCGCGCACGCGGCGGCGCTCAAGACCGAGGTGGACCGGCTCAACCGGCCCAAGCCGACGCAGGCCGGACCGGCGGAGAACCCGCCGTCGTCCGTCGACGGTCTCAAGGAACGGCTCGCACAGGCCCGTAAGCAGGCCGAGGGCCTCGTGCCGTCGCTGCCCCGCTACCGCGCCGGGATGGTCGCCTCGATCGCGGCGGGCTGCGCGGCCCTGCAGCAGAGTTCGGACAAACTCGGCCGCGGCGACGACGCGGGTGCCGTCGAGGTGCCCGCCGGTGCCACGCTGGGCCAGGAGACCGCGGAGGCCGTGCAGCAGGCGCTCGCGGCCGAGCACGCGGCGGTCTGGGTGTACGGCCTGGTCAGCGCCTACCTGCCGGCCGCCTTCAGCGGCGCCGTGGGGCGAGGCACGGCCGAGCACGTCAAACGGCGATACGTCTGCGAACGGATGCTTTCCGCCGCGGGCCAGACGCCCACGGGACCGGAAGCCGCGTACGTGCCACCGAAGCCGGTGACCGACGCGAACACGGCGATGGAACTGGTCGCGACGGCGGAATCGGACGCGACGGCCGCCTGGCTCGGCTTGATCGACCGGACAGACGACGGGGCCTTGCGGACGACGGCGTTGAACGCGCTGATCGGCTCGGCGCGGCGAGGGACGGCCTGGCGGGCGGAGTTCGGCGCGAAGCCGGTGGCGATCGCGATGCCGGGTCAGGCGACCTGACGTTCAGGTAGCGAAGTGCGGTGGAGGCGGTTGCGCCCGCAGGTCCGTGAAGGACTCCTTAAGGGACCCAGCGTCCCTTGAGGTTCCCCTCACCCGCACGGAGCGCCACCTCTTGTCCCAGCGACACCACCAGCCACACCGATGGCGCGTGCAGGCCCCTTCAGGCGGGCGAGGCGCTGGCAGTCCGCGAAGGCCTCCTTCACGACGTCACCGTGCAGGCATGGGAAGCATCTACAACTTGGGCACGCGAAAGTCGCTTTCCCACAGGCCAGGCGGGGAAGTCCCCTTCGCTCCTCGGCCCAGAACGAAGAGGCTCATTGCGCTACACGCAACAAAGGGGCCTTCACGTACTTGAAAACTCAGCGGCGCAGGTCACCCGAAAGTCGCAAGGCGTCGGTCGCGATCCGCTCCAGCACCGGCTTGTCGGTCTGCTTGTCGTAGAAACCGGCCAGCACGATGGCCACCTCGGGCCCGGTGACGTGGGAGTCGTAGGCCGCGTCCTGCCCCGAAATCTTCGGGACGCCCTGCCCCTTGAAGGTGCCGTCGCGCACCAGGTCGGACACGTTTCCCGTGCCGTCCTTGTCGGTGAGCGTCTTGAGCTGGGTCGCGGTGACCTCGCCCGGCATGGTGACCAGGACGACCGACACCAGCGCCTTCTTCCCGCCGGTCTCGGTCGTGTACAGCGCCCGCGACAGCCGTGTGCACGGCGTCTCGGTGAAGAACGCCTTGGTGTCGCCGTAGGACTTGCTCGCGCAGTCGGAGGTGACCTGCGGGCCCTCGATCAGCGTGTACTGGAACTGGCCGGTCTTCGACGGCGTGTTCGCGACAGGGGCCGTCTCCGGCTCGTGCCGGATCAGCCACCAGAGCAGGGCCGAGACGACCGCGATGGCGACCAGCCCGGCACCTTTCAGCGCCAGGCCCTTGGTGTCCCTCGGCGGCTTCGGCGCGGGCGGTGGCCCGCCCGGCCCTGCCGGTCGCACCGGCTGAAGCCGGGCCGTTTCCGTCGCTCCCGGGTTAAATTGCGCACCAACCACGGGAACATACGGTAGTTCACGCCGGTCCGGCGGTTCACCTGAACGTGCTTATCGCCCGTTCTACGTCGTCAGCCGTGTTGTAGAGATGGAACCCGAATCGTTGCCTTCCGGCCCGGGTAGCGGCCACGATGCCCGCTTCCTTCACCCTGTCGGCGTCCGCGTCGAGGGAGACGATCGCGCTCCCCTGACCGGGTGAACCGAGTGCTCCGAGGAGTGAGTCGGCGAGACCCACGCAGTGCGCGCGGACGGCGTCGAGGTCCAAGGACCCGAGGTAGTCCAGCGAGACGGCGGCACCGACGAACGAGAACCACGCCGGGGACAGGTCGAGCGACCGGGTGCCCTCCGCGAGCCTCAGCGGGAGGCCGTAGACGGTCTGCCCGCGGTCCTCCCCGGCGTACCAGTTCGCGGCCACCGGCACCGCTCGCTCCCGCACCCGCGGATGCGCGGCCAGCCAGGCCGCCCCGCGCGGCGCGAGCAGCCACTTGTAACCGGCGGCGACCACCCAGTCGGCCCAGCCGAGGTCGAGTGGCTGCCAGCCGGCGGCCTGGGTGGCGTCGAGCAGGACCGCCGTGCCCGCCGCCTCGGCCGCGGCGCGGAGCCCGCCGAGGTCGGTCTGGGCGCCGTCCGCCGACTGGACCACGCTGACCGCGACGAGGTCGTGCCCTTCGACACGCCCGGACAGTTCGGCCAACGGAACTTCGGTGACCTTCACCCCGCGGTGCGCTTGTGCCGCGAACGGGAAGGTGACGCTGGTGAAGTCGTTCACGGCGACCAGCACGCTGGCGCCGTCGGGCAGCCCGGCCGCCACGTTCGCGATCAGCTGCGAGACGGACGCCCCGACCGCGACCCGCTCCGCCGGGACCCCGATCAGCGCGCCGAACCCCGCCCGGGTCCGCGCGACGGGCTCGTCGAAATCCGTCGGGCGGGCCTCGCCGCGCCGCCACCGTTCGACCGCCCCCGCCACCGCGTCGGCCACGTGCGATGGCGGGATACCGATGCTCGGGGTGTTCAGATATCCGGGCGGGACGGCGAATTGGCCGCTTCCCATAACAGGCGTTCTCAGCTCTGCCCGCAACTTCGCTCCCGCTCACTCGTACCGGGATCGCAACGCACCACCTGGCAACTCAGCCCGGACTCTACCGTTCGCGGATCACCGGAAAATAGTCTCCGGCAAGCTTGATCTGCCCGCTGGCATCGATAGAGCCGTCTCGATGACCCGTCACGTGGCGGAGGTAGGTGTAGGCGTAGGCGGTGAACCGGACTCGGCCGTTGCCGAGGTTCGTAATCCCCTGCGGCTTGTCCAGCTCGTCGAATCCTTCGGCGTAGTGCGTTCCCACATCCGCCGTGTACGTCGTGGGGTCGTCACGGGCTTGCTCCGCCGCGAGCCTGGCTCGCGCTTGCCCTGGAGATACGCGCTCGTTCATTGCCCCTCCTGGATTCGGCTACCCGCCAACGTATCGAGCGAGCGCAGCTCCGGACGCCGACAATCGGGTCTATTTCGCCGCGGTCTGGTTCTCCGACTGCGACACCGATGGGCTCAGACATCCGGGCGGGACGGCGTTCCCGAGGTCAACGAGCTTCCGGGAGCAAGGCCGCGACGTCGTCGTAGGACGGCGGGGTCAGGGGGAGTTCGCCGCCGTCGCGAACGGCCTCCACCGTACGGAGCGTGGCCGCCAGTGCCATCCGGTAAGGCAGCGAACCGAGGCTGACCCGCGCGACACCGAGTCCGGCCAGCGCCGCGACGGTGACCTTGCCGGGGAGGAACAGGAGGTTCACCGGCGTCGAGGTGGCCTTCACCAGCCGTTCGACGTCGGCTGGCTCGGCGAGCCCCGGAACGAACACGCCATCGGCTCCGGCGTCCACATAGGACAACGAGCGCTTGATCGCGGCCTCGATATCGGGCTCCCCCAGCCAATGCGTGTCGGTGCGCGCGTTGACGAAGAGACCGGGAGCGCGTTTCTTCGCCGCCGCGATCTTGGCCGCGTGCAGCTCCGGGTCGCCCAGAACGTCTTCGAGGTTGATGCCCGCGACACCGGCTTCGGCGAGTTCCGCGGCGAGCGCCCCCACCTCGCCCGGGTCGTCGCTGAACCCGTCGGCGAGGTCGACGCTGATCAGCGCGTCCAGCCCGGCGAGCCGCCCGGCCAGCCGGACGGTGGCGTCCTTCGAGGACGGGACACCGTCCGGCTCGCCCTCGGCGGCCGAGACGCCGAGGCTCGTCGTGCCGAGCGCGGGGAACCCTCGCGCGGACAGGAAGGCGGCTGTGCCGAAATCCCAGACGTTCGGCAGGAGCAGCGGGGAACCGGGGACGTGCAGTGCGGCGAATGCGGTCATGGCACGACGGTAACCAGCGGACGCTTCGGTGACTGCCGATGTGTCCGGTCCCGCCGAGGAGTCCGTGAAGGTCTCCTCCCCTACTCTCACGGTAGGGGTCTCGGCAAAGTCGAGGTCTTGCAGGTCAGGCGGATCTTCGTCGCTGCATGAGCTGACGTTGAGTGTCCCCATTCAGGGACAGGCCTTCCCCGAGAGCACCCCAGCACACGCCCGCAGGCACTAGCGCTGACCAGCCGCTCCGCGACTTTGCCGTGACCCTGACTCTCAAGGTAGTGAAGGAGGCCGTCACGCACAGGTGCTGTGACAGGTGAGGCCGCTGTGGCACTCCTCAAGTCCGTGAAGGCCCCCTTGAGGGACTCTGGGTCCTTCAAGGGGGCCTTCACGGACCACTCACGCTGTCAGGCTCGTTCCAGGAACGGCGTCAGCAGCTCCGGCACGGACTCCTCGGCGAACAGCAGGCCCTGTTCCTCCCCCGTGTCGTACACCGAGTACGCCCCGCCACCGGCGGCCGTGGTCGCGACGACGGTCAGCAAACCCTTGCGCCGCTGGAACACCGACTGCTTCACCGTCCAGCCGATCACGCCGTCGCGCTCCAGGGCGAACGTGCTCCGCCGCACGGTTCCGTGGCGCCCCACCAGGTACCGTCCGGTGATCCCGTGCCCGAGGTTGCGATAGGCGTCCAGCGCCAGCAGCACCGAAACCGGCAGCAGCACGACGCCGAGCGCGGCACCGATCACCAGCAGGACGTCGGTCAGCAGGAAGCCGAGGAGCGCGAAGATCGCCAGCAGCAGCACCACCGAGCCGACCCACCAGCGCAGCAGCCGTGCCCGCGCGGCGCGTGGATGTCCGGTGAGCCGGACAGCTTCGGTCGGCGAGACCGGTTCGCGCAGCACTTCCGCGGCGATCCGGTTGGCCGTCGCGATCGGCGCGGCGGGCAGGAGGGTGTGGTAGTCGGTCTTGTCGTTGTCGTCGCTCTGCCGCATACCGGTGGCGATCGCGTCGACACGCGCCGCGCCGGAGATCCGGTTCCCCAGCGGCTCGACGAGGTCGATGCCGCGCAGGCGGCGTTCCTCGATCGAGATCGAGCGGGTGGTGAACAGTCCGCGACGCACCCGCAGCGTGCCGCCGGTTTCGCGGTCGAGCCGGTAGTTCCACCACATCTCGACCCACAGGCCCAGCGCGCCGACCAGGCCGACGACCATCGCGATCGCCAGCAGGATCAGGATCGCCACCACCAGCGGGATGCCGCGGAACAGGCCGATCACCCAGTCGACCAAACCTTTCTGCAACCCCGCCCACTCGGAGATCTGCATGAGCCCGCCGCCCGCCGCGAGGCCGAGTGTCGGGGTCAGGAACGACATCGGCGCGTAGCGGATCCAGCTCCGGTCCAGTTCGGAGAGCGGCGCGTCCTCGTCGGTCTCCGCGGTTTCCGCGCGGCGGAGGAGATCCGCGCGCAACCGCTCGGCCTCGGCGCGCGAGACGGGATTGAGTTTGATCCTGCCCTGCCCGCCCGACTCGTGCGAGCCGGTGCCGATGGTCACCACCGCGACGCCGAACAGCCGGTGCAGCGGGTTCGCCGTCAGGTCGACGTTGCGGATCCGTTCGCGCTGCAAGGATTTCCGTGACCGGAAGACCAGCGTGAACGCCGTCTCCAGCCGGTCCGGCGTGACCCGGTACCGCACCGCCTTCCAGTTGAACAGGTCCACCAGCACGCCGCAGCCGACGAGCACCACCCCACCGGCCACGACCCAGGCGAGCGCGACCCAGAACCTCGCGCCGCCACCGACGATCGCGACCGTGACAGGGATCGCGGCGCCGACGGCCGCGCCCGCGAGCGTCAGCGCCGTGACGGCGAGCGTCCGCTTGTCGAGCGTGCTCCAGCCCTCGAACTCGCCCGAGGTCATGTCGCGTCCCCCGGCGTCGCCTGCGTCGTCTCGGTCAGCTGCTCAGCCAGGCTCGCGGCCAGTTCGTGGTCGAGCCCGCGGATCTTGACCGCGCCCCGCGCCGACGCCGTGGTGACCGTGACGGTCGCGAGCTTGAACACCTGCTGCAGTGGCCCGCGCAGGGTGTCCACGGTCTGGATCCGCGACATCGGCGCGACGCGCCACTCCTGCCAGAAGAACCCGGAACGCGTGTACACCGCGGTTTCCGTGACCTCCCAGCGGTGCACCTTGAACCACCACAGCGGCATCGCGATCACCCAGGCCAGGCCCAGTACCGCGAACACCGCCGCCGGCGTCAGGAGCCAGAACCGTGCGGGCGCGATGAGCAGTCCGAGCAGCGCCAGCACCAGCACCGGCGGGACCCAGAAGAGCGACCCCTGCAGCCGCCACCAGCCGACGACCCGCTGATCCAACGCGTTCCGTGGCGGCCTCAGCCGCACCTTCCCCCGATCGGCTTCCACCGATTTCACCCCCGACGGTCGTTTACAATGCGATCGCATCGTAATAGCGTGGGACAGTAGTGGCAATGCGATCGCATTGCAAACGGCGGAACGGATGGTGAGGGTGCCGAAGCAGGTGGATCACGCCGCGCGCCGCGCGGAGATCGCCGAGGCGCTGACGCGGCTGACGGCCACGCGCGGCCTCGAAGGGGTCAGCCTCCGGCATGTCGCCGCCGAAGCGGGTATGTCGATGGGCCTGGTGCAGCACTACTTCAAGACCAAGGACGAGATGCTGCTGTTCGCCGTCGAACGCCGCTCGCGGGTCTACGAGGAGCGACTCAAAGCCCGCTTGGAGACCGGGGAACTGCCGTCGACCCCCAAGACCATCCTCCGCGCGATCATGACCGAGATCCTGCCGCTCGACGAACGCGCCCGAGGCGACTGGCTGATGGGCGTCGCGTTCTTCATCCGCGCGATCTCCGATCCGTCCTTCGCGGCCGCGTACACCGACGGCGTTCCCCAGTTGTTCGAACTGTTCGCCGTGCTGATCCGCCAGGGGCAGGACGCGGGCGATGTCGACAAGTCGGCCGATCCGGAGCACGAATCGGCGATTCTCTGGGCGCTCGCGGATTCGCAGGGCACCAACATCGTGCTGCAGCACCGCACACCGGACGAGGCGTTGTCCACTGTGGACTACTACCTCGACCGGCTGTTCGGCTCAGCTCCCGCCGGGTGAGGACGCGACCGACGCCTGCACCGCCCGCATCTCCTTGAACAGCTTCCGCAGTGCGGGAACCGCGTCCCCGCCCTGCTCGGTCAGCTCCTCGATCCGCTCCTTGTAGCGGCGCCTGTCCTTGCCGGGAATGACGTCACGGAGTTCGACAGCGGCCACGAGCGTGGTGAGTGCGGCGTCCACATCGGATACCGGTGAAGACCCGCGCAACGCCTGATCGACCAGAACGCGCAGCCTGTCGACGACGGCGGGATCCCGCACGATCGGGTGGCGCGAGGGGAACAGGCCCAGCGTCCGGCCGGTCTTCATCTCGATCACGCCCGCCGTGTCGAGCTGGGACTCCACCGCCTCCAAGATGCCGCGCGCGTCCTTGCGCACCCACCATTTCCACTTCCGGGGGCGCTCCCCCGCGATCTCGGCGAGCAGTTCGTCGAGGACGAGGTCGCCTGTCGGCCCCGCGCCGGACACCGTGACCCGGCCGTCCGCGTCGGCGACGCGCCCGCGCAACGCGAGGTCGGTCATCGCGGCGCCGCTGACGAGCAGGCTCGCCCGGTGCCTGTCCCGCAGCTTGCCCTTGCCGACGTCACAGGCGAGCAGATACGCCTTGGCGGATAAAGGAAATTCGGTCATCGTCAGTGCCTCTCCAACTTCGGCCAGATCTCGTCCCACGAACCCCGCCTGCCGTCGTACCGCCACAGCAGCCCTTCCACCACCGGAGTCACCGTGGCGAAGTACGGCTTGAGCAGCTCCGGGTCGAAGCCGAGGAACAGCACGCTGTCCGCGGACTCCGGTGGCCGGTCGAAGTACCAGTAACCGCGGTGGCCACTGTAAACGTGCTGGATGCCGTACCGCGGGCCGTAGAACTCGGTCGCGGCGGCGAACGGGTAGATCTCGGCGAAGACGGCGGTGCGTGCTCGCTGCTCCGGTGGCAGGGCGGCGTAGGTCCCGCCGACCGCCTTGACCAGTTCCTGTTGCGGTAGTTCGCCACCGGCGAAGGAACTGCCGAGGGTGATCGGGCCGAAGCTGGTCCGCGTCATGCCCGCCGGGTAGATCGGCAGGCCCGCGAGGGTGATCACCGCCGAAAGCACCATCGCGGGCCAGGCGATCAGCCGCCACCGGGGAACGTGCTTCACGAAACCCGTCGCCGCGGCGGCGAACGGCAGCGCGAAGACGCTCATCAGGTAGTAGGAACGCCCGTGCAGCAGCAGGAACGCGACGATGAGCGCGACTATCGCCACCCCAAGGAAGCGATGGCCGCGAAGTTCGCGGGAGAAGTTCAGCCGGACGAGGCCGTAGACGAACGCGAGCACGCCCGCCCCGACACCCGCCGTCAGGAAGCCGTCGCGCAGGAAGGGCCAGGTGCCGGGAAATTCCGCCGCCACGACGTCGTTCATGATCAGATACGGCCAGCCGTTGGCCGCCTGCCAGAGCAGGGTCGGGACGGTCGCGACGGCGGCGATCCCCGCGCCCAGCCACAACTTCGGCCGCCGCAGGAGTTCCCTCGGCCCGAGCACGAGCGCGCTCAGGAGGGCGAGCGCCCAGAACGCGGGGATGAGGAACTTCGTCTGCAGGGAGATCGCGGTGACGACGCCCGCCCAGACCAGCAGCCCGTCACTGCGGGTGCGGACCCAGCGGACGACCAGCCAGACGATCACCGTCCAGAGGAACGGATCGAGGACATAGGTGCCGGTCCAGTGGCTGACGATGATCACCCCGGACGCCGCGTAGAGCCCGGCCGCGAGCACCTGTGCGCCGCGTCCACCACCCAGTTCCCTGGCGATCAGGGCGGTGACGACCACCCCCGCCGCCGCGGCCAGCGTCATCGGCAGGCGCAGCATCACCAGCGAACCGGGGAACAGCGAGTCCATCGCCCCGGCCAGCGCCGGGATCGACGGCGGCTGGTCGAAATAGCCCCACGCCAGGTGTTCCCGTCCCGCCATCAGGAAGTACAGCTCGTCGAAGCCGTGCGCGTACCGGCCGCTCGTGGCCAGTAGCGCGGCTCCGGCCAGCGTGGCGACGGCGAACACCGGCAGGCCGGCGAAAGCCGCTTCCCGCACCTGTCCAGTTTGGACTGTCTGAGTCGCGTTGCTCATGATCCCCAGTCCACCGCGAACGCACCGCCCGGGAAACCGGGTAAGGAGGGTGACCGGATAACCGAAAGTTGCGGATCCCCGGCGTCAGTGTCCCCGGCTGGTTACCGTCGTCCCGTGGAGAAAAGCAGGCCGTTCCGGCCCGGTCCGGTCGACACCTTGTGGCTCACGCTGGCGTCGCTCGCGTTCGTGGGCCTGGACATCTCGCTGTACGTGTTCGGCGAGCCGACGACCGGCTGGGCGGGGCCCGCCGCCGGTGTCACCATGCAGGTGCTGCTCGATCTCTCGCTGATCCTGCTGTTCCGGTTCCCGCGGCTGATCGCGGGCCTGGTCACCGCGGGCGCGCTGCTGATGCTCGCCTCCGACCTGTTCTCCCCCGGGCTGCTGGTGCCGGAGCGGCAGCTGACGCTGATGACCGTCCCGACGATCACCCCGGTGGTACTGAGCCAGCTGGCCCGCCTGATGGACCGGCGGACGCTGCTCTGGCTGACCGCGATCCTGGTAATCTGCGCGTCCCGGCCGTGGGACGCGCAGTGGAACACCACCCCGTTCGGTTTGCTCGGCACGGCGTTCCCCACCGCGATCTCGCTGTACTTCGAGGCGCGGCGCCAGTTGCTGCGCTCGCTGCGGGACCGTGCCGAACGCGCCGAACGCGAGCAGCACCTGCTGGCCGAACGCGCCCGCGCCGAGGAACGGCGGAAGCTGGCCGAGGAGATGCACGACGTCGTCACCCACCGGCTGAGCCTGATGGTGCTGCACGCCGGCGCGCTCGGCGTCGTCTCGGCCGACGAAGCGGTGCGGGCCTCCGCCGAGGACATCCGGCGTGAGGGCGCGCTGGCACTGGACGAACTGCGCGATCTCGTCGGTGTGCTGCGCAACGGCGCGAACGCCGAGCCGCGCACGCTCACCGACGGCACGGCCGGCGACCCGGCGACACTGGTCGCGGAATCGGCGTCGGTGGGCATCCCGACCGAACTGACCGTGCACGGCGATCCCGGGCGGATCTCCCCGGCCGTCGCCCGCACCGCGTACCGCGTCGTGCAGGAAGCGCTGACGAACGTCCGCAAGCACGCGCCCGGCTCGAACGTCACCGTCGAACTCCGCTATCACGCGGGTGGTCTGGACGTGACGGTGGAGAACACGCGACGCGGTGCCGCGCCGGATCCGGCGCTGGCGGGCAGCGGGTCCGGCGCGGGGCTGGCCGGGCTGCGGCAACGCGTCGAGCTGATCGGCGGCCGGTTCGACGCGGGCCCGATGGCGGGCGGCGGGTACCGCGTCGATGCGATACTGCCCGCCTACGTCCCGACGACGGAGGGAAACGCGTGATCCGGGTGGTCGTCGTCGACGATGAACCGATGGTCTGCGCGCATCTGCGGACGATCCTCGGTTCCGCGGCCGACATCGAGGTGGTGGCGCAGGCACAGGACGGCGCCGAGGCGGTCGAAGCCGTGGTCCGGCACCGGCCGCGGGTGGTGCTGATGGACCTGCGGATGCCCGGCGTCGACGGGCTGACCGCCATCGAGCGGATCGCGAAACTCCCGGAACCGCCCGCCGTCGTCGCGCTGACGACGTTCGACGCGGACACCTACGTCATCCGCGCGCTGCGGGCAGGCGCAGCCGGGTTCCTGGTGAAGTCGACGCCGCCCGAGGACCTCATCGGGCTGGTCCGCGTCGCCGCCGACGGGCACACCGTGCTCTCCCCCGAAGCGGCGCAACGACTGGTGGCGATGTCGGCCGACGGACGGCGTCGCGGCGACGACGCGCGCCGGAAGACCGGAGGGCTGACAGAGCGGGAAAGAGACGTCATGACCTGTCTTGGCGAAGGGCTGTCCAATGCGGACATCGCGGCGCGGCTGCACCTGGCCGAGGCGACGGTGAAGAGCTACGTGTCGCGGATGCTGGTCAAACTGGACTGCGCGAACCGGACCCAGGCCGGGCTGCTGGCGCACGAGGCCGGTCTGGTCAAGCGCTGAGCTGCCCGTCGTGGCTCTTGCGGGAGTCGAGGACTTCGCCCATGTGGACGCGGGCCCACCGATCGAGCATCTCCAGTGGTTCGGCGAGATTGCGCCCGAGCGCGGTCAGCTCGTATTCGACGTGCGGCGGGATCTCCGGGTACGCGGTGCGCGTCAGGATGCCGTCGCGGACGAGGCTGCGGAGCGTCTGGGTGAGGACCTTCTGCGAGATGCCGCGCACCCGCTTGCCGATCTCGGTGAACCGGAGCGGGCCGTCGCCGAGCACACCGACGATCAGCACGGTCCACTGGTCGCCGATGCGGTCGAGCAGCGCGCGGGTGGGACAGTCGGGGTCGTACGGGTCTCCGAGCACGTGACCTCCTCACTCTCCCTGGGAGAGTAACATGCCTAGCGAGAGGGAGCGGGCTGCATCAGCGCTTCGAACAGCAGGATCAAGTGACGTCGGCCGCGCTCCCAGCGGGCTTCCAGTTCGGCCTGGTCACGGGTCGCCCAGCTGGCGATGAGGATGCCGCGGACGACGTCCATCGCCGTGTACACCGCGTGCAGGAACTCCGGATGCGCCGAATGGCCCGGAAGCAGCGCCTTGCCGAATTCGACAAGGCTGCTCGTCGCGATCGGCTCGACCACCGCCATCTGCGCACGCAGATCCGGGTCGGTGCGCGAGGCCACCCACAGTTCCACGGTCGCCGAGAAGACCGGGCCCTGATGCATCTCCCACATCAGCTGCAACGCGTCCCCGACCGGATCGGCCGACGCCTTGAGCCGGTCGATCTCCGCCATCGCGACCTCGGTGCGCCTGGCCGCGAGATGCCGGATCGCGGAGGTGACGAGATCGGTCTTGGTCGGGAAGTGATGCACCTGCGCACCGCGGGTCACCCCGGCGAGGTCTGCGACACGAGTGGTCGTGGTGCCCGCGTAGCCGTACTCGACGAGACAGTCGATCGTGGCGTCGAGCAGCCTGACGCGCATCGCGGCGCTGCGTTCCTCCTGCGTACGTCGTGGGGCTGGCATGCGCCTACTTTATGGGGCGCCGCGCGAGGAAGCGGCAGAGGGCGGGTCCCGTCTGGCATGTCGCGAAAGCCACTTTCGGGACATCTGACGTCTCGAAAGTGGCTTTCGCGACAACCACAGCGCCGGGGCCGTCGCCTATCGCAACCAGAGGACTAATTGCGGGGAGCGATCGGGACCGTAAGCGAGGTTCCAGCGAGATCGAAGGTCACCCGGGCGCCGGTCGCGGGCAGGGCCGGGTCGACCATGTCCGCGTCCGTCCCGCCGAGGACGAGCGCCAGCCGGTGCCCGGCGGGGACGACGTGGTCGAGGCTGCTCAACCGGAACGTCATCGTGTACGCCTTGCCTGGCACCACCGCTCGCCAGAGCGAGCGGTGGTGGCCGAGGTCGGCCCGGCCGGTCGCCACGATCCGGGTGTCCACAGTGGTCAGATCGGCGACGGTGTCGAGGAAACACCCGCTGTCCGCGGCCGTTCCCGCGCCCCAGCAGGAGCGGCTCGTCAGGTTCTGGAGGCCGAGTGCGGAGAACTTCGTGTTCCGCACCGTCGCGGGACCGTAGTCGCCCAGCATCGCGCCGAGCGCGCGCTCGGTTTGTCCGAGCGGCGGTCACCGTCACCGTGGCGGTTCCGGCGACCCGGGTGTCCGCACGCACAGGTTCACCCGCGAAGACGAGACGTTCCGGGCTGGCCTGCGACGGGTTCTCCACTCTTTGCGACACCCCGGGCGGTCGCGAACCTCGATGCCAGGGCCGAGGACCGGCGCAAAAGAAGCACAACGACTTCGCCGGCAACGCTGCTGGTCGAGCGGCCACCCGGCGAGGTCCCGGTCATCGCCGATCCGCGAAGGCTTCGCCAAGTCGTCGACGGGCTGGCCGAGAACACCCTTCGGGTGACTCCGGCAGGCGCTCCGGTCGTGTTCTCCCTGACGTCTTTCGAGGAGCAGGCGCGCCTGGCGGGTCCGGGCTGGCACCGGAGGATTACCCGGTCGCGTCCGGCCGCGGGGTGCTGAACAAGCGGTACCGCGACAGCCGCCCGGTCGGTTCGGCATCGGGCTCGCGCTGGCCAACGGTCTGGTCACCCGGATGGGCGGGACGCCGACCGCGGGCACGCACCGGAAGGCGGAGCCGCGTTCACGGTGACTTTCCGGTTAGGGTGATCACGTGGAGATGTTGCACCTGCGGTACTTCGTGGCCGTCGCGGAGGAACTGAACTTCTCCCAGGCGGCCAGGAAACTGCATATGGCCGCCTCCCCGCTGAGCCAGCGCGTCAAGGATCTCGAACACGAACTCGGCCACAAGCTGTTCGACCGCAGCACGCACCACGTGACGCTCACCGCGGCGGGCGCGGCGCTGCTGCCCATCGCGCGGGACGTCCTCGAACAGGTCAACGCCATTCCCTGGCGGCTGCGGGAAGCGGTGAAACCGCGGCGGAGCACGGTGTTCGTCGGGATGCCCGCCGGGGTGCACCCGGCACTGCGGGAGCGGGTCAAACGGCTCGAAGAACACTGTCACGACCGGTTCGAACTCAAACGCTGGCCGGGGACGACCCCCGACCTGGTCGCCGCGGTGCACGAGGGCAAACTCGCGTTGTCGCTGGTCCGGATGCCGGTGACCGATCCCGCGCTGGAGATGATCCCGGTGCAGGTCGAGCGGCTCGGCGCCGTCGTGCCCGCCGGCCGGTTCGCCGGGCGGGAAACGGTGGACATCGCCGAACTGAGTGATCTGTCCTACATCGCGTCCGCCTCGGAAAGCATTCCGGCCTATTCGGACGATATGGACCGCACCTTGTTCAACGCGGGGATCAAGAAAAGGCTCAAAGTCGGCGGAACCGAATATTCGGGCATTTCAGAATTGGTGGCGAACGGTTCGTCGTTCTCGATCACGATGCTCGATCCGGCCAGTCCGATGCACCTGTTCCTCGTCGACGGCGCCACCATCCTGCCGTTCACGGATTTCCGGCCCCGGCTGGAGACCGCCCTGGTCTGGCGCCGCGACCGCGCGGAGGACGGCGACCTCGCCGGACTCGTCGAAGGTGTCCGCGAGATCTTCGCCGAACCGCTTTCGACCTGAGCGGGAAGGTGCCGCATGCGGGTGAGATGGCGATCTGGGGTGGCGCGGCACCGCTGTCGCCTGATCACACGAATCACGCTTCGCCCCGGCTCCAACCCGGCGAACGAGCCGGTCACCGTGCTGAGCCGAGATCGACGATACAGGAATCGGTTCCGCCCTCTCCTGGATATTTACTTCTCACCAGAGCCCAATGGGGACACCAGAATGGTATGACCACTGTGGTCATACCATTCTTCTTTTCTTGATCATTCCCTTTATCACTATTCGCGCCTAACTTCGAAGGTAGAGCGAACAACGGCGAAGGGAAGCAATGATGACTCAGACCGCCACCGGACCACTGGACGGCGTTCGCGTGATCGACCTCTCGACGGTGGTCATGGGCCCGTATGCCGCGCAGATCCTCGGCGACCTCGGCGCCGACGTGATCAAGATCGAGTCCCCCGCCGACACCGTCCGGGTGGGCAAATTCCGCACGACGCCGGGAATGACCGCGCTCAACCTGAACGTGAACCGCAACAAACGCAGCGTCGCCCTCAACCTCAAGGACGAGGAGCAGCGCGAACAGGCACTCGAACTGATCGACACCGCCGACGTGCTCATCACCAACATGCGACCGGGCGCGCTGAGCAGGCTCGGCATGAACTACGCCGACGTCGCCGCGCGCAACCCCGGCCTGGTCTACGCCCACGCGCAGGGCTTCCGCAGCGACTCCGACCGCGCGGGCCACGCCGCCTACGACGAGACCGTGCAGGCCGCGTCCGGCCTGGTCGATATCGCGAACCGCGCGCTGGGCAAGCCGGTGTACCTGCCGACGATCATCGGCGACAAGGTCTCCTCCCTGACCATCGCCTACACCGTGCTCGCGGCGCTGGTGCACCGTGACAAGACCGGCGAGGGCCAGCGCGTCGAGATCCCGATGACCGACACGCTGATCGCGTTCAACCTCGTCGAACACCTGGCCGGGCACGTTTTCGAGCCCGCGGAAAGCCCGACCGGCTTCGGCCCGTCGATGAACCCCGGACACAAGGCCGTGCACACCAAGGACGGCATGGCCTGCGTGATCCCCTACAACCCGCAGAACTTCCGCGACTTCTTCCAGGCCGCGGGACGGCCGGACCTGACCGAGGACCCGCGGGTCAACGGCGACGCCATCGACGGCGCCGACCACGAAGCGCTCGCCGAGATGATCGCCGACTGCGCCCCGGCACTGACCACCGAAGAGTGGACCGAGGTCTGCGCGAAGCACAGCATCCCGATGGCCCCGGTCCTGGAACTGGACACCGCACAGGACGACGAGTACGTCCGCGACGGCCACCTGCTCGACGTCGTCGAGCACCCGAGCGAGGGCGCGATCCGCACCATCGGCATCCCGGTGAAGTTCTCCGCGACCCCCGGTTCCGTGCGGCGCCTGGCTCCCCTGCCGGGCCAGGACACCGAAGACGTCCTGCGCGAACTCACTTCTGTGAACTGAGGAAGACCATGAGCATCAACGAAGTAAGGACCGAAAAGGTCGGCGGCACCCTGCTGATCACGATCGACCGGCCGCAGGCCCGCAACGCGGTGAACGCCGCCGTCGCGGCCGGTCTGGCCGAAGCACTCGACCTCCTGGAATCCGATCCCGCGCTGCGGGCCGGGGTCCTGACCGGCGCGGACGGTTCGTTCAGCGCGGGCATGGACCTCAAGGCCGCGTTGAAGGGCGAGTCGCCCGAGATCCCCGGCCGCGGATTCGGCGGGCTGACCGAGGCCGAGTTGTCGAAACCGCTGATCGCCGCCGTCGAAGGCTGGGCCATGGGCGGCGGGTTCGAACTGGCGCTGGGCTGCGACCTGATCGTCGCCGCCGAAGACGCGAAGTTCGGGTTGCCCGAGGTGAAGCGCGGGCTGATCGCCGCCGGCGGTGGCGTGATCCGGCTGCCGAAGCGGATCCCGCACCACCTGGCGATGGAGTTCCTACTCACCGGCGAGCCGATCAGCGCCGAGCGCGCCGGAAGCCTTGGCCTGGTGAACCGCATCGTCCCGGCCGGTGAGGCCGCCGCCGTCGCACTGCAACTCGCCGAACAGGTCGCCGCCAACGCTCCCCTGGCGCTGGCACTGGTCAAGAAGATCGTCCGCGCCGCCGACGGCGTTCCGGACGCGCAAGCGTTTGCCACCCAGCGTTCGGAGTTGCCGGCGCTGATGAAGTCGGCCGACGTCCGCGAGGGCATGCAGGCCTTCGCCGAACGCCGCGCTCCACAGTGGACTTCAAGTGAGAGGACTGGTGAGTGACATGAAGCAGCAAGAAGTTCTCCAGCACGTGACCACCCCGCTCACGAACCCGGCGTACGCGCCGGTGGTGCCCCGGTTCACCAACCGCGAGTACCTCAACATCGTCTACCGCACCGACGCCGACGCCCTGCGCGCCGTCGTCCCGGAGCCCCTGGAAATCGACGAGCCGCTGGTGCGGTTCGAGGTGATGAAGATGGGCGACGTCAGCGGCTACGGGCCCTACACCGAGTCCGGCCAGGCGATCCCGGTGAGCTTCGAGGGCGAGCGCGGCGAATACCTGCACGCGATGTACCTCGACAACTTCCCGGCCACCGCGTCCGGCCGCGAGATCAGCGCCTACCCGAAGACCATCGGCTCGCCGGAGTTGTTCGCCGAGAACGGCGCACTCGTCGGGACACTCGACTACGGCAGCCAGCGCGTCGCGACCGCGACAATGGGCTACAAGCACCACCGGCTGGACGTCCGCGAAGCCGAAGCCCAGATCACGGTGCCGACGTTCATGCTCAAGACCATCCCGGACTACGACGGTTCGCCGCGGGTCTTCGAATTGGTCCGCACCGAGATCACCGACGTGGTGGTCAAGGAAGCGTGGACCGGACCCGCGCGGCTGCAACTGTTCCAGCACGTCCTGGCGCCGCTCGCCGATCTCCCCGTGCTGGAGGTCGTCGCCGCGAGCCACATCCTCACCGACCTGACACTCGCCCCGGTCAAACCGGTCTTCGACTACCTGAAGGGAGCGCGGTCATGACTTTTCGCACCGCCGCGGTGATCGGCGCGGGGACCATCGGCCTT
The DNA here is from genome assembly GCF_047608665.1 of Amycolatopsis sp. cmx-11-51. Classification (NCBI taxonomy): domain Bacteria; kingdom Bacillati; phylum Actinomycetota; class Actinomycetes; order Pseudonocardiales; family Pseudonocardiaceae; genus Amycolatopsis; species Amycolatopsis sp. cmx-11-51. The sequence goes on along the minus strand of NZ_JADNQO010000002.1, from coordinate 48,677 downwards.
TCGTGGACGGTGTTGTTCGCCTCGCACGGGATGGACGTCTGGGTCTCGGACCCGCGGCCGGACCTCGCCGACGCCGTCACCGGCGCACTGGAGGCCTACGCCCCGCATCTCGGCCAGGACGCCGCGGCCCTCGCCCCTCGCGTCCACCTCGCCACTGATATCACGGAAGCCGTCCGGCACGCCGATGTCGTACAGGAGAACGGACCCGAGAACGTCGAGTTCAAGAAGGACCTGTTCGCGACGCTGGTCCGCGAGGCGCCGTCGCACGCACTGCTGCTCAGCTCGTCTTCGGCGATCCCCTCGACGGCGTTCGCGGCGGACCTCGGCGACGCGTCGCGTGTCCTGATCGGGCACCCGTTCAACCCGCCGCACCTGATCCCGCTGGTCGAGGTCGTGCCCGGCGAGCGAACGAGTGCCGAGTCGGTGGACCGGGCCGTGGAGTTCTACCGGTTCGTCGGCCGCACGCCGGTGGTGGAACGCAAGGAGATCCCCGGCTTCGTCGGCAACCGGCTGCAGAACGCGCTGAGCCGCGAGGCGATCTACCTGGTGGAACAGGGCGTCGTTTCCCCGTCCGAAGTGGACACGGTGATGACGAACTCGCTCGGCATCCGCTGGTCGACCGTCGGGCCGTTCCTCGGCTCGCACCTGGGCGGCGGCCCCGGTGGCTACCGGCACATGGCCGAGCACATCGGCAAGTCGATGAAGAAGATGTGGGCGGGCCTCGGGCAGCCCTCGCAGGACCCGGAAGAACAGGAACGGCTCATCGAAGCCGTGGAATCCGCTTACGGCTCCTCCACGTACTCGGAACTCGCCGAGACGCGCGACCGCAAGCAGCTCGCGGTTCTGTCCGCTTTGGACAGTGCCCGGACGGAGGAGAACTGAGATGACCAGCACACTGAAAGAGCAGCTGACCGCCGACTTCTACGGCTACGAAGCCCTGCTGCCGGACGAGGAGCGCAAGCTGCTGCTCAAGGCACGCGATTTCATGCGCACCGAGGTCAAACCGCTCGTGAACGAGTACTGGGCGAAGGGTGAGTTCCCGCACGAGCTCGTCGGCAAGTTCCGTGAGCAGGGCCTCGCCGGGCTGCCCTACGAGGGCTACGGCGAGCACCTCCCGGCCACCAGCCACCTGCTCAGCGGCATGATGGCGATGGAGATGACCCGCACGGATCCCTCCGTGGCCACGTTCTTCGGTGTCCACAACGGACTCGCGATGTACAGCATCTACTCGGGTGGCGACCAGGAGCAGCGCGATCGCTGGCTCCCGTCGATGGCCGCGATGGACAAGATCGGCGCGTTCGCGATGACCGAGCCGCTCGGCGGTTCCGACGTCGCGGGCGGCATGCGCACCACGGCTCGACGTGAGGGTGACACCTGGATCCTCAACGGCGCCAAGAAGTGGATCGGGAACGCGACCTTCGCGGACCTGGTCATCGTGTGGGCCCGCGACGAGGGCGACAACAACGTCAAGGGTTTCGTCGTCGAGAAGGACTCACCCGGGTTCGTCCCGGTCAAGATCGAGAACAAGTTCGCGTTCCGGATCGTGGAGAACGCGGAGATCACGCTGACCGACGTCCGGGTGCCGGAGGCCAACCGGCTGCAGGGCATCGACTCGTTCCGCGACGTCGCGGAGATCCTGCGCGCGACCCGTGGCGGGGTGGCCTGGCAGGGACTGGGCGTGATGATCGGCGCCTACGAACTCGCGCTGGACTACGCCAAGGAGCGCGAGCAGTTCGGCCGTCCGATCGCGCGGTTCCAGATGGTGCAGGACATGCTGGTGAAGAGCCTCGGCAACATCACCGCGTCGTGGGGCATGCTGGTGCAACTGGCACGGCTGCAGGACGCGGGGATCTTCAAGGACGAGCACTCGTCGCTGGCCAAGGCGTTCGTTACCTCGCGGATGCGAGAGGTCGTCGCCTGGGGCCGGGAGATCTTCGGCGGCAACGGGATCGTGCTGGACAACGACATCATGCGGTTCTTCACCGACGCCGAGGCGATCTACTCGTTCGAAGGCACGCGCGAGATGAACACGCTGATCGTCGGAAAGGCCATCACCGGGCAAAGCGCTTTCGTGTGATCTGACGGACGACACGCGTGACTGGCCGTTCCCACGGTGCCTCGGTTGATGCCTCAAGGAGGCATGGGGACACGCGCCCTCTCGCGGTGCCGGGCCATGGTGGCTGACTGGGTGGATTTTGGGACGTCAGATGTCCCAAAATCCACACAGTCCTGCCGTACCGGCCCGATCGTGACAGTGAGCGGCCTGACGAGAAGGGGCCTTCACGTACTTAGCTGACGCAGCCGGCCGGCTCAGGCGGCACGGAAGACGACGAAGGCGGAGCGGCGACAGAGGAGGTCGCCGCGACCGGCTTGATCCCGATCCCGCCGGTCGGCTCCCCCACCGCGGCGACGCTCGTGGACGTCAGCGCGGACTCCACGAACGCCTTCACCTCGGCCGGGTCCACCTTCACCGCGTCGCCGTCGGACGGCGTCGGCAGGGAAAGGCTCTGGACCGGGATGGTCTGGAACTTCAGCGCTCCCGAACTCATCCCCCGCAGCTGTCGCGCGAAGCTCACCACATCCCAGCCGCGGTCGAGTACGACCGAGCCCTGGATCGCGCCTGCCAGGGCGCTCAGCCTCGCGGGATCGGTGAAGGTCCCGGCGTCCAGCATGGTCTTGGCCATGCTGGAGAGGAACGCCTGCTGCCGCGCGATGCGGTCGAGGTCGCTGGGCAGTCCATGCCGCTGCCGCACGAAAGCGAGCGCCTGTGGCCCGGAAAGCAACTGCTTCCCCGCGGGGAACGAAGCCCCGGAGCGCTTGTCCTGCACCGGTTCTTTGAGGCAGACCTCGACCCCGCCGACGGCTTCGCTCAGTGCGGAGAACCCGGCGAGGTTGACGGCGGCGTAGTGGTTGATGGACAGCCCGGTGAACTGCTCGATCGTCTGGATCGTGAGTTTGGCGGCCGCTTCGTTGGCCTTGACCTCGAGCTGCGCGCCGGTCAGGCCCTGTGCGCGCAGCGAACTCATCGCGGCGTTCTTGCCGCGGCTGTACGCCGAGTTGATCTTGTGCTTGCCGAAGCCACCCACGATGTCCACATAGGAATCGCGCGGGATGGAGATGGCAGTGGCCGCGGCCCCGCCCGCCGGGATGTGGACGACGATCATCGTGTCGGTGGTGTCGCCACCGGCGTCGCCGGCACCGGCGTGCAACGCGTCGAGGACGTTCTGCGGCAACGGATTCCCGTTGGTGTCGGTACGCGAGTCGATTCCGACGAGCAGGATGTTCTGCGCCACCTTCAGCGGCTCACCCGCCGGGCCGACGGGCACCTGGGCGGAGGGCGCGATCACATCGGCCGTGACGATCGCTTCGTCCAAACGACTCAACTGGGTCCACGCGTAACCCGTGATCCCCAGTACCGCCGTCGACACCAGGCCCAGTGCGACGCGGCCGCCGATCCGCCGTCCCCGCGACGTCAGCAGCACGACCTTCTCCCCGCTTCCGTGAACGATCCCCCACGTTCGAGGATCACCGCGTTAGCTGGGAATTACCTGAGAAACGTGTCATGAACGGGTCTTAAAGCCCGTTCGGACCAGCGAAAGTGATCAAGCAGACAACCCGTCGCGACACCGAGTGCCGGACTGACCGCGCTGCGCTTCCTATCGGGGCATCCGGCGCCAGATCGCGCGCGGCACCACCCGCATCACGGCGAACACCAGCCTCAGCAGTCCTGGCACCCACACCGTGTCCCGGCGCTTCCGGAGCGCGGCGACCGTCGCGTCGGCGACCTGATCGGGTGTGCTCGAGAACGGCGCCGGCGACATGCCCTCGGTCATCCGGCCGATCACGAAACCGGGCCGGACGAGCAGCAGGTGCACACCGGTGCCGTGCAGGGCGTCCGCCAGACCGCTCGCGAAACCGTCGAGGCCCGCCTTGGCCGATCCGTAGACGTAGTTCGCCCGCCGGACCCGCACCCCGGCGACCGACGAGAACACCACCAGGCTTCCGCTTCCTTGCTCACGAAGCACAGTGGCCACCTGAGTCAGCACACTCACGTGAGCCACATAGTCGATGTGCACGATCGCGACGGCGTGCCCGGCGTCCGCTTCGGCACGCGCCTGGTCGCCGAGAATCCCGAAAGCGGTGAGGACGACGTCCAGTGGTCCGTGCTCCGCGACGACCTTCTCGAGGAACGGACCGTGCCCGGCGAGGTCGTCGGCGTCGAACTCGACCGCGTCGACCGTCTCCGCGCCCGCGGCCTGTACTCGCTCGGACTCGGCTCCGAGGTCCGCACTCCGTCGCGCGGCCAGCACGATCTTGCGCGCCCCGCCCCTGGCGAGCCGCTCCGCGACCGCGAGGCCGATCTCGCTTCGCCCGCCCAGTACCAGCACCGTTCCGCTCACCCGCCGCAGTCTGCCAGGCGAGTCCCGGCCGTCCGGCAGTGGCACGGTTCACAAACTGCAATTTTGCAGTCTCTGCATCTTTAGGCGTATCGTGATGCTCGTGTCCGAACCCGTCAAAGGTCTCCGCGAGCGCAAGCGGCTGGAAACCCACCGCGCACTGGCGACCACCGCCGTCCGGCTCGTCGCCGAACGCGGTCTGGACCAAGTGACGGTCGAGGACATCAGCGCGGCGGCAGGGGTCTCGTCGCGCACCTTCTTCAACTACTTCGCGTCCAAAGAGGACGCTGTCGTCATCGCGCACGCCGACACCGCCGAGCGATCGCGGCGCACCATCGAAAAATTCCTTGCCACGCCGAAGGAAGTCGGCACTCCGCGCGCTTTCGTCGATGCACTGAAAGAGGAAATCGCCCACATCGACGAAAACCGCGAAGAGTGGCTCGGCCGAATGAAGGCGATCCACGAGAACGCCACCCTGCATTCGCGCGCGGTGGCTATGAATCACGACACCGTCGCGCCGACGATCGAGGCCATCGCGCGGCGCGCCGGCGTGGATCCCAAGGCGGATCTGTACCCGACGTTGCTGCTGTCCACGCTCGGCGGCGCGGTCAACGCCGCGCTCATCCTCTGGTACCAGCAGGACGGCCGGGTGTCCGCGCTCGAGCTACTGGACGAAGCCGTCGAAATGCTTCTCGCGGGGCTCCCGGAGCCCGGCGGCCGCGCGCACTGACGCGCCCGGCACCACAGAAACACGAAGGGGGACAGCTGTGTCCGTATCCATGACCGAACCACGAGAACCGGACGCCGCACCGGGCTCGATGGGCCGCAAACAGGTTCTCGAAGCCATGTCGGGGCTGATGATGGGCATGTTCGTGGCCATCCTCGCCTCGACGGTGGTCGCGAACGCCTTGCCGCGCATCGTTTCCGAACTCGGGGGCTCCCAGTCGTCCTACACCTGGGTGGTCACCACCGAACTGCTCGCGATGACCGCGACGGTTCCGCTCTGGGGCAAACTTTCCGACCTGTACAACAAGAAACTGCTGATCCAGCTCTCACTCGGGCTGTTCGTGGTCGGTTCGCTGGTCGCCGGGTTCGCGGGCAACATCGAGCTCCTGATCGGCAGCCGGGTCGCGCAGGGCATCGGCGCGGGCGGGCTCACCGCGCTCGCGCAGGTGATCATGGCGGCCATCGTCTCGCCACGTGAACTCGGAAAGTACTCGGGGATCTTCGGTGCCGTGTTCGCCGTCGGGACCATCGCGGGCCCGCTGATCGGCGGCGTCATGGTGGACACCTCGTGGCTCGGCTGGCGCTGGTGCTTCTTCCTCGGCGTCCCGTTCGCGATCGCGGCGATCCTGCTGCTGCAGCGCACCCTGAACCTGCCGACGATCCGGCGTGAGGTGAAGGTCGACTACCTCGGCGCGTTCCTGATCATGGCGGGCGTCTCGACACTGCTGGTCTGGTCTTCACTGGCCGGGCACCAGTTCGCGTGGGGTTCGTGGTGGACGGCCTGCCTGGTGACCGCGGGAGTGGTCATCCTCGCCCTCGCCGTCTACGTCGAATCGAAGGTGGCCGAGCCGATCCTGCCGCTGGGCCTGTTCCGCAACCGCACGATCACGCTGACCACCCTCGCGAGTTTCCTCGTCGGTGTCGCGATGTTCGGCGGGACAGTGTTCCTGTCGCAGTATTTCCAGCTGTCACTCGGCAAGTCGCCGACGGTCGCGGGGCTGCTGAGCCTGCCGATGATCTTCGGCCTCCTCGTCTCCTCCACGGTTTCGGGCCAGCTGATCAGCCGGACCGGCAAGTGGAAGAGCCACCTGCTGCTCGGGTCAGCCCTGATGACCGTGGGCCTCGCTCTGCTGGGCACGCTCGACGCGAAGACGAACCTCGTCGTACTCGGTGCGTACATGGTGGTCCTCGGGGTCGGCGTCGGCATGCTGATGCAGAACCTGGTCCTGGTGGCGCAGAACGACGTCGGCGCACACGATCTCGGCACGGCGACCTCCACGCTGTCGTTCTTCCGCAGTCTCGGCGGCTCGATCGGCGTGAGCGCGCTGGGCGCCGTGCTCGCGAACCGGGTCACCGCCCTGACCACCGAGGGCATCGGCCCGCTGCCTCAGGGTGGCGAGGGCGGCAACGCGGTGCCGAACATCGCCACGTTGCCCGAACCGGTCGCGAACGTCGTCCGCGAGGCCTACGGGGAGGCGACCAGCGAGTTGTTCCTGATCAGCGCGCCGATCGCGCTGCTGGTGATCGTCGCCGTCGCCTTCCTCAAGCACAAGCCGTTGAAGACCCAGTCTGGGAACGAGCGACTGGCCGAGGAGACCGTGGCGGACGCGGTCGCCTGACCCACCACGAAGAGGGGCCCGGTTCGCCGAACCGGGCCCCTCTTTTTTCGCGCACGAGATCCACAGAGGAAATTCAGTCGCGCGTTTGAGTGGTTTCAGGCGGCATTGCCGACGCGAACCAGGCGGCGCCGTTCACTGCCGGTCAGCCCGCCGAAAACGCCATCAGCCAGTCCGTTGTCCAGCGCGAAGGCCAGGCAGGCCGAAGTGACCGGGCACCGCGCGCAGACGGCTTTCGCCATGGCTGCCTGCCGTGCTCCGGGACCGGTCTCGGTGACCGGGAAGAACAGTTCGGGATCCTCACCTTGGCAAGCGGCCTCGCTCAGGGCACTCACCATCCTCGTTTCCATTTTCCTATCACCTCCTTTTCTCCGATTTTCCCTTCCGCGTCAAACGACTTCCGTTCGCAGCCGGGTAACCACGCACGGCGGGAACTCAAACATCACCTTTACCGAAACGTTACACTTGGCGGTCCGCTCACCGCACCTGTCCTGATGAGGGCATGCGCGTCAGGCGACTGAGAGCGGTGAGTGCGGGTGATGAGCCACGACGAGTTCGACGACTTCTTCCACGCCGAATTCGCGCTGCTCACCGGCTTTCTCTGCAAGGCGGGGTTCGCACTCGATCCGGCGCGGGACGCGGCGGCGGAGGCGATGCTCAACGCCTACGAGGACTGGCGGACCATCACCCAGCCGAAAATTTGGGTCCGCCGCGTCGGGCACCGGCGAGCGAAGGAGCAGACCGCGGTCCGGGGGAACTGGGCCTTCACCGACGCCGGCAGGGAGGACAAGCTCACGGTTCTCGCCGACGAGGCGTCGTCCGTCCTGACCATGCTGGGGCGGCTGCCGAAACGCCAGCAGCTCGGCATGGCCTGGGCACTGGACGGCTTCACGTCACGGGAGATCGCCGGGGTGCTCGGGATCGCGGACGAGGCGGTCAGCGCGACCTTGCGCCACGCGCGCGGCCGGCTGGAGGAGCACGACCCCGAGTTCGTCGGCCACCTGGACAACGCCAACGGAGCCTTCGTCGACGCGCTGAGGGTGGGGCTCGACGTCGAAGACACCCTGTCCCGGATCAAGAACCGCGCGATGATCCGGGAACTCGCACTGGTGGAGCCGGGCGCTCCGGCGAAGGCGGAGCCCGAACAGGTGACGCCGACCCACTGGCACTCCCTCGACGCGCCCGTCGAGGCCGCCGGACAAGGTGACCGCCGGGCGCTGGAGCACCTGCTGGCCACCATCCGCCCGCTCGTGATCAAGTACTGCCGGGCGCGGATCGGCAGACAGGAACGGACGTACGCCTCCGCGGACGACGTCGCGCAGGAGGTCTGCGTGGCGATCCTCCGCGCACTGCCCTCCTACCGCGAACGAGGACGGCCGTTCCTCGCCTTCGTCTACGGCATCGCCCAGCACAAGGTCGCCGACGCCCGCCGTGCCGCCGCCCGCAACCGCTCCGAGCCCGTCGCCGAAGTCCCCGACGGGGTCTCGGATTCAGCGGGCCCGGAACAGCACGCACTGCACAACGAATTGAGCGACCGGATGGGTGAGCTGCTGCGGATCCTGCCCGCCAAACAGCGCGAGATCGTCGTCCTGCGCATCGTCGTCGGTTTGTCGGCGGAGGAAACGGCCAAGTCGGTCGGTTCGACGGCGGGCGCGGTACGCGTCGCCCAGCACCGCGCTTTGACGCGACTCCGCAAAATCTTGCTGGAAAACCCGTGAGCGGTGCGCCTGCCACGTCTGACCAGCAAGATCTTGCCGCTCCGGCACAGCCGAGTGGGGAAGATCGGGAACGTTGAACGTCTTGGATCTTCCCCACTCGGCCCTGTCTCGCATCATCATCCCGGTGCGAGACGGGGTTGGCGGACAACCTGCTCAAGGGCGGCAGCGTTGCGCGGTCGCCGCGGCCGTCTTCAACTCGGGAGCCCCCAGGATGGCCGCGACCGGATCAAGTGCGCTGTGCGTGTCCTTCTGGGCGGCGATGAGCCCCTCGACCGCGCGACCTTGCGCCGCCGTGTCGTTCTTCCCCGCCGCGTCCAGGTCGGCCTTCGCTTTCACGGTCTTGTCACGTGCCGAGGTGTACTTCGCGAGGAAGTCCTGCTTCGCCACCTCTCCGGCCGGAACCGGCGCGGCGGGCAGAGCACCGAGGCCGTCGACCGTCTTGATCAGAATGGCCGCGTAGTGCCCGAGCTGGTCGCTCGTGCTCTTCTTGATGGCTTCGACGGTGTCGCCGCTCGCCGACTGCATCTTGTTGTTGCCGTCGATGAAATCCTTGACCGCGCCGCAGAATCCGTTCATCCAGGTCACCGCGGCGGCGGAATCCGCGACGGACGACGAAGGCGGTGCCTGCGCGGCCTGCGGGGCCGGGTCCGGCGCGCAACCGGCCAGAACCATCGCGGTCAGGACGCTTCCCGTCGAACCCAGGAGTCCGGCCGATGTCTTGTGGGCAGCGCACATGTCTGTTTCCCCTCTCCACCGGCTGGTGTTCCCCGCCGGCGAAAGGACTTTGACACGGCGGAACGGCCGCGGTCTGCGTCATCTGACTCAGAACGGGCGGCCCGCTCGAACTCGTAACGTTCGAGGCACGGCCCCCGGGTGGCGTAACGGGGTGCGGGCAGGCGGCGAGTACAGCATTACCCCTGTTCGCTTCGAGGGAACCCAGCCGAAGAGGTAGCACCATGGCCATCAAGATCATCGCAGCGCGGCTCGAAGGTGGGAAGTTCCACGAGAACATCGCAAAACTGCGCTGGATCAACCCCGGCAGCGGCGAAACCGGTGAGAGTTTCGTTTCGGCGATCGTGGCATGGATCGAGGACGACGACGGGAAGGCCTACGTTGACGAAGGAATCCACCGGGTGGCCGTGGAGATCATCAAGCCCACCTTCGGCCCCGAGTTCCTCCGCACGCGAGCCGACGGCATCTGGAAGAACAACCTGCTGGACCTTCCACGCTTCTGAGCGGGAAAGTCCACAATGGATGGTGGGTGTCGTGAGTGGTAAGGACGATTAGAACCGAAGCCGTCCTTATCACTCACGACTTTGCCTGACAGTGGGCCGGGTCGGGCTCGAACCGACGGCCAAATCTCTCACCGACCGCCGCACCGTCTACCGTCCGCCGGATCCAGGGCCGCCCGCTACCCCGGCGACCCCCGAACGGTTGCGCGTCTCCTGCCTCCCCCTGCCAGCTGCTCAACCTCCTCGCTGTGAGGTGGGTTCGGTGGCAGGCATGGAGTTCTCGTGCGCGGGCGGCGACCGCGATCAACGGGCACCCGGCGCGGCTGGGGTCGCCGGGTACGGGGCGGGACGGCCGGTGATGAGTTCCCATCGGTGTACGGCGGCGGTGTACTCACCCCAGTTCACCGGCCCGGGTTCACCGCGTGCTGTGCGGTGGGAGCGCGGTGCGCGGGCGGTCGTCACGGTCTTCACCTCTTTCCGCGCTCGGGGTTTCGACGTGGGTGTGGTGACGGCGATGACGACCGAGGGCAGCATCAGATCGCCTTTCGAGCCGCGCTGCGCGGGACAGCCTGTGGTGCCGTCGGTCGCGCGCGGGGTCGGCGGCAGTCGTGGAGTGGTCCTGACAGGGGAAGCCCGCCGTGAGCACCTCGACCGGTGCCACGGAGACGAAGTCGACCGCGCGCAAATCGCCCAGGTTCGGCACACCGGGCAGGCGCGCGGCGAGGATCGCGGCCGCGTGCGGGTCGACCTCGCAGTACCAGGCGACGCGCCCGCCGAGCACGGCCGCGACACCGAGGTCGAGACCGGCCACGCCGGTGCACAGCGACCCGATGACCGGACCGTCGGTGGCAACGAATCGCAGGTCTTCCCGGACCTCACCGGTGCGGGCGAGGGTGTCCTCGTGCGGGGTGTTCATCGCCGCTCCCCTCTCGTGCTGTCCGGCCGCGCGGGCGGGCGTGTTCGCTGAGTGCGGAGTAGGCCGGTATGCCCAGGCCTCGCACCAGCGGGCCCACGCGGTGAGGGTTGTGACGCGGCGCGCCGCCCGGTGTCGAGCTGGTGGTTCGGCCGGCGCAGGGTGTGCTGAAGCCGGGTGTGCCAGGCCAGGGCGTGGGTCAGGCAGTTGGACTCGCTGCGATGACTCGGAGAACATCCCGGCAGATAGCGGCCGCTGTAACTCCACGCGGCGGAGTCGCTGGAGCGGATCGCGTCGCCGTAGCGGGCCTGCCCGACTGTTTTGACACCGAAGCAGTGCAGCCGCAGGCCCCGCGCGCGTAGGGACCTCACGATGCGTTCGACCTGCCCGCTGTCCTGGCGCCGTTGTCGCGGCAGTGGCCATTCCTGTTGCGAGCGTGTCGCGTTGCTACCAGCGGTCGGACTCTGTCGGCGCCGGATAAGGCGACATTAGACGGTGAAGGGTGTCGACGACGGCCAGGTGGTGGCGTGCCGAGTTCGGTGAGGTGATGTGACTTTGCGGCGCCGTCTTCGTCTGCCGCCGTGCGATGCTGAGGATGGTCCAGCGGTGGCTATTGTGGGGCTGATGCGTGAAACACCCGAAGAACTCAATGAGCTCCAGGCCCTGCTCGACGCCTCCCTGTCCCGCTCCACCGATCACCTCCGTTCGATCGTCACCGAGCGCACTTTGACCGCCGAGCAGCTCACCCAGATCCTGATCGGCATGTGCACTCTCGCCCTGTCCACCGTGACGGCGAAGGGCGAGCCGCGGATCAGCGGCGTGGACGGGCACTTCCTGCACGGCAAGTGGTACTTCGGCACAGCACGCAACGCCGCCAAGGCCCGCCACCTCGCGGCCCGCCCCGCCGCCAGCGTCGCGCACATGCGCGGCGAGGACCTGGGAGTGTTCACGCACGGCACGGTGGAGATACTCAACCCCGAGGACGACGAGACGGCCGCAGAATGGCCAGACCTGCTCACGTACTTCAAGGACTTCTACGGCGATCACACCGAGTGGGACAAGGACGTGTTCTACTACCGGCTGCGTCCGCACTGGATGACCGTCTACGCCGCCGATGCCGCGAAGCTCATCGCCAAGTGACCGCTGGCTCATGAAACAGGCCCTCTGGGCGGCTGGTGTCGAACTCCCCAACACCAGCCACCCGCTGATCCTCGGCTACCTGACGGTGGGGAGGTTGCGGACGTTGTTCGGCGAGTTGGCGGGCTGTCGAAGCCGGAGGATCTCTCCGTGCTGCGCGGCGAGTTGTGACAACGCGGGCTCCTTGTACGCGGTTCGAGTATGCGAGGCGCCGAAGCGGTTCGCCATCAACCGGTGAAGACCGACATCCCGAACACGAGCAACGATGCCACCGAGCCCGCGCTGAAACCTGACGCGATACACCTAGGGGCGTGTCTGACAAATAGGCAGGGTTCAGGTGGACAGACAGGTGCACCGACCGAGCCCGTCCGCGACCGCAGACGGCGGCCCTGTCGGGACAGGCGATACGACGGAGGTCGGGAATGGCCGCGACGTACAATCGCGGCGAGGGCGAAGCGCCAGGCCGAGATTCCGGGCACCGGGGTGAGGGAGGGGTCGGGATGTTCGGTCGGAAGAAGAATCTCAACGATCTGATGGCGCAGCTCAGGCCCGACCTGAGTCGGGAATCGCTCGGCGTCGGGCCCGCCTTCCCGGGCGTCGCCCCGAACCCGCTCCTGAGCAGTGATGCGTGGAGGCGCAATGCGGAACTGCGTACGGGGGCGCTTGCGCTCGGCGTACTCGTCGACTGGCGGGAGGTCAGCAGCGACGGCAGTCCACGCGTGGTCCTGATGTTCGACGTGGAGACCGCCGGCGGCATCTCGTTCCGCGGTATCGCAGACGAAGACCTCACGATCACCGAGCTCACCCGACTCGCCCCAGGACAGACGTTGCCCGTGCGCTACCGGCCGGCCGTCATGGACCACTACGTCTCCCTTGCCCGGGACGCGGACCCCGCCCACGTGCGGCAGCTCTCTGACCAGATCGCAAGCCGCAAGCGGACCTGACCCGAAGCCATCGGCCGGATCCCTAGTCCGCGCGCAGGACCGCCCCCTGGGGCAACCGGTCCTGCGCGCGGACTTCTCATGACTCCGGTGCGCTGGTCCAGCCCCCCGCTAGCGCCGCGATCGCCTACGCCACGGGGTTAAGCGGGCGATGCCCGCGATGACCACCAGCAGATCCAGGCTGTCCGGGTCGGTGTCGGCGGCGGTACCGAAGTACTGGAAGAGCTTCTGAGTCTGGCGGGAACCGTGTCCGGCGGCTTGCGGCAGCGCGGTGGTGAACGCCTGCGAACCGGCGGCGTGCCGGGCCCGGTAGCCGGCGCGCAGGGCCTCGCCGAGCAGAGTCGGCGCGAGGGCGCTCTTGCCCGCGGCGCCGGTGACCACCACCACGGCCCTTACCCCGTCCTCGTCGGCGAGGCACCGCCGCACGTGGCTGAGGACGGCCTGCTGACCGTCGGCAGAGCGAACACGCCGGCGTGGGTGAGCGAGTGCCCCGCGGGTCGGGCCGATCTGGAATTCCGTCGGTATCCACCCGGGTGGATATTGGCTGGCCTGTCCACCGAGGGAGGCGTTGACCCGTTGGGTTTGATCATGCCATTCGACCCCTCGAATTTCCGGTCCAGGTGGTGTCCGGTGCGTGACCGACCCGCCCCCTGATACGGGGTTCCGGCGTCGAGTACCCGGCCCTTCCCGCAAAGACCGGTCCCCGTACCGCCACGGCACCGGGCACCCACCCATGATCCTGGCAGTCCACATCAGCAAAGTCGATCTTCTTCCGAACGCGTCAAATGAGTCAGAGAGGACCCGATTCGTCGCTGTTGCCGGAGGCAAACGGGGGGTGAAAAGGCTTGCCCGCCTGAGTGGCTTCGGCGAAGACGCTCACGCCGCCAAAGGTCGCTTCGTTGAACCAGGCCCCGCCACTGAAGACCACCTGGTGGAACCAGGCGTCACCCGTGAAGGCCGCTTCGTTGAACCAAGCACTACGAGTGAAGGTCGCCTCGTGGAACCAGACGTCACCCGCGAAGGCCGCTTTTTGGAAGGAGGCTTCGCGGGTGAAGGTCGCCGCATAGAACCAGGCGTCACCCGCGAAAGCTGCCTTATGGAAAGAGGCTTCGCGGGTGAAGGTCGCCTTGTTGAAGAAGACGTCGCCAGCGAAGGTCACCTCGGAGAACGTGGCGTCGCCGACAAAAGTGACCTGCTGAAAGGCGCTGCTTCCGATCCAGGCGTTGGTCAACGTGAAGTTGATGAGCTGGGCGCCGGTGAGGTCGAGTTCGAGAGGCCCCCAGTAGCGAGTGTTGTCTTGAGGTTTGAGGTGATCGCCGAGTAGGCGTTGGGCGGTGAGCCGGACTTCGCGTTCCTGCGACCTCTCACGGTAGAGCAAGCGTTGCTCGGCGCTGGCGCCGTCTTCGCGGTCCTGTTCGTCCGGGAGATCGTAGGACATGCGCAGGTAGGCACAGCAGACGTTGACGATGGTCTGGCGCAAGGTCTCGTTGTTCTGGGCGAGGCGTTCGAGAGCGTAGAGGCCTCCGAGACGGACAGGGGCTTTGTCGGAGCCGAGCTGTTCGACGGCCTTGAGGTAAAGCTCGTTGACCCGGCGCTCGACCGCGTCGGCACGGGCATCGTCAGCGACGCGCTCCTGGTAGGCATGAGTAGTGGCGGCGACGTTCTGCTGGTGAGCGAGGACTTCGTACTGCTGGGCGAGAGCGCGTTCGCGGTTGTCGAGGTCGGCTTCGGTTGAGTGCTGGCGGCGCCACGCGAGGTAGAGCGCGACCACACCGCCGCTGCCAACGCCGACGCTCAACCCGATCTTCAGCGCGTTCAGCCGCGCATTCACCAGGTCCGCGTTGTTCAGCCCCTTAGTCGCCGCCCACCACAGTGCGATCACCGCGCCCGCGGTGAGGATCGTGATCACGATGGCGGTCGTCCACATCGCGGCCGGCGTCAGCTCCCGCAGCCGTCTCCCCGAGGTGCTGCTGGGCGCGGGGCGTTCGTCGTCGGTCATGACCATCAACATCGCGGAAACCGGCCGGGATGTTGCAGAGCGTGCACCCGGACCGCTTACTTCGTCCGGGAGGGCGTCGGGGGCGCCGGGTACTACGCGGGCATAGGTGTCTTGATCTTGGGCCGTGGTCGAAGGCTGAGTGGGGTTCCCCGCGGCTGAACAAGGAACCCGGCGGGTACACGTCCGGACCATCGAACAGTGAGCACCGGCACAGCGCAGCGGCTGCAAGAGACATTCCATCCGCGCCAGGCTGCGGGTGCTGTCCGCGTTCTGCGACATCTTTGGCTGCACTCCGGCCGATCTGGTGGCCACCACCGCGGAGAACGCCGGCGTCCGTAAGACCGCCACCGGCGACCGGCCCGCACCATCAACCACGGTCACGAAGCTGCGCCCCGCGCCGCCCGCATCCTGCCGGACGCGTGAACCAACCCTACGCCACCGACGAACAATACGAGCGGTGGCACAAGCGAACCGCGCACGCTGCGACCGGTTCGGATTCTTCGCCGCCGTCTGGCCGGAAGGACCGGTCTGCCGCACCTGCGAGTGCCGCGCCCTGCGCGTCCACGGGCGCTGCCCGAGTGCGGAGAGCACCGGATCCTCCCCGGTCTCCGGCCCGCCGACGCCGTCGCGATCTGCACCAGCTGCACCGGATTCCGCCCGTCCTACGCCTGTTCACATTGCGGCCAGGAGAGCCGGCTGCGCGCGGGCCGCCTCTGCCTTCGCTGCGCCCTGTCCGACCGAGTCGCCGCGCTGCTGGACGACGGCACCGGCCGCCAATCAATTCCACAAGCAACCCGCCGCCGGAGGCTGGCCACCGGCCACCGAGCCCGGTGGCCGGGCAGGTGCTGCCGCGTCCGGTCCGGCACCCCACTCCTCCTCCGCCGCGGCGTCCCCAGGCAGCTTCCCATCGTTGGGCACGAGGGCCATGCGCGTCCGCAACGAGAGTTCGGCCAGAGCGGCGATGCTCGAGGCGTAGGGCGCGTCTTCCCGCATCGGCGTGGACCAGCGGGTTCGCCGAGGAAGCTTTCCCCTGTTGCGTTGACATCGGCAAAAGCGGTCCCGCTGCCCATTCGAACCCGTTCCCATACGAAGAATGCCAACCCCGATCAGTCGGTTCTGCGTCAAAAGATGAGCCAGTCACAGCAGTATCGAGTTGACGCGAGGAACCCTGCCCAGCACCCACGAGCAACGCGGCTCACAACCGGTGCAGTCCCTGACGGACTGAATGATCGGCACTTCACCTCGTCGCCGCATCCTGGCCTGCGGTGACGTCGGGCAGTTGCGGCTGTGTTTCGGGATTTCCGGCTAGAGAGGCTAAGTAGGCGGCAAACAGGTCTGAAAAGGACACTGCGGAGCCGAGGAGGTCAAGGTGGGAGATCCGCCACGACAGCTCGGCCGACTTGCGCCACGGCACCTCGTCACGCACGTTTGTCAACCAGTGGTAGAACGAAAGCCGCTGCGTCGGCGAGACGCCCGCGACGTTGAGGCCCACCAGCGCGTCAAGCACCGTAGGCTCGTTGCGCATGGCCCATCGCACCAGGTTGGAGTTCGCCAGGAACCGCTGCTCGGCCGCGGTCGGCGGTGCGCCGTGGGAGACGGCGACCACTGCCGCGTGGTCGATGGCGGCCTGCTCGCCACGGCTCCACGCTGCGTCGTGTGCCGAACGGGAGTCCAACTCACCCGCTCGTAACGCGCGCAGGTACTCCGCCCAGGTGCGGGACCCCGGATTGTCGTAATCCCCGCCGGAAAGTCCTAACACCAGTGCCGTGCCACGCTCCAGCGCCTCCAGGCCGACGGCGTTGACCACTGACACCCAATTCCCGCGCGCGCCCAAGCGCTCGTCCCGAAAGAACCACGTCACACCACGAATAGCCTGGAACCGATCGAATCCCGGCACGACCCGGCCGGCGGTGGCCTGCACCTGACTCAGGAACTCCATCCGCCCGGACATGCTCATGGCGTCGAAGACCTGCCACCGGCAGTCCAACGCCGCCGCGCACTCCGCGGGGGTCCGCACCTGCGGCTCGGCGACGGCCGACGCCGGCGTCAGCACGCTCGTGAACACAGCTACCCCGAGCATCACGGCCACCAGACGGGAAACTCTGCCGCTGAGCGCCCGGCCGACCTCGAAACCCGCCGATCGTGTGTCAGTACGCCACATAGGCGGCGACCCTACTGCCCCGGTCCTCAGGCGGAATACGGCCGCGAGGCCGGGTTCACCTCAAAAGGTGACCCGATCGCCGACGCCCACCCGCGCGGGTCTTGCCTACCGCGGTCGGCGACACGGTTTGCCGATGAGTGACATCCCGTCGGCCTCACGACTGGGAACTGCGCCAGATCCGGGGCCACCACCGAGCGCCTGGTTTCGAATACGCCGAACAGCGGCTGCCTCAAACACCGACCATCAAAGGGGATAGCGAGCTAGCCGGCCCAGTCGTACTCCCACCGGTCCGTGCGCCGACGCCGACCGTCGATTCAGGACACTGAGACAAGGTAGAGCTGCGTGGTGCGGGACAAGGGTGCGGAAATGGTCCAGGTTGCGAGGTAGTTCGGTGGTGGGGCGCCGTGGATCCGCAGCAGAGCGAGGTCGGGTTCACGTGGCCGCATGGTGTAGTCGAAAAACGCGAAGTTGACTCTGAGCAGTCCGCGGGTGAATCGTCCGGTACGCGCTTCGAGTTCGACGATCGCTGATGGCATCCGTCCGCGGTCGGAGAACACGTCGAGGATCGCGCAGTCGCAGGTGTAGGCCAGCACACCGATCTCGTCGGCGCTGGCAATGGACCGGCCACTGGCCAGGCGGGCCAGGTCACGTCCGATCCGGGCGTACTGTTCGCTGGAGGTGTAGTTCGTGGTCAAGGGGGCGAAGTCGCGGGGCAGACCGGCATGGGCGTAGCCCGCCACGCTGGTGACAAGCAACGCCGTGACAACGATCAGGCTCAATCCCCGTTCGGCCCGACGGGCGAACCCGGCCGCGACCGCGCAGGCGAACACAGTCGCCGCGACGATGCCGGGTCCGTAATACCAATGGTAGGGCGGCACCTGTAACTGGACGTATGCCAGGCTGTACACCGCCCCGGCCACGGCGAGCACGGCGAACGAAAGCAGCCGACGACTGGCTGTGTCTTTTCGCACCACCAAGCTCAGCCAGCGGATCCCGGCTGGCAACGCCAGCATCACGGGCAGGAACGCCAGCACCGTCTGCCCCGGCATGCCCTGCCAGTAAAGTCCGAGGCCGTTGCCGAATTCCCACTCTCCCCAGGCCCGCTTCGCGCCCTGCAGGGTCTTGATGATCAAGGTGTCCGGGACCGCCGCGCCCAACGCTACCCAGCTGAACACGAACCACGGTGCCGCTACCAGCACGGCACCACGCACGCTGCGTCGGCCACCGACCCAGAATTGTCGCCGGGCCACGAAGATCAACGTCACGAAGATCAGGAGGTCGAGGCGGACCAGCGTCAGTGTCCCGGCGACCACACCGAAGGCGAAGGGACGCCTTTCCACCGAGAGGACGAGCAGCCAGACGAGTCCCGCCGCACCCAGTCCGACCTCCATCCCGATCGAGGACAACAGCAGCGGGTTCACCGTCAGCGCGGTGATCGTGAGAACCGGGAACCAACCGGGCAATCCGGTGGCCACACCGAGTCTGCGCAGGGCGAGCACCAGCACCGCCTGGCACGCCACATACAACACGCCCGCGGCGAGTACCGCGTCCCGCACCACGAACGTCAACACCGCGAGGCAAAGCACATTCAGCGGCGAGGTCGCCGTGTTGGTCGTGCCCTCGGCCAGCAACCCCCAATGCCCATGGAACGCGAGATTGCGGGCATAGCTCAACGCGATGTACGTGTCGTCGATGAGATGGGCGCGCACCAGCATGAACACCAGTGCCGAGGCCATGGCCACCCCGATCGGCAGCCACCCCGCCTGGGGGAGAAAGACCCGCGACCGATCGAGCACCGACCGATCAGTGCTCGATCGGCGCGACATTATTTCAGTCACCATTATTGCTTTGTTCCTCACGAATCCTGTGCACGAGCAATCGCCTGCATCGCCGAAAAGAACAGTGCGGCACGAGAAGCCCTGGCCGGCACTACTGGCACGAGCCATTGATAACCTGGCCGTTCTTCAGGTGATTCGGGCCACCACACCCTTCACGAAACCGAAGTGTCCTGCACCACCCCGGTTCGCCCACTGGTAGCCGGAGGGATTCTCCGGGCTCTTCAGCCATTCCTTGACGTTGGTGACCCGGCTTCGGTGATCGCGTGTCGCTTCCGGTCCGGACCCCCCGCCTCGACGCCGCTCGTCTTCGACGAGGCCGTTCTTCAGCAGGCGGTTCAGCGTCGAGTAGACCTGCCCGTAGTGCAGTGGGCGTTCTTGCCGGAACTGCTTTGTCGTAGAGCTGTTTGAGGTCGTAACCGTGCTTCGAGCAGGCCCGAGCAGGGCGTTCCCGATGGACATGCGGCAACTATACACAGTGTGTATACACTCGGTCTATACATCGAGTGCCTAGTTGCTGAAGGGGACTTTCCCCGCATGTCACGCGGTGAAGGGAGCTTTCATCGCGTTGCCCTACGACAGGGTGCCCACTACATCTCCCGTGCCGCGTCTGCGACGCGCGTCAGGGTGTCGACGCAGAGCCGTTGCAGCAGTTCGTCCTTGGTGCGATAGCGCCGGTAAAGGCTTCCCCGTCAGCGGCACCGTCTATCGCGGCTCTCCCGATCGCGTGCTCGCGGACGAGTAAGTGATAGCGATATCGTCCCTTTGCCCGTGTTCTGCAGGAGTCGCGTCGATCTCGCCGCCTTCCTGGCCCGAACCGGCGTCGTCGACCGACCGCGCCTCGCTGGTCAGGCGGCGAGGATGAAAGATAGAAAGAAGCCTCCCGCCGTGGCGAACGCGTTCAGCGGCCGGCCGTGCTCGAACGCCTCAGGCATCAGCGTGTCAGCCAGCGACGCCAGCACCGCCCCGCCGGCGAAGGACAGCGCCACGGCCAGCGCCGCAGCGCTCAACTCCCCCGCGACGAGCCTGCCGAGCACTACCGCGGCGGCCAGCAGCAGCGCACAGATAGCCCACGTCGTGATGACGGCTCGCCTGCTCCGCCCCGACTCCCGCATGGCGACGGCGCCGACCAGCGACTCCGGGAGGTTGGAGAAGAAGATCGCTACGAGCAGCGTCAACGACACCCCACTGGCCAGCGACACGCCGAGCGCGAGGTTCTCCGGTACCCCGTCGAGAGTCACCGCGGCGAGCAACGCGAACCCGACGCCGCCGCGCGCCCCGGCTTTCGTCACTTCCCGCTGCTGGGGCCCGGAATGGCCGGTGACATAGCGATCGAGCGCGGAGTCGGCGAGCACGAACACAGCCGCCCCGGCCAGCAGGCCAAGCCCGGACCGAACCGCGCCGCCGAGATGGAACGCCTCCTCGAACAGTTCGAAGGCCAGAGCCGAGATCAGCGCCCCACTGGCGAAGGCCAGCAGTACCCCGGTGACCCGCCGCGGCGGGCGCCACAACGAACCGGCGATCGAACCGATCACCAGCGCGCTGGAGGCAGCCAGTCCGTACAGCACCGCGGTTAGCATGCCGACCATTCTGGCGCCCAACCCCTCGTCCGCACCAGCCGAACCGAGCGCGCACCAGCGCCACCCAACCCGGATAGCAGGAAACGCACAATCGAAGCCCCGTGTCCGAACATTGAATACCGCCGTTCACGAAGCGATGCGGCACTGGGTCGATGTCCTCGTCACGCACGACCCGAACGATCTACCCGGTGTTCCGGCGCAGCGGGTGACCTGATGACGGCACTTCTCTCTCGCGTGCAGCCAGATCACAGTGTGCGGCTCGCCGACGAGGCCTACGGCAAGGACTACAAGTTCCGCACCTGGCTGGAAACCAGGCGCATCAGCTTCGTCGTGGCAGTGGCCCGCCCACCAGACCATCCCTGCCACGGCCGGCACGTCACGGGCTGACCTTCTGGCAGCACAGCGGCGATCGGGTCGCGCAGCTCGGCGTCGCCGCGTGAGGTGCCGTAGTCGAGTGCCATGTCCGCGAACTCGCCAAGGGCGGCCAGATCAGTTCTGCCCGTGCTCACCCACCCAGCCACCGCGTCCTCCATTCGCAGTGCTGGACCGTCGGTCAGCCGCCGTTCGTCAGCCGCGCTCGTAGCTCGCGCCGGACTTGTCCCTGCGCAGCATGCCCTCGTCCACCAGGGCGCGGCGCAGGGTCACCCAGTCGTCGAACCACTCGCCGCAGATCGCGTTGACCTTGGCTTCGGGATAGGACACGCCGGGTTCGAACGAGTCGCTCACCACCTCCAGCACCCGGCTTCGCACTGTCTTGTCGCCAGGGATGGAGGTCAGGCGGCCGCGCCGGAAGTAGGCGCCTGCTCCGTCCCCGCCTGCTCGCCCGGCGAGCCTGGCTTCCGCTTGGACGGCCAGCTGGAAGGTGTCGTCGATCAGACCGCAGACATGCTTCTCAGGGTCGAAAGAAGCGATTCTGACGTTCGCCAGCTTCTGCAGGGCCGCGGCGGCGGCCGGTGGGCGCAGCCCGGCACGATCGGCGACTTCGGCCACTGTCGTCGCACCGAGGGCGAGGGCCGCGTAGGCGGCGCGCCGGTCGTTCTGGGCGAGCGCGCCCACCAGATCGCGGCAGGAGGGCTGAGGCTGGTCCGCGGGAGGCGTGTTCATGATGTCCGTTCTGGTTGTCGTTCGGGCACCGGGCGGGGGGAGAAGGAATCGCGGGCGTGACTTCCCGATGCTCGCCTCTGCTTGCCGCCCGGTTCGCATGCTTTACGAGTCCGCCTTTCCGGTGCGGTACTGGCGTACGATCGTTGCCGCACCGGCGCTAGTTCGAGCGCTCGCGGTGATAATGACGAGCCGCTTTTGCCCGGTTCCCGCAGGCGGTCATCGAACACCAACGCCGGGTGCCGTTGCGAGTCGTGTCCTCGAAGTACAGCGTGCAAGCCGGATACGCGGAGCACCGCTTGATGCGTTGGGGACGCGCGCGCAGCAACGTCAAGTAGCTGTAGGCGGCGAGCCACGCGGGCCGCCATGCCACCTGCTCGACCTCGAACACGTCTCCGGGTTCACCCCGGCGCAACTCTGGCCGCAGCCGCCCGCGTTTCAGTACCGCGTTCAGCGCACGCTCGGCCGTCTCACTGTGGTTGTCGAGTACCTCGCGTAGCACGGACCGGGTGTGGCGTAACGGTTCTTCCGCGCCGGGAGTGTCCGAGAGACCATGTTCAGCCAGCCACGCAGCGACGCCTGCGGGTTCACCGAACACGTCGTGGTGAACACCACGTTCCGGCCACGTGGTGTTCAACAGGTCGAGCGCGAGCGGTTCACCGGCCAAGGGACGTTGCAGCACACCGATCACCCTACCCTCCGTCGTCGTCTTGACAGGTTAGGTCCCACCATGATCTAGTCTAACCGTTCTAAGAACTTTAGACAGTTAGAAATGATCGGCCAGGCCGACCTTGAGGAGTGCCACATCCATGTCTGATATCACCCCGGCCACTGTGCACCACCGAACCGTGACCATCGACGGCCGGCGCGTGTTCTATCGCGAAGCCGGTGACCCAGCCGCTCCCGCGATCGTTCTGCTGCACGGCTTTCCGACGTCGTCCTACATGTTCCGCACGCTGATTCCCGGGCTGGCCGACCGGCACCACGTCATCGCTCCCGACCATCTCGGCTTCGGCTTCTCCGACGCCCCGCCGGTGGATCAGTTCGACTACTCGTTCGAGAACCTGACCACGACCACACTCGGCCTCCTCGACAAACTCGGACTGGACCGCTTCGCCCTCTACATCCAGGACTACGGCGCTCCCATCGGGCTTCGCATCGCCAGCCGGGATCCGGAACGGGTCAGCGCCCTGCTGGTGCAATCCGGAAACGCCTACTTGGAGGGCTTCACGCCGTTCTGGGACGTACTTTTCGCGCACGCCAAGGATCGCGAGACACATGAAGCGGAGGTCCGCCGCCTCCTGGAGCCCGCCGCGACCCGATGGCAGTACACCCACGGCGTCCCCGCAGGCCGAGCCGACCGACTCAGCCCGGACACCTGGACCCTCGACCAAGCCCTGCTCGACCGCCCTGGGAATAAGGACGTCCAGCTCCAGCTGTTCTGGGACTACCAGTTCAATCTTGACGCTTACCCAGCTTTCCAGCGGTACTTCCGCGAGCACCGTCCGCCGACCTTGATCACCTGGGGCGAGCACGATGAGATTTTCGGCGCCGACGGGGCCCACGCCTTCCTCCGCGATCTGCCCGACGCCGAACTTCACCTCCTCGATGCCGGCCACTTCGCCTTGGAAACACACGGATCGGAGATCACCGCCCTCATCCGGAACTTCCTCGAGCGCAACCTACGGTGACTACAGCACCGACGTTCGGCGGGCCGGTTCAGGAATCGGGCTGAGGTTGCCCCGGTGAACCGGACACGCTGATCCCAGACAGTCGTCTGGGAAGGACGTCCCCCGTGTCGCGTTTGCCGGCAAGGACGCGGTCGAGTTGGTTCGTTCCTCGGATCGGCCGTCTGCGTCAGGTCGCTCGCGAGCTCGGGGTGAATTACGAGCCCCTGCGTAACTGGGTCAAGGTCGCTTGTAGGGTCTCACCGCTGATGACATACCGCCCTTCTGCGACCTGCGGTTTCTCAGCTGTCTCACCGCGATGTCATTCAAGATCAGTCTCGCGACCGCTTCATTTCTTCCCCTAGCCCGTGCCACGCCGCTGCGGCGCAACGCGCTGAACTGCGGGTCCGGCCTGATCGCTGAAGCACTCGGCAGAGATCGGTGCTGTAACCGACGGCACAACCATCGCTGTCACATCCGACGTCCGTCAGGTGTCCTTCCTACAGCTGGGCCGGAGGGCTGGCAATGGCAGAATGGAGCCGACACATGGAAACCGTGACCGTGCAGAGAGTGATCGCGGCGCCGATCGACGAGGTCTTCGATTGGTGCGCCACCACGACCAACTACACCCGCAGCCCGCTCGTGCTGCGCGCACGCCTGGCTCGCCATGGCCAGGGCGCGCCGTATGGTGTCGGCGCCATCCGTCTGCACACCTGGCTCATCGGCTGGTTCCGGGAGCGCATCACCGCCTACCACCCGCCGCACGAGTTCGCCTATGTAGTCGAACGCAGCTTTCCCCCGACCCGCCATGAGCTCGGCCGGATGACCTTCACCGAGGTGCTGGATGGCACCCAGGTCGTGTGGACCACCCGCGTCGGACTTCCCGTCCCGTTCGGCGACGCGCTCATCCGCCGGGTCGCCAGGCCCGTGGTGGCCCGCGTCTTCGGCAGGATCCTCGACGCGGCCAGCATCGCACTCACCGGCAGCCCTGGCCGCCGCGCATAACCCAGACAACCGAAAGCGCAAGTCTCATCTGCACCTCATTCATGAAGTGCAGATGAAGTCTGCTCTGAGAAAATGAAGTCAAATTTGAGAACCTACGACCAACCGGCCGTAGCGCAGCTGGTGGGCGACGGTAGTCATTGCGGTAGGGCCATGTTCGTGTTTGGCAAGGATGAGGTCAACCCCGCCCGCGCGCGGGTCGTCGCGGTCCCAAGCGTCGGGCCGGTGGAGGAGCACAACGTAGTCGGCCACGTGCGCGATGGTGCCGGAGTCCCGGAGATCGGCCAGAGACGGCCTGGCCGGGATGGGTTGGTGGGGGCCCGGGTTGGTAGACAGCTGTGCGGTGACGACGATCGTTCCGTATCGAGGGCCAGACGTTTGACGACGGGCAATCTCCGCCACCTCCCGTTCTCGATTCTCGTAGGGCAAATCTCGCCGAGCGGTGACGAGGTGGAGCGAATCGATGACCACAAGCCGTACGTCTCGTCGCAGGGAAAGTTCGTTGACCACAGTGCTGAGGGGGCCGATCTCGACTTCCCTCGGACGCATGATCACGATCGGGGCTTCGCTGATCTCGGTCATCCGCTTCGCGACGCGTATCCAGTCTTGGTCGTCCATCCGCCCTGATTCGCATGTCGGCCAACCGCACACGAGCCTCAGCGCTGACGACGCGCTGGGTGACGGTCTCGAGCTGGTCGAGGGAACTGGCGTCGACTCCGACGAGATCTCCCTCGCCCCATCGATCCCCGCCTACATCGAGTACGGCCCCGTTGCCGCCCGACCCGCGAAAGATGAACCGGCTCACTTCCACCTCGACATCGGATTCGCGTTCACCACCACGAACGCGGACATCGGCGTCCTGCAAGAAACTGAAGTACCGGGTGCCTCCTGGCGTTCGCTCGCGGACGCGGAAGACTGGTTGGACGCCGCATCGCTCGCGCCGTCAGCACCCCTGCACGAATCGCCCGAACGCTGTCGGCCCCGCGGGGTACCGCGCAAACCGAGAGCTCGACTCGTTCCCTGGTCTCGGCCGGTTCAACCAGGCCCGGTTCCACGTTCTGTGGGTGCGCTGGCGACAAGGTTGCGGCAGCTAATCGACGCGGAGGGCGGGGATGTCCGCGCGGCTCGATGTCGGAAGCGGTGGCCTCCCTCGCGCGACGGAGGCCACCGCTTCAGTCGGTCGGTCTACTTCAGGCCGTAGGCCCTGGTGATGGTTTGTTCGGTGGTGCCGCCGCGATTGTCGGTCGCTTTGGCTTTGAGTGACACGAAACCCGGCCCGGCGGGATGCCGGAGATAGGTAGCCCACTGCGAGGCCCCGGCGGGAATGGCGGTGGTCGTTTGCCAGGTTTTGCCGTCGTCGTAGGAGACCGACAGCTCCAGGCGGGAGACCCAGGTCTGCGAGTTGCTCTTCTGGGTCTGCACCTGGATCGGCAGCCGGAACCATCCACCCGCCTTGGCGTGGTTGTCCAGGTCCACAGCCGGGTTGAACCGGATCACCGAGACCGGCAGGGCGGTCGCGGTGTCGGTGTGGCGGGAGCGGAAGATCTGCGCCAGTTGGATATGGGTGGAGAAGTCCGTGGCGCTCTGCCGCATTTCCGATTCCACCCGGTAGGTCGCCTCTGCCTCGGGTACCTCCCATTGGCCTTGGCCTGCGACCTTGGTGTCGTCGCCCACCTTGACGCCGTTGCGGAACAACGAGCTCCGCGCCGAGTCCCATTGCACGATCTCGCCGGTGCGGTTCGGGGCGTCGCTGAACACCGGTGTGCGGTAGGCGATCTGGCCCTTGTCGCGGATCACCCCGGTCCTGGAGTCGGGCAGGGACGGGCCGAAGACCGCGGTGTTCCAGCTCTCGCGATAGTTCCTGCCCGGTTCGTACCTGGTCTCGGCACCGGTGGTAGTCGTGGTGAGCCGGCCATCGGAGATCTGGAGGAAGTCACCGAACCAGCTCAGCCCGCCGCTGGTGTAGACGTACTCGGTGCGCGTGCTGGGCTGGGAGACCAAGTCCCCCAATCCTGCCCCCTGGGCTGTCCCCACCTTCGGCGTCATCAGCTTCACACCGAAGCTGCCGGCTTTGGTGAGGTGGTACTCGTTGCGCACGGCGGCGAGCTCACGATCGGCGACGGTGCGGTCCAGGCCGTGGAACATGCGGCCGGTCTGGACCCAGCCCACGTGGTAGGAGTCATCACCGCCAAGGTACATACCGGTGATACCCGCGGTGAACGCCGCGGCGGGTGCCTCCGGGCCCAGGGGCGCGATCAGGATGTCGTCGAAACTCGGGGCGGCCAAAGAGTCCTGGAAGCGATTTGGGCCCGCCGCCCACTCGGTGGAAACCGCGACGATTGCCGGTGTCAGTCCCTGTTTGTCGAACTTCACCGAGATCGGCTTGGCCTGCCGAGCGTCCAACGCCATCGATTCGTTCTTCGTCACCGACAGCAACGGCTGGACGAATCGGCTGAGCGAGCCGCCGTCCCAGACATCGGCCTGGACGTAGTAGTCGCCCTTGGGCGACCGCCTGGTGGTTTTGCCGTCGGGGTTGTAGAAGTAGAAGGACCTTCCGGTCTTGATGTTCATCGCGAACCCGGACACGTAGGCGGGCTTGCCGTCGCGGCCGACGGCCGTGAACGACATGTCGTAGCTTTCGGCCTCCCTGTCCACCCCGAACGGGGTGACCACCACCTGATCGCCCGCGGTCGCGGTGACCTGGCCGCCGTAGTAGCCGTCAGCGGTGTTGACCGCGGTGTCGGCGGTGAGATCCGCGCTTGCTTCCCCGCCCGCGGGCACGGTCAGCTGATTCGTGCTGAGGCCGAACATCGCGGCCGGGGCGGGTTTGCCGTCCGGTCCGGTGGCGGTCAGCGCGAGCTGGAAGGTCACCGGCTGGGAACCGGCGTTGCGGTAGGTGACCTTCTTGGTGATCTTCGGGTCGTCCTGGTGCGGCCAGATCGCACGGCCCAGCGACACCGCGGGCGGATCGGCCGACACCGACTGCCCGACAGCACGTGCGACGTCGACGCGTCCCGCGCCCTGGGCGTGCACGCCGAGTGCCGGGTTCGGCTTGGCCGAGCCCATCAGCAGACTCTTGTACTGCGCCGCCGACAGGTCCGGGCGCTGCCCGGCCAGGATCGCCGCCGCCCCAGCCACGTGCGGCGTGGCCATCGACGTGCCCGACATCGCCTGGTAACCATCCGGGCCGGGACCGTTCATCGCGCCGTTGCGATCCTTGGCCGCGACGATGTCCACCCCGGGCGCGGTGATCTCCGGCTTCACCGCCGAGTCACCCAGCCTGGGGCCACGGCTGGAAAACCACGCCAACTGGTCGTTCTTGTCCACCGCGCCGACGGCCAGGGCGGCATCCGCGCTCGCGGGCGAGCCGACCGTCTCGTCACCGCCCGAATTGCCCGCGGCGACCACGAACAACGTGCCATGGCGTGCGGTGAGCTGGTTGACCGCCTCCTCCATCGGATCGACCTCGGGCACGTCCAGACCACCGAGGCTCATGTTGACGACCCGCGCGCCGGACTCCGCCGCCCACTGCATCCCGGCCATGATCGCCGACTCCGGGCAGCCCCAGTAGCCGCACACCTTGCCGTTGAGCAGCGACGCCTCCGGAGCCACACCCTTGAACTTGCCGCCCGACTTCGCCCCGGTGCCCGCGATCGTCGACGCCACGTGCGTGCCATGCCCGTGCGTGTCGTCGGGATTGTTCTCGCCGGTGAAGTCGTTCGCGTCGACCACCTTGCCCGCCAGGTCGGGGTGCGTGGCGTCGACGCCGGTGTCCAGCACGGCGACCTTCACACCCTTGCCGGTGTGCCCGGCCTCCCACGCCTTCGGCGCGCCGATCTGCGGCACGCTCACATCCAGCGAGGGCTTGCGCATGCCGTCCAACCAGATCTTGTCCACACTCCCGCGCGCGTTCCACAACGCGCTCGCGGAGGACTTGTCCTGGCGCGCCGCCACCGCGTTGATGCTGCCGAACCGGTGCCCGACCCTCGTGCCGGAGCGCTCCAGCGCACCCGAGCGAGCGTTGTCGCCCTTCACGATCAACGGTAGATCACTACGACGGGCGTCGTCATAGCCGTAGTCCAACAGCGCTTTCACATCGAACAGGCGGCGGTCCAGCTTGCCCGAACCGACCTCCGCCATCGCGTCCCGCGGCAGCACGAACAGCCCCGTGGGAGTCTGCTGAATCTGGAACGACATGCGCTCCCGGCCCTTGGCAGGCCGCACCAGCGGAGAGAGCCGACCGTCCCGCTTCTCGACCACGGTGACCTTGTCTCCCGACAACAGTGTCACTTGCCCGCGCACACCGTCTGCCTGCTCCGCGTGGACAACACCCGCCTGCGGCTGCACCGCCTGGCCCGTTGCCGCGGACGGTGACAGTGCACCACCCGCCAACGCAACTGCCGACACCGAGGCGATCACCGCTGTGCGGCCACGCGCGGAACCGGGTATTCCGGCTCGGAATTTAAACATCAATCACCCTCCAGAAAGACGAAATACGAAAGGGAAAGACGGAATTCAAAACGGGCCACAAAGCGAACGATCCACCGCCCGACTACCCGAAAGTAACGAAGGGTACAAGTGTGAACAATGTCTGCGGCCACACATCTTGCAGTCCGAGGCTGTACGCCGGATCACCGCGACGGAGCCCTGAACAGCGGTCGCGAACAGACTTGGACGCCGACGTCGCGCGACGACTCAGCCGACAAAGAGCGGCTCCTTGACGGATCAGAATCAAGGGTGTGGTTTTTGACATGCGGGGACGGCTCAAAAGTGTGTATCGAGCCATGGTGTCGCCGTTTGCACCTTCGTAGCATCAGCGCGACAGCGTGACCTGGATCACCTGTCGATTCCCCACCTCACCCCCGGTCCCTGGAGGCTGTCCGATGTCCACGAAGAACGCACGCGCCGTTATCCGCCGGCGCGGTCCGGCACTGCTCGCGGTGCTGACCTCGGTGGCGGCCGCGGTGTCCCTGGTCGGGTTCTCGTCCCAGGCCAGCGCCGGCCTCGCCGACACCGCCTCGGCGGCCGTCGAGCACGACCCGGTGATCATCATCCCTGGCATGACCGGCACCACCCAGTACATGGAACCGATGAAGACCAAATTCGTCTCCGCAGGGTGGCGGTCGGACCGGGTCGAGACCTGGACCGACAGCACCAGCATGACCGGTGACCTCACCAAGGCCGGACAAGAAATGAGCCAGAAGGTCGACAGCGTGCTGGCCAAAACCGGCGCCCGCAAGGTCGTCCTGGTCACCTGGTCGGCATCTACCCTCGCCGCCCGCTCCTACCTGAAGAAGGTCACCGGCGCGCAGGACAAGGTGTCGCTGTACTTCTCGATGGCCGGGCCGCACCACGGCACCACCACCGCCGCGCCCTGGTGCCAGAACCTGTACCCCTCCTGCAAGCAGTTCGCCATCGGCTCGCCCTGGCTGGCCGACCTGAACTCCGGCACCGAGGTGCCGGGTTCCCCCGGTGTCCGCTACACCACCCAGCGCTCCACCTGTGACACCAACGTCAACCCCAGCACCTCCGCCGAACTCGCCGGCGCCACCAACCTCCAGACACCGACCTGCATCACCCACGGCAGCTTCCCCAGCGACACCGGCGTGTTCACCCAGATCAAGAACATCATCATCGAACACGAAAAGCAGACACCCACCACCACTCCCACCCCGACCACCACCGGCACCTCGACCAGCACGAGCAGCCCCACCACGACCACCACCACCCCGCCTGCCTCGCCCTGCTCGTCGGTCAACGGCCAGTGGGGCACCGCGGGCCCGTTCGCGGTGACCTCGGCCTCCAACGGACGTGGCACCACCGTCGTCCGACCGGTCAACCCCGGCACCCTCGGCTGCACCACGCACCCGGTCGTGCTGTGGAACAACGGCGCCCAATCCAAGCTGGACCGGTATCTCCCGCTGCTCAACCACCTCGCCTCCCACGGCTTCGTCATCGCCGCCGCCGAAGGCAACACGGGCACCGGAACCGCCATGCTTCAGGGCCTGGACTACGTGACCGCGGAGAACAACCGCGCCGGCAGCCCCTTGCAGGGCAAAGTCGACCTGACCAACGTCGGCGCCACCGGCCACTCCTTCGGCGGCGGCGCGGCGGTCGACGCCGGAGCCGACCCCCGGGTGGACACCATCGCGCCGATCTATCCCCTGGCGTTCAGCAGCGGCAGCCGCGTGCGCGGTTCGGCGGTGTTCTTCGCCGGGCAGAACGACACCATCGTTTCGCCCTCGACGGTCCGCAGGACCTACAACCAGGCCACCCAGGTGCCTGCCATCTACGCCGAACAACGCGGCGCGGACCACTACGGCATTCCGAACCTGCACGGCCCCGTCACCGCTTGGTTCCGTCTCCACCTCATGCGCGACGAACAAGCCCGAGGCCTCTACTTCGGCCCGAACTGCACCTACTGCTCCTCACAGTTCTGGTCGATCTACGAACGCAACGCCAAAGCCCAGGCCGTCCCCGGCGCCTGACCACACCCGCACACGACGAGCGGCGAGCCCGACACCGGTCGGGCTCCCCGCTCGTCTCTCTGCGGCACAACACATCGACGGCGCGCCCGGCTCGGTGCCGAATGGCGACCTGGGCGGCGCCTATCGCGGCCAAGACAATCGGTGCGGCGCAGCTGTACGACGCCCCGGGCCAAGACTACGGTAAGGCGTTGGGTCGGCAGCCCGCGCTCGAGTCCACATTGCGGCACCTGCTGCCGTTACTGCCGCCGCGGGCCAAGATTCTCGACGCCGGTTCTGGCACCGGCGCTCTGGTCGCGCTGACCTGTGCCAACGCCGGACACGACGTGACCGGCTACGACGTGTCGGAGAAGATGATCGAACTCCCCCGGGCCCGTGTACCCGCCGCCCGCTTCACAAAGAAGGACATGCGCGACCTGACGTTCGATGAAGGCATCTGGGACGCGGTCCTGGCGTTCTTCTCGATGTTGCAGCTGCCGCGTGTCGATCAGGACGCGATGATCGCCCGGTTCGCGCACTGGCTCGCACCCGGCGGCCACTTCGTCCTGGCAACAATTCCGCAGGACGATTCCGGCCGACTGGAGGAGTGGACGGGGCACTGGGTGCAGACTTTCAGCTACCCGGTTTCCGTTCTGCGGCAACGGATCGAGGACACCGGACTGGAGATCGCACGGGAGGACGTCGTCGACTTCACCCCGGCTGGCGACCAGGCGCAGCCCGAACCCCAGGTACTTCACCGCCCGGAAACCGCACGGGTCGTGAACCCGTCGCGTTCACTCGCCGGACGTGAGGGCGTGCCAATCGGCCTGGAGCGCCGCGACCTTGCGCAGATCCAGCTCTCGGAGACGGAACAACGCGCGCTCTATGTAGTCGCAGACATTGTGCCTTTTCGAAGACCTCCTTACTGTCGGATCAAGCGACGGCTCGTATCTTTCTTCTGTCTGTCCGGGACGTCCTTCTTCGACCGAGGAGAACTCATGAGCTACATGTCTTTTCTGCGAAACGCTGACGTGGGCGCGGCACCACAGGCACGGCCTTCGCAACCTTGGCTCTGCTGGCGGCGAGTGGCGCCACAGGGACGATCGCGAACGCCGCGCCGGCAACCCTCGCCCGGCACGCCCCGCTAGTGAAGCACCTCGCCTCGCATGGCTTCATCGTCGCCGCGGCAGAGGGCAAAGCTGGCACCGCAGGCCTCATGCTTGAGGACTTGGACTACTTGACCATCGAGAACAGCCGGCCTGGCAGCCCGCTCTAGGCAGAGTCAACCTGGCCGACGTCGGTGCCACCGGCCGCTCCTTCCATGGCGGGGCGGCGGTCGACGCCGGAGCCGATCTCCCGCGTGGACACCATCGCGCCGATCTATCGCCTGGCGTTCAGCAGCGGCAGCCTGGTGCGGGGCCCGGTTGTGTATCACGTCGGCCAGAACGACGCCATCGCTTCGCCTTCCACGGTCCGTAGAACCTGATACACCGACCACCCAGGTACCCGCCATCCACATCGAACAACGCGGCGCGGACCGCTACGGCACCCGGTCCGCACGGCCCCATCACCGTGGTTCCGCGTTCACCTCTTGCCCGACGGACCGCTCCAGGCTTCTGATTCGGCCCGAACCGCGCCTACTGCTCACCCTCTTTTCTGGTGGCGATTCGAGCACGCCGGCGCCTGCGGCGAATAAACTCATAGATTTCGCCGCATTAGTGTGATGACCGCTTGGGTACGGTCTTTGACTTCAAGTTTCACGAAGACAGAGTGCAGGTGGTTTTTCACAGTACGCTCGGATATAGTCAGCTCGCGGGCGATCTGTCGATTAGTTTTTCCTTGAATCAGCAGCTCGGCGACGCGACATTCCCGATCGGTCAACGACCGCTGCCTCGCGGCGCGAACATCCGAATTCTTTTCGATCACTTGCACACGCTCCAACGCGGCCACGACTTGCTCGGAGTGCTCGAGGAGATCTCGAATCGCGCCGCGACAGGCGCGTGCCATGCGCAGCAACTCCCCGGAATCGACGTCGCCTTCACTGTCGTCGGGAAAGCGCAAAATCATGTGCCGTCCCCCTGTTGAATAAGCCATATGAGATCTGATGGCGAAATTCATACCGACCGGCGCGAAGTAAAACGCTTGTCGTCGCAACGTATTATTTCATTGACTCATCCTAAACCCAACACCTACTTGAGACGAGCGGCGACCGGGTGCATCTCACGCTGCTTGGGCATGGCCGGCTGACGCAGAGTGCACGATCATGCGGATGACCGTGCATTCGCACGCTAGCACAGGAGCATTAACAATCCGAGACCGTTGAGGCCAGATGTGCCGACGCGGCGTGGGCAGCCACCCGCACAGTGGTCGCGACATGGGACACGACTTCGCCGTGCGGGCTGCTCACCGATATCACGGCGACGGCCTGGAGGTTTTCGTCCAGGACAGGTGCGGCGACGGTGTGAATGCTCTCGTTGCCTGTCTCTCTGCCGACACCGAAACCCCGTCGGCGGATACCTTCGATTTCGAGGGAGAGCTTTGAAGTCCTCTGCCGGCCGCGCCGATTGGACATCGATGGCGGCGGGAACCGGGCGGAATAGGCCAGTAGGGTTCTCCCACTCACCGTGTTCGCGGCGTGTGACCTCTCGACGAGACGGAGGGCCAGGGCGACCGACTCGTGCCCGCACAGGCTGTCGGCGGTGACGACGAAGTCGCCGCGCAGGACGTTCAATTGCACGACGCTTCGGGTGAGGGCGTAGAGTTCCTGCAGCCAAGGATGCACGAGAACACGCAGTCTCGCCGGCTGGAGCACGCAGGCGAGTTCGGCCAGGTCGAGCAATCGAGAGGCAGGCTGATACTTCCCGTCGCAGTGGTCCGCCAGCCAGTATTTCCGGAGCACTTGCAGCAATCGGTGTGTTGTCGACTTCGGCAGTCCACATTTCCTCGACAACTCCGCTACCCCCCTCGCTCCACTTTCCGAAGCGAGCGTCTCCAACAGGATGAGCACTTTCTCCGCCGCAGGCAAAGCATCATTACCCATCCCCGCTCCCGTCGAGTACCGACCACAGTTTCGATGATCGAAGTGTGCCCGTTCCCAATGTGGACGACCATGGTACGGCGGTGCCGGGAAGTTGGATGCAGTCCTTGACAAGGAATGAGGCGTCCTCTAGGCATCCTCAGCTGGAGGGATCACGCGTCCTTGCGTCCGCGGTTGCGCCAGCTGAGCGCCGCCGCTCCGGCCAACGCCGCCAACGCGTACTCGGGAAGGCGACCGCTAAACTGCGCCCGGGTCGGGGAATCCGCGGTGAACCGCGTCTCGCGGTTGGCTAGATCCCGAAGCACTCCCCGAGCCTGGTTGAACCCCTGATCCGCAGTCAGCATGAGTTCCAGTGCTCCCCTGGCCGCATAGCCGTCGGACAACATCTCGCAGGCCAGATCCATCAGGATGTCGATCAGCTCCGTGCGCAGGACCTCCGCGGCGGACAATTCCGGGGCCAAATGCCGGATCGAGCCCTCCATGTTAGCGAAAGACTTACCCAAGAGGGGCACCAAAGGGTGAGTCTTGATGCCCCGCTTGGTGGAGTGGCCCAGCACTGTGGTCAAGGCGATTCCGAAGTTCAGCTCCTCCAGCGACGCGGTCGCGACCTTGGGCACCAAGCTCACCATGTCGGCGGCGAAACCCTCGATGTCGGCCCAGGCGGTGGCCTTGCCCAGTTCAACCCAGGCGCCCGCGGCACCGTCTCCGTCGTTCTGTGCGATGTTCGCGAGAACCAGAGCCAATTTCAGGCTCATCGAACGGTCCATCCGGCCGATCATGCCCCAGTCGATCAGGGTGGCTCGGCCGTCCCGGTGCACGAAGATGTTGCCAGGGTGGGGATCAGCGTGGAACACGCGGCCGACGAAATACCCGTGGTACATATAGGCTAACAGGTCCTGTGCAATCGCCTGTCGCTGTGCCGTGGACAACCCCACGCGCCGGACGTGGCGGATCGAGCATCCTGGGGCCATCTCCTGCACGAGCACCCGTGGAGTGGCCAGGACGACGCCCGGTACGGTGAGTAGCTCGAACCCCTCCGCCATCCGGGTGCCCAGCTCCATGTTCGCAGCCTCGATGGTGAAGTCCAGCTCGCCCACCATCGCGTCGAAGATCACGTCGAGCATGCCGTCGATGTCGACGACCTCGGCGAACCCGGGTTTGAGTAGAGACAACAGTTGCCCTGCCCGGCGCAGCACCGCCATGTCGGCACGCACGACCGAGGAAATTCCAGGGCGTTGCATCTTCAAAGCCGCACTGCGGCCATCGGACAGGATCACGGCGTAGACTTGGGCAAGCGACGCGGACCCTAGTGGGCGATTGACGTCGATGTCGCGGAATTCGCGGTGCCACCGGCGCCCCAGTTCCGCTTCCAATACGGGTTCGAAGGTGCGGAACGGCGCGACGGGCACGCTGTCGTGCAGGGCGCACAGCTCCTCGATGGTGGCTGGGGATACGAAATCCGGCCGGGTGGACAGGATCTGCCCGACCTTGATGTAGAAGGGCCCTAGGCTCTCGAACATTTCGCGCACCGCCCGCGCCCGCATGTGCTCCCTGGACGGGCCGCTCTCCGCAGCGGTGAACCGACCTACCTCGCCCGCCAGCAAACCCGCCAGAGCCTTGGCGACCACGCGGACGCGTCTCTGGCTCATCGTGGTGCCTCACATCCGGTTTCCGAGTAGTAACTCTCGAACGCATCACGCACACGACGTTCACGGTGGCGAGAAAGCGGCTTTAGCCGCCTCTGCTCAAAAACCCGGATCAAAATCCCCGGAACCCTTGCCCTACGCGGATTCGTGTGGCGGTAGTCATGCGGGGAAGGCGATCGTGGCACCCCAACGGCGGTGTACCGCATCCGCATCCTCCCCTGTGATGGATGGGTGACCCAGAAACTAGTCGCGGATCGGTGCCGCTCCGACGAGAACACCAACACCACGGACGCCGATTCCGAAGGCGTGTTGAGGACGGATGTTCCAGCAGATCCCTTGATCGAGCACGCCGTTCGGTGCGCGGAGCAGGCGATAGCGGCGGTGTCGGAACTGTTAGGCGTCTTGGAAATGCTGGCCGGGACCGAGAGGGAAAGCCAGCACTCGGTCCCGGAGCGCCGCCGCCCGCCTGCCACCGGCATCCATCTGACCAATCAGGAACGCCGAGTGCTGACGATGCTCGCCGCGGGCCTGCCGAACCGCAAGATTGCGGTGAACCTGGATATTTCCGACAAGACGGTCAAGAACTACGTACACAGCCTGTTGGTAAAGCTCGACGTCACCTCGCGCACCGAAGCGGCGTCAAAGGCATTCGGCGAGCGACTGGTGGACCCGGTGGTATGCCGCAGCATCCGCACCCGCAACATCGCTGGTGGGGATCTCGTGCCCGCGCCCAGACACGGTGGCACCAACAGCTTCGACCGCCCGAGGTGAGACAGCGGGTGAAGGCTCCGCTGACCTTGGGAGTCATCGTGGCCGCGTACGCGGTCGCGACGACTCCCATGGCTCACCTTTGCGATCATTCCCGACAACGAGATGGGTTGGTGATCGGTCCTGACAGCGATTCCCACAGGCCATGCCCTCGGCGATCACGGTTGCCGAACAGTGTTGTTCGGAGTACTTCGCCGAGGACTTCGCCCGTGCAGTCCGCCCCGGTGCTGTCCCGGCGCACCCGGAACGTTTTTCCTGCGCGAAGCCCGTCGATCAGTTCCTCGATGGTGACCTCGCACCGGGTGTGCGGATCACGCAGTCCGCCGTCGACGTCGCGCAGTAGCAGCCGGCGGGCGCACCGGGCGAGGGCGTTCATTTGGCTTCCTTACTCCCGCTTCGCGCGGTCACCTCGTTGCGGTCCAGTCGTTCGAGCCGCTTGCTGAGCCGGTCCAGTTCCTCTTTCAGCGCAGGGATGTCCTCGTCGTCGCGCACGAACTTCTGTGCGGTGTCGCGCACTTCGCGCTCGGCGTCGCGGCCACGGTCCAACAGATCATCGAGGAAATCCTTGGTGTCGTCGACGATGTTGCCGATGTACCCGGTGAGACCATTCCGGCGTCGGGATGTCCTGCTCGTAACCATGTGTCTATCTCCTCGTGTTGATGTTGCTCGGTCGAACTGGTGTGAGTGTGCGGTTCAGCCGAGGGCGACGGTGGCCCGGCGGATGTCGATGCCGAACTTCGCGGCGAAGGGCAGGAGCGAGCGCGGCCACGGCGCGGGTTCCACGCCACCGCCCGACTCGTCCCGGTACCGCACCAGGGCGACGGTCTGGCGTCCCTTGGCGACGAGCTTTTCCCCTCCCTCGATTCTGCGGTGGTACTCGAAGACCAGCTCCGAGGTGTGGAACCTCATGGGGCCGAAGAACATGCGGACCACCACCCGGTCCAGCGGCCGCAGGTCGTCCATGTACTCGCAGGAACAGGATGCGGTCATGAGCGCGAGCCCGGTACTCAAGTCCTGTTGCAGGCTCGGGACGTGCTCGGCCAGGCAGCGTTCCCGGCATTCTCCCTGCCACAGGATGTAGGAGGCGAAGTACACGTTCCCCACTGCGTTCGTGTCCTGCAGGGTGACGAGCTTCTCCAGCTCAAACGGTTTGGAGAGCGCCATGCGCACGAGCCTCCTCGGGTCGAAGTGCGGCCTGAGTGTTCTTCCCGCCCAGGTCGTTGCCGGACAAGCAGGAAGGAGGCAAGGTGGTCACCACACGACCTTCGATACCGCGCAACTCCGCGACGACCACACCGTCCGGTGACGTGGCCACACACGTGTCCTGCTCGGCGAAGTAGGACAGCTCCAGCCCGGTGGGGAATCGGCGCATGAGCTCGGTGTCGCTGCCGTGGACGTGCCATCGATGGGACTTCATGCGATTGGGCACGGCGATCGGGATCCGGCCGTCCTCGGTCACCCTGAGCAGGCTGAGCTGTCCCATCGCGTCGATGAGCGTCACGGCTTCGGGGAGGACTGCGAAGAACTCGTCCGACTTCACCCGGGACACCCAGCGGCCCTTGTTGCCATCAGGGTGGAGCTGAATGTCGAATAAGGTGTCGAAGCTTCCGGTTACCTGGATCAGGGAGCCGGCCGTGGAATACGGGTTCTGGATCGGTCGCGCGGCAGAGGGCAGGTCGAGTCGTGGCCACGACGACGCCCGCTCGGGGGCGGTGGCGAAGACGATGGTGATACCGACGTGCCACCGGTCCCGGCGCAGCACCTTGCCCTGTGGATCAGTCACGTCCGAGGTGCACCAGACGCGCACACGCTGTGGGTCCTTGCGCTCAGCGTGGAGCGAGAACAGCTGCGGCGTGTGGCGGACGTCGGCGAACATGAACTCGGAGAACTCGGCGTCCTCGGTTTCGGCCGGGAGGCCGGGACCGCGGTGCAGGCGTTGCGCGGCCTGGACCGCCATCGAGCAGAATTCGGCTCCTGGGATGACCGGGTATCCCCGGTACACGTGGTCCAGGAGATAGCGGTCGCGGCGGGCGTCGGGTCGCCACTCCCAGCGTGCGTAGTCCTCACGGCGTTCGACCGGGTCGTGCTGGACGGGCGAGAGCAGTTCTCGGACAGCGGTCGCCGATCCGATGGCCATCATGGAGGTGAGCACCGCGTGCTCTTTC
Organism: Amycolatopsis sp. cmx-11-51; assembly: GCF_047608665.1. Lineage (NCBI taxonomy): Bacteria > Bacillati > Actinomycetota > Actinomycetes > Pseudonocardiales > Pseudonocardiaceae > Amycolatopsis > Amycolatopsis sp. cmx-11-51. The sequence continues at coordinate 10,572 of NZ_JADNQO010000002.1, read as the reverse complement.
TCCCCGGCGTAGACCGAGACCGCTTCCGGGTTGCTGGTCGTGGCCAGTTCGGCGGCGAAGTGCCGCACTCCCTCCGCTGTGGGCATCGCGCTCAGCACCCCTCGGCGCGAGATGGCCTTGCGCAGTGACGGTTCGGCGCCGATACCCACGTCGCGCCACAGGCTCCAGCCGATGGCCATCTCATCCTCGCCCGCTGCGCGTGCGTAGCGGGCCGAGGACATCAGGAACTCGTTCGCCGCGGTGTAGTCCACCTCGCCGTCCCCACCCATTACGGCGACCAGGGAACCGAAACTGCACCACCGGGCGGGTCGCAGGTCGGCGAGGCTGCGCTTCAGGACGGTGTAACCCAGCACCTTTGTGTCGCGGACCTCCCGGAACTGCTCCAGTGTCTTCGTCGCCAGCGTCCCTGCGCGGTTCCGCCCCGCTGCGTGCACGACCAGGTCGACGTGGCCGTCCTCGCCGCGAATCCGGTCGACGAGCGCGGCGACCGCGTGTTCGTCTCGGATGTCGCAGGCGGCGTACCGCACCCGGTCATCGACGGCGAGCCGTTGCATCCGGCGCAGGTTGGCCAGTGCTTCGCGTTTGTGCCAGAGTCCGTCGAAGCGGCGCACCAAGTCCGGGAACGCGCTGTCCGGTTCGCTCATCCGCCAGGTCGTGAGGTACTTGGACCGCAGCAGCACTTCCTCGGAGTCCGCCGCGGTGGCGATGTCGTCCGGCACGTCGTCCAGCGAGCTGCTGCCCACCAGCCACAGTTTCGCCCGGGTCCGCTCGGCGAGCATCGCCATGGCCTCGGCCGTGATACCGCGGGCGCCGCCGGTGGCGAGGACGACGGTGTCATCGGCACCCAGCAGGGCGTCCGCGCCGCCCGGCTGAGGCAACGGGGCCGGGTAGAGACACTCGACGTGCCTGCGGCCGGACCGGTGGCGGACGACGCTGCGCCTGCCGCTGGTCGTGGTCTCGTGTTCCCACTCCTCCAGCGCGCCGCCTGGACCGTTGTCCGACACCACCGCGAGCACCGGTGTGCCGGTCAGCTCCAGGGTCAAGGCCCGAGCGAGACCGGTGAACAGCGTCAGGTTCGGGTGGATGTCGAAATTGACCAGGTCGTCGAGCAACACCATGCCGACGGAGCCGTGCTCCAGTCTCGGCCCGAATTTCTTCAACAGCAGGAAAGTCAGGTCGTGCAGGCGCAGCAGGGCAGGCGAGGGTGCGGGGGCCGCGCGCGAGGTCGCGCGGGAGACGACCCGGAGGTGTGGTTCCGCGTCCGCGAGGCCGTCCAGCAGGGCTGCCACGGAGTCGACGCTGTCGATCTCGTCCACGACCTGTGCGCCCTCGGGCGCACGCGCTCCTTCCGTGGTCAGCAGCACGGCCCCGGCTCGGCGGACCCGGTCGATCAGTTCGGCGGCGAGGTCGTCGGAATCCGTCAGGATCACGCCACCCGGAGGGATGGCGGGAAGCGCCTTCCGCACGGACGGCTCATCCTCCCGGTGGATCTTCACGACGTAGCGCGCGGCGGTGTCCGCTTGGTCGATCGCGGCGAGGTGTTCGATCGGTGCGCCGGTCGGCCGCGTCACCACGCCGTTGTCCTCCGCTGTGCTTGTGCGACGCACAGACACTGTGGGAGCGCCGGTCCCGGTCAGGCGTACCGCCGGCATCTCCGTGAGCAGTGCCCGCAGCAGCGCGACGGCACCGTCCGCGCCGAGGTACGTGGGCTCGTCGGAGGCGGTGCCCCACTCGGCGACGGGGATCGCGGTGTCCTCGTGGCGGTGGGTGGTCGACACTCGGGCCAGCACGGGCCACCCCTTCTCCTGGGCGGTCGAGGCGCGGCTGAGCATGAGGAGGAAGGCGCCTTCGGCGACCTCGTCCTGGGGACGCCCGGCGACCTCGGCTCCCGTTTTCGTGCTGTTGCCGTTGGTGCTCAGCACGAGCGCCACGTCGAGTTCGTCGAACCGCAGATGCTGCGCAGCGACGTGCAGGGCCGCGTTGGTCGACGAGCGCCCCGCGCTGACGGTCATGCACGGACCGTGCAGGTCGAACCGATTCGCGACCCGCGACGCGACGATGTTCGGCAGCAGTCCCGGCATCGAGTCGTGGTTGGCGGCGGGAACCCGCAACCGCAATTGCGCCATCGCGTCGGTGAAGGCCTGACGGGTGGCCTCGAGCCGGTCGTCATCCTCGCCGGGCTGCAGTATTCGCCGCACCCAGGCCGACGTCACGCGCAGGGTGTAGTCGACCAGCGCCCGCGAAGGGCCGCTATGCGCCGCGATCACGCCCGTGCGGTCGCGGAGATCCGCCCACAGCTCGCCGTTCTCTTCGATGAACCCGTGTACTGCGCTGATGCCCATGAGTTGGCATCGATCGACCGTCTGGGCGGTGACCGGGGGCATGGGCAGCAGGCTCAGCGGTGGCGGCGGGTAGGTCTGCCCGAAAGAGCGCAGTGGTCCGGGACCGTGGTCGCCGAGCCACCGCTCGACGTCCGCGCGGGTGAAGTCATCCGGGAGGTGGCTGCTCCATCCGACAAGCACGATGTCGTCGTCCTGCGGTGTGGGTGCGGACCGGGTCGGCCGGCCGGGATCGGGCGTGGTGTCACGCACGAGCAGGTGTGCGTTGGTGCCCCCGAAACCGAACCCGGAAATGGCGGCCATGCGGGGTTTCGCACCAGAGGGCCATGGCACGGATTCGCGGGGAACACGCACCCGGCTCCCGTCGATACCGGCGGGGAGTTCGGTGAAGTAGGGCTGCGCGGGGATCTCGCCATGTCGCATGGCCAAGAGTGCGTGGATGAGCGAAACCACGCCCGCCGTCCACCCGCCGTGCCCGACGACCGCCTTGTTCGAGGTGCACACCACGCCACCGGGTGGAGAGAGTTCGGCGATGGTCTGCAACTCAGCTGAGTCCCCGGCGGGAGTGCCAGTGCCGTGCCCGACGATCCAGTCCACCTCACCCGCGCGCGTGCCGTTGACCGCACGTGCGCGGGTGAGGGCTAATCGCTGCCCCTCCGGGTTCGGCGCGGCGATGGACTTGCCCCGGCCGTCCGAGGAACCGCCGAACCCGGCGAGCAGCCCGAGGACGTGGTCACCGTCTTCCTGGGCCTGGCTCAGTCGTTTCAACGCCACCACGCCCGCGCACTCGCTGAACAAGACACCATCGGCGCCGCGGTCGTAGGCCCGCACCTGCCCGTTGTGCGAGAGCCCGTGCAGCTTGGCGAAGAGCACCATGTCCCGTCGGGCGCCGGAGTTCACTCCACCGCAGTAGGCGATGTCGCACTCCCCGGTCAGCAAGTCCTTTACCGCGAGGTCCACCGCATTGACCGATGAGGCGCACGCGGTGTCCACGACCACTCGCGCCACGTCGTCGGGCAGGATCCCGAAGATGGCGCGCCGGATGACGGCCTCGGGCATTGTGGCCGCGAGACTGTCACTCGCGGCGGGGAAGTGTTGGCCGAGCAGACGCGCCAGCCGACGGCGGTACGCGGCCGCGGCTTCGTCGTCGTCTTCGCCGGGGCGCGCCGCCGAACCGGCCACGGTCGACTTCAGGACCGTCTCCTCCAGCGCTCGAAAGCCCCCTGGCCACGCCCCGACGTAGCAGGCCTGCCGGTGTTCGGGGCGCCGGCGCGTGGTGTCCAGCGCTTGCAGGAGGCTGTGCCGTAGCCACAGCGCGGCGCCGTCGTGGCCGGTTTCGCCCTCGATGGACTGCTCGGCCGCGATCCGGGGGTGCGGGACGAAGTTCCGGATGCCTCCGAAGACCTTGCAGTACCCGCGGTCCTCTGCTTTCGGATCGGGTGAGTAGATGTCCTCCTGGACAAGGAAGTCGGGTTCGAAGAACTGGTGCTCGCCGCGGCGCAACAGATCCCAGAACTCATCCGGGCTGTTGGCGCCCGGGACGACGAGCCCCATCCCCACGACAGCGATGATCTGGTCCGGGTCACCCGCTTCGTCGCTCCATGGAGCCGGTACGGCAGTGGTACGGCTCGCAGGCGCGGCGTCTGGCGAGTCGGTCCCGGGCAGGTTGTCGAGCCGGGGGCCAGAGCCCTCGGATTCAGCGCTGTCTGACTCGACACCGTCGTCGTGGCCGGATTCGTCGGCCGGTCGGAGCCCGACGGACACACCCGGTGTGCGCTCGGTCCACGCGGGTGCGCGGCCATTCGGCGTGGCCATCATCCGGCTGCCCAGGCCGATCCCGCCGTCGACCACCAGTGCCTGCCCGGTGATCGACGCCGCTCTGGTCGAGGCCAGAAAAACCACCGCGTCGGCCAGGTCCTGCTCAGACGGCCTACCCAAGGGGGTCGCCGCGTCGCACAATTCCTGCACCTGCCGGGCGGCGGGGAAGGCGTCGGCGACCGGATTGCGCAGCAGCGAACCGGACGCGGTGTTCACCCGGATGCCCGCAGGGCCCAACTCGGCCGCGAAGTACCGGGTCAGCGCTTCGACAGCCGCCTTGGAAGAACCGACGGCCGCGTACGACCCGACCGCGTGCGTGGACCCGATCGAAGACAGGTTGACGACGGCCTTGCCGTCGCGAGCCTCGAGCAGCGGGACGGCGTACTCGGTACACCAGCGCACCCCGTGCACGTTGGTGCGGTAGGTCTTTTCCCACTCCAGGTCGGTCAGTTCGTCCATTGCCCGCAGCACGCCCTGGGCCGCGTTGTTGACCAGTACATCGATCCCGCCGTGGCGTTCGCGGACGGCAGCGAACATGCCGCGCAGAGCGTCGCGCTTGGCCACCGACGCCCGGATGGCCTCACCCGAGCCTCCTGCCGCGCGGATCATCTCCACGGTCTGCTCTGCGGCCTCCTGCGAGTGAAAGTAGTTGACGATCACGTGGCCGCCGCGCCTGGCGAACTCCAGGGCGGTCGCCCTGCCCACGTTGCGGCCGCCGCCGGTGATCAGGATGATTCTGTTGTCGAATTCTCTTTCCATCGTTGGCCTCGTTGCTCCCTGTCTTCGGCGGTCAGGCGACTTTCGCGGCAGCGTCGTCCAATTCGCGGAGGAACGCGGCGATGTGCGTCAGCGTGGGGAACAGGCCGGGGCGGATGTCCGCGGCCGGGGTGGGCAGGTCGTACCGGTCGAGGACCGTGGTGAACAGCTCGATCTGCTTGATCGAGGAGATCCCGAGGTCCGCTTCGAGGTCGACGTCGTCAGTCAGGACGTCGGGCGGATAGCCGAGTGTCTCAGCGAAAATTCCACGCAACTCCGCGACGAGGACCTCGGTTTCCGGCAGCCGACCGCCGTTGGTCCCCGGCGCGTCGACAGCGGGCACCGCCGCGACCGGGCCCGCGGCGCCGTTGGACTGGGGTTGCGCGGCCATCGGCTCGGCGGCTCGCGGCGCTGGCACCTGGGACGGGGCGTGTGAGGTCTCGATCGGCGCCTGTGTGCGAGGTGCCTCAGCGGCAGCGGAGGCCGGGGTGAGCGTCGAGAGGACCCCGGCAGCGTCGGCCCTGCGCGCCAGCGGAGCGACAGAGCTGACCGAACCGGGCGTGTTGTGGCGCGTCAGGTCCACCAGGGTGGACTTCGCCCCGCACTCGACGAACCGCTCCACGCCGTCGGCCAGCAGCTCGGACACGGCGGTGCGGAAGCGCACGGGGTGGACGAGGTGACCACGCAGCACGGCCATGGCATCCGCGACGGTATCCACCTGGCGCCCCAGAATGGGGGAAAATACGGGGCGCCGCCCGCGCTGCGCTTCGACCGTGTCCACGACCAGACCGAACGCCCTGCTCACCTCCGCCAGCAGCGGCCCGTGGAACGGGTACGGCGTCTGCAGCCGGACCGACCGCACATCCAGCGCGCCGGCTACTTTCGCCGCCACGGCGAGCCCGTCCGCGGTTCCGGAGAGAACCGTCTGCCTCGGGCCGTTGTCGGAAGCCAAGGCCACGGACGGATCACCCGTCGCCGCCACCAGTCCCTCGGCTCGGCGGACACCGAGTTCGACCGCGAGCAAGCCACCGGCGGGAGCGTGCGCGTCCAGCAGGGCCTCCCGTTCACACAGGAGGCGCACTCCCTCCTCGAGGGATAGCCAGCCACCGGCGACCAGGGCAGCCAACTCCCCCACACTGTGGCCGACCAGGACATCGGATGGCTGTCCGCTGGCGCAGAGGAACTCATTCAGCGCCACCGACGTCGCGAAGATGGCCACCGAGACCGTTCCGGGTGAATCCAGCGCCGTCTCCCTGCTCCGAAGGTCGTCACCGATGAGGAAAGACCGGACGCTGCTGTAGCCGAATCGGGACGCCACCGCGTCGATGTGCCGGAGGACATCCGCGACGGTTTCTTCGCCGGCGAGATCACGGAGGATGCCGGGAACGCACGAACCCTGACCCGGGAACAGAAATGCTGTCTTCGTCATTTCACCGAACTTTCGGTTGGAGTCGGACACGCCGCCACAAAGCCTGTATCCAGGTTGGGCAGACACGCCACTCCGGTCAAGGCGCGTTCCGTCCGATGGAATACGAACTGCTTTCGTTCCGCAGAGCAGAATGCTTATTGCGCACTCCACAGCGACGCTGATTAGCTGCGGGCTCAACCACTCCTCCAGTCGATTCCACCCATCAACGACACGACGAAGAGGACATGATGACGGATCCCAAGAAATTGCACGTGCACTTCGTCGAGGAGGTGTGGACGAAATCCAACATCGACGTGGTGGACGAGGTCGTACACGAAACGTTCGTCGGCCACGACCCGATTGCCAAGGACGTGCACGGACCCGCGGAATTCAAGCTTTTCCTGCAGATGATGCTGACCTCGTTCCCCGACCAGACCATGGACATCCACGACGTCATCCAGGAAGGCAACCGCACCGCCTTACGCTGGCACAGCGTCGGCACCCACACGCGGAACGAGCTGTTCGGCATCCGGCCCGCCGGTCGACGGTTCGCCACCTACGGGCTCACCTTCATCGACTGGAGCGGCGGCAGGATGCGAGAACTGTGGTTCGGCTATGACCTCAACAACGTCCTACGGCAACTCGCCTGAACGCAGGCTCCTGGAATAAACATCGCGCGAAACCACGACATGACGGCAGGGCGGCGGCGGCACACCGGCCGGAGCCAGACGCCCGCGCCAGTAACGCAGCCTCCTACAACCGCACCATACTTACCACTTCACTTCTCCTCCAGTTCATCCAACGCGACCCCTGCCGCGGCCGCTTTCGGTGCCGTATAGATCGGTTTCACATCCCTCCTCAACGCATCCCAGTCTCGCTTCGACGCGAGCCGGAAACGTATTCCGCAGCACATGCACCACGCACGTCTGCACGATCGCCGCCGGCCACACATTCCCGACCACCTCGGGCAACCCTTTCAGCCCATCACAAACCACGAAGAACACATCGCCCAGACCACGGTTCTTCATGTCCACCAACACGTGCATCCAAAACTTCGCACCCTCACCACCCTGGCCCGCCCACAGCCCGAGCACATCCCGGCGACCTTCCAGCGTGACACCGATCGCCGCGTAGATCGGCCGGTTCGCAACCTGACCATCCCGCATTTTCACCTGCACCGCGTCCATGAACACCGCCGCATACACCGAATCCAACGGCCACGACCGCCACTCGGCCACCTCACCAAGAACCTGATCGGTGATCCGGGACACCGTCTCCTTTGAGGTTCCCCCTTCGGACCGGGCACCCTATTCCCAGACACTGGTCTGGGGAAGGATGTCCCCGTGTCTCGTTTGTCGAAGTATCCGGAGCAGTTCCGCAAAAACGCGGTCGAGTGTGAGCGATAACTGTCACTAGTACGGCAGCCGCAGTGTGTGATGTGGCGGCGTGTCGTGGGTATGGAGACGGCCACCGCGTGATCGACTTTAAGGTGTGGTGGATGTCGGAGAGGACGCGGTGGCCGCGTCGTGGGCTGTGGTGGATGATCGTCTCGCTCGGTGGCAGGCCGGGTTCGATGACGCGTTCGCGCTGGTGGCGGGGCGTTTCGCGCAAGCGGACTCGCGTCGTCGGGCCCGGATGTATGTGCTGGGGCTGTTGTCGCGGGCGGAGCGGAAGAACTCGTGGACGCTGGCCGAGCAGGCCGGTGACCTGACTCCGGACGGTATGCGGCGGTTGCTGAACTTCTATCGCTGGGACGCCGACGCGGCACGCGACGACGTCCGCTCTTATGTGCTGGGCAATCTCGGTGACCCGGGCGGGATCGTGGTGGCCGATGAGACAGGTTTTCTGAAGAAGGGCACCAAATCCGCCGGTGTGCAGCGGCAGTATTCCGGCACCGCCGGGCGGATCGAGAACTGCCAGCTCGGGGTGTTCTTGACCTATGTCTCGGCCAAAGGCCGGGCCTTGATTGACCGCGAGCTCTACCTCCCGGTGTCCTGGACTGATGATCGGGAACGTCGTGCGGAGGCCGGAATCGGTGCGGAGATCGAGTTCGCGACCAAACCCAGCTCGCCCGAGCCTGTCAAGTTTTCTGTGTAAGTGATCGTAAAAATGGGTTCTATTTGACGTAGTGGGCGATGCGTTCGGGGAAGGCCATGGCCAGGGAGCCGAGTGCTGGTTTCCAGCCCTGGACGGTGGCGCCTTCGACAAGCTTCGGGGGTGCTTTGCGCTGGCCTGCTGGCAGGCCTTTCTCCTTGTCGCGTTGACGTGCTCGCTTGTCTTCGATGTCGCGGATGGCCAGCCAGAGCAGCTTGATGATCGCGTCGTCGTTGGGGAAATGCCCCCGATTCTTGATGATCTTGCGGAGTTGGTAGTTCAGCGATTCGATCGCGTTCGTCGTATCAATGATCTTGCGGACCTCGGGGCCGAATTCCAGGAAAGGAACGAACCTTTCCCAGGCGTTTTCCCAGGTCATGACCGCCGCCGGATAACGTTTCCCCAGATCGGAGGCGGCGAACGCATCCAGTTCCAGGCGGGCGGCTTCGGCGGTAGGAGCGGTGTAGATCGGCTTGAGCGCGGCGGCGATCTTCTTGCGGTCCTGGTAGGACACGAACCGCATCGCCGCCCGGATCAGGTGGACAGTGCAGGTCTGCACGATCGCGAGATTCCAGGTCGCCTCGATGGCCTCGGGGAACCCGGTGAGGCCGTCGCAGCACACGATGAGCACGTCCCGGACTCCGCGGTTACGCAGCTCGGCACAGACCCCCGCCCAGAATTTGGCGCCCTCGGTGGCCTGGACCCTGCGGGGTTCCACAAGTCTGCCGACGGCTCTGACCAGTAGGGTTTATGCCGCCCGTTCGTACTCGTTGATCAGGCCTCCGAGAAGCTGCTGTCGCCTGATCCGCTGAGAGTTGAGGTCTGCCACGGGGTGGGTCGGCTGTGGTGGGCGAAGCTCGCGGGAACGGTGCGGCCGTCGACCGTTGTAGTGCCGGAGGTACTCGGCGAGCACGGCGCGCAGATGCCGCTCGCTCAGAATCAACATACGGTCGGTGAGCTCGGTTCTGGCCGTGAGCACAAACCGTTCCGCGTAGCAGTTCGCCCGCGGGCAACGCGGAGGAATCCTTACCGCCTCCATGCCGACGTCGGCCAGGACGGCGTCGAATGAGGACGCGAACTGGCCAGCCCGATCACGGATGAGAAACCTGAACTCGTCGATGCGATCATCGAGATCCATCACGAGGTTGCGGATCTGCTGCGTAGTCCACTCGCCGTCCGGATTCGTTGTCGTGCCCAGAATGTGCACGTAGCGGCTGCCGACCTCCAGCACGAAGAACACGTAGATTCTTCTGAGGGTGAGCGCACAGTCGATATGGAAGAAGTCGCACGCCAGCATCGTCGAGGCCTGCGTGCGCAGGAACTGCCGCCAGGTCGTGTCGGTGTCCCGGACCGGCACGGTAGGTACGCGTGCCCGCTTCAGGATCCGCCGGATCGTCGACGCGCCGACCCGGTGTCCAAGCTTGAGCAGCTCACCCTGGATCCTCTTGTAGCCCCAGCTGTGGTTCTCCCTGGCCATCCGTTCGATCAACCCAACGATCGCGTCGTCGACCGGTGGACGACCGACCCGGTGAGGATAGGTCCACTTCGCAGCTATCAGGCGCCGATGCCAGCGCAGGACCGTGCCCGGGGTGACCAACCGATGCAGCCGCAGCGCCTTGGGCAGCAGGCGGACCAACGCGGCGAACACAGCCCGGTCAGCCCAATCGAGGCGAGGTTTCGGGTTGCCTCTGCGCAGTACGGCGACCTCATGGCGCAGTACCAGCAACTCGACATTCTTGGACGCCGACGAGCGGCCGAGCAACACCACCAAACCCGCCAGCCGAAAGAAGATCAGATAGAGCAAACGCAACGACATGGCCGGCGATCATGCCCTACCCGCCGAACGCGCCTGTCGCCGCAGGTCTGATGCATGAACCGACTTCTGGAACCCCACACGCTCAAGATCCCCTTGAGCTGGGTGGGTACCCGGTTGGGCGGCGTCGCTCCCAGCTACGTCGCCCAGCGCCCGTGCCTATACATCCAGCGGGGTAGATAAAGCTGTTAAGCCCCGGGTTTCGTGGAGACTGGATTAGGGCGTGTTTCAGATGTTAGAGCCATTCGTTGATCGCGGCGATGGTGACGGTGGCTTCGTAGCGGACGGCGAGTTTGTCGTATCGGGTGGCGACGGCTCGGTAGCGTTTGAGCCGGTTGATGCCG